>CAWDNA010000007.1:0-357120 GCA_963803565.1 uncultured Solirubrobacteraceae bacterium
AGCAATTCGGCCAATTGGCCAGCCTCGGTGATGGGTAACTGGCAAGTGTAATTGCGTGGCAGACATAGGCGCTGGGGCTGCCGCCGGCGGGCTGCATGAATTCGATGGCGGGGATGGCGGCGGCCAGGGCGCGGCGGGTCTCCTCGGTATCCACCAGCAGCACGATGCGGTTGGCCACAAAGCGGGTGTGGAAGGCGCGCAGCAGGTCGCCGTGCCGGCCGCATCGCGCGTGCCGACGATGACGATCTGGCGCGGCTCGGCGAGGTAGAATTCGCAGGCAGTGAGCATGGCCGGCAGGGCCACCGGAGCGTGGGCCAGGCGCGGCGCGAAGGCGGCCAAAGCGCGCTCGGCGGAGGGACGTCTACGACCGTGCCCTGCTCGCCGAGCGTGTCGACGTCCTTGAGGAGGATCGCTTCGGGCACCGCGCTAGCGTTCCCGATCGCCGCGCTCGCGGCGGGGGCTGTCGTCGCGGCCGCCCTCGTTGACGTAGGGCAGCAGCGCCAACTCGCGTGCGCGCTTGACCGCGCGGGCGATCTGCACCTGATGGCGCCGGCAGGAGCCCGTGATCCGCCGCGAGCGGATCTTGCCCTTCTCGGAGATGAACTTCCGCAGCGAGGCGACGTCCTTGTAGTCGACCTGATCGACCTTGTCGCGGCAGTGCTGGCAGGGCTTGCGCCGGTTGCCGCCGGGGCCGCCCTTCTTGTCGCGCCGGCGAACCGGCTTGCCGCGACCGCGCGCTTTGGCCATCAGCGTGCCCCGCCGTGGCTGCGCTCGCGCTCGGGCATGACTGGGTTTGAAGACACAGGTACCTCGCTGTACTGACTAGAACGGAATATCGTCGTCGCCGGCTGCGCCGGCCACCGGTGCGGGCTGGAAATCGCCTTCGTCGACCGGGATGTCGCTGCCCGAGGCCCCGTTGGCGGCAGGCCGATCTCCGATCGGTCCGCCTCCGGCGGGAGCTTCATCGCGCGAGCCCAGGAACTGCACCGAGTCGGCAATGATATCGGTTGCCTGACGCTTTGTCCGTCCTGGGCCTCCCACTCGCGCCACTCCAGGCGTCCGTCGATCGCGACCGGGCGTCCCTTGGACAGAAAGCGCGCCGCATTCTCGCCCTGAGCGCCCCAGACGGTGACGTTGAAGTAGTTGGGCTTGTCCTCCCATTCGCCCGTGCTCCCGTTCTTGCGCCGCGTGTTGCACGCGATGCGCAGGCTGCACACCGACATGCCGCTCGGCAGCGAACGCAGCTCCGGATCGGCGGTCAGGTTTCCGGTCATCACGACCCTGTTGATGTTGGTGGCGGCCACGGCTCTCTTCCTTTCGGCTTGTTCGTCGTTCGCTCCGCGGATGCGGGGGCTCCGCGGTCGAGCTCTCCCAGCGAGTCTAGACCGGCCCGCGGGCGCCACTCTCGCGGCGCGGGTGCGCGACCCCGCTTATTGCGAGGATCGCTTATCGCGCGGGGAGGTGCGGAACACCTCGTCCCAGTAGGGCGCGCTGATCCCGAAGCCGCGGGTGTCGTCCTGGAAGTGGTGGCGCATGTGCCGTTCGCGCAGCACCCGGCCGAGCCGCCCGTGCGGGCGGAAGTGATGCAGGTAGTAGTGCATCATGTCGTACACGAGGTATCCGGCGAAGAAGCCCGCGGCCAGTCCCGGCGCGTAGCGCGGGCCGAAGATCAGGTAGAGGATCCCGAACACGGCCGCCCCGAGTGGAACGCTCACCGCCGGCGGCATCACCAGTCGCAGGGGGTCGTTGGGGTGATCGTGGTGAACGCCGTGGATGATCCAGTGCAGGCGCGCCCCGAAGCCGTCCTCCGGCTCGAAATGGAACACGAGGCGATGTAGCCAGTACTCGAACAGCGTCCACAGCGCGTAGCCGGCGAGCGCGAGCCCGGCGAGGGTCAGGACGCTCACGCTCGAGAGGGCCCATGCGCCCATCAGCACGATCACCGGTGTGAAGATCAGCACGGGCACCATCGGGTGCACGCGCGAGAGCCCGTCCAGCAGCCTCGACTCGAACATCGGCGGGGACGCGCGCAGAACGTCGGTCCTGCTGGTGGATCGCTCGTTCATGTCCTCAGCCCAGCTCACACTGGGATCTTATTACGCTTGCGCCCGGCGCGGTGAGTGCGCCACGGTTCCACCGCGGCCTTCGGCCCACGCTGGCGCGGGTCTCGCCCGCCGGCCTACGCCGGCTCTGCGACCGCGACCTCGGCCGCGGGCTGCCCCTCCGCCGCGGGCCGGCCCTCCGCCGGGGGCTGCTCCCCGGCCGCGGGCTGCCCCTCTGCGGAAGGCTGCCCCTCTGCGGAAGGCTGCCCCTCTGCCGCGGGCTGCTCCGCGCCCGCGGGCGGCTCCTGCGGCTCGGGCTCGCTGCGGCGCGCCGGCGGCGCCGGGGCGCTCGAGGCGGAGCGCATGTCCGGGGCGTCGGGGACCCCCGGCCTCAGCTTGATGATGCGAAAGCGCAGGATGCCGTCGCTGATCCGCAGCGAGCGGTTGAGCGCGTCGAGCAGCGCGGTCGTGGCTGCATGGAACTGCAGGAGGTGGTACTCGGCGCTGCCCCTGCGCTCGATCGGATAGGTCAACGGCCGTTCGCCCCAGTCGTCGTGGCGCAGCAGCTCGCCCTCGGCCTCGATCGCCGCGCGCGCGTCGGCGATTATCTTGGCGCGCGTCGGCTCCTCGGCCTGCGGGTCGAGCAGCAGCACGAGGTCATATGTGGGTGCGGGCAGGGTCATGCGCTTCGCTGCCGGAAAGACTAGCGGGTCGCGCTCGGCGGCCCATCCACACATCGGCCTGCGCGCCCCACACATCGGCCTGCGCGCCCCGCACATCGGCCTGCGCGCCCCACACATCGGCCTGCGCGCGCCGCGCGTCGGCCTGCGCGCCCCACACATCGACCTGCGGGCGACGCGCGTCGGCCTGCTAGCGCGAGCGCCCCTTTGCACGGATGTCCGCCAGCTGCTCGTCGATCCAGTCACCGGGGTCGCGCGAGGTGACGATCTCCACCAGCCCCTCCGCGCGGCGGCGGCGCTCGCGCCGGTCCATCGTCAGGGCCGCGTAGATCGAGTTGGCCAGCTCCTGGATGTCGAACGGGTTGACCGACAGCGCGTACTCCCCGAGCTCCTCGTGCGCGCCCGTGTTCTCCGAAAGGATCGAAACGCCCTCCCGCTCGTTCACGATCGGCCCCTCCTTGGCCACGAGGTTCATGCCGTCGAACATCGCGTTCACGAGCAGCACGTCATAGTGCTTGTACGCCGCGATCGCCTCATCGAGGTCGTCGCGCAGCTTCAGCTGGATCGGCATCCAGTCAGGGGTCCCGTGGCGGTGGTTGACGACCGCCACGAGCGCCTCGATCCGCTCCAGATACTCCGCGTACTGGGGCACATCCGTACGCGAGGGCATCAGCTGGGCGACGAACGTCACGCGCTCGGTGAACTCGGGGTGCTGCTCGAGGAACAGGTCGAAGGCCGAGAAGCCGCGCAGCACGTTCTTCGAGAGGTCTGCGCGATCGACCCTCAAGATCAGGTGGTCGCGGCGGCGGCGCTGCAGCTCCCGCTCGAAGTGTTCCACGCGGTCGCTCTGCGCGATCAGCCGCGTGGCCCGATGGTCGATCGGCAGCGGATAGGCCCTGACCCACACCTCCCGCTCGCCGAAGCGCACAAGCCCCCGCTCGAAGTCCACCTCGAGGTCCATCAGATCGCGACAGCACTGCAGGAAGTTGCGCCTGTAGGAGCGCGTGTGGAAGCCGATGATGTCGTTGGCCAGCAGCCCCGTGAAGATTTCCTCGCGGATCCGGGTCGGGAGCACCCGCCAGGCGTCGGCCTGCGTCCAGGGAATGTGGATGAAGTGGTGCAGGAAGACGTCCGGGCGCGCGTGGCGCACCAGGCCGGGGAGCGTGTACAGGTGGTAGTCGTGGACCATCACGACCGGCTCCTGGGTGCCCTCGAGCTCCTCGACCACCGCTCGCGCGAGATCTTCGTTGACGACGTTGTAGCCGAACTCGAACGCCTCGATCTCCTCCCGCCTGATGTCAGGCGCGTTCGAGAGATCCCACAGGTAGTGCTGGATGAACCACAGCATCGGGTTGGCGAACACGTTGTAGAAGCGGTCATAGGCGTTTGCGTCGCTGATGACCAGGCGCACCTCGTACTCGCCCCCGGCGGGAGAGCGCACCGGAAACGCGCGCCCGCCGTGCTCGAGCGAGACCTCGGCGTCGTACTCGCTCATCGCCGAGGCTATCCAGATCGCTTCACGGTGCGACGCGAGACCCGTCAGCGCGGTGACCAGGCCGCCGGAGCCGCGCTGAACCTCTCCGTGGGCGTGGAAGGTGACCGGCCCACGGTTGCTCACCAGCACGAGCGGAGTCCGCTGTGCCGGCGCGCGGCTCATGCCTCTCTCAACTCGTTGAAGATCCGCAGATAATCGCGCAGGTAGCGCGGTGTCAGGAAGTGCTGGCGCACGTGCTCCTTGCCGCGTTTGCCAAGGGCGCGGCCGAGCTCGGGGTCGGAAAGGATCTGCTGCGCGCGCCCGGCGCACTCCTCGACGGTCGAGACCAGGAATCCGGTCTTGCCGTCTTCGATCTGCAGGGGGATGCCGCCCACGTCTCCGCCGATGAACGGCCGCGCCTTCCAGATCGCCTCGGAGACCGTCAGCCCGAAGCCCTCGCGGATCGACTTCTGTATCAGCACGTCGGAGTGCGACTGGAAGGCATTGACCTCGATCGCTCCGACGTTGTTGAAGTTGTTGAGGATGTGCACGTCGTGGTCCCCGTCCGCGTGCGCGATGGTCGCGTTGAAGTAGTCCCAGCCCTCGGGGTCGTCGCTCGCCATCGAGCCCACCAGCGCGAGCTGCACCTCCGGCATGGACTCCTTGACCAGGCGGTAGGCGTCGATCACGCCCAGGGGATCCTTCCAGGGGTCGAACCGCGAGACCTGGCAGATCAGCGGGCGGTCGACGTCGATGCCGAACTGCCCGCACACGAATGCGGCGTCTTCCGGCGAGAGCGCCATGTTCTTGGGCGTCAGCGGGTCGATCGCCGGCGGCACGACGTGGACATGCCCGTTCATCCCCGGCGGCACGTAGTCGCGCATGTGGAACAGCGAATGCGGATAGTCCTGGATGTAGGGGAGCAGCGTGCTGATCGTGTGCGGGTTGGGCGTGGACAGGTCGATGTGGCAGCGCCATACCCAGCCCTTCGCCTTCTCGGGCACCAGTTTGTAAAGCGCCGCCGGCTGGGGGTCGTGGACCAGGCACACGTCCCACCCCTCGGTGAGCTCGCGCGCATTTATCTCCCCGTAGCGCCGCCACGTCGCCCACTGCTCCTCGTCGAGGTCCTGCGGCGCTCCCTGCAGGGCGTTGTGCATGAGCTTGGTGGCGTTGAAGAACTCTTCGCGGCCGTAGATGACCTGCCACTCGCAGTCGAGCCCGACGTCGCGCATCAGCGGCACGAGCGTGTAGAGGATCTCCGAGACGCCTCCGCCGAAGGCCGTGGCCGAGATGTGCACGACGCGCTGTCCCTGCAGTGGGGCCGCCAGCTCCTGGATTTCGGCGATCAGCTCGCGCCCGCAGATGTGCGTGTAGTCGGCGAGGTTCTTGTTTCCTACGGCGACGGGCTGGAGCACGCGGGGGCACGATACCTAACGCACGCACTGATCCGCCGCGGCGTCGCGGGCCCGTCCAGATCTCGGGCTCGCGATCTGGCTTGCGCATCTTGCGCGTTTTTGTCCAGCGCGAGGGATCCTCACGCGAACTATGGTCTAGAAGATGCTCAACGGGCGCCTCTATCGCGCGGGCCTCGTGCCTTTCCTGCTCGCGCTTGCGATCGCAGCGTTCTCGCTGAGCGGACGTCCGCTTCCCCTCAGCTCGACGCTCGCGCCCGACGCGTTCGAAGGCGCGCCCGCGTTTGCCGAACTGCGCCGCCTGGCTGTCGAATTCCCAGACAGGCGCCCTGGCAGCCGAGGCGATGCGCGGCTGGCCGAATATGTGGCCCACACCTTCGAAGGGCTCGGGGGCGCCGCAGGCGGGGGTTTCGCGGTGCGGACCGAGCACTTCGAGGGCCAGACGATCGAAGGGGAACGGCCGCTGACGACCGTCGTCGCGCAGCGCCCCGGCTCGACCGAAGCCACGCCGATCGTGATCGTCGCGCACCGCGATGCCGCCGCCCCGCGGTCGCAGGCCGAGCTGTCGGGGACCGCCGCGCTGCTCGAGCTCGCGCGGGTGTTCGCCACCCGTGAGACCAAGCGCACGATCATCCTCGTCTCCACCAGCGGCGGCAGCGGCGGTGACGCCGGCGCGGCGAACCTCCTGAACAGCCTGCACGGGCCGTTCGACGCGGCCCTCGTGCTCGGAGATCTGGCCGGCGTGCACTCCAGCACGCCCTACGTGGTGCCCTACTCCGACGGGTTCGGTTCCGCCCCTCTGCAGCTGCAGCGCACGGTCGCCGACGCGATCACGCACGAGTCGGGCCTGCAGCCCGGCGCGCCAAGCGTGGTGGGACAGCTCGCGCATCTCGCCTTCCCCTTCGCGCCCGGTGAGCAGGGCGCGCTCGACGCGCGCGGGCTGCCCGCGGTGCTCGTGCAGGTCTCCGGAGAAGCCGGGCCGGCCGCGCATGAGCGGGTGAGCGCCGAACGCCTCGAAGGCCTGGGGCGCGCGGTGCTGAGCGCCGTCGACGCCCTCGACGTCGCACCCGACGTCTCATCGGCGATGCAGACAGGGGTCGTGCTGAAGAACAACATCCTCCCCGAGTGGGCTGTGCGACTGCTAGCGGGAACGCTGCTGCTCTCACCGCTGCTCGTCGCCGCCGACGCCCTGGCCCGCCTGCGCCGCCGGCGCATGCCCGTCGGGCACTGGACGCTGTGGGCGCTGAGCTGTGCGCTCCCATTCTTCGCCTGCGCGCTGTTCGCACGCCTGCTCGGGCTGCTGGGCATCATCCCCGGGCCGCGCGCGCCCGTGCTGCCGAGCGCGATGCCATTCGACGGCACCGCCACGACGGCGGTCCTCGCCGTCGCGTTCGCACTCGCGCTCGCGTGGCTGCTCTGGCGCATGCTCGTTCGGCGGCTGCGCTGGGAGAGTCGCCCGGACCCCGACGTCGCCGGGCTGGCGATGCTGCTCGTGCTGCTCGCGGTCTGCGTGCTCGTGTGGGTCCTTGACCCGTTCACGGCCCTGCTGCTGATTCCCGCGGCGCATCTGTGGCTGCTGATCGCCTCGCCCGAGCTGCGCCCTCGCCGGCCGGCCTCGCTCGCGCTCGTGGCGCTCGGCCTGCTGCCCTTGGCGCTGCTCGTGTCCTTCTACGCTCGCGAGCTCGACCTCGGCCTCGGCGGGGTCGCGTGGAGCGCCGTCCAGCTGCTCGCCGGCGGGCACGTCTCGCTGGGTGCAGCCGCGATATGGAGCCTCGTCTTCGGCTGCGCGGTCCTGGCTGCCAGGCTCGCGCTCGCGCCGTTGGCGCCGCTCATGGGGTCCGGTCGCGACGAGGGCATCGAGATCACCGTTCGCGGCCCCATGTCCTACGCCGGCCCGGGATCGCTTGGTGGAACGGAGTCCGCTCTGCGACGATAAGGGGCGGTGTCCGAGATTCAGTTCACCCCCCGATCGCCTCATCCGCGTGCGTTCTTGTCCGACGAGCGCCGTTCGCGCTCCAGCCGGGCCGTGCGCGTGCTCGCCGTGGCGCTGATCGTGGTGGGTGCGCTGGCGGTGATAGACGCGGGCATCACGCTGCTCTGGCAGGAGCCGATATCGGCGCTGTACGCGACCATCAGGCAGGACCACCTGAGCGGCGAGCTGCGCAAGGTCGAACGCGCGGCGCCGACCCCCGTGGAGCGCCGGACGCTCGCGAGCCTGGCCGACGAGCGCGCGCGGATCGCCTTCCTGGCCGGCGAGTTGCAGCGCCACGCCGCCGATGGCAGTGCCGTCGGCCGCATCGTGATCCCGCGGATCGGGGCGAGCTTCGTGGTCGTCAAGGGCACCGGTGTGGAAGACCTCAAGAGCGGTCCTGGCGTCTACCCGGAAACGCCCTTCCCGGGCATCGGCGGAACCACGGCGATAGCCGGACACCGGACCACCTATCTGGCGCCGTTCCGTCACATCGACGCGCTCCACGGCGGCAGCCGGATCCTGTTGTACATGCCCTACGCCCACTTCACCTACACGGTCATCGGACAGCGCGTGGTGGCGCCAACCGACGTCGAGGCCGCCATCGCGAACGTCGGCTACAACCGCCTCGTGCTGTCGGCGTGCACGCCCCTGTTCAGCGCCGCCCAACGGCTGCTGGTCTTCGCCCATCTGACCCGCACCGTCCCGGTGGGCGCCGCGCGGGTGCTGCCCGGCGGCGGCATCCCGCAGCCGATCGAAGCGCAGCCCGCCGGGAGGAGCTCTGCTCGCCGGCCCCTACCAGCGGTGCTCGAATCCCTCGATCCGAACGTCGTCTCCCCGCTCGTCTGACAGCGCCACCCCGGGCGGACCGTCGACGACCTCGCCGACCCAGCTGACTCCAGCGGCTCCGGGCGCGCTCAGCGCGTCCTCGATCCGCTCGCGATCGGCCGGAGCCGCACAGAAGCACAGCTCGTAGTCTTCGCCCGCTCCGGCCGCCAGCTGCCAGGCCGGAATCCCCAGCTCGGCGCACACCTCCGCCACGCCCTCCTCCAGCGGGAGATCTGCCAGTGCGACGTTCAGGCGCACGCCGCTGGCGCGCCCGATGTGCCCCGCGTCGGTGGCCAATCCGTCGGAGAGGTCGATCATCGCGTGCGCGCCGGCCGCGGCCAGCGCGCGCCCCTCCCGCAATCGCGGCAGCGGGCGGCGCGCCCGTCCGAGCGCCGTCTCGGTGCGCGGCGTGTGCGTTGCGCGCCCCGCCATCACGGCCAGTCCGGCACCGGCCCCGCCAAGACGGCCCGTCACACCGACCAGGTCGCCAGGGAGCGCGCCGTCGCGACCGACCAGCTCCTCCGCGCGCTCCGCCCAGCCCACCGCTGTCACCGCGACCGTGAGCACTGGCGCCCCCACCACATCGCCTCCTGCGATGACCGTGCCCGTCTGCTCGGCGAGCGCGATCGCCGCCCGCACCAGCTCGAGCGCCGCCGCCTCGGCGAACCCGCTCGGCAGGCCCAGGGCGAGATAGGCCTCGCCGGGGTCGGCGCCCATCGCCGCCAGGTCCGAGAGCGCGCCCGCCAGTGCGCGATGCCCCACCTCCGCCGGTGTGGCCCAGCCCTCGCGCAGGCGGAAGTGGACCCCCTCGACCATCGCATCGAGCGAGGTCACGCACACCGGCCGCGCCAGCACCACGGAGGCGTCGTCTCCCATGCCGCGCAGGACGCGTGGGCGGCGGCCCGACCCGGGCGCGGCTCCGAGCGGTCGCGCCAGCTCGGCCGCGATGGATTCGATCAGGGAGCGCTCGGCGATGCCTGCTCAGCGGTGGCGGTAGACGATCCGCGCGCGATCGAGGTCATAGGGAGAGAGCTCGCAGCGCACGCGATCGCCCGGGAGGATGCGGATCCTGAAGCGCCGCATCTTGCCCGCTACGTGCCCGAGCACCACGTGGTCGTTGTCGAGCTTCACCCGGAACATCGCGTTCGGGAGCGCCTCGATCACCTCGCCCTCGAATTCAACCTTGTCCTCCTTCGCCACGCCGCATCCAATCTGGCTGCCCCGTCTGCATGAGGGCGGCCGTTCGTTTCGCAATTCCAGAGTCAAACTACCAGTGCTGGACTCAGAAGGGGCTTCGATTGGTGATCGGCAGGCGATCAGCCCGGCGCCGCTCCGCCGGTCCTTCTGATCGCAGGTTCGTTGGCGCCCGGGGGCGGGGTGGGCCCGCCGGGAGCCCTGGTGGGGGGGGCGCCAACGCGCGGTTCGGACCGGGGCGTCGAGCCGCCGCCGCTCCTGCGCGGCGCCGTGAGGGTGGGGTGTTCGTTCGATTGGCCGGGTTCGTTCAAGGGGCTGACGTGCGTCTCGCCGGTGGTCGCGTACTTGCCGAAGAACGGCGAGTATGAGATCGCTTCCTTGGACTGTGGGAATTCTTCGCAGGGCTGGCCTTCGGTCACGGCGCTCATATAGGTTTTCCAGATCACGGCGGGCAGGGCGCCGCCCTGCTGGGGTTCGCCATGAACGTCGGTCATCGGCACGCGCCTGTTGGGGTAGCCCATCCACACGACCGTCGAGTAGCGGGGTGTGTAGCCGTCGAGCCAGGCGTCCACCAGTTCGCTCGTCGTCCCGGTCTTCGCAGCCGTCGGGCAGGAGATCACCGATCTCACCGCGGTGCCGCCCAGCACGTTCTGGTGGAGGATGCTCGTCTCCTCGCCGGTGACCGCTTCGCTGAGCACTTTCACCCGATGGGGCTGGCCCCAGTCGGTGTCGGTATGGCCGTCGGGGAACACGACCTTGGTGATCGCGATCGGCGTGTTGCGCCAGCCGCCGTCGGCGAGGGTGGCGTAGACGTCGGCCATTTCCAGCGGCGTTACGCCCAGTTCGAGGCCGCCGAGTGCCTGGGCCGGGTTGCCCAGCAGGTGGGTTTGGACCCCCATCTTGTAGGCCATTTCCGTGATCGTTTCCTCGCCCAGGTCGGCGGCCAGCTGGGCGTAGACGGTGTTGTCGGAGGCGAGCGTCGCCTGCACCAGGTTGATCGACTTGTTCAGCGAGGTGCCCTCGAAGGTCTCGACTTTGTAGGTCGGGTAACCCGGCAGCCAGCCTTCCGGCAGCGTGTGGGAGAAGTAGTAGGTCGTGTTTGGATCGATACCGCGGCTGAGCGCGTCCGCCAGGTCGATCGCCTTGAACGTCGAGCCGGGCTGGCGGTGGCCGTCGGCCGCCAGGTTGTACTGCGACTGGTCGTAGCTCTCGGACTCGGCCATCGCCTCGATGTCGCCGTTGGCGGGATTCAGCGTCACGATCGCCGATGCCGGGTCTTCGGGCTCGTCGAGCACTTCCGTGATCGCCTTGCGGGCGAGCCGCTGCATGTTCAGGTCGATCGTCGTGTAGACCTTCAGCCCCCCGTGTTCGACCGTCTTGGCCCCGTAGCGGTCGATGAGCTGCTCGCGGACATATTCGAAGAAGAACGGTTCGCTGCGCCGGGAGTAGTAGTTCCCGTGTTCGACCTCCAGCGGCGCGCGCTCGGTGGAGGCCGCCCGCGACGCGGTGATGTAGTGCAGTTCGGCCATCTTCGCGAGCACCTCGTTGCGCCGTTCCCTGGCGGCTGACGGGTCGAGGAACGGGTTGTACTGCGATGGCGCCTGCGGCAGGCCGGCGAGCAGCGCCGCCTGCGCGAGGTTCAGCTGGGAGGCTGGTTTGTTGAAGAAGACCCTCGCCGCGGCCTGCACCCCGACCGCGGTCTGTCCGCCGACCGTGCCGTAGGGGACGCTGTTGAGATAGCTGGTGAGGATTGAGCGCCTGCTGTGGTGTTTCTCGTAATCGAGCGCGAGCTTGGCCTCGATGATCTTCTGCTTGAGCGTGCGCTGGTCGCCGCCCAGGTAGATGTTGCGTACCAGCTGCATCGTGATGGTGGAGCCTCCCTGCAGGGGGGCTCCGCTCGTGATGTCCTTGACGGCCGCGCGGAATATCCCCGTCAGGTCGACGCCGTCGTTTTTGTAGAAGCGCTGATCCTCGATCGCGACGGTCGCGTTCTTGAGGTTCGAGGGCATTTCGCTCCAGCCGATCGGGCTGCGCAGTTCGTCGGACTGGATGAAGCCCAGGCGCGTTCCGTCGGCCGCGAACACCTGCGAGGAGCCACTGCTCAGGATCGGGTGCAGCGTGGACAGCGCCGGCGCGGAGCGAGCCACGCTCAGGACGTAGCCGACGGCCGCGATCGTGCCGACGACGAACGCGGCCGCGAGGAAGCCGCCGCCCGCGAGCAGGACCCGCGTCGCTCCGCCATGGCTGTGTTTGCGCCGACGCTTGCGTGCTTGCCGAGACATCTTGGGACATCGAGATTACCGTGCCCGACCGTGGTTTCCTCTCGGTCCCGACGCGGCCATCTCTAGGCTTGCTCTCGAGCGCCATGAATTCAGACACCGCCGAGCTGGCCATCGTGGACCCCGCAGGCGAGCTCGCCGTCCCGTTCGAGCCGCGCGCGTCCCGGTGGCGATCGCCCCGCAGCGCGCCCGCATCGCCGGCGGGCCTGCTGGCAGGGCTGCGGTCGCTGGACTCCGCGCGCAGGACCGCCATCCGGGAGAGCTGGCGGGCGTTGTGGAGCTCGCGTCTGCTCGTGTGGTGCGCCGCCGTCGGCACGATCGTGACGCTCGGCTTCGGACCCGTTCGCCACACCTTCAATCCCCCGGGCCTCACGCGAGGGTTCGGATGGCTCGGCGATCTGCTGGCCGCCCCGGCCGCGCGCTGGGACGCCGCGTGGTACCTGGTCATCGCCCACTACGGCTACCGTCCCGACCTCGGGGCCTTCACGACCCCGCGCACGGCGTTCTTCCCCCTGTATCCGCTCGGACTGAAGACGATCGCCTGGTTCGGGGTGCCGCCCGTGCTCGCCGGCGTGCTGCTGTCGCTCCTCGCCCTCGCCGTGGCCCTCTATGGCATCCACCGCCTGACCACGCTCGAGCTGGCCGGCGGCGGAGGCCTCGCCGGCGATCGTCTTTTCGGCGCCGAGACCGCTCGCCTCGCGGTGATGGTCACGGCGTTTGCGCCGATGGCCTTCTTCTTCTCGGCGGTCTACTCGGAGTCGCTGTACCTTGCCCTGTCGGTCGGCCTCTTCTGGAGCGCGCGTCAGGGGCGCTGGGCACTGGTGGGCGTGCTCGGGGCGCTGGCGGGCGCGACGCGCAGCACCGGCCTCGTCCTCGCGCTGCCGGCGCTGATGATCTATCTCTACGGGCCGCGCGCCGACCGCCCGGTCGACTTCGAGCGAGCGCGCCATCCCGTCTGGACCGGCGCGGACGGCGCTCGTGCGCGCGCGCTTGCCTGGGGGAGGGCCCGCCTGAGCGGGCTGCGACCGCGCTATCGCCTGCGCGCGGAGCTGCTGTGGCTGTGCCTCTTGCCGGCGGGACTGGTCGTGTACGGGGCGGGCCTGGCACTCTCGGGCGGGGACCCGCTCGCGCCCCTGCACGCACAGGAGGTCTGGGGCAGGAGCTTCGCCGGGCCGTACATGGGGGTGTGGGACGGCATGCGAGCGGCGTTCGCGGGCGCGCGTCAGCTCCTCTCCTTCCAGCGCCACGTCAACTACTTCCCCATCGCCTCGGGCAGCCCGTTCGTGAACGCCGGACACAACCTCGTCCTGCTGGCGTTCCTCGCGCTCGCGGCTCCCGCCGTCGTGGGCGTCCTGCGCCTGCTCCCGCTCGCCTATGGCGCCTATGTGATCGCCGCGCTGGCACTGCCGCTCTCATACCCCGTGAGCACGCAGCCCCTGATGTCGCTGCCGCGGTTCCTCGTGGTGCTCTTCCCGCTGAACATCTGGCTCGCAGCCTGGCTCGCCGCGCGGCCGCGCGCTCAGCGCCCCGCGCTAGCGCTGTCGGCCGCCCTGATGGGGCTCTTCGTCGCCCAGTTCGCCACCTGGCACTGGGTGGCCTAGGCGATGGGCGAGCCGACACCCAGGGACGGCGTGGCGCCCGAGCCGGCGCTCCAGCTGGATGGCCGGCGTTCGGGCGGTGCGCCGCTCGATCTGCCCGAGGGAGACCCGTCGCATTCGCCGGACACCGGCTGGCCGCCGTGGACGGCGCCGATCGCGCTGGTAGGAGGGCTCGTGCTGGCCGCTCTGGCCGGTCTCGCCGTGGATCTGCCGGCGCTCGCCCTCGGCGTGAAGATCTCGAATTCGAGCACGCCGCCGGGGCTCGCGATCGCCGACACCTTCGTCCAGGATCTCGCCTTCGTGCTGGCGGCCGTGTACTGCGCGCACATCGGCGGGCGCGCCGTGCACTCCTGGCAGTTCGGGCTGCGCCGCCCCGGGGTGGGCTGGCGATCGGCCTCCGGGATGATCGTGCTGCTGCTGGTGGCGTTCCTCGTGCTCAGCGTGATCTGGTCGGCGCTGCTGAAACCCGAAGAAGAGGAACTGCTCAAACAGCTCGGCTCCAACGAAGGCACGGCGCTGTTGTTGCTCAGCGCCGGGCTCACGTGCGTGGTGGCCCCGATCTGCGAGGAGTTCCTGTTCCGAGGCTTCATCTTCACGGCCCTGCGCAACTGGCGCGGGACGTTGCCCGCGGCGGTGATCACGGCGTTGCTGTTCGGCGGCGTGCACGCCGGCTCGGCGCCGCTGCTCGACCTCCTGCCGCTCGCGGCACTCGGCTTCGGACTGTGTCTGCTCTATCGCTACAGCGGCTCGCTGTATCCGTGCTTCGTGGCCCACTCGCTGAACAACTCGCTCGCCTTCTCGAGCCTCGAGAACTGGAGCTGGCAGGCGCCCGTGCTGATGATCTGCGCGCTCGCCGGGATTGCGGCGGTCGTGTTCGTGTGCAGGCGGGTGGGCCTGATCGCGGCGGGGACCTCGCTCGTCGGTCCGGGCGCATAGGATCGGGATATGAAGACAGCCTGTCGCCTGCTTACCCTGTGCGCGCTTCTCCTCGGCGGCGCCGCGCCCGCTGCCGCGGCTGAAACGGCGCCGGCCGGGACCCCGCCCCCCGCCTCGGGCGTGCCCACCCCGCCCGCGAGCGCGCCCGCGAGCCCGCTCCCCGGGCGCGTCAAGCTCGAGCTGCACCGGGTCGGTGGCAGCCCGCCGTTCGCGTTCGTGGGCGAGCGCATCGTGGTACGCGCGATCGTGACCCCTTACGTGGCCGGGCAGGCGGTCAAGGTGAGCTTCTACCGCGAAGGGCGAAAGGTGGCGGTCCGCGCCCTCGCCGTGCCCGCCGGGCGCCATGGCGCGGGGCAGGTTGACGTCGCCTACACGAGCGGCTACCCCGGCCTCGTGGAAGCGCGCGCGGTGCACTACGCGACGCCGCAGCAGGGCGAGTTCAGCGCGCGCTCGCCGGGGGTGCGCTACGTGCAGGTGAACCTCGGGCCCGGCGCGCAGGGGGCGTCGGTGCGCCTGCTGCAGTCCGAGCTCGACGTGCTCCACTACGCAGTGTCGCTGAACGGCGTGTTCGATGAAGCGACCGGGCGGGCGCTGATCGCCTACCGCAAGCTGACCGGCCTTGAACTGATCGCCTACGCGGGCAGGCAGGTCTTCCAGGAGCTGGCGCGCGGGGCGGGCAGCTTCCACGTGCGCTATCCCGGCGACGGGCGGCACGTCGAGGCAAATCTGACGCGCCAGGTGCTCGCCGAGATCGAACCCGGGGGGCACGTGCGGACCATCTACACGATGAGCTCGGGCAAGCCCTCGACGCCGACGGTCATCGGCCGCTTCCGCGTCTATTCGAAGACCCCCGGGTTCAACAGCGAGGGGATGTTCGACTCCAACTACTTCGTCCGCGGCTACGCGATCCACGGCTACGCCGAAGTGCCGACCTACGCCGCCAGCCATGGCTGCCTACGCGTGCCGATTCCCGATGCCCCGGCAATCTTCTCGTGGGTGCAGGAAGGCACGCCCGTCGACGTCTACAACGAATACGGCGGCGGCAGCGAACAGGTGCGCGGCAACGCAGGCCCGTAGCGCGCCGGGCCCGTAGCGCGCCTACACCTTGACGCGCAGCACCCGTGCGAGGTAGCCGAGGCCGAATCCGTAGACGAGCAGGGTCAGCAGCAGCTTGGCCCCGCGGATTGCCCATTCGCTGCTCGACCCCGAGGTGATCGCCGAGAACGGCGAGGTGAGCTCGCTCGAGGCTTCGTCGATGGCCTTGCGTACCGCGCTTTCATGGTGGGCCGCCGGGACCGCTGCGCGGGAGGCGCTCGCGGTCGTGCTCGGGGCGCCCAGGACGGCTTCCTGCTGGCTCTGCGATGCGCTCTTCGTCTGGTTGAACGCGAAGATCGCAAAGGAGACGATCACGATCGCGCAGATCACAAACGAGGCAACCCTGAGCAATCGCACGACCGGAGTGAGCACACCAGTAGATTAGGTTGCGCCGTGGACAGCCCCGTGGACACCCTGGACGAATATACGAGTGACCTCGGGCGTGCCCGCGAGCGGCTGGTGCGGGAGTTGCGCGAGCACGCGCTCGTGATCGGCGAGGTGACGCTGACCAGCGGCGCCCGCGCGCAGTACTACGTGGACGCCAAGCGCGCGATCCTGCTGCCGGAGGGCTTCGCCGCCCTGGGGGCGCTGCTCGCGGCGCAGATTGCCGAGTGGGGTGCCACGGCGGTGGGCGGCATGACCATGGGAGCCGACCCGGTCGCCTGTGCGGCGCTGGCCGGCGGCGCACGTGTGAAGGCGTTCTTCGTGCGCAAGGACGCCAAGGCGCACGGGCTGCAACGGCGCATCGAGGGGCCGCTGCTCCTTGCGGATGATCGCTGCGTGGTGGTCGAGGACGTAGTCACGAGCGGGGGCTCGACGCTCGCAGCGATCGCGGCGTTGCACGAGGGCGGGCACGAGGTCTGCGGGGTGATCAGCGTGCTCGACCGCCTCGCCGGCGGCGGCGCCGAGATCGAACGGGCCGCCCGCGCGCCCTATGTGGCCCTGGCCACGATCGATGACGTCTACCCCGAGCGTCCCGACCGGCGGGCAGGCTGAGCGGTGGCCTCCGCGGCTGGATCCGAGCAGCCGTCGATCCGGGCCGCGCAGCCGCGGGACGTGGGGAGGCTGCTCGAGCTGTTTCGCGAGCTGGCCGAGTACGAGCACCTCGAGCACGAGCTGCATGCGACCGAGGAGCTGTTGGCCGAGGCGCTGTTCGGCGCGCGGCCCGCGGCCGAGGCGCTGATCGCCGAGCGCGGTGGCGAGACGGCCGGCTACGCGCTCTTCTTCCCGACCTTCTCGAGCTTCCTCGCGATCGAGGGGGTATGGCTCGAGGACCTGTTCGTGCGCCCGGCACACCGCGGTGCGGGCGTCGGCAGGGCGCTGTTGGCAGCGGTGGCCGCTCGCGTGCGAGAGCGCGGCGGCCAGCGCCTGGAATGGGCGGCGCTCGATTGGAACGAGCTCGCGCTCGGCTTCTACCGCGGCATCGGCGCCGACACCATGGGCGAGTGGATCACCCACCGTCTGGTAGGCGAGCCGCTGAGCCGCCTCGCCGGCGAAGCTGGTGAGCGAGCCGCCGGGCAGCGCCGCTAGCCTTCGCCTCGGCCCTTTGAGATCCCGCTGGGCCACGCCCTCGTAGTCCAATGGATAAGACGACCGCCTCCTAAGCGGTAGATCCAGGTTCGACTCCCGGCGGGGGCATCTCGAGAAAAGGTCCTGCTCATAGGGCACTTTTGGGCAGGTCAGGCGAGCTCCCAACGCCACCGCAGCCACTTGTCGGGGGAGTCTGCTGCCCATTGCTGCCCAAACCAGGCCGCCTTAGAAGGTCCTTCAAAATGACTGTAGGCGGTGGTGCGCGAGGTCGCACAAGCGGCACTCGGCGCATCTCCCGTGAGGTACCCTAGATCGGATGCCCGTGAGCAACGTCCTAGTCGCGGGAGGGTGACTATGGCCCCCAAGCTACGGTCGGCCCCTAAGCACCTCGCACGTGGTGTCACGCTCCTTGCGGCGATCGCCGGCATTGTCGGCGGCACCATCTCGCTCCTTGTCTATCTGAACCCGAAGACCAGTCGGTCAGTCGGCATTGGCTCCGTCAGCCCCGAGACAGGAGCCTCCAAGCCCCAACCAGCTCCGTCCACTCGCGAGCAAGCCCCTACTGGACAAAGACGCGGTCAGCGGTCGATCAAGCGGGCATCCCAGCTCCGCCACACCACCGCCCCCAGCGTAACGGCGAGCCCCACCGACGCCTCCGCAGCCGCTCACGTCGCGCCCGAACGTGCGGCAGCCAGCGTACCTGAAGGCGCAGCTGCCGTACACGCGGAAAGCTCCGAACCGCAGTCCGAACGTCCCCACACCGCGACTACTCGCGAATCAGCTCCGGCGCCTGCCCCTACGGAGACGAGTGCGCCGGCTCCCACACCGACCCCTAGTGTCACCAACCTATGTAGTGGCAACGTCACGAACACCGCGAGTGGAGGTGGAACCGCGCAGGGCGGCAACTGCAGCACGAATGTTGTTGGTTCAACGGAATAGCTGTCGTGGGCGTCGCACGTGAGCGGCCGACGCACGACGATCGCACCTGGCGCGACCGAGGGAGCGCTGAGGCTCGCTGGATCTCCTCTGGCTGGCGGGGGCGTATCAGGAAGCCCCGGCGCGCGTCGGTAAGGCACAGCCGCCAGCGCCCGGTCTCCCGTCTCTCGTACTCAGTCGTCGCAGGCAGGAAAGCCCCGCGCTCCAAGCCGGATCTCGGTCTGGTCGGTCAGGTCGGCGGGAATGCGGGGAGCCCTGCTAGCCCGGTAATGTCGAGCGAGGCCGTATCTTGCTGGCGCCGTGGGCAGGCACGGTATAGCCTGATGCACAAATGCCCACCGGAGTCCTCTCGAACAGCTTCAACGAGCGCGGGTTTACGTTCATCAGTGGCGGCCAGGACGGCGAAGTCACGCAGGACGTGTTCTTGCATATCCGCAATCTCGCGGACGCCGAGGACCCCGAGCTCTTCGTGCGAGGCGCGCTCGTCGAATTCGACCTAACGCTTGTCAGCGTTGCTGGTGCAGAGAAGCCGCAGGCGCGAAACGCGAAGCTCGCGCGAGACAGCGCGGTGCCGCGGACCGCCTCCGCGCTGTCTCGGGAAAATGTTCGGGGCCGCCCCAAGTTCTGGCACCCTAGCGGCTATGGCTTCTTGGTTGACGAGGCCTCGGGTGAGGAGTTTTACGTCCAGGGGCAAAGCGTGCCGCACCGATACTTGCGTAGCGGCGACGAAGTCGAGTTCGACGTCGAGCAGCAGGAGGACGGTAGGCAGCAAGCCGTGAACGTCCGGCTCGTCGGCTGGGCGCCTGTCGGTCAGCCGTTCGATGATCAGCTCGACATGGGGCCGCGTCACTGGGCCGAACAGCTGGCCGCCCTTGCCGAACCGGAGCCGTGGAACTACGAGATAAAGCCGGCCGCGGATCGCTGGGCGATCTTGCGCAGCTATCTCAAGTACACGTTCCTCCGGCTCCACGAACTGCCGGATCATGTGCGGCTCGCGGCGGATGGCTCTCGACTGGCTTTCAACACGGGGCTCGTGACGTCATTCCAGGAGCAACTCTTCGCCGTATTTCGCCGTCGGCCAACTGACGAGGTCGGGCCACCGTGGGTTCTAAGCACCTTCGACCGCGCTTCGAGCCCGACTTTCCTGCGCATGTTCGGTGGTGATCCGCCGCCCCTGGCATGGTATTTCGCCGATCCGTCGGAGCTCGTGTATGACACGCGTGTTCCTCTGAGTGTCAATGTCGAACATGTGCCGCACGATCCCGCGCGATTCCCAGAGGCGCTGAAGCACCTATCGGCCGAGGACCTGGCCGGCCTTGTCAATGCGAAGGCGCCCGAAGCCATCGAGCGAGTCAGGCGAAACTACAAGACGGCGATCCCACAGTTCTATCGGGACGGGAAGACCGGGAACGCGAACATGCAGCTTCTCCTGCCCGTTTCTTTGTTGCGGCGGGATAGCGTAGAGCTCGCTCTAGCGGTCGATCGCCTAGGGCCGGACGTCTATCTTGGCCGGACTGTGCTTACGCTCGACTGGGCGTACAACAACGCTCGCCTGCTAACTCGGCCCGACACCGACTGGCTCCGACCGTAGACGTGGTCTTGACGTGCCTAGGACCGTCTGCTAAGTTTACGGGTGCTCGCGGCCGATAATCTGTGTTGCGAGCAGATGATCTAGGCTGTGCAGTGTGCTTGAGTTGTCCTAGAGTCGAGTGTCAGCGGGCCTTTTGGCCCGCTTTTTTGTGGCTAGCAGCACGCGAGGGCGGATCGGTGATGCGGTCGCAGCGTAGTTGCCTCCATTGCGCAGGGGCGTCGTTTGGGCAGCCGGCGGGTCTTGCTGCCCAAACCCACCCGAATCGCCGCCGAACCGGCCGCATCGTCCGTGCAGGTACGGCTCAGAACCGCAGAAAACATGGGGCCCTTTGGCTCTGCGCTGAGACACGGTCATGTCCTCCTAAGTTGTAGATCCAGGTTCCATTCCTGGCGGGGCCACTCTTGGAAAGCCTGTAAACGGCGCACTAGATGTAAGTCCCGAGCAGGTTGTTCAGCTCGTGTAGGCGAGCGATGGGCGGCTTGTGGTTGAGGGCGCTGTGTGGTCGTCGGCGATTGTAGAAGTCGAGCCAGCCGGCGAGAGCGGCGTTGCGCTCGGAGCTGTCGCGGTAGATCGCGCCATAGGCCCAGCCACCGAGCATTGTGCGGATGAAGCGCTCGATTCTCCTATGTCAAGAGATTCATGCTTGGAGCGTTGTTTGCCCAGGCGTGGAGGCGGCGGTAGACGACGTTGGCGAGGTGGCGCTTGAGGGCTCTGCGGGCCTCTCGTGGGGTCTTTCCTTCGGCGGCCTTGCGAGCGAGGTAGGCCTTGGCGTCTGGGTGGTGGCGTTGCTGGACGATCGCGATGCGGTAGAGCGCGGCGTTTAGCTGTCGGTTGCCGCCGCGGTGTAGGCGATGGCGGTTGGCGGTTTTCCCTGAGCCGCAAGGGATGGGTGCTGCACCGCAGAACCGTGCGAATGCGCTGGCGTTGCGGAACCGTCGAACATCTCCGGCGTGGGCGATGATGGTGGCGGCGAGGTTGGTGCCGGCGCCTTGGAGGTCAGCGAGCGGGTTCTCGTGCTCTGCGAGCAGCTGGGCGATCTCGCGGTCGAGGTCAGCAATGCGGGCGTTGAGGTCCGCGATGTCCCGAGCGAGCTCCCCGATGCAGCGAGCTGCGGTGCGAGCGGCGAGGCTCGGGCCGAGTTGCAGCCGTCTGAGCTTGTTCAGCTCCCGCTGGCGGTCGCAGCGGATGACGCCGGCCTCTGCGACCGGGTCGTGCTGGGTCCAGTCAGAGCGCAGCCGCTGGATCGCCTGGGTGCGGTCGCGAACGAACCGCCTGCGTTGAAGCTCGAGCATCCCGAGTGCCCTGACCAGCTCGGGCTCCTCAGCGGGCCCGAGATCCGCTCGCTTTGTGCGCACCACGTGAGCGATCGAGAGAGCGTCCCCGGGGTCGGTCTTTCCGGGTCCACGGCGGTGACGCTCGCGGTGTGTGCGCCATGCCGGGACCTGCAGCACCTCAAAGCCCGCGCCGGCCAGTGCAGCGACCAGACAGCGGCCGTAGCTGCCAGGGCTCTCAACGCCGATCACGGCCTTCGCGGCGCCGTGCTCGACCAGCCAGTCGATGAGGCCCCGGTAGCCCTTCGGGGTGTTAGGGGTGATCAGAGTTGCGATCTCGCCGCCGCGGTCATCGATCAACGCGGCGGCGTGGTTGTGCTTGTGAACGTCGATGCCGACGATCAAGATGGCCTCCTGTCTGGTGGTTAGAGTCGAGGCCGGGCCGGCAGGCGACGCTTCTGTGTCGATGCAGCCACATTGACGCGAGTCTCCAATCAAGTCAGCTTGCCGGCCCGCCCGCATCCCGCTGGCCGACGAATCGAGCGCAGGCCAGGAACGGAACGGCATCCAGGGAGGGGTGACCCGATCGGGTCACCCCTCCCTCACCCAGTCCGGCATGCCTTTTGCCTGAGTCAGACCAGCAGGTGCGGGGAGCCTCGCCGCCCTGCCGGACGGCAGCGCCAACCTAAGACACAGATTCTTTCCCGTTGGTTTGGGGTCGATAAGGCCGCGTGCGTATATGACGGACACCCAGAGAGCGACAGGCGATGGCGTGCACGGCGGAGCGATAGGCGTTGCCGTTGTCTGTGAGCAGGCGCTGGACTGTGATGCCGTAGCTGGCGAAATGCGTGATGGCACGTCGCAGGAACGCGACCGCTGTCAGCGCCTTCTCGTCCTCGAGTACCTCGACGTAGGCCAGCCGAGTCGCGTCGTCGATCGCGATGTGCACGAACTCCCAGCCCAGGTCATAGCGCCTGCGATTGTGGCCTTTGGCTGCTCGCCCTTGCTGGCCCAGCACACGATGACCGGGACGGCCGATGCGGCCGAGCTTCTTGACGTCGACGTGGAGCAGCTCACCTGCGACAGCGCGCTCATAGCGCACCGCGGGCGCCAGGCCGAGGCGTCCCAGCTTGCCCATCCCAATCGCCTTCAAGATCACCGACACCGTCGAGAGCGGCATGCCCAGGATCTCGGCGATCTCCGGGCCCGTGAAGCGCAGCCGGCGGATCGCCGCGATCGCCTGCACGCGCAGCTCGTCGGTGCGGCTTGCAACCACGACCGGCGCCGAGGAGCGGTCAACAAGCCCGAGCTCCCCCTCCTTGCAGTAGCGCGACAACCACTTCCAGCACGTGCGGTCGCTCACTCCGGCGGCCACGGCCGCCTCCGTGACCGACCATCCCTGCTCCAAGACCCTATTGACCATGATCGAGCGCCCCTTCGGGCCGAGCGGCGCATTAGCGTGAAGCTTCATCCGGTGTCCTCCTTGGGACTGAGTGGCTTGAGCACCTCCCAGCCTCCAAGGAGGCCCGGATGAACAACTTCTCAGGAACTACAACTAGACGGCGTGGCAGGCTCATTGGAGGTATCGTCCGCCGCTCGACAGAAGCGGGTGGAGATGCCGACCTGGTGGGGGCGAAGCAGGATGCAACGAGTGCGGCTGCGTCGCGGCGTTTTGGTAGCCGTGTGGTGTGCGGCTGTCCTTTCGATCGTGGCTGCGCCGGCCGCCGCGAAGGTTGCCTCGGGGTCGCTGAAGGTCGAGGCCATCGGGCTCCCGTCGGGGCAACGCCCACAGCTCTTGTTGAGCGGCCCAGGCGGGAAGAGGGTCGTGAACGAGGTGCGCGTGACAGTCGCGGGCTTGAGCCCCGGTCGCTACGTGCTGCTGGCGCGCCGGTTCGTCTTGCGCTCACACGTCTGGGGCGTCACCGCCGGGGCGGTCGCTTATCCCGCCAAGCAAGCCGTGGTCATAAAGCTGACGAGGGGACAGCGCGCCGTCGTTATGATCGCTTACGGCGTCGTCAACGCAGGCGTTGAGGCGGTGCCGCAAGGGGTGCTCGCTGTGGTTGGGCCGCCGTCCGATCCAACAGGGCTCGTTCTCTCACGGTCCGCACACAGGCCCCAAGTCGGCGCGATTTTGACGAGCGGGCCGTCAGCCCTGCTCCCGCAGGGCCTGATCGCGCGTGTGAGCCGCATCGACCCGAGCGGCGGAAAAGTGGTCCTCGAGGTCGTTGCGGTGCCCATTACCGACGCCGTACCGAGCGTCGCGTTCATAGGCGCCCTACAGCTCGATCCGGTGCCAGGGGCGTCGGAAGACGCCCAATCAGCGCGACGGGCGGCGCACATCGCGTCGTCCTGCAGCCCGCCGAAACTCGTCCATTTCGGAGCGCATCTAGACAGCGTCGAACTGCGCGAAGCGAGGATCGGCGCATGGCCACCTCAGATGAAACTCACGCTCGCAGTGAGGACCACCGAGTCGTTGGGGGTCGGCCTTGCCGCGGCGGGCATCAACTGCGACTGGACGCTGGGGGAACTCGGACCGTACTCTGCCGCGATACCTGTGGGTCCGATTGTGATCCCCGTCTACGCAACGTTGCCAGCTAAGGCCGGGATTCACGTCAACGGGACCCTCCAAGCGGGCGAACTGCACGTGGCAAGCACAACCGTCGCGCACGCCGCCGCCGGGTTTGACGAAAACGCGGCCAGTTTGAGCGAGCAGGGCAGCAATGTCTGGACCACCGGGACACTCTCCCTGAACGGCAGCGCAGGTCTCTCACTCTCAATCGGCGTCCAGGCCGGCGTTGGCATCGCGAAAGCCGGCAACCTGCACGTCGAAGCCGGGTTCGGTCCCGAGTTCGACTGGACCAGCGGCCAGAATTGCCAGCTCCTCCTGGATCTCGGGTCTCTTAGCGCTGGTGTCTCGATTCTCGCTCACTCGGTCAACACCCCCACCTTCACGCCGTTCAAGCTTCATCTTTGGACGGGCTGTCAGGCCAGCGGAGGAGGCGGTGGCGGCTCCGGCGGTGGAGGCGGTGGCAGCGAAACGGGTGGCGGTTACGGCACCGGCGGATCGGGTGGCGGAGGAGGATCTGGTGGCGGCGAAACAGGCGTGGCCGTGAAGCAAGTCGCAACCAAGTGGGGCGAGCTCTGCGTCGTCTTAGTGGGCGGTACCGCCGACTGCTGGGGACAGAACCTCGACGGCGAGGTCGGTAACGAAAGCGACATCGAACAAACAACACCGACACCCGTCATCGGCCTGACCGGCGTACAAGAACTCACCCTCGGTGGCTACTACGCATGCGCGCTAAAGGTCGGCGGCGCAGCGGAGTGCTGGGGATGGGACGGGAACGGCGAGCTCGGTAATGGCGAACACGTGGACTATCACGGTCCGGAGGTCCAGCCGATGGACGGCGCTTATTCGACGCCCGCGCCGGTGGACGGTCTCGGCCATGCAACGCAGATTTCGGCTGGCGCCAGTCAGACATGCGCGGTGCTCGTCAGCCATGAAGTTGACTGCTGGGGGAGCGACCAGTACGGCCAGTTGGGACTAGGCGAACCAACAGGGTTACAAGAATGCGAGTTCGACGAATTCTACCCGTGCGCGACATACCCCACGCACGTGAAGGGTGTCATGGAAGCGACGGAAGTTGCGAGCGGTGGCCAGTTCGCGTGCGCCCGGCTATCAGACGGCACGGTCGATTGCTGGGGTTGGAACTACCTCGGCGAACTCGGAGACGGCGCCATTTCGACCGCGGCGGAACCGGTACAAGTCAAAGGCCTCTCAAGCGTTCGATCAATCGCCGCGGGCGGAAACGAGGCTTGCGCGATCAAGATCGACGGGACCGTGTATTGCTGGGGATACAACGAGGACGGCGAGCTCGGCGCGGGCTTGGTGTCAGGCCCCGAAAAATGCCTGACAAAACGAGGAGAAATAGAAATCGGCGGCGAATGCAGCACGGTCCCCGTAAAAGTGAGCGGGATAACCAACGCTGTGGCGCTCGCGCTAGGCGAGGAGTTTGGCTTTGGCCACGCCTGCGCAATCCTGGGAGACGGCACCATGAAGTGCTGGGGCATCGACACGGATGGAGAGCTCGGCAATGGGGAACTCACAGGCGAGAGCGCCGTCCCAGTGTCCGTTGAAGGCCTGTCTGAAGTGCTGCAAGCGTCGGCTGGAGACGACGTCTTTGGCGGCGCCGGATCAGTGTCGTGCGCCGTGACCGCGACCCACCACCTCTACTGCTGGGGTGAGGAACCGTACAACACGCACGCCGACAGCGCCGTGCCCGTAGAGGTTCGGATACCCGAACCCAGCTCATGAGAGCAAGCGCGCCAGCCCGACGCGCGGCGCTCGTACTCTTCCTCGAAGCGCTCCTTGGCAGCTAGGCGCTCGGCCAGGGCGGTCACCTGGCGGGTCAGCTCGTCCTCCTTGCGCGAGATCTCGTGCAGCTGGGCGCCGAGCACCCCGAGCTCTCGCGCGGTCGCCGCTGCCAGATCCAGTGGGCAAAGCAAGGCTGATTTGCCGCCCCAACCCCGCCGGATCCCGCCATATCCGGCCTAATCCAGACGAGCCGCACAGACGCGAAAAGTGCTGTAAATACGTCCAAAACCGCGAGTTAGAGCCGAATCCTGGAATAGCGCCAGACCCGCCTCCTAAGCGGTAGATCCAGGTTCGACTCCCGGCGGGGGCGCTAGCAGAAAGGCCCTGGTCCCGGGCTCGTTCGCAAGCGCTCGGCCGCCGGACCGGCCGTCCGCGACGGCCGCATGGCCACGTTGCTGCCCAAACGACCGGCCGCGGCGTCCCGGCTCGAGACCTGCTTCGCTCTGCAGGCGAGCCTCTGCTTTCAGTGCCAGCATGAGTCGGGGCGGTCGTCTCGGGTCCGGCTGCCCCGAACAAACGCCGAGTTGGGGACTCGCCGGTCACGAAACGGAGCGACGCTGCTCCTCAACTGTGGCGACGCGTTTGGGAGTGCGCGACCCGGCCGGTGGCCGTTCCAGCCACCGGCCGGGTCACGATGTTCGTTAGTTGATGTGCACGCTGGCCGTCGCCGTGTTGCCGGCTCCGTCCGTGATCGTCACGAGCCCTTCCAGGTGCTTGTGCACTGTGATCGTCGTGCCGTAGGCGGTCGTTCCATTCGAGAACGTCCACTGGGCCGCGAGACTGTTCCCCTCGCCGCCTTGGCCTACGGCGCTGAGAACGACGCTGTTACCACGCCCGGCAGTCTGGACCACAGCCGCACTCAGCGGCGAGTCGATCCGTACCGGCTGGGTCCAGCTGTACGTGTTCCCGAGGTTGTCGGTCACGCTCGCCGTCACCTCATAGACACCGGGGCCCGGGAACGTGTGGTTGAAACGCGCCGAGTCGGGTTGGAGTTCGCTCGTGCCGTCACCGAAGTTCCAGCTGATCAGGCCGTCGCCCTGCGTGCCCGCGCTCGAGCCGATCGTGGTCGATGCTGAGTGGGATGCCGCGTCCGCCGCGTGAGCCGAGGCATAGAAGCTCACCGTTGGTTCGGCGGTCTCGACTTGGTTGGGGTAGAACTGGATCCCGGGCTCGGAGAACGCCTGCGGGTTGGTGATGTCCGCGGTCACCTGCTCGGAGGCAGGGCTGAGGCCGAGGTCTTCGCCGGCCTTCACGATTGCGTTGACGGTGTCCCGCCCGACGTTCGGGCCGACGTTGTTGGTCCTCAGGTCGCCTTCCATCTGGTTCGACGGGTACGCGCCGTAGTCTCCGAAGTAGCCGAGCGTGTCGCTGCCCTCGTCGATGACGTGCGCCCCTTCAATGCCGGGCGAGGAGGCGAAGACGCGCTCGATTGCTTCGCTGACCTCCGGGAATCCCTCACCCGGGACCGTCGCGTACACCTGGTTTCCGATGCGGGCGACGGTCGCTGACGAGCCCACGGTGAATTCTTCTTCTCCGTTGATGTTGAAGTACGGCGCTTCCAGCGAGCGGTTGATCGTGAAGATGCCGCCGACCGCTTCCCAGTTCCAGGTGCCCTGGCCATGGTTGCTCTTGGGCTCGCTGAGCGGGCCTGGGCAACCGATCGGCCCATTGGGGTGGTTGCACGACATTGCCGCCAGCAGGCCGGTGTTCGTGGCTTCGGTCGTGAACGGCGTGTTGTCGGCCGCCAGCGTCGTGTCGGTGATGGGGCGCGCGTGGGTGAGCGCGCCGACAATGGCATTTGTGACGAAACGGCCCTGCTCTTCGACCTCGGAGTAGTGAGGGGTGTTGCCGATGGTCTCCTGCCTGCCGAGCGTGCCGACCGCGACCACAGCGGTGCCGCCGAGCAGCTGGGCAAGGCGATTGCGGACCCAACCGGGGTAGTCGGCACTCCACTGGTTGTTGCCGGCGACGGTCGGGTCGTATTCGTCGGCGTGCACCGGCACGTCGGCGTACGCGGCGATCGTCGCACCGGTGCCGGGCTGACGCGCCCACAGGATCGGCAGCTGATCGTCGACCGAGAACCCGGCAGTCTGATCGGTTCCCTGAAGCTGCGAGACCAGCCCGTGGATCGTGCCCGTCGCCGACCAGAGTTCCGCTTCGTGCGTGTGGGACGCAGCGTCGAGGACGGCCCGAACGGCCGCTTCCTTGACGCGGTGCAGGTATCCCGGGTACGTGTGGCCCCAGAGACCCATGAGCGTCGGGGCGGCGTGGTCGTGCGTGGTGGAGAGAACGATGTTGGACGCGGTGACTTCGTAGCCTCGAGCGGCAAGCGCAGCGGCCGCGTCCGCGCGCGCGTCGTCGCCTCCGTCGCCTATGTTCGGCGACTGGTATTCGGCAAACCAGCCCTGAGAGTCGACCGTCACGAACACGACGGCCTGCTTGCCATGGCCGACGAAGAACGCCCGCACCTGCAGCGGATCGTGAACTCCTCCTGTGACGATGTAGTCCGACCCGTAGCCACCATCGGCCATCGGTTTGTCGGGTGAGATGTCAACGACCGAGGTCCCGACCTGGAAGACGCCGGCATCAGGCTGAGGCGTGTCCGCCCGTGGCGCCGGCGTGCCGAGGGTCAAGGCTCCCGACGCGGCCGATGCCGAGGACGGACCTGCTGCCGCAAGGCACAGCGCTGCCGAGGCAGCGGCGACCGCGGCGATCTTGGTTTTACGAAACATTGGTTTCTCCCTCCTTGGATGAACGATCAAACGCACGGGTGAACCGCGCGCGTAGAGACTGTTTGCGCACCGGCAGTTAGCGCAAGAGCACTGTCGGCACGCCGCGCGAACGGCGCCCGTCTGCGAGCGCGAACGCCATCAACGGCCGCCGCGGGCGTGTCGTGCGAGGTGCCGGTTCGGGCCTGTAGGAACAGGAATTGAGCGTCTGCTTCACGCTCGAGACCATACCCTTGGGCAGACGCTAGGTTGCCGCTAGGTGGCGATCCCAGCCGAAAGATCACCCGGTCGTACGAGGCGGGGGACACGACGGGTACCGGTTCGATCAGTCCCACGCTGCCGGGTTCGCATGAATGCGAGCGCCGCGTATGCGGTAGAGAAGGGTTCTACGAGTGAGGTACGGGTGGCGGCGTTGGGGGCAAGGCCACTATATGGCGGTCTGCCAGCGCGATGGCGACCAGATGCGCTCGGGTCCTGGCACCCAGCTTTGCCATGCTGTTCCTGACGTGGGTGCGCGTAGTCGCCAGCGAAATGTGTAGCTTCTCGGCTATCTCGGGGCTGGTCAGCCCGAGCGCGACCAAGGAGACAACTTCGCGCTCGCGGCGAGTCAGCTCGCCGGCCTGCCCAACAGGCCCGAACTCATGCGCTCGCTTTTGTCTGATGATCACGACGACGGCAACTCGTCGGCCGTCCACGACGGCGGTTCGGGCGGCATACTGCAGCCGGACGTGCGAGCTGTCTGCGCGCGTGAAGACGCGTACGCCCGATAAGTCGCCCTTAGCCCAGAGCTGGCGCCACTCGTGATCCAGCGTTGAGTGCTCCGCCGGTGTCAGCAGATAGCCGAGTTTTGATTGGTCAAACTCATCGCGCGACACGCCGAAGAACTCGCACGCCGCCGAATTCACGGCGAGATTGGAGCCTCGCTTATCGAACACCGCGATCGGGTTCCTCGAGCGCTCCACGACACCCCAAAAGAGCCGCTCCCAACCGGCCGGCTTTGAATACGACCCCACGCTGGGAGAGCTTCGCAGAGATCTGGACCGTCTGCCGACCACGCGGGAGGAGCAAGCAACGAGGAGATCATCAGCCCCCCACGGAGGTTTCTCAGTCACGCCAGAGGAGGTCGAACACGCCATCTCGTTCGACGCAGGAGTGTCCGAGGATCTGTGTAGGCATGAGCGAAAGAGAGCGTCATGCCTACTACGAGAACGCAGGAGATCGAGCTGGAGCAGGGTTTGGGGTTTCCGCCCTGCGCGAACCGCGGGGCCGGTCCACGCGGTCGCGCCGCCCGCGCACTCAGCCCTGACCTGACCCGCCGATAGCATCAGCCGCAGGCCCCTGCCGACGCGGGCCAGATCGCTCATGACCAGCCCCCCGACCGTCGCCGTCGTCCACTTCCCGTCCGGGGGACACATTCGCCCCATATTGCCGCTCGTGGCTGCGCTCGGGCAGCAGGGGCTGCGCACGGTGCAATGGGCGCCCTCGGAGTGGGAGCAGGCGTGCCTGTCCGCCGGTGGCGAGTTCCGTCCGCTCCCCGACCTCAGCGACCTCGCCTGGCCCCCTCCGATCCCGTTCCGAATCGCCGAGTTCCTCGGCGGCCTGACCGAGCGCCTGGCGCCCTGGACGTGCGAGCAGGTGGCAGACGCGGGCGGCGATGTCGTGCTGCGCGACTCCTTCGCCCAATACGGCCACTACGCGGCGCTCGCGAACGGCACGAGCGAGGTCGTGATCCCCGCGATGATGGCCTTCCACCGGGGCTGCCTGCCGAGCGCGCGCGACCTGCCCTCCTTCGCCACGGGTCTCCTCGCCGGCGTTCCCGCGGCCATGCGCCTGCGACGCGTCTCCCGGCGGCTCGGCCGGCGCTACGGAAAGCAGCTCGGAGGACCGCTCTCGGTGTTCGCCGGGCGCCACGGCTCGCCGACGCTCGTCCTGACCGTCCCCTCGTTGCAGCTGCGCCCCGAGCGCCTGCGAGGCGAGGACGTCCACTTCATGGGCCCGCTGCGAGCTCTCGGCCCAACGGAAGGCGGATCCGATCCTGCACTCGATGGGATCGAAGACACGGACCAGCTGATCTACGTATCGCTCGGCACCGTCTTCGAGCAGCGGCCGGACTTCTTCCGCGACGCCGCCCTCGCGCTGTCCGCGCCAGGTCGGTGCGTGATCCTGTCGATCGGGCGTCTACCGCCCGAGACGCTCGAGCCGCTGCCGCCGGGAGTGCGCGCCCACGCCCACGTGGACCAGCTCGCCGTCCTGCGGCGAGCTGACCTGTTCTTGACCCACGGCGGTTTCAACAGCGTGCAGGAGGGGCTGGCGGCAGGGGTGCCGATGCTGCTGTGCCCGCAGATGTTCGAGCAGGCGCTGAACGCCGACGTCGTAGTCCGTCAAGGGGCGGGCATGCGGGTCAGGACCGCGACGGCGGACTCGATCAGGGACGCCGCTGCGACGCTCCTCGTCGATCGCGCGTATCGCGAGGCGGCACAACGCCTCGCCGCCGAGCTGCGAGCCGGCCAGCGGATGGGCGACGCGGTCGAGCTCGTCGCGAGCTTGGCGCGCGAACACGCCTCGCACGCCTCGGAGGCGGCCTGACCGCCCGTCTCCGGGGCCCGGCCTTCGCCAGCCGTTTCGGCCAACCCGTCATGTCAGTAGGATCAGCGACCATATCTCGTGCCGAGGAGCTACTGCGTCGCGGACTGACGCACGCGAACCTGGATGTTCGTCGCAGACATGCCGTCCCTTTCGGTGTGCACTGGAGCGATGACATGCGCCATTACCTCGCGGGCCGTAACCTGCGCGTCGCCTTTGATGTCGGTGCGCACCGGGGTGAGACGACGTTGAAGCTGTTGCAGGCATTCCCCGGCGTGCGTGTGTACGCGTTCGAGCCTGTCCCGGAGAGCTTCGCCGCCCTCCACGAGGCGACCGCCGCAAGCAACGTGCGCACCATCAACGCCGCCGTATCGGACAGATCCGGGTCATTGACCCTCGCGCGAGGCGAGGCGAGTTATCAGACCAGCGCGTATGGCAGCGGAGAGAAGCTGGACGTACCGGCGGTCACGGTCGACGAGTACGTGCTCCAGCATGGTGTTGATCGGATCGATCTCCTGAAGATCGACACCGAGGGCCATGAGGAGGCGGTGCTGCTGGGAAGCGTCAAGCAGCTCGAGAGCGGGAGCATCGAGTTCGTCGTCTGTGAGTGCGAGTTCACAGCGAGGCCGGAGGAACCCCATGCCGACTTTCGCGCGATCCAAGACCTGCTCGAGCCGTTCGGCTACAGGGTCGTGTCGTTTTACACCGGTGGTGTGGACAACCTCGGCTGGATATGGGGCGACGTGCTCTTCCGACACTCACCCGGCCGACGCGATCGCGCGTCGGCGGCAACGTCTCCCAATCCCGAGCGACGCACGCTCGGTCTCTGGTAGCCGGGCCATCCACGATCTCTGGCCGCTCATTCGAGCATGAAGCCGCGCGCGTCGCCGAGCATCCGCGCGAGCTCGCCCGGCTCGCCCCGGTAGAAGGCGCCGCAACCGTCGCTCAGCAGCTCGCTGAGGATCGCCAGGCCGCGCGCGTACAGGGGCCTGTCGCTGCGCAGCAGCTCCGCCAGCGCGCGTATCTCGGTCGCGTTCGCGAGCGCGGGGCTCGAGCGCGAGAGCGCCGACCAGCGTCGCTGGGGGCCGTGAGCCGCCAGCAGCGCGCGCGCCAGCCCTTCTGCCAGCTGTGATCTCGCGCGCCGCGAGGTCAACACGGTCGCGCGCGCGGCCAGCATGCCTGTGGCGCCGGGATCGGCGCCGGCGATCAGCGCCCGGTCGAGCGCGCCCGGCCGTACGCGCGCGCCGACACGCGCGAGCACACCGGGCCGCAGCAGCCGTGCGCTCGCCCGATCGTAGTGCTCGACGAAGCCCTGCCCGCGTGTCGTGGTGGTGCTCTGCGATACCATCTGACACCTCCGTAAAGATTTAGACGGTGTCGTAACCTATCATATTCAGACGGAGGTGTCCCTCGATGAGCGTGTCGCAGACCCCACATTCGCTCGAGCTGGCGATCGACTTCGTCAACACGCTCGACATCGACGAGGGCACCGACGAGATCACCGGGCCGGATGAGCTGTGCAGCTGGCTCCGCGAGAGGGGTCTGCTCGACAGCGGCGCGAGCCCCGCGGACGACCCCGATCGAGCTCGCGGCCCTTCCCTTCGCGACGTCGACTATCGGCACGCGATCGCGCTGCGCGAGGCGTTGCGTGCGCTGATGTTGGCCAACAACGGGCAGAGCGGCGCGGATGAGGCTTGGCGGGAGCTCGAGCGGGTCGCTCGTCGCGGCGAGCTCGGCGTGCACTTCGCAAGCGACGGCACGGCTTCGCTGCGACCGGGCGCCGCCGGGGGCGCCGGCGCGCTCGCGCGGCTGCTCGTGCCCGTGGCGGGCTCCCTGGCCGACGGCTCCTGGCAACGCGTCAAGGCATGCCGGGCGCCCGGCTGCGGATGGGCTTTCTATGACCGTTCGCGCAATCGTTCGGGCGTGTGGTGCGAGATGGCCGTCTGCGGCAACCGCACGAAGGTGCGGACATACCGCGAAAGGGACCGCGTCAGCGACGCCGGGAGACGGACCGTCGCAGAGGGCGCCTAGGCTCGCGCGCGCCGGTCGCGGTCAGGGCGTCTGCGAGGCGGAGCCCGACGCGCCGCTCGCCCCGCCCAGCGCCGTGCGCTTGATCATCGCTTCGATTCGACTCGAGAGGTGGCTGAGGCGCTTCTGCTCCTGGCGGGCGGTGATCAGGCCGCTCGACACCGCGTCGGCGAGCCGTGCCTTCTGTGCTTCCGTGAGCGCGGCCTCCAGGCCTGCGACCGACTTTCCGGGCGTGGATGCCGCGATCTCGGCGAGCGATCTGCCCGCGCGCCGCTCGGCGTGGAGCGTGGCGGGAGCGATACCGAGGTAGCGCGCCGCGGCGCCGACACCTCCGGCGCCGCCGAGACGAGTGGCGAAGAAGGGAGCGCTGCCCGCCCGTTGGATGCGCTGCTTCAACGCGGCCGCCTGCGATTGGCTCAAGCGTCCCGCGGCGAGGGCCGCTTCGATCCGTTCGACGTCGGCCGCCTTGATCGCGGCGCTCAGCGCGCCAGGCGAGACGTTCAGGTGCCTGGCCACGTCGCCGAGATACGCCTGACGGCTCGAATACGCTCGAGCGCCGTGGCCCGTCGAGCCGTGTGTGGCTGCCACCGCGGCCGCGCCACCACCGAGCAGGGCAACGCCGCTCACCACGAGCATCAGCTTCCGGCTGCGATGTGCCTTCACTCATATCCTCCGAAGCACGGGGACGATCGCCCGTAGTCAATCGCATAGCGCTGAGTGTGCGCTTAACTCACGCTAAAAGGCCGATAAACCGCCGCGCGGCTCGCCGATCACGGCGACGAGCGCGCCTCGTCGCGATCCCGCGGCTCCTCGAGCGCCGCTTCCATCGCCACGTACACACAGGCCAGATCGCGGGGGCTTCCGAGATCGAGCCCCGTGATCTCTTCGATCCGCCGCAGCCGGTAGGCGAGCGTGTTGCGGTGCACGTGCAGCAGAGTGCTTGTCGCCGTGCGGTCAAAGCGGCAGCTGATCAGCGCCCGCAGCGTGCGCGCCGGCTCGAGCCGATCGCTGTCGAGCATCGGCGCGAGGACCTTCGCGCGCAGCCGCTCGACGAGGCCCGGGGAACGGCCGACGATCATCTCGAGCAGGTAGTCGTCGGCCTTCAGGACTCCGAGCAGGCCCGCGCGGCGACCATGCTCGGCGAGCACGGCCAGCTCCTCGCGTGCGGCCTGCAGCTCGGCGCGCGCGGTCGGCTCGCCGATCACCAGCAGAGCCTGCGGCCCCTCGCCCAGGTCCGACAGCTCGAGCGGGCGCCAGGTCAGGCCGACGACGCATTCGCTCTGGGTGAGCGACAGACACCAGCCGCCACGGCGCAGCCGCGCGGCCAGCGCGGCGTAGCGATGCGGTGGCAGGCCCGGCAACACCACGACGAACGGGCGGTACGCCGGCTGCACGGGAACGCCTAGGTGCTCGGCCAGCTCGCTGTCTCCGGCGCCGAGCGGGGTGTCGAGGCACAGCCGGTCGAGCAGAGTCTGCGTGCGGCGCTCCTCCTCGGAGACGAGCAGCTCGCGCTCGGCCAGGTAGGTCTCGGTGACCACCGAGCTGATCTCGGCGACGTACTGCGCCAGCAGGCCCGCGAGCTCGAGCAGCGCCTCGGACTCGTCGCTGCGGGCGTGGCGGCGCAGCGATTCCCAGCCCAGCTGATGCAGCAGCCCGAACGAGCGCAGCAGATCCTCGAGACGAACCCCTTCGCCGGCGCGGGTGCGGGCCCATTCCCGCAGCTGGTCGAAGTCGCTGTCTGCGGGCATCTTCCCGGTGGCGAGGAAGCGCGACCAGCGTGTCAGGCTTCGTCGCAGACCGTCCACGATGTCGGCATGGGAGTCCGGCGAGACGTGCTCGAATGCCGCCACATGCGACTCCAGCGCGGCAGCCATCTCGCTGGCCGCCTCGCCGCGCGGAATGCGCGCGACGATTGTCGCGGCTCCCGTGATCGGTTCGCCTCCTCGCGCCGCCATGGCTTCATTATCTGCTTTGGGCAGCGGCTAGACTTGCCAGGTGCTCAGCGCCACCGCCAAGCGTAAAGGTCACGTTCCCCGCGGCCTCAATGCCGTGATGACCAGGGATCGTCATCCGCGGGCCGAACGATACGCATAGGTCCTCCGGTGGCTCCCCCGCGCAAGCTCCTGCGAACAGCGCTCGCCTGCCTGCTCTTGGTCTCGGCAGCCGGCGCCCTCGCCGGCTGCTCGGGCCTCTCCTCGGGAAGCTCCTCCACCACGGCTCAGTCGGGCGAAGAACCCGGCGAACACGCCGAAGAAACAGCGCAGAAGCACGAAGAAGCTGCTGAAGTCTCCAAAGACCGCGAACTGCTCTCTCTGCTGGAAGCCAAGAAGCGAGAAGAAGCCGCAGAAACCTACGCAAAGAAGACCGAAGCCGTTGCGCGCGCGAAGGCCAAGAAGAAGGAAGAGGCAGCCGAAAAGGAAGCCAAGAAGAAAGAAGAAGCTGCCGAACAGAAGGCCAAGAGCAAGGAAGAAGCCCAGAAGGCAAAGGCCAATCACCAGCAGGAAGCGGCCAGCAAAAAGCAGGAAGTGAGGAAGCACAAAGTGGAACACAAAGCTTCGAGCAGGACGCCTGAAGCCCCGCAGGAAGCCGGCCTACCGCAGGCACAGAGGCCGAGCGGGTCGGGAGGCTGAGGGATGGGTGATCTGGTGTCCGGCCGCAGCATCATCCGTACAGCACTGCTCTGCCTTCTGGTCGCGCTCGGCGCGGGCATCGCGGGCTGCGGCTCGCACGGCGGCAGCGCCGCGGAAGCGGGCGGCGGCGAAGCAGCCGCCGGCCACGAAGAACCCGCGGAAGCGCAGGCAAAGAAGCACGAAGCGCAGCTGCAGGCCGAAGCCAAGAAGCGAGAAGCCGCCGCCGAAGCGGAAGCCACCAAGGCCCAGGAAGCCGCCAGGAGCGCCGAGGAGGCCCAGGCGCAGGAACACAAGTCCGGCAAGCACACGGGCAAGGCCAAGAAGGGCTCTTCCGGCTCCAAGAAGTCGGGGAGCAAGAAGGCAGCCACGAAGAAGTCCGGCGCGGGCACCAAGACCTCCACGGCCGGAACGGCAACCGAAGAAGCCGACCGCAAGCAGTTCTCCGCAGAAGAAGCAGCCGAAGAAAAGGCCTTCAAGAAACGCGAACAGGAAGAAGCCGCCAAGGGCAAGGCCAAATAGGCCCGTGGCGTCGCGCCGCCGCCGCTCCGCGCCGGCCGGCCGCCGTTAGGGCCCACCGCCACCGGCGGTGGGCGGGTGTCTGAACGCACGAGCCGGTCCGTGGGCCGGTGTAGGGTTTGCTGATCCGGCGCTCGTCGGGCGGCTTGAGAGTCGAACGCGAACGTCCCTCAATCGAAGGGTGCCCAATGATTCGAAGCAGATCCACCTGGCTGGCCGCGACGCTCGCCGGTGCGGCGCTGCTCGCCGGCTGTGGCGGCAGTAGCAGCTCGAGCACGACCACGACCAGCTCGACGCCCTCGACCGCAGCCACGACCACGAGCACCACCACGACCGGCGCGGGCGCTGCGAGCAGCGCTGTCGGAGCTCAGGCCGTGGCCGCCTGCAAGAAGGCCGTTCAGGCCGACGCCGCGCTCTCGGCAAGCGAGAAAGGCAAGCTCGAAAGCATCTGCGAACACGCCGCGAGCGGAAGCGCGAGCGCAGTGCACCAGACCGAGTCGGAATTGTGCACCGACATCGCCAGCAGCTCGAAGCTGCCCGCAGCCGCCAAAGAACAGGCGTTGGCCGCCTGCAAGGCGGAGACGCAGAAATAGCTCGGGCGCAACTGCCTCGACGCCGGCGGCGTCGAGGCAGCGGGGGCCGCGGCTATTCGACCGTGGCCCCCTCGTCGTCCCCGCCGGCGTCGTCCTCGTCGTCCCCGACGTCCTCGCCGTCCTCGCCGTCCGCGTACAGCGACTCGCGCGCGAGCTCGCGGCCCTTGACGTCGAACAGCTTGATCTCGAGCAGGTCGTGCCGGTAGTCGTCAGGGGCGATCAGCGTAAAGCGCTCCTCGACCAGCTCGCACTGATCGACGGCGAGGTCGGCCAGCTCGGCCGTGGCGATTCGCCCGCCGGACATCAGCGGGCGCCCCCACACGAGCGTCATCGCCGCCACCCCGCCGAAGTGACCTCGCCAGGCGCCGATCACCTCGTCGCAGAGATCCAGGCGCCAGTCGGGGTTGCGCTCCGCGGTCTCCGCCGTGAAGTCCACGTGCGCCGAGAAGTCGCTCGGCTCGCCGTCATCGCCGCCCGGGAGGAAGCGCACGTAGCCGAACAGCTCGTAGCCGCCGGACGTGCGCGCGGTCCCCGGCACGTAGGTGCGCCCGTGCCAGCTGCGGTCGGGATACCAGACGATCTCGCCCGGCTCGCCGAGATCCTTCTGCTCGGAGTCCAGCCGCAGGGCCGCGGCCAGAAACTCCTCGCGCAGGCGCTCCTGCCAGCGGCCGTAGGGCAGCTCCTCCTGCGGGGGCTCGGCTGCGAAGCGGGGCACAAAGCGTTCAACCGGAGGCATGACTGCGCCAGCCTAGCCTGCGGACTGACCCGCCGGGCCGGCGGTGGGCGCCGCCGTCGAGGGCATGAGTCCGCTCACCCGTCGCGCAGCAGCGCCGCCGCGTGCTCGGGAGCGACGATGTTGAGGCCCACCTCGGTGGAGAGCTCGAGTCCCGCCAGGTGGGTTAGGCGCGGCAGCACGTCGATGCGCCAGCAGAAGTGATCTGCGTCGCGGGGGGCGGTGCGCACCCACAGGTTGAGCGGCGGGCTCGATCCGAGGTGCCGCGCCAGCCGGCGCAGGCCGTCGTGCAGGAGCGCGGCGCCCGTCGGCCCGTCGTCCTCGAAGCGCGCACGGGGTCTACGCGGCGCGAGCATCAGCTGGAATGGCAGACGCGAGGCGAATGGCGCTATCAGCACCGCCTCCTCGTCGATCGCCACGATGCGCTCGCGCAGGCGCACCTCCTCGGCCACCAGGTCCCCGAGCAGGTTCTGTCCCATCATGCGCGCGGCATACGCGCCGAAGCGCTCGCGCTCACGCGCCACGGCGGCCGGGACGAAGTCCAGGGCGTAGAGCTGGGCATGCGTGTGCGGCAGCGACGCCCCCGCCTCGCGGCGCTCGTTGACGATCAGCTGCGTGTAGGCGCTGTCTCCGTGCGCACGCATGCGCTCGCGCCACACCTCGGCCGCGAGGATCACCTGCTCGCGCGGCAGCTCGGCCAGGGAGTGCACGGGCTGGGGCCCGTTGACGATCACCTCATGAGCGCCCGTGGCGGGCAGCGAGGTGAACAGCTGTGACTCGGCGCGCCCTGCGGCGGCCAGCGGCCCACCGCTTCCGCCCGCCGGTGTGAGCGCGGGATACAGGTTCGGGACCACCCGCACCGCCCAGCCGGCCGAGTCGGCCGCGCCCGCGCCGGGGCGGACCGCGTAGAGCTCGGGCGGCGTGCGATCCTCGTGGCCCTCGGCAAACGGGTCGCGCTCGGGATCGATCGGTTCGGGCGGCTCACAGCCCGGCTCCCCGCCTGGGCGGCGGGAGCGCTCACCGGCGACGATCGTCCTGTGCCCGCTGAGGGGGTCGACGCGAAGTTCTGGCAACGCTCAAGCGCCGAGCGCGTAGCGCCTGACGTCCTCTTCGAGCTTGGCCGCGCTCGGATAGGGGCCCTGGTGGATGAACTCCATGCCGCTGCCGTTGTAGAAGACGGTCACGGGCGTGAACGTCGAGTCGGTGATCGCGGCGCCGGCCTGGCCGCTCTGGTCGTAGTAGCTGGGGTAGCTCACAGGGAGGGAGCGCAGGAAGGAGAGCGCGTCGGCGCGACTGCTGTCGTCGGAGTCGATCCCGATGAATGCCGCCTCCCGGCCCAAGGCCAGCGAGGCGCGCTGGAAGGCCGCGAACTCCGAGCGGCAGGGCTGACACCACGAAGCCCACTTGTTGATCACCACGGCGCGGCCGCGCAGCTGGGCCAGGCGCGCCCGCAGCGCGGGAAGACCACCGGGCAGGATCTCATCCGCCTGTGCGTGGAGCGCTGCCAGCGGCGCAGGCGAGCCCGCGAGTCGGGCGCGCATCTGCGCCACGCTGATCGTCAACGGCGCCTGCGTCGGCGCCGAGGAGCTGCCCGCCAGCTGGAGCAGGCCGATCACGAGCAGCGCCAGCAGGGCCAGCCCGACGGCTGCGATCGACAGTCGCATTGGCGTCATCGCCGGTAAGGGTGGCAGATCAAGCTCACTTCAATCACGCCTGCGCGTGCTATATCCTGAAGACACGTCAGGCCGGGTCGCTCAGAGCATCCGGCAAACGGCTCCCGGTCGGGCGCCAGCATTTCCGAGCCGCGCCGAAGCCACTTTCGACGGCGGCTCTGTCTCGAAGTCCAGAGCCTCAATGGCCGAGTCCACCTCAGTGGCCCTCGCGGCCGCGCCCGTTCCAAGTTCCGCCGCGATAGCGCGCGCGGAAAAGCTCGTGCGCGAGCGCTTCCTGCAGGAGGGCGAGGATCCCGCCGTCGCGCTCGCGCCTGGCTCGCCGCGCAGGCGGGCGCTCGACCAGGCGCTGGCCGAGCTCGAGGCCGACCCCAAGATCACGCACCCCTCGACCGCCTGGCGGCGCGAATTCTCGCTGCTGCTCGGCCTGGAGCGCCTGCTCTCCGAGGACGAGCCGAAGCTGGCGGACGGCACCGTGCTCTCCGCCCACCAGGTCGACGCGCTCTCCGGCACCCTGGCCGCGCTGCTGGCCGAGGCACAGCGCACGGCTCCCAACGGCAACGGCCGCGCTGCCGCCTCGGCCTCGCCCGAGCTGCTCGCCTCGGCCGACATCCTCGGTCCCGCTGACGGTGCTGCCGCCAACGGCTCCGAGCTCGCGTCGGTCACCGGCGCCGAGCTTGATGCCGCCGAGGAGCTCGAGGAGGAGGACGAGGAGGAGGAGGATGTCGAGGACGAGGACATCGACGAGGACGACGAGGAGCTCGGGCCCGTCCAGCGCGCCGCACCCGAGGAGGACGAGGAGGAGGGGGAGCTCGAGGACGATGAGCTCGGGGAGCTCGAGGACGATGAGCTCGAGGAGGAGGACCAGGAGGAGCCAGAGCAGGAGAGCGAGTCCGAGGAGGAGCCGCGCGACTGGGTCGATGAGGAGGAGGAGTCCCTCGGCGAGCAGCCGGAGGATCCCAACGCGGCCAAGCGCTTCTGGTTCGAGCACGCCACGGGCGCGGGCAAGACCGTCGCCGCGCTCGGGTTCGTCGAGGCATCGCAGACGGGCGGGGTGCTGATCCTCACCCACCGGCGCAACCTGGTCGACCAGTTCCACGGCGAGCTGCGCGACCGCGGCTACTCCAAGCGCATCAGCCGGCCGCTGCTGAAGGGCGAGGACTCGCTCAAGGGCCCGGTGACCGTGGAGACCTACCAGTGGTTCGTGCGCAACGCCGGGAAGATCTCGAGCGCGTACACAATCGTCATCTGCGACGAGGCGCACACCGCCCTGGGGGAGAAGACGAGCGGGGCGATCCGCAACTGGACGGGGCCGATCTTCATCGGCATGACCGCCACCGGCGCGTTGATCGCACGGCACGTCACCGACCTGTTCCCCACCCAGACCTCGCGCTTCGACCTCGCCCAGGCGGCGCGGCGCGGCGTGATCGCGCCGCTGCGCTGCGTGCGGATCTCGCCCGGCGTGGGGGTACGCACGATCGCCAAGGTGCCGCTGCGCCGAGGCGAGGTGGACACCGAGTTCGATCAGGAGGAGCTGGCCAAGCTGCTCGACCAGCAGCCGTTCAACCTCGCGGTCGCGAACCTCTACCGGACGCGTTTCAACGGCGTGCCCGGCGTCGTCTACGCCGCCGGCGTGCGGCACGCCTACAACCTCGCAGAGGCGTTCCGAGCGGAGGGGATCAAGGCCCAGGCGGTGTCCGGGGAGACGCCCAAGCGCGAGCTGGCCGAGATCCTCGCGCGCTATGAGCGCGGCGACATCGACGTCCTGATCAACGCGCAGCTGCTCGCCGAGGGCTGGAACAGCCCGCGGGCGACGGTCTGCGTGCATCTCGCGCCGACCGCCTCCAAGCGCATCTACCAGCAGCGCGTCGGTCGCGTGACCCGCCGCCATCCCGGTAAGGAGGCGGGGCTGGTGGTCGACTTCGTCCACCCTGCCACCAAGCACGACGACCCGGTCGTGACGCTGCACTCGCTGCTCGACCGCGACGTCTACCGCGGCGGGGCGATCGTCGTCGGTCCGGTCCGTCGCGGGCGCGGGCGCAGGATGCGCGTGGAGCGACGCGTGCTGCCGGTGTGCGCCGAGGAGGAGCGACGCTTCGCGGTCTTCGAGCGCGAGCTGTGGCGGATCGCCGTCGAGCACCTCGACTATGGCGAGCAGCATGTGTGGGCGGCGCTCGCCGGGGCGCGCGTCGCGCCCAGCGGCTGGCGCCGAGCCCGGGCGATGCTCCACTTCGACCGCAGCGGCGAGCTCAAGAGCCGCTTCCTGATCACCGCCGTGCAGCGCAACAAGAACCCGCAGCTGCGGCTACGCGCGCTGACCGACATCGCGGCCCTGCGCGACCCGGACGCGTTCGACACAGCGATCGACATCATCGGCGGCTGGCCGCGTGAAGAGCGCAAGGAGGCGACCAAGATCATGCTGCGCGCGCTCGTCGAGCGGCGGATCGGCAGGCGCGATCAGGCCAACGCCTGGATCTGGCGCCTGGCCGAGTACACCCGCGACGTCCACGAGGAGTACGCGGTCCAGCGCTGGCCGGAGACCAAGCGCCTGCTCGGGCTGCTGGTCAACTCGGCCGGAGGTGCACACGCCCGCAACGCCCGGCGCCTGATCCACGCAGCGCGCAAGCAGGATCGACGCCTCGCGGCAGCGCTGCTGGCAGCTGCGCTCGCGCACACGCCCGAGGCCGAGGAGGCGCTCCGCGGCGCGCGCACGCGGATGGCGCGCAAGCCGCCCGCACTGGCGCGCGAGCTGCTGCGCAACTTCCCCAAACGCCGCGCGCGCAACGCCCGGCGCCGGCGCAAGGGCGCAAAGGGCGCCGCCAACGGGAGCGCCGCCGCGGTGCCGCTCGCCGCCACCGCCGGCGCGCAGTCGCGAGCCGGCGGCGGGGCGGGCGACGGCGAGGCCCAGCAGACCCCGACCCTCAGCGGAGGGCTCGGACCGAAGGTCGACAGCGAACTGCGGCGCAACGTCCAGGACGCGCTCGATCACGCCGGCGAGCAGCCGCGCCCCGAATCCGCCTGAGCCTAGGCTATCTCCCGCAGGTGCACCTCGCCGGCAGCGAGCGTCGTGTGCCCGCCGTCCGCGAGCGCGACGATCAGCCGCCCGAGGCCGTCGATCCCCTCCGCCCGCCCGCGACACGCCCGGCCCGGCCCGCCGCCCTGCCCATCCCAGGCGATGTCCCGCCCGCGCAGCGCGTCCCGCGAGCGCCACGCATCGAGCGTCCGATCGGCTGGCTCTCGCAGGCGCTGCCCGAGCGCATCGAGCAGCCGGGCGAGCATCGGCTCGACCGCCGCGGGCTCGAGCCCGAGCGTCGCCGCCGGCAGGCCACCCGGTGGAGGCTCACCGCCGGGCGCGGGCGAGGACAGCCCGGGCAGCTCCTCGAGCTTGACGGCCACGTTCAGCCCGATCCCGAGCACCGCCCATCCCTGCTGGGGCCGGCCCTCGGTGAGGATCCCGCCGAGCTTCGCGAGCCCGCCGCCGCGCCCCTCGCCCTCCTCGACCACGACGTCGTTGGGCCACTTGATGCGGACCTGCTCCCCGGCCGCGTCGCAGACGGCCACGGCGGCCAAGAGCGGCAGCAGCGGCGGTGGCGAGCGCAGCAGCAGCGACATCAGCACCGAGCTGCGCGGGGGGGCGGCCCAGCGCCGGCCGTGACGGCCTCGTCCGGCCGTCTGCTCGGAGGCCGTCACGAGCGTTCCGTGCGGTGCGCCGGCGATCGCCAGCGCGCGCGCCCGGTCGTTGGTCGAGTCGGTGCGGCGCAGGTGCACGCGCGGGTGGCCCAGCGTGGAGATCTCAGCGCCGCCGCCGCTCACGCGGGGCGCACCAGCAGCTCCTCGTCGCGTCCCACTCCCAGGTGCTTCGCCGCCGAGCCGCGGTTGACGGCGATCGCAGCCATCCTCAGGGCGTCTTCGTAGAGCAGCAGCTCGCCGGGCGGGACGTCGGCGAACGTCGAGGCGTAGCGGCCCGCGTGTGCACGGCCGGCGACCTCGACCGACAGCGCTCCTCCCGGGCTGATGCCCGCCTCGGCGACCTGCGCGGGCGAGGCATCGAGGATCAGATTGCCGAAGTGGTCGGCCCGCAACACGTGCACGGCGAGCACGCCCTCGCGGACCTGCGCCGACGGGAGCGTCAACTGGCGCAGCTCCTCTACGGGCAGCGGGTCTCCGACGTCGGCCAGCTGCCGGCCGGCGGCGATCGCGGCGGCCACCGGGGCGAAGATGTCGCGCCCGTGGAAGGTGGCCGACACGGGCTCGCGTCGCTCGGGTGAGTCGCCGATCTCGACCGCCTCGACCACGCCGCCGAGACGCGCGGCCGCGAGCATCAGCAGCCCGTTGTCGGGGCCCACCAGCACGCGGTCCTCCTCGGCCGTGCGCAGAGCCACGGCCCGCCGCGCCTGGCGCCCGCGGGAGCCCACCGACGGGTCGACCACCGCCAGGTGGATCGCCGCGGGCATGTGCGGCAGCGCGTCGCGCAGCACGAGCGCGCCTTCGCGCACGTCGTGGCGCGGGATCGTGTGGGTGATGTCGATGACCCGGGCCTGCGGGCAGCGGCGGGCGATCACCCCGTGGCACACGCCGACGAACTCATCGGCATGGCCGTAGTCGGACAGGAAGGTGATCAGCGGCAAATCCATGGTCCTCAGCGGGCTAGGGACACCGCGTCCGCGAGCAGCGCGTCGAGCAGACCGTCGAGGTCGTGTTGCTCTGCCTCGACGTGCGGCTCCAGGCCGTGTTCGCGCAGGGCCGCGCTCGTGATCGGGCCGATCGAGACGATTCGCGTGGTGGGGGACGGCGGAGCATCACCAGAAGCCTGAAGGAAGAACCGGACGGCCGAAGCGGACGCGAAGGTGATGTAGTCGGCTGTCTGCGCCGCCTCGAGCTCGCGGGCGCCCAGCGGCTCGGCGACCGTCTCATACAGCGCGAGCACGTCGACCTCGGCGCCGCGCGCGCGCAGGCCCTCGGCGAGCACCTCGCGCGCGTCGAGCGCCTGCGCCACCAGCGCGCGGTCGACCGGCACGTCGGCGAGCGCCTGCAGGAGCGACTCGGCCACGAAGCGCTCGGGCACGATGTCGGCCACGATTCCCCGCTCGGCCAGCGCCCGGGCGGTGCCCGGGCCCACCGCAGCCACCCTCGCACCCGCCAGCGACCGGGCGTCTCCGGGCGGGTGCGGAGCGCGTGCCAGTCGTTCAAACAGGCCCGCCACCCCGTTCGGGCTGGTCACGCAGACGAGGTCATATGGCGAAGGGTCAAGCGGCGGCCCCGGGAGCGCGTTGACACGGATGACGGGCGCCTGCGCCACGCTGGCGCCGAGCGCCAGCAGCCGGCGCGCCAGCTCGCTGGCCTGGGCGCGGGCGCGCGTGACGGCGACCGTGATTCCGGCAAGGGGTCGCGGAGGCAACCAGGAGAGCTGCTCGGCGAGCGCTGCCACGGGCCCCACCACCGTGATCGACGGTGGCTGGATACCCGCCCGCTCGACGCTCTCGACGATCGTCTGGAGCGTGCCGGTGACGGTGCGCTGTGCGGGCAGCGTGCCGCGCTCCACCACGGCCGCTGGTTCGGCGGCCGGGCGTCCCGCGTCGATCAGCGCGGCGGCGATCTGGGGCAGGCGCCGGACGCCCATGTAGAGCACGAGCGTCCCGGGGAACGCGGCGAGGGCACCCCAGTCGACCGCCGTGGTGTCCTTGTCGGGGTCCTCGTGCCCGGTCACGAGCGCGACCGCGCTGGCCAGGCCGCGGTGGGTGACCGGAATGCCGGCGTACGCCGGCGCGGCCACGCCGGCCGTCACTCCGGGCACGACCTCGAAGGGGATCGCCGCGGCGCGCAGCGCGAGTGCCTCCTCGCCCCCCCGCCCGAATACGAACGGGTCGCCGCCCTTCAGGCGCACGACCGTGCTGCCGGCCTGCGCGCGGTGCACCATCAGCGCTTCGGTCTGCTCCTGCGCAACCGAGGCTCCGCCGCCCTGCTTGCCCACGAACAGCAGCTCGGCGTCGGCGCGCGCGCCCTCGAGCGCGGAGGCCGGGATCAGGCGGTCATACAGGATCACATCTGCCGCTGCGATCAGCTCCAGGGCCCGTGCCGTGAGCAGGCCCGGATCGCCCGGGCCCGCGCCGACGAGATACACGCGGCCGCTCATGCCTCGGCGGGCCGGCGGCCGCCCGTCGCGGCCGCCTCCGCCTCGCCCAGCAGCTCGGCCGCGCCGGCGGACCGCATGCGCCTGGCCACGTCGCGCCCGAGCGCCCGCGGATCGTAGAAGCCGCCCAGCAGCTCGTCGGCGATCCAGCTCGAGCCGTCGGGCAGCCCGACCCACGCACGCATGTGCAGGCAGCCGCAGCCGGCGGGGACCGCGTAGGCGCCGAGCGGCGTATGGCAGCTCGCCCCGAGCTCGGCCGCGAGCTCCCGCTCGGCCAGCAGACACGCGTAGGTCTCCGCGTCGGTGATCGCCTCGACCGTCTGGGCGATCTGTGCCTCGCCGGAGCGACCCTCCAGCGCAAGGGTTCCCTGGCCGGGCGCGGGCACGAAGCGCGCAGGGTCAAGCGGCGCGCCGATCTCCGCGCCGCGCTCGAGCCGCTCGAGGCCCGCGCGCGCGAGCACGATTGCCTGCAGGCCCTCCCCCGGGTCGGCGAGCTTGGCCAGGCGCGTGTCGACGTTGCCGCCGATCGCCACCAGCTCGAGATCCTCGCGGGCACTGCGCAGCTGCGCCGTGCGGCGGATGCTGCTCGTGCCGACGCGCGCGCCGGGGGCGAGCTCCTCGAGCGAGGACGCGCCGCAAAGGACGTCCTCGACGGCCGCCCGTGCCGGGGCGCCGAGCAGCGCGAGCCCCTGCGCCAGCTCGCCCGGGACGTCCTTGGCCGAGTGCACTGCCAGGTCGATATCCCCGGCGGCGAGCGCGCTCTCGAGCTCGGCCACCCAGCGCGACTTGTCCTCCGCGCCCGTCTCGCCGGCCGGCCCCGCCGCCAGGTCCCCGCTGGTCACGATCGGAACGATCTCAGCGCCGCCGAGCAGCGCTGCCACGAGCTCCGCCTGTGCCAGCGCGAGCGCGCTGCGCCGCGTGCCGATCCGCATCAGCGCCCGCGACGGCGGCGCACGCTGGAGGGCACGGGCAGGTCGTGGACCTCCGCCAGCTCCGCCGAAGGTTGCTCCTCGGCCGGCGGGTCCTCGCGCAGGCCGAAGAGCTCACGCACCACCTCGAGGCTCGCGTGGCCGCGCTCCTCGCTGAGGCTGCGCAGTCGGATCGTCGGCTCGTGCAGCAGGCGGCTCATGACGGCGCGGGCGATCGCCTCCACGCGCGCGACGTCGCGCGGCGAGGCCGACTCCCAGCGTCCGGCGTTCTCGGCCAGCACCTGCTCCACGAGTTCGTCGCCGTGCGCCCGCAGCGCGCTCACGGTGGGCAGCGCGTCGAGCTGGCCGAGCCAGCGCGCAAAGCGGCGGATCTCCTCGTCGATGATCTCGAGCGCCCGCGGCGTCTGGAGCTCCCGCGTGCTCAGGTTGCGTGCCACGACCGCCTGCAGGTCGTCGATGTCATACAGGCTCACGCCCTCCAGCTCGGCGCAGTCCGGGTCGATGTCCCGCGGCACCGCGATGTCGATCAGCAGCAGCGGGCGCCCGCCGCGCTCGGCCATCACCATCTCGAGCTCCTCGCAGCCGACGATCGGGTGCGGCGAGGAGGTCGAGGAGAGCACGATGTCGGCCTGCGTGAGCTGGTCCGGCAGCCGCTCCAGGCCGACCACCGCTCCGCCGAAGCGCTGCGCCAGGCTGAGCGCCCGGTCGGCGTGGCGGTTGGCCACGAAGATCGTGCCGGCGCCCTGCTCGGACAGCGCCCGCGCGGTCAGCTCGCTCGTCTCCCCGGCGCCGAGGATCACGACGTGCCGGCGCTCGAGCTCGCCGAGCACGCTCCGCGCGAGGTCGACCGCCACCGAGGGCACGCTCACGCGGCTCGAGCCGATCTCGGTCTCCGAGCGCACCCGCTTGCCGGTCGTCAGCGCGGCCGCGAACAGCCGGTTGGTGAAGGCCCCCGTGCCGCCCGCGCGCATCGCCGCCTCGTGGGCACGCCTGACCTGGCCCTGGATCTCGGCCTCGCCGACGATCATCGACTCGAGTCCCGCGGTCACGCGGTAGAGCTGGCGGGCGGCGTCGCAGTTGCGCGGGGAGTAGATCGCCTCGGCGAGCTCGGTCGGGCGGATGCCAGCGCGGCGGGCCAGCAGACCGAGCACGTCGGACTCGGCGCGCACCGGATCGCCGACCACCAGGTAGACCTCCGTGCGGTTGCAGGTGGAGATCACGACCGCCTCGCGCACCTCCGCGCCGGCGACGAGCTGGGCGGCGAACTCGCTCGCCTCGCTCTCGGTGAACGCCAGACGCTCGCGCAGCGCCACGGGCGCCGTCTTGTGCGAGATGCCAAGCGCCAGCAGCTCGCTCATGCCAGCGTCGACTCCCGCTCGAGGGGGTCCGGCTCGCGCCCGCCCGGCTGCTCGCCCGGACGCTCGGCGCCCGGACGCTCGGCGAGCTCCAGCAGCTCGCCGAGCTCGCGCTCGATGCGGCTCAGGCGAATCGCCATGATTGCGACGTAGATCAGCACGATCGCGAACAGCACCACGTAGGCGCCGGCGACGTACTTGCCGGCCGTGTGCAGCGGCAGCGCCGGCAGCTCGCCGAGCGCGAGGGCGAGCGTCACAGTCCCGGCCTCGCGCCGCCGTGCGCGCTCATCGTGGTGTGGTGCAGGGCCGGCGCCGCGCTGCGCCGCAGCTCCGGGCGGGCGCCCGGGACCTCGCCGCTCAGGCGCCTGCGCAAGGCCCGCAGCTGAGCGCGCGCGTGCTTGGCCGTCAGCTCGTACTTGCAGAGGGTGGCGAACAGCAGCGCCATCGCCGCCAGCGAGACGAGGAACGTCAGTGCCATCGGACCCGGGAGGTTGGAGGTGTTGCCCAGCACCCGCGGGTGCAGGTAGGCGCTGGACAGGCGCACGGCAATGAAGTTCATCGGCACGAACGCGCCGGCGGTGATCGCGAACACGGACGCGTAGCGCGCCTGGCGCTCCGGGTCCTCGATCGCGAAGCGCAGCGGCTGGTAGGTGGCGTAGAGCAGGAACACGATCAGGAAGGACACGAGCGTCGGCTCGCTCCACACCCACCAGTGCCCCCACGAGCCCTTCGCCCAGATCGACCCGGTGATGAGCGTGCCCACCGCGAAGATCAGGCTCATGTGGATCGTCACGTAGGAGCGCATGTCCCAGCGCGGGTCGCGCGTGCGCAGGTGCTGGATCGCCAGCAGCCCGCCGATCACGAAGCCGCACAGCGCGACGATCGCCAGCGGCACGTGCACGTAGAAGATCTTCTGCAGGAAGCCCTGTTCCGCTTCCAGGGGCGCATAGAAGAAGACGAGGCCGAGCGCGAGCGTCATCGCCAGCACGGTCGAGATGCTCAGCGTGCGCAGGCCCCTGCCATACAGAGCGGGCCGGGCGGCCCCGTTGGGAGCCGGCCCCGAGGCCGGGCCAGCGTCGCCGGAAGGGCGACGATCTATGTCGGGAGAGCCGGCCGGACGCCGGCTCGAGGATTCCATTCAGTCCTCCAGGAGGAAATCGAAGAGGGCGTAGGCGATCAGCCCGAAGACCAGATCATAGAGCCCCAGCGTGAGCAGCCAGCGCGCCGCAGGCGCCGTGGCATGGGTGGCCGCGAACAGCGGCGAGGTCGCGCGCGCGCCGCCGATCACGATCGGCACGAGCAGCGGCAGCCCGAGCAGTGGCCCGAGCAGGTCGCGAGCGCGCGTGCGCACGGCCAGCGCCGCCACCAGCGTGCCGATCGCCGCGACGCCGAGGTCGCCGAGCGCGAGCACCCCGAGCAGATCCGGCAGCGCCTGCCCGAGCGGCGGGCCCAGCAGCAGCAGAGCGAAGGCCGGCACCGCGATGAGCTCGAGCACGACCAGATAGGCGAGCAGGGTGAGCACCTTGGCCACGAGCAGCGCGCTGCGATCGACCGGAGCAAGCAGGAAGCCGTCGAAGCCGCCCTGATCGGCGTCGGCCACGAACAGGCGGTTGACCCCGAGGATCGCCGCGAACAGGAGGGTCACCCACAGGATGCCCGCGGCGAGATCGCCTTCGACGCTGTTGCGGTTCAGGGCGAAATGGAAGACGACGAACGTCGTGACCGCAAACAGCGACATGGCAGGGACAGACTCCAGCGTGCGCAGCTCGACCAGCAGCTCCTTGCGCAGCAGGGCGCCGATCACCGACATTGCTCCGGGTCCGCGCGGCCGCGGGGTGTCGGCCGGCTCGCCCTGCGGCGCAGGCGTCTCGCGGGCGACGGCGCTCACCGGTAGAGCTCCCCGATCGCGCCGGCATCGATGTCTGCGGCGGCCTGCAGCAGCGCCGGGCGCCCGTCGCGCAGGCCGAGGACCACGTCGGCCTCGGCCAGCCCGCCGCTCGGGTCGTGGCTGCAGACCACGCGCGTGCGCCCCGAGCCGGCGCCGATCAGCGGCGCGGTCAACTCGATCGCAGCCGGGTCGAGGTTCGAATATGGCTCATCCAGCAGCAGCAGCTCGGGATCGTGCAGCACCGCGCGCGCGACGGCCACGCGCTGGACCATGCCGCGCGAGAGCGTGCGCAACGGCTCGTCTTCGCGCCCGCGCATCGCGACGGCGTCGAGCAGCTCGCGCACACGCTCGTCGCTCACGCCGTGCAGCCGCGCGTGGAAGCGCAGGTTCTCCCGCGCGGTCAGCTCGCGGTAGAGCAGCGGCTCGTGACCGAGCAGGCCGATACGCCCGCGCACCGCCCACGCCTCTCCGGGCACTTCGCTGCCGAGCACGCGCACACGGCCCGCGTGCGGGCGCAGCAACGTCGCCAGCACGCGCAGGAGCGTCGTCTTGCCGGCTCCGTTGGGGCCGAACACGACGAGTGTCTGGCCATCCGCCAGCGACAGCGAGACGTCGCTGAGGGCCTCGCGTTCGCCGTAGTGCCGCGCGAGCCCCTCGACCTGCAGCGCTGCCACGCTCAGGCTCTCGACACCTGCAACGCGTGCGCACCCTGCGCCTGTGCGATCAACTCACGCACGGCCCGCTCGCCGCTGCCGTCACCGTCGCCACGCAGCAGCGCCACCGGATCGGGCTCGCCGTTGACGATGCCCTCGAAGAACTCCTTGCGGTCCTGGTAGGTGGGCAGCGTGCCCTTGGCCCAGCCGCGCACCTCATTCAGGAGCACCGCCAGGCGCGCGTAGGGCTCGCCGAACTGGCCTTCGATCTCACGCTTCATGCGCTTGGCCAGCGCCGGCGAGGCGCCGGCGGTCGAGATCGCGATGGCCAGCGGGCCGGTGCGCACGATCGCCGGCAGGATGAAGTTGCACAACGGCGGCACATCGACCACGTTCACGAGCATCGCCCGCCGCTCGGCGTCCTCGAACACCGCGATGTTGACGTCGGTGTCGTCGGTTGCGGCGATCACCATGAACACGCCCTCCAGGTCTGCGGCGCCCGCATACGCCCGCCGCTCCCAGCGGATCGAGCCCTCGCGCGCGTACTCGGCCAGCTCCGGCTCGGCCTCGGGCGCGATCAACGCGACCTCGCCGTCGCAGGCGAGCAGTCCCTCGACCTTCTCCAGCCCGATCTGGCCGCCGCCGACGACCAGGCAGCGCCGCCCGGTGAGCTTCAGGCAGGCGATGTAGAAGGGCGTGTCGAGCATGCCCTGCACGCAGCTCTGGTCGCAGATCCCCCTGCGCAGCTGGCATACGCACTCCTTGCCTGCATAGGCCTGGGCGGGCATTGCCCTAGCGTAGCCCCTGCACGGCCCGTCCGCGGGATTCGGGCGGGCCAGCCCGCCGGGCGCAGACGGCAAGGCTAGCCCTTCGGCAGCCCCCGTCCGAGCGCCCGCGCGCCCACCCGCGCGAGCGTGACGGCGCCCTTGCGCCAGGCGTGCTCGCGGTCGGACTCGCGGCCAGAGCGCATCTTTGCGACCGCGCGCGCGGCGCGGGCGGTGCTCTGGTCATAAGGACCCCACCACAGCCCGCGCGTCGACGGCGGGTCCCAGGTGATTAGCTTTTCCTGCGCGCACGCCCTCAGGCCGGCCTGGCCGAGCGTGCGGCCGAGCCCTCCGCCGGCGGCAGCTCCCCACGGCCCGCGCGAGACGGTCGGCCCGGGGAGGTGGTCGTTGAGCCACACCATGCCCGCATGCAGCTCGCGCGCGATGCGGATCGCCTGGTAGCGATCCGCCGTCCACACCGACGCGCCGAGCCCGTAGTCGCTGTCGTTGGCCAGCGCGATCGCCTCGTCGACCGAGGCGACCGGCACGACCACGAGCACCGGCCCGTCGATCGGCTCGCGCAGGACGCGCATGGCGGGCGTCGCGCCGGTGATGACCGCCGGGGCGTAGAAGGCGCCCGCCTGGCAGCCGGCCGGTGCGACCGGGCCGCCGCAGCGCAGCTCCGCGCCCTGCTCGAGCGCGTCGCGCACGAGCGCGTCAACGTGCTCGGCACGCCGCGGCGACGCCAGCGGTCCGACCTGGATCAGTGGGTCGACGGGGTCACCGACGCGGAGCGCGCGCGCCCCGTCGGTGAGGGCGTTCAGGAACCGCTGGTAGACCTCGCGCGCCACGTACACGCGCTCGATCGACCCGCGCGCCTGGCCCGCGCCCGCGCAGCCGGCCCACAGGGCGCCGGCCGCCGCGCGCTGCAGGTGGGCGTCGCCGAGCACGAGCATCGCGTCCTTGCCGCCGAGCTCGACGGTCACCTCCTTCTCACGCGACACGCACGCCCTCGCCACCACGCGCCCGACGGCGGGCGAGCCGGTGAACAGGATCTTGTCCACCCGCGCCTGCGCCAGCGCGACGCCAACGTCCGCTCCGCCGTGCACGACCCGCACGAGCCCCTCGGGCAGTCCGGCGCGCGCGAGCACGCGCGCGATCCGCTCGCCGGCCAGGCACGCCCGTGCGGCGGGCTTGAAGACGACGCCGTTGCCCGCCAGCAGGGCCCCCGCGACCTGACCGAGCGGCTGCGCGAACGGCGCGCTGCCGGCGCCGATCACTCCGAGCACTCCATACGGCTCATAGGCGATCCGCGCGCGCTTGGCGATCGCCATCGAGCGGTTGATCCCGACCCGCCGCCCGCCGAGCACCTCGGCGCCGTCGTCCGCTATCCAGATCAGCGCGTCGATCGCCGCGAGCAGCTCGAGCGCTGCGATCTCCGCGCGCGGCCGGCCCTGCTCGCGGCCGAGCCCCTCCTGCAGCTCGTCGAAGTCGTCGATCACCGCCTGGGCCATCCGGCGCATGTACCGCGCGCGGTCCTTCACCCGCAGGAGCGACCACAGCGGCTGCACCTTGGCGACCTCCCTGACCACCTCCTCGATCTGCTCGGGCGGCGTGAGGGCGACGCTGCCCAGGAGCTCGCCGGTCGCGGGATCGCGCGCGAGCAGCTCCTGCTGGGCGGCGGTCTCGCTCGAGGGTGCGCTCATCGGGGAGCGATTATCGCGGGTCTCGCCGACGGGCCCGGCGGACCTCCGCCAGCCGCCGCGCCAGCTCGGCCTCGGCCTCGTCGGGCTCGTAGAAGCGCTCGCCGGCCGCGCCCTCCGGCAGCAGCTCCTGCGGGGAGAGATGGCCGGGGTGCGCGTGCGGGTTGTCGTAGTCGGCCTGCTCCTGCCCGGTCGATCGCAGATCGGGGGCACCGCCGCCGAAGGCGGTGGTCGGGCCGGAGCGCAGCCAGGCCGGCACCGGCGCGGCGCCCTGCCCGCGCACGTGCGCGGTGGCCGCCCCCAGGGCGCGCCCGGCGGCGTTGGACTTGGGCGCCAGCGACAGGTAGATCGCCGTCTGCGCCAGCGCGTAGCGCGCCTCCGGCAGGCCGACGTGCTCGACGGCCGCGGCGGCCGCCGTCGCCAGCGACAGCGCGGCGGGGTCGGCGTTGCCAATGTCCTCGGAGGCGAGGATCACCATCCGCCGCACGATGAAGCGCGGGTCCTCGCCGCCCTCGAGCATCACCGCCAGGTAGTACAGCGAGGCGTCGGGATCGGATCCGCGCGTGGCCTTGATCCAGGCCGAGATGTAGTCGTAGTGGCGATCGCCCCCTTTGTCGTAGAGGATCGCCCGACGCTGCAGGGCGTCCTCCACGCGCTGCAGGGTCACGCGCTCCTCGCCGAGCTCCGCAGCGGTGGCGGCGGCCAGCTCGAGCGCGTTGAGGGCCGTGCGCGCGTCACCTTCGCTGCGCGCCGCCAGGAAGTCGAATGCCTCCTCCTCGACGTCCATCGTGCCGGCTGCCGCGCGGCGCAGCACCGTGCCGACCTCCGCGGCCGTGAGCGCCTGCAGCGCGTACACGCGCACGCGCGAGAGCAGGGCGCCGTTGACCTCAAACGCGGGGTTCTCGGTCGTCGCGCCGATCAGGGTGAGCAGGCCCTCCTCCACCGCCGGCAGCAGCGCGTCCTGCTGGGCCTTGTTGAAGCGGTGGATCTCATCGAGGAACAGCACTGTCTGCGCGCCGCCGCCCGCGCGGCGGTGGGCGGCGCGCTCGATCACCGCGCGCACCTCCGCGCGCCCGGCCGCCACGGCGCTCAGCTCTTCAAAGGCGGCCTGCGAACGCTCGGCGACGATCCGCGCGAGCGTGGTCTTGCCCGATCCCGGGGGGCCGTGGAGCACCATCGAGTGCGGATGGCCCTGCTCGATCGCCGTGCGCAGCGCCGAGCCGGCCCCGAGCAGGTGGGACTGCCCGACGAACTCCTCCAGGCTCCGCGGCCGCACGCGCACGGCCAGCGGGCGCCCCGCGCCGTCGCCGCCCACCCGCGCCGCCCGGCGCGCCGCCGGGCCATCCCCGGAGTCCTCGTCGAAGAGGGTGTCCACACGCCTGAGTATCGCGTCCCGCGGAGGTTTTCCCCGGGAGGTAGCGGCCGCGTCGGCGTCGAACCTATACATCCGGTGGCTCCCACCCGCAAACACCCCCTTCCCGCGCTCGGACGGCCGGCGAGATGAGCGTCGGCGCGGCTGAGATGCTGCCCGCCGCGCAGGGCAGCCTGGACTTCCTCGACGCGGGCGGCGACATCGCCGCCCGCTCTCCGATGCAGCTGTTCTGGCAGCGCTTCCGCAGGGACCGCGTCGCCGTCGCCTCCCTCGCGTTCATCGCGTTCCTCATCGTCGTCGCGATCGCGGCGCCGCTCTTGGTCAGCGCGCTCGGCCTGCCCGGGCCCAACGTCGAGAACCCCAACTTGACAAACGCCTTCGGCAGCCCCCTGGGGCCGAGCGCCGCACACCCGTTCGGCGTCGACCAGCTCGGCCAGGACGTCATGTCGCGGGTCATCTACGGGACGCGGGTCTCGCTCGTGGTCGGCATCGGCGGGACCGCCATCGCGACCGCGATCGGCCTCGTGACGGGCGTGCTGGCCGGCTTCTACCGCGGCTGGGTGGACACGCTGCTCTCGCGCCTGACCGATGTCTTCCTGTCGATCCCGATCCTGCTGCTCGGGCTCGGCCTCGGCGCCGCCTGCGAGGTGCGGGGGTGCGTGAAAGGGCTGATCCAGCCCGGCCTGGGGTCGGTCATCTTCATCATCGCGCTCGCCAACTGGACCTACGTCGCGCGGATCGTGCGCGGGTTGGTGCTGTCGCTGCGCGAGCGGGAGTTCGTCGAGGCCTCGCGCGCGCTCGGCGCCTCCAACGCGCGGATCATGTTCAGGGAGGTCCTCCCCAACCTGGCAGCGCCGGTCATCGTCTACTCGAGCCTGCTGATCCCGGCGAACATCCTCTTCGAGGCGGCGCTCTCGTTCCTCGGCGTGGGCATCCGGCCCGCCGACCGCCAGCTGGGGGCAGATGATCGCCCAGGCGACCCCGATCTTCGCAACCGCTTGGTGGTACATGACCTTTCCGGGCATCGCGCTGCTCCTGACCGTGCTCGCGTTCAACCTGCTCGGCGATGGTCTGCAGGACGCCCTCAACCCGAGGATCGCCCGATGAGCGCGGCGCCCCGAGCAACGACGGCCTGCGCGCCCGCGCCGGCAACGCAACCACAGGAGGCACGATGAGCAGGACGATGAGGATGGGTGCGTTGACGGCACTCGCGGCCCTGTGCGCAGCGGCGCTCGCAGCGTGCGGCTCGAGCGACACGAGCTCGAGCAACGTCAGCGCCAACGGCATTCAGAGCCCGAAGACCCAGCCCCAGAGCGGGGGCAAACGCGGCGGAACGCTGACCGTGCTCAACCACGAGGACTTCGAAAACATCGATCCCGGCCTGGCCTACTTCGCGATCGACTACGAGGCCGTGTACGCGACGCAGCGGCCGCTCTTCTCCTACAAGCCAAACACCTTCGCCCAGGCGAGCCCGGACCTCGCCTCAGAACCGGCGGAAGTCTCCTCCGACGGCAAGACGGTCACCGTTCACATTCGCCACGGCGTCCACTTCAGCCCGCCGGTCAACCGCGAAGTGACCTCCGCCGACGTCGCCTATGCGATCGAGCGCGGCGCCAACCCGAACGTCGCCAACGCCTACTTCGAAAGCTACTTCAGCTCGCTCGAGGGCGCCGCCAACGCAAAGGGCGGCCCGTTTCCCGGGCATCACCACGCCGGACAAGTACACGATCGTCTTCCATCTGGAAAAGCCGACCGCGGCGATCGTCATCGACGCGCTCGCGCTGCCGCTGAGCGCGCCCGTGCCCGAAGAATACGCCAAGAAGTTCGACGCCAAGAAACCGAGCGAATACGGCAACTACCAGGTCGCCACGGGCCCCTACATGTTCAAGAACAACAGCGAAGGCAAGGTGCTCGGCATCGGCTATCAACCGGGCAAGTCCGCCACGCTCGTGCGCAACCCCAACTGGAATGCGAGCACCGACTTCAGGCCGGCCTACCTCGATGAAATCGACATCCAGATCGGCGGCGACACCAACGTGATCGGACGCCAGGTGCTCGAAGGCTCGAACATGGTCCAGAACGACCCGGTGGCCAAAACGATCGTGCAGCTGGCGTACGAACAGTTCCGCAGCCAGCTCGAGATCTCGCCGGGCGCCGGGGACCCGCTACATCGCCGTCAACAACAAGCAGGGCCCGTTCTCCAACATCGACGCTGCGCAAGGCCTTCTGGGCGGCGCTCAACCGCGTGGCCATGAACAAGGCGCGCGGCGGCGAGCCTCGTGACCGACGTGATGACGCACTTCATCTACCCGGAAATCCCCGGCTTCGAAGACGCCGGCGGCCTGCGGGCCCGAAGGTCGACTACAACGAACACCCCGAAGGCGACATGGCGATCGCCGAAAAGTACATGCGGCTCGCGGGCTACCCGAGCGGGAAGTACAGCGGCTCGAAGACGCTCGAGGTCGTCGGCTCGACCGGCGCCCCGATGCCGAGGACGCGGAAATCGCCAACAGCACGCTGCAGAACCTCGGCTTCAAGACCAAGCTCAGCCTCGTCGACCAGTCGGTCATGTACTCCAAGTACTGCGGCGTGCCGGCCGAAGAGATCGACGTCTGCCCGAACGTCGGCTGGGGCGCGGACTTCGCCGACGGCCAGGCGGTGCTCGACGTGCACCTTCAACGGCAAGAACATCATCCCGTCCGGCAACAACAACTGGGGCCAGGTGAACGACCCGGCGATCAATGCGGCGATGGAAAAGGCGGAACTGCTGACCAGCAAGGAAGCGCGCGAAAAGGCGTGGGCGGCGATCGATGACGAACTCGTCGCCGATGCCGCGGCCGTGCCGTACGCCTTCGACAAGGAAGCGGAGATCGAGTCCAAGGACGTCGCGGGCGTCGGGGATCTGTGGAACTCCGGTGCGTGGGACTACAGCTTCACCTCACTGAAGTAGGTGCTTCGCTACATCATCCGCCGGCTGCTGTGGGGGGTCGTCCTCTTGATCCTCGTCTCGGCGCTGACGTTCGTGCTGTTCCGGGTCCTGCCGACGGGGGACCCGGCGCGGCTGCGCGCCGGGCGCAGCGCCAGCCCGAGGGTGATCGCCGAGATCCGCGTCGACCTCGGCCTGAACCGGTCGCTGCTCGAGCAGTTCTGGCTCTACATGAAGGGCATCTTCGTGCACTTCGACCTCGGCTACAGCTACTACAGCAGCGCGCCCGTCAAGGGCCTGATCGCCGACCGCCTGCCCGCGACCATCTCGCTCACGCTCGGCGCCTCGGTGATCTGGCTGCTGTCGGGGCTGGCGGTGGGGATCGTCTCGGCGGTGCGGCGGCGCTCGCTGCTCGACCGCGGCGCGATGGGCACCGCGCTGCTGTTCATCTCCGCGCCCGAATACTGGCTCGGCCTGATCGTGCTGTTCCTGTTCGCCGCCGACATCGGACAGATCAGGGTGTTCCCGGGCGCCGGCAGCTATGTGCCGTTGAGCAGCGATCCGTGGAAATGGTTCACCTCGCTGATCCTGCCCTGGCTCGTGCTCGCCGCGACGAACTCCGCCATCTACGCCCGGCTGATCCGCGGGAGCATGAGCGAGGTGATGGGCGAGGACTACATCCGCACCGCGCGCGCGAAGGGCCTGAGCGAGCGGCGCGTGGTCCTGCGTCACGGGCTGCGCTCGGCGGTGAACCCCGTGATGACGATCCTCGCGCTCGACATCGGCGTGCTGCTGGGCGGCGCGATCCTCGTCGAAAACGTCTTTGAGATACCGGGCATCGGGCTGTTGAACTACCAGGCGATCACGCACTCGGACTTCCCGATCGTGCAGGGAACCGTCCTCGCCGGCGCGCTGTTCATCATCGTGGCGAACATCCTCGTCGACATCGCCTACGCCTATCTCGACCCGCGGGTGCGCTTCTAGTGGGCGCCGCCGCGGAGCCGCTGCTGTGCGTCGAGGAGCTGCGCGTGGAGTTCCCCACCGAAGACGGGGTCGTGCACGCCGTCGACGGAATCTCCTATCGGCTCGCGCAGGGCGCCACGCTGGGGATCGTCGGGGAGTCGGGCTCGGGCAAGACCGTCTCCTCGCTGACGACGATGGGCCTCACGCGCGCTCAGGGGGCTCGCATCTCCGGGAGCATCCGCTTCGACGGCCGCGACCTGCTCTCGCTCTCCGAGGGCGAGATGCGCGCGATCCGCGGCAACGAGATCGCGATGATCTTCCAGGATCCGCTGTCCTCGCTGCACCCCTTCTACAAGGTCGGCAGCCAGCTGGCCGAGGCCGTTCGCGCCCACCGCGATGCCTCCCGGCGCCAGGCGCACGCGCGCGCGGTGGAGCTGCTCGGCCTCGTCGGGATCCCCGACCCGGCGCGGCGCGCGCAGGAGTACCCGCACGAGTTCTCGGGCGGCATGCGCCAGCGCGCGATGATCGCGATGGCGCTCGCCAACGAACCGAAGCTGCTGATCGCCGACGAGCCCACCACCGCGCTCGACGTGACCGTGCAGGCGCAGATCCTCGCGCTGATGGAACGGCTGCAGCGCGAGCTCGGGATGGCGATCGTGATCATCACCCACGATCTCGGGGTCGTGGCCGAGATGGCCGACGAGATCGCCGTGATGTATGCGGGACGGATCGTGGAGGCGGCCTCGGCCGAGCTGATCTTCACGCGCCCGCAGCATCCCTACACGTGGGGTCTGCTGCGCTCGATCCCCACGCTCGCGGGACCGCGGGAGCAGCAGCTGGAGGCGATCCCGGGCAGCCCCCCGAGCCTCATCAGGCGTCCTTCGGGATGCCATTTTCATCCGCGCTGCGCGTACGCCCAGCCTGAGCACGCGGTGATCGCGCCCACCCTCGAGTCCGTGCCCGGCGAGCCCGGCCACCGGGTCGCGTGCCTGCTCTCGATCGAGGAGCGGCGACGGCTGTGGTCTGAGCTGCAGGCCGAGCGGAGTCCCGCGCGGGACGCGGGCGCGGCGGCGGAGGCAAGTCCGACTGTGGCGGAGGCGGGCCCGACTGTCGCGGAGGCGGGCCCGACTGTCGCGGAGGCAGGCCCGACTGTCGCGGAGGCAGGAGGATGAGCGCGGAGGAGCCGCTCGTGCAGGTGCGCGAGCTCGTAAAGCACTTTCCGATCACCCGCGGGATCGTCGTCCAGCGCGCGATCGGTGTGGTCAAGGCGGTCGACGGGGTGAGCCTCGAGGTGATGGCCGGCGAGACCCTGGGGATCGTCGGAGAGACGGGCTGCGGCAAGAGCACCACGGCGCGGCTGATCATGCGGCTGCTCGACGCGAGCTCCGGCGAGGTGCGCTTCGACGGGCAGGACATCACCCGGCTGCAGGGCGTGCGGCTGAAGGCCGTCAGACGGGAGATGCAGATGATCTTCCAGGACCCCTACTCGTCCCTGAACCCGCGCAAGACGGTCGGCGCGATCGTCGGCGAGCCGTTCGTGATACACGGGCTGGAGAGCGACCGGGCGCAGCGCAAGCGCCGCGTGCAGGAGCTGCTGAAGCTCGGTGGGCATGAGCCCCGAGCACTACAACCGCTACCCGCACGAGTTCTCCGGCGGCCAGCGCCAGCGCATCGGCGTGGCGCGCGCGCTGGCGCTGAGCCCGAGGCTGCTGATCGCCGATGAGCCGGTCTCCGCGCTCGACGTCTCGATCCAGGCGCAGGTGCTCAACCTGCTGCGCGACCTGCAGCGCCGGCTCGGCCTGACGCTCGTGTTGATCGCCCACGACCTGTCGGTGATCCGCCACATGTGCGACCGGGTCGCGGTGATGTATCTCGGCAAGATCGTCGAGATCGGCCCGACCGATCAGCTCTACGGCTCCCCCCGTCACCCCTACACGGGCGCGCTGCTGTCCGCCGTGCCGCTCGCCGACCCCTCCCGCCGCGGGATGCCGCGGCGGCTGCTCGGCGGCGACGTGCCCAGCGCGGCCGACCCGCCGAGCGCCTGCCGCTTCCACACGCGCTGCCCGAAGGCGCAGGCGCTCTGCGCGGCAGAGGAGCCGTTGCTCTCCGAGCATGGTGGGGGCACGCGCGTCGCCTGCCACTACCCGCTCTCCTCCGAGGAGCTTGCTGGGATCGGCGTACGATCTGGCCGATGAGCGAGCAGACGCACCGCCGATGAGCGCCGCGCGATCGGAGATCGACGGCGCCGCCTCCGAGGCCGAGGAGCTGCTCGCACGTCTGATCCGCTTCAACACGGTCAACCCTCCCGGCAACGAGCGCCCGGCGCAGGAATACCTCGCCGACCATCTCTCGCGCGCGGGCTTTGAGTGCGAGCTGCTCGGCGCCGAGCCCGATCGCCCCAACCTCGTCGCGCGCCTGCGCGCCGATCGCGACGAGGGCCCCACGCTCTGCTACCTCGGCCACGTGGACACCGTGCTCGCCGATCCCGACCGCCTGGACGCACGACCCCTGGTCGGGGGATCTGGCCGACGGCTTCCTGTGGGGCCGGGGCTCGCTCGACATGAAGTCGCAGGTCGCCGCCGAGGTCGCCGCGGCGGCATCGCTCGCGCGCTCGGGCTGGCGGCCGGCGCGCGGCGAGCTGTTGATCGTGGCCGTGGTCGACGAGGAGACCGGGGGAGAGCTGGGCGCGCAGTGGATCACCGAGACCCATCCCGAGAAGGTGCGCTGCGACCTGCTGGTCAACGAGGGCGGGGGCGCGGTGTTCGAGTATCGCGGCAGGCGCTGCTACGGCGTCTGCTGCGCCGAGAAGGGGGTGTTCCGCTTCACGCTCAGCACCGACGGGGTCGCCGGCCACGCCTCGATGCCGGGGATGGGCGAGAACGCGCTGCTGAAGATGGCTCCCGCGCTCGAGCGCTTCGCCGCGCGCCAGCCTTCCTATCTGCCGACGAGCGAGCCGCTCGCCTTCCTGCGCGGGATCGGCGAGGACCCCGACGATCCGCAGGGGGCGGTCGCGCGGCTGCGCGCAGCCGACCCGCGCCTGGCGATCATGTTCGAGCCGATGCTCGGCGTCACCTTCACGCCCACGCGGATCCGGGCGTCGGAGAAGATCAACGTGATCCCCAGCCATGCCGAGCTGAGGGTCGACTGCCGCGTCCCCCCGGGGCTCGGCGAGGATGAGGTGCGGGCGGGCCTGGCGGAGGTTCTCGGCGAGGAGACGCTGGACGCCGACCCGCCCTGGCGGATCGAGTTCACCGAGCGCGTCGTCGGCAACCGCTCGCCGATGCAGTCACCGCTGATGGACGCGATCGCCGCCTGGGTCGCCGAGCGCGATCCGGGCAGCGAGGTCGTGCCCGTGATCCTGCCCGGCTTCACCGACTCGCGCCACTTCCGCGTGGCCTTCCCCGAGTGCGTGGCCTACGGCTTCTTCCCGCACCGCCATCAGACGCTGCTGCAGACCGCGCCGCTGATCCATGGGGCCGATGAGCGGATCGACGTGCGCGACCTGGCCTTCGCAACCGAGCTGTTCGCAGATCTCGCCACGCGGATCCTGGCCTGAGCCGGGAGACGATCCTGGGGCGAGCGGGGAGACGATCCTGGGGCGAGCGGGGAGACGATCCTGGGGCGAGCGGGGAGAGCGCCCGCGCGCGGTGCGCTGCGCGCTGGGCGATATTTCCCACGGATCCTTGACAAAGCCGCATAATTAGACCATGCCAAGGATGGTGAAGTCGAGGGAAATGGGCGCGGGATGAGAGGGCAGGGAGCCACGACGGCCACGACGGCCGCCACGACGGGCTCTACTGTCACACAGCCGTCTGTCACGTACGTCGCTGCGCCGCCCACGGCGGCCACACGGGGGACGGCGGGCGGGCATGCCGCCGGCGCGAGGGGGCACCCCGCGGGCGCCCCCTCGGGTATCGCCTCGGGGCAGGCACACGCGGGCACCGTGCACGCGGTGCCGATACAGCCGGCCTCCCAGACCTCCTTCGTGCAGGAAATCCAGACGGCGGCCTACAACTGGTCGCCGGTCGTGATGATCCTGTTCTTCACCGCGCTGATCTTCATGATGTGGCGCACGCTGAAGGTGATGCCGCGGATCAAGCCGCAGCAGATCAAGCCGGCCTCGAGCCAGGCGGTCACCTTCGCCGACATCGCCGGCGTCGATGAGGCCAAGGCCGAGCTGCAGGAGATCGTCGAGTTCCTGCGCGATCCCAAGTCCTTCCACGCGCTCGGAGCGAGCGTGCCGAAGGGCATCCTCCTGCACGGTCCGCCGGGGACGGGCAAGACGCTGCTCGCCAAGGCGGTGGCCAACGAGTCGGGCGCGCAGTTCTTCGCCCAGTCGGCGGCCTCGTTCGTCGAGATGTTCGCCGGCCTCGGCGCCGCTCGCATCCGCCGGCTGTTCGCGATCGCGCGCAAGCACGAACCGGCGATCATCTTCATCGACGAGCTCGACGCCGTGGGCGGCCGTCGCGGCGCGGATGTCTCGGGCGAGAAGGACCAGACGCTCAACCAGCTGCTCGTGGAGATGGACGGCTTCTCCTCCAGCGGGCGGGTCGTCGTGATCGCCGCGTCCAACCTGCTCGAGAAGCTCGACCCGGCGCTGCTGCGCCCCGGCCGCTTCGACCGCCAGGTGTTCGTCGTTCCCCCCGACGTGGCCGGTCGCCTCGGCGTGCTGGAGGTGCACACGCGCAACAAGCCGCTGCAGGACGTCGACCTCACGCTGGTCGCCCAGCAGACGAGCGGGCTGACGGGCGCGGACCTCGCGAACATCTGCAACGAGGCCGCGATCTTCGCCACCCGGCGCGGTGGCAAGTCGATCACCAACGCCGACTTCGACTCCGCGCTGGAGCGGGTGATCGCTGGGGTCCAGTCCAAGCGCGTGCTCAACGCGCACGAGAAGCGCGTGGTGGCCTTCCACGAGGCCGGGCACGCGCTGTGCGGCGAGCTGTTGCCGTCGGTCGACCGCGTGCACCGCATCTCGATCGTGCCGCGCGGCCGGGCGCTCGGCTACACGCTCAACCTGCCCGCCGAGGACCGCTACCTGAAGACGCGCGAGGAGCTGCTCGACTACATGACCGTGCTGCTCGGCGGACGCGTGGCCGAGCAGATCGTCTTCGGCGCGATCACCACCGGCGCCTCGGATGACCTCAAGCGCGTGGCCGACATCGCCCACTCGATGGTCCACGACTACGCGATGGGCACGGCCGGCGTGGGGCGCTCGCCCGACGGCGACGTGAGACTGTCGGAGACGCACGCTGAGGATCCGCGACGAGGAGCGCCAGGATCTGATCGAGGAAGGCCGGCGCGCGGCGCAGAAGCTGATCGTCGCCCATCGCCGCCAGCTCGACGCGCTCGCCCAGGAGCTGCTCGAGCACGAGGTGCTCGAGCGCGAGGCGATCGAACGGATCATGCACGGCGTGCCGCGCATGGAGCGCTCCCCGGGCGTCGGCCTGCGGGTGGTCGCGGCGGCCGCCGCACACGAGCCCCCCGCAGGGCCGGCCGCGATCGGCGTGCCCCCCGAGCCCTCCGGCGAGGACGAGGGCGCACGGCTATAGACTGCGGCTGGTGTTCAGCCGCATCGACCACATCGGCGTGGCCGTCGAGGAGATCGAGCCCGCGCTCGAGCTCTACCGCGACAGCTTCGAGCTGGAGCTCGCCCACCGCGAGGTGGTCGAGGAGCAGGGCGTGGAGGCCGTGCTGCTCGACGTCGGCGAGAACCACGTCGAGCTGCTCGCGCCGCTCGGCGCGGAGACGCCCGTCGGCAGGTTCCTGGCCAGGCAGGGGCCGGGCCTGCACCACGTCGCCTACCAGGTCGCCGACATCGACGCCACGCTCGCCGCGCTCGTGCAGGCGGGCCTGCGCGCTGATCGACCAGCGGCCGCGCACCGGCATCCGCGGCTCGCGTGTGGCGTTCATGCATCCGCGGGCAACGGTGGGCGTGCTCACCGAGATCGTCGAGCCGGCCGCGGCGCCGGGGGCCACTGATGCCGTCGTCGCGACCTCGCCGCATCAGCATCGGCTTCCAGGGCGGCCAGGTGCTGGCGCTGCGCGTCGAGGACGAGCAGCTGAGGGCTCTCAACGAGGCGCTCGGCGGCGGCGGCTGGCACGAGATCGACAGCGACGAGGGGCCCGTGCGCCTCGACCTCGCCCAGGTCGTCTACGTGCGCGCCGAGAGCGACGATCTGCGCGTCGGCTTCAGCGCCTAGACCTTGCGCTCGCTCGAGGAGCAGCTGCTGCGCCTCGCGCGCACCCGCGGGCACGACCCCCGCGCTCGAGCGCGCCGTCGCGCGATTCTCGCGCCTGGGCGAGCACGGCGGCGTGTGGCTGGCGATCGGCGCGATCGGCCAGGCGCTCGACGGGGCGCGCAGGCGGATCGCTGGCGCCGCGCGACGGGCACGGTCGTGGGCGCCTACGCGCTCAACACGGCGATCAAGCTGCTCGTCGGCCGCCAGCGGCCGCGCCTCGCCGGCCTGCCGCCGCTGATCGGACACGCCCACGCGGCTCAGCTTCCCGAGCGCACACGCCACCACGTCGTTCGCCGGCGCGCGCAGCTACTCACGTCTGGGGCTGCCGGCGGTGCCGCTGTATGCGCTCGCCGCCGGCCTGTCGCTCTCGCGCCTGTATCTCGGCGTGCACTATCCCTCCGACGTGCTCGCCGGGGCGCTGCTCGGCAGCGCGCTGGCCGGCTGCGCGAGCGGGGGCGGGCGTCTGCGCGGAGGCGGCGGGCGCGTGTGCGGGGGCGGCGGGCGCGTGTGCGGGGGCGGCGGGCGCGTGTGCGGGGGCGGCGGGCGCCTGCGCGCGGGCCGCGGGCGAGCGGGAGGGCGGCCGTGAGCACCCGCATCGGCATCGTGGGGATGCCGAACGCCGGCAAGTCCTCGCTCTTCAACGCGCTCACCAAAGCCGGGGCCGAGGCGGCCAACTACCCGTTCACCACGATCGAGCCCAACGTCGCCGTGGTGCCGGTGCGCGATCGCGCGCCTCGAGCAGGTGGCCGAGACGGTCGGCGCCTCGGAGATCGTGTGGGACACGATCGACTTCCACGACATCGCCGGCCTGGTCGCTGGCGCCCACGAGGGCGAGGGCCTGGGCAACCGCTTCCTGGCCAACATCCGCGAGACCGACGCGATCGTGCACGTCGTGCGCGCGCACGGCGATGAGAGCGTCGTGCACCCCGAGGGCCGCGTCGACCCGCTAAAGGACATCGAGACGATCGAGACCGAGCTGGTGCTGGCGGACCTCGAGACGGCCGAGCGGCGGGTGGAGCGGGTGGGCAAACAGGCGCGCGGGGGCGACCGGGTTGCGATCGCCGAGGAGGCCTGGCTGCACGCCGTGATCGCAGCGCTCCAGGCGGGTGAGCCGGTCCGCACCGTGGCGGTGCCCGAGGAGGCGCCCAACGCGGCTCGCGACCTCGGCTCGCTGACCAGCAAGCCGGTGCTGTTCGTGGCGAACGTCGACGAGGGCTCCGAGCAGGTTCCTGCGGAGATCGCCGCGCATGCCGCCGCGCAGGGCGCGCGCGCGGTTGCGGTCTCCTCGCGCATCGAGTCCGAGCTGGCGGAGCTCGAGGATGAGGATGCGGCGGCGATGCGTGCCGAGCTCGGCGTCAGCGAGTCCGGCCTGGAGCGGGTGGTTCGCGAGGCCTTCGCGCTGCTCGATCTGATCGCGTTCTTCACCGCGGGCGAGGCCAAGCCCGCGCAGTCCTGGCATCTGCGCCGCGGCCTCACCGCCTGGCACGCGGCCGGCGAGATCCACTCGGATATCCAGAAGGGGTTCGTGCGGGCCGAGGTCATCGGCTGGCGCGAGCTCGTCGACGCGGGCGGCTACGCCGGCGCGCGCGACCGCGGCACCCTGCGCTTGGAGGGCCGCGACTACCTGATGGCCGACGGCGACGTGATCACGATCAAGTTCACGCCCTAGCGAGCTTCTCGAGCCGCTCGGCCAGGCGCCGCATCCCCAGCTCGCTCGCGGCGGCCGCGCCGCCCGCGAAGTCGGTCGCGCGGTCGGGCGGGCGCTCGACGTCGATCCGCTGAAGCGTTGCGATCTGCTTGAAGGTGCGCAGCAGCTGGGCGTTCTCGCGCAGCGCCGCCGCCAGGCGCGGGCGCATCTCGGCGGCCGCGCGAACGATCCGCGCGGGCGCATCAGGACCCCCGTCGGCGCCCGCGGCGAGCAGGACCGCCTCGAGTGACCCATGCGCGCGCAGCAACTCGGCTGCGGTCTTCGCACCGACCCCCGGGGCCCCCGGCAGCCCGTCGGAGGGGTCGCCGCGCAGCGCGATGAAGTCGGGGACCTGGGCGGGCTCGACGCCGTAGCGCTCTCGCACCTGCTCGGGGCCGATCTCGGGATGCTCGCCCTTGCGCAGGTCGTCCACCGCGACGCGGGTGCTCACGGCCGCATACAGATCGCGATCGCCGGTGATCAGCACGGCCCCGCCGCCCGCCTCCTCCTCGGTGCGCGCGAAGGAGAACATCACGTCGTCGGCCTCGAGGTCATCGCTCGAGGCGAACGTCCAGCCGAGGCTCGCCAGCAGGCACGGGGCCTTCTGCCACTGCTCCGCGAGCGCCGCCGGCATCGGCTCGCGATGGGCGTGGTAGGCCGGGTACAGCGCGACGCGGTAGTCCGCCTGCTCGGCGCCCATGCACGCCACCACGCCGCGCGGGCGCCGCGCCGGCAGGCGCGCCTCAATCACAGACAGAACCGCGTTGACGGTGCCCAGCAGGGCGTTCACCGGCCGGCCCTCGGCGTCGACGATCGTTTTCGGCAGCGCGAAGAACGAGCGGTACAGAAGCCAGGGCACGTCCGCGATCAGAAGCGGCGCGCTCAGCCCTCGAGCATCCAGCAGTTTTCGGTCCAGAGGAAGCGGTTTGCCCCGCCGGCGAGCGGCCTCGGCAGGTCGATCGTGGCGGTGTCGCCGTGGACGAGCACGGTGGCCGCGGGGATCGCCCGCTGCTCGGCGCGCAGGCGCGCGCGGCCGCCGGGTTCGTGCAGCAGCGCGGCCAGCCGCGCGTCCCATCGCTGCGCGCACGTGCGGTTGTGCTCGGTGCTCCGCAGCGGCGCGTTGAGGATCGAGCAGGCGCTCGCTCCGTCTCGGTTCAGCTCCGCGGCCACGAAGTTCGAGGCGGCGCGGCGGACCCACGCGATCTGTTCGCGGGTGCCCACCGAGTGTGCGGCGAGCGCGTCGGCCGCTCCCGGCAGGAGCGTGGCGCCGCACGCGAGCACGGCCAATGCCACGCGCGCCGTGCGCTCTGGCAGGTGGGCTGTCGGTAGGCGGCTCATCGGGCTCTCGGCTCCCAGCATGAGGCTCCCTGCCCCGAGGCGGCCGGGCGCCGGACGGATATCCTAGGCGCGCGCTCGGGCGGAAGCGCGATCATTGGGCCGCCGCGCCGCCCGTCGCGGCCGCTGCCTGCGCGCCCGGCGCCTGCGCCCCGCCCTGGGGGCCCGCCGGGGCCGACGCCGACGCGGGCGGGCCGCCCGCAGCCGGCGGGACGCTCCCCGGGGCCTGGCCGCTGTGGTCGGGCTCGCGTCTGACGCTCGCGCCGTTCTTCGCGCTGAAGTACGCCCAGGTGGAGCTCAATCCGAGGCGGGCGGCCAGTTCGGGGCCGCTCACCGGCCCGTTGCCGGCCGAGCCGAGCACCTCGGCGGAGACGATCCGCGGCGAGACGCCCCGCCTGAGCACCTCGATCCCGCGGAAGCTCCCCTTGAACAGCCCGCTCAGGCGCGCGGCCGCGGCCGCGAAGCTGATGCTCAGCGTCCACTGCGAGGCGTGCGTTTCATAGGCGTCGCTCACCGCCCGCAGCCACGGCTCGGGCGCGGAGCCGAGGAAGGAGTTCTCGTTGTTCTCGGTCATCCCCCCGGAGCTCGCGAAGTAGTAGGTCGCGGCGGGCTGGCCGCCGTAGAGGACGATCTGCCCCGCGGTCGCCGCGACCGCCGCGTTGGTCGCGGCCGTTTCCGCGGCCACGCCCTCATAGACCTGCGAGCGGGTGTCCGAGTAGACGTCGAAGCGCGCTCCGCCGGCGTGCGCGGTCAGCGCGTAGGTGCGGCTCGCCACCGCCTGTGCCTCCAGCGCGGCCAGCGGCCAGCTGGAGGGCATCTCCGCGGAGACCACCCCGCGGACGTAGCGTTCGAGCGGCACGCTCAGCACCCTGGAGCCGACCAGCACGCGCACGACCGCGTTCGCCGGCGCCGTGCCGAGCGTCGTGCCGGTGTAGTAGTGGGCGAGGATCGCCTCATACGAGTAGCCGTGCTGGGCGTAGCCGAGGGCCCCGTCCTGGCTCATGCCGACCCCGTGGCCGTCGCCGGCGCCTTCGATCACGAGCGTCGATGCCCCCGCCGGGCCGGCGCCGAGCGCCAGCAGCGCGAGCGCCCCGGCCAGCAGCGCGATCACACCGCGAGCCCGCCCTCGGGCGGCGCGAACGCGGTGGTAGGTTGGGCCCATGAGCGGCATCCTTGCGCACTGCAACACGCCCAGCAGGCAGTGGTCGCGCTCGAGGGTCGAAGATCCCATGTGCCCACGTTCGGGTGTGCGCCGCCGACACCTGAGCGCTGCACGATGACTGGCGCGCAGCGCGAGCAGGCGGTGCTCGGGCGGGTGGAACCCGAGCTCTACATCGGCGGGGAATGGCGCCCGGCCTCCGGCGGAGGGAGGCTCGCCGTCGAGGACCCGGCCACCGCCGAGCCGCTGATCGAGGTGGCCGACGCCCAGGTCGAGGACGCGCTCGCCGCGCTCGCCGCCGCCGCCGAGGCGCAGGCGGCGTGGGCGGTCCATCCGCCGCGCGAGCGCGGGGAGATCCTGCGCCGCGCCTACGAGGCGATCGTCGAGCAGGCCGACGAGCTGGCGCTGCTGATGACGCTCGAGATGGGCAAGGCGCTCGCCGAGTCGCGCGCCGAGATCGCCTACGCGGCCGAGTTCTTCCGCTGGTTCTCAGAGGAGGCCGTGCGCATACACGGCCGCTACATGGTCAACACCACCGGCAAGGGCCGCATCCTCACGATGCGCCAGCCGGTCGGGCCGTGCGTGTTCGTCACGCCCTGGAACTTCCCCACCGCGATGGGCACGCGCAAGATCGCACCCGCCATCGCCGCGGGCTGCACGATGGTCGTAAAGCCCGCGCAGCAGACGCCGCTGTCGATGCTCGCGCTCGCGAAGATCCTCGAGCAGGCCGGGCTGCCGGGCGGGGTCCTCAACGTGATCACCGCCAGGCACTCCGGCGCGGTCGTGGAGCCGCTTCTGAAGGACCCGCGCACGCGCAAGCTCTCCTTCACCGGCTCCACCGAGGTCGGGCGCACGCTGATCGAACAGTCCGCCCACCAGGTCCTGCGCGTCTCGATGGAGCTAGGCGGGAACGCCCCCTTCCTGGTGTTCGCCGACGCCGACCTCGACGCCGCCGTGGACGGCGCCGTGATCGCCAAGATGCGCAACGTCGGCGAGGCCTGCACGGCCGCCAACCGCTTCCACGTGCACGAGTCGCTGGCCGATGAGTTCGCCTCGAGGCTCGCCCGGCGCCTGGGCGCGATGAAGGTCGGACGCGGCACCGAGCCCGATGTCGAGGTGGGGCCGCTGATCGACGAGAACCAGCGCGCGAAGGTGGGCGAACTCGTCGGCGACGCCATCCAGCGCGGCGCGCGCGCGCTCATCGGCGGCGAGCCGCTCGACGGACGCGGCTACTTCTTCGCCCCCACCGTCCTCGCCCACGTTCCCGACGATGCGCGGCTGCTGGGGGAGGAGATCTTCGGCCCGGTCGCCCCGATCGCGAGCTTCAGCTCCGACGAGCAGGCGCTCGAGGCGGCCAACCGCACCGAGTACGGGCTGGTCGCCTACGTCTACACGCGCGACCTCGATCGCGCCTTCCGCGTCTGTGAGGCGATCGAAACCGGCATGGTCGGCCTCAACCAGGGCGTCGTCTCCAACCCCGCCGCCCCCTTCGGCGGGGTCAAGCAGTCGGGCTTCGGCCGCGAGGGCGGCTTCGAGGGGATCTCCGAGTACCTCGAGACGAAGTACGTGGCGCTGGGGGTTTGAGGGGAAGAGAAGATAAGGGGTCGGCGAGCTGGACTAGCCGTGACATGAGTATCTGGACGTGGCCCCTGAGCATCCGCCGAGCAGCTGTACTCGATCGTCAACGCTCGTTACGAGGCGGAGCGCGCGCCTGCTTTCCGTGGAATGCGAGAGCGACCAGCGAACCGCGATCCACTGTCGCTACTCGTCCGATCCGGTAGCGAGAGCGGCGTTCGGCGAGACGCTTGCATCGACTCGGAAGCAGTCGCGTCTGCCTGGCCGTGGCTCCCTCGGCGGTGTGTTGCTGGCCTCTGACGGCGGTTCGAGCGCGGTCTTCGCGTCTTTCCACCTTGGCGCTGTGGGCGAGTACGGATGTGCAGCCGGGTGTCATGCCATACCGTCGTGGGTATGGGTTCTTTCTCGCGGGCTTGCCCTTGGGCTTGCGTGCCCCGAGGAGCGTGGAGGTGGCGTGATGAGGATGTTCAAGGTGTTGCGGGGCATGGTTGGGCGATTCGCGCTGCCCAGCAAACAGGGGCAGGACGGTGTGCCAGATGGTTTCTCGCGACCAGGTGCAGTCCGATTGACTGGGGTGCTCGTCGCGGCGGTAGCCGTGGCGGCATGCTGCGTCGGCGTGTCCTCGGCGGCCGCCGAGGAAGTCATCCGCACGATCCCCGTCGGCAGCACCCCCTATGGCGTGTCTTCGGATGGAACCCACGTCTGGGTCGCGAACTGGGAAGAAAACACGGTCAGTGAGATCGAAGCGTCGAGCGGCGAAGTCATCCGCACGATCCCCGTCGGCAGCACCCCCAGGGGCGTGTCTTCGGATGGAACCCACGTCTGGGTCGCGAACGAAGCCGAATTTACGGTTAGCGAGATCCAAGCGTCGAGCGGCGAAGTCATCCGCACGATCCCCGTCGGCGAATTTCCCGACGAGGTGTCTTCGGATGGAACCCACGTCTGGGTCGCGAACGGCTACGGCGATACGGTCAGTGAGATCCAAGCGTCGAGCGGCGAAGTCATCGGCACGATCCCCGTCGGCAGGCTCGCCGTTGGCGTGTCTTCGGATGGAACCCACGTCTGGGTCGCGAACTCCGAAGGAACGGTCAGTGAGATCGAAGCATCGAGCGGCGAAGTCATCCGCACGATCACCGTCGGCCGGGAACCTGATCTCGTGTCTTCGGATGGAACCCACGTCTGGGTCACGCACTACGAAGGAACGGTCAGTGAGATCCAAGCGTCGAGCGGCACCGTCATCAACACGATCCACGTCGGCAGCCACCTTTATGGCGTGTCTTCGGATGGAACCCACGTCTGGGTCACGAAGTCCGAAGGAATGGTCAGTGAGATCGAAGCGTCGAGCGGCACCATCATCAACACGATCCCCGTCGGCAGCGGCCCCTATGGCGTGTCTTCGGATGGAACCCACGTCTGGGTCACGAACTCTGGTGAAGATACGGTCAGTGAGATCCCGACCAGTTATAGCCCTCCGCCGAAAGCGGTGATCGAATCTCCAGCGAGCGGCGGAACGTACGCGCGGGGCGCGCTCGTCACGACGAAATTCTCGTGCACGGAAGGCGAAGACGGGCCGGGGCTCGAATCGTGCACGGACTCCAACGGCGGGTCAGGCACCTCGGGCGTGCTTGAAACCTCGACCCTGGGGCCACACACCTACACGGTGACCGCGAAAAGCAAAGACGGCGAGGCCAGCACGGCATCGATCAGCTACACGGTAGTCCCGCCGAAAGCGGTGATCGAATCTCCAGCGAGCGGCGGCACCTACGCGCAGGGCGCGCTCGTCACGACGAAATTCTCGTGCACGGAAGGCGAAGACGGGCCGGGGCTCGAATCGTGCACGGACTCCAACGGCGGGTCAGGCACCTCGGGCGTGCTTGAAACCTCGACCCTGGGGCCACACACCTACACGGTGACCGCGAAAAGCAAAGACGGCGAAACCGGCACGGCATCGATCAGCTACACGGTCGCGAACAGGATATGCACCGGCAACACCGGGACGGTCACGCTCTCGCCGGGCTTGACAGACACAGCGGCAGTTCAGACGATGAAAATCAAAGGAACCCTGACGGGGTGCGCCGGCACACCGTTCACAGGAGCGACGTACACCGCGACGTTGAAAACACCCGGTTCGGTGTCGTGCTCGGTGCTGAAAACAGCTGGCGAACCAGCAACCGGGGCCGCGAAATACACGTGGACGCCGAAGGTGAAGGCCGCGACAGGGTCACTGAGCATGCCGCTGACTGAAACGCCGGACATCGCATTCTCGGGCGAAGTGACGACTGGGCCCTACTCACCGCTGACGCTCACAGGGACCGCCACGGAGAGCTACACTCGGGCGGCGATTTGTGGCGTGCCGCAGGGCAAGAAAGGCGTGGTCAAAGTCGTCAACAAGGCCACCTTCATCGGATCAGCGGTCAGCTTCGAATAGGCCGCCATCAACCAGCCAGCAGGGTGGCCCATGCCTACGGGCACGGGCCACCATCTCGGCGCGCTTGTACTTTGCGGGCTAAGCGAGCGTGCAAGCGAAGGCCGAGCAGACGACCGCACCGGACGAATCTCGATAGCGCGGACTGAGGCTCGGCAGACGCCTCCTTCGCCATGGCGAAGCAGCAGTCGGAGCGGGCTCGGCATAGGCTGTCGCGGCGAGTAGGAGCCGCTCGTCACTTCACCCGAGAATGCGATGTCCGGTGTTTCCGTCAGCGGCTGACGGTGCCGCTCCGCCGGTGCGTGTGGTGCGGCAAGCCGCTAGCGGCTAACGCACGGGCCGACGCGCTCTACGACAGCGCTGCATGCCGGCAGGCGGCGCGGCGCGCCTCGTGACGTGCACGTGTGCCCCCCACACGCTATGCTCCGGTTTCGGCGGGGGTTCTGCGCTGACGCTACGAACGGCGAGGAGGGGGGATGGACATGAAGTACTGGGGGCTCACGCGTGTCGATGGGCGGGGGAGTGCGGCGACGAGGGGTCAGCGCGGGCGGGCGACACTCGGGCGCCTAGTCTGCGTGCTCGCGGGGATCCTCGTCTGTTTGTGCGCGGGCACGGGAGCCGCGGCGGAGGCCAGCGTCGCTGAGAACGTTGCCGCGGGCGATTCGCACTCGTGCGCGGCGCTCTCCAGCGGCCACGTCGACTGTTGGGGCCGGAACGAAATCGGACAGCTCGGGAACGGGACCACCGTCAACTCCGACACACCCGTCGAAGTGCAGGGGATTACCAACGCCACCCAGGTGGCCGCCGGTGTCAACCACTCGTGTGCGCTGCTGTCCAGCGGCCACGTCGACTGTTGGGGAGACAACGAGCTTGGACAGCTCGGGAACGGGACCACCACCAACTCCCGCACACCCGTCGAAGTCAAAGGCATCAGCAACGCCACCCAGGTGGCCACCGGCGACTTCTACTCGTGTGCGGTGTTCTCCAGCGGCCACATCGACTGCTGGGGCGAAAACTCCCACGGCCAGCTCGGGAACGGGACCACCGCGAGCTCCAACACACCCGTCGAAGCTAAAGGCATAGGCAACGCCGCCCAGGTTGCCGCCAGCGCCTATCACTCATGTGCGGTGCTCTCCAGCGGCCACATCGACTGCTGGGGCTGGAACGAATATGGGCAGCTCGGGAACGGGACCACCGCGAGCTCCGACACACCCGTCGAAGCTAAAGGCATCGCCAACGCCACCCAGGTCGCCGCCGGCTACCTCCACTCTTGTGCGGTGCTCTCCAGCGGTCATGTCGACTGCTGGGGCTATGACGCATACGGACAGCTCGGGAATGGGACCACCGCGAGCTCCGACACACCCGTCGAAGTGCAAGGGATCACCAGCGCCGCGCAGGTAGCCGCCGGCCAGTGGCATTCGTGTGCGGTGCTCTCCAGCGGCCACATCGACTGCTGGGGCTGGAACGAATATGGGCAGCTCGGGAACGGGACGTTCGGCAGATCTGACACGCCCGTCGAAGTGCAAGGCCTCAGCAGCGCCGCCCAGGTGGCCACCGGCAACGAAGACTCCTGTGCAGTGCTATCGAACGGTCACGTCGACTGCTGGGGCTCGAACGAAGGCGGGGAGCTCGGGAACGGGACGTCAGCCAGCTCCGTCACACTCGTCGAAGCGACAGGCATCACCAACGCCAGCCAGGTAGCCGCCGGCGAATACCATTCGTGTGCTGTGCTCGCCGGCGGCCACGCCGACTGCTGGGGCTGGAACGAATACGGGGAGCTCGGGAACGGGACCACCACCAGCTCCGACACACCCGTCGAAGTGAAAGGCATCAGCAACGCCACCCAGGTGGCCACCGGTATTCAGTACTCGTGTGCGGTGCTCTCCAACGGCCATGTCGACTGCTGGGGCTCGAACCTTTCGGGGCAGCTCGGGAACGGAGGCGCCGCCAGCTCCGCCACACCCGTCGAAGTTAAAGGCATTAGCAACGCCGCCCAGGTCGCCGCCGGCGCGTTCCATGCGTGCGCGCTGCTGACGAGCGGCCACGTCGACTGTTGGGGGGACAACGAGTTTGGACAGCTCGGGAACGGGACCACCACCAACTCCCGCACACCCGTCGAAGTCAAAGGCATCAGCAACGCCACCCAAGTAGCCGGCGGCGGCGAAGACTCGTGCGCGGTGCTCTCCAGCGGCCACATCGACTGTTGGGGCTCGAACGAAGACGGCGGGCTCGGGAACGGGACCACCACCAGCTCCGACACACCCGTCGAAGTGCAAGGGATCAGCAACGCCAACCAGGTGACCACCGGCGGTCTCGACTCGTGTGCGGCGCTCTCCGGCGGCCACGTCGACTGTTGGGGGGAAAACGAGTTTGGGCAGCTCGGGACCGGGACTACCAGCAGCTCCGACACACCCGTCGAAGTGCAAGGGATCAGCAATGCCACCCAGGTGACAACTGGCGGTCGGGACGCGTGTGCGGTGCTCTCCAGCGGCCATGTCGACTGCTGGGGCTGGAACGGCTGGGGCCAGCTGGGGAACGGGACGATCACCAACTCGGACACGCCGGTGGAAGTGCAAGGTATCAGCAATGCCAGCCAGGTGACCACCCCCATTGAGGACTCGTGTGCGGCGCTCTCCAGCGGCCGCGTCGACTGCTGGGGCCGCGGCAGCGACGGGCAACTCGGAAATGCTGGGGCCTGGAGCACCGCTGCGACTGAAGTGCTGCTTGGTGGCTCTCCTGAGGCCCCAGTGGTTGTGACCGAGAGCGCCTCGAGTGTGGGCGAGGCCTCGGCGACAGTGAATGCGACCGTGAACCCTGAGGGCGCGGAAGTCGGCTTTTGCATGTTTGAATACGGCAGCACGCTGTCATATCTCTCCCCGCCGGTGCCGTGCGAATCGTCGCCAGGGTCCGGCAGCAGCCCGGTTTCGGTGTCCGCATCACTAACGGGCCTCGCCGCGAACACCACCTACCACTTCCGAATCGTCGCGACCAATGAAGGCGGCACCAGCTACGGCAGCGACCAGACGTTCAAAACGCTTCCCAACCCGCCAGCCGTGACCGGGGTCAGCCCCGACGCCGGGCTCGAAGCCGGTGGCACCTCGGTAAGCATCACCGGCACCGAACTGGCGGAAGCCAGCGCTGTCAAGTTCGGCTCCACCAGCGCGAGCAGCTTCAAAGTCAACTCGCCCACATCGATCACCGCCATATCGCCAGCTGGGACTGGCACCGTGCATGTGACCGTGACCACCACAGGGGGCACCAGCACGACCAGCCCGGCCGACCAGTTCACCTACCAGGCGCCGGGACCTGCACCCACGGTAACGAAACTGTCGACTAAAAAGGGACCCGCCGCAGGCGGAACCGCGGTGACGATCACAGGGACGAGCTTTGAAGGGGTCACTGCGGTCAAGTTCGGCTCGACCAACGCGGCCAGCTACGAAGTCATCTCGCCGACATCGATCACCGCCGTATCTCCGGCAGAGACGACGGGAACCGTCGAAGTGACCGTCACGACGCCCAACGGCGAGAGCGGAGTGACCACCAAGGATCACTTCGAGTTCGAAGCTCCGACGGTCACGACCGTCAGCCCTAACAGCGGACCCAAAGCCGGCGGAACGCCGGTGACGGTCACCGGCAGCGGGTTCGCCCCAGGGAGCGGCACGACGGTCTTCGAGTTCGGCAAAGGCGTCGCCCTTTCCGTCGAATGCACCTCGATCACGACATGCACGATGCTCGCGCCGGCAGACACCAAAACCGGGACGGTAGATGTGCGGGCTAAGGCGGGCGGCAAGACCAGCACGAAGAACCCGCCGGACGACCAGTTCACATACAACTGAGGCTCGCGTGGGTGTGCTTCGGCATCAGGAGCGTGTCACGGCTAGTCCAGCTTTCCAACCCGCTATCTCCTCTCCCATGGGGGTTTGAGGGGGAGAGTAGGAATGGGGGTGCGAAGCTGCGTGGGACGAGCGCTGGCCGCAGCGCCGGCAGCGAATCAAGTCCGGCAGCACACTCGAGTTGCCCTCGGCGTGCCGCGACTGCAGCGGCGAGCTCCCCAGCCGACGTCACCGCTACTGCGAGGCTTGCCGGCGAAAGCGGTGGAAGCAGAGCGCCTCACGAGGTCGACAGAACGCTGGGCAACTGCACGCCTCGCTCCGTGCGGAACAGCGTGACCCCGGACACGGCGGACGAGCCGCCGAACTCAGGGGCTCCAAGAACGCAGCACACCAACGAGCGGTCAAAGCGTGGACCGGCGACCGTCCTGACCCCGCCGCCTTCGAGACGCAGATATTGCCAGGGCTGCGCCAGCTGTCAATCGGTGAGCTCGTAGCTGCGACAGGGCTATCCGAGCACTACTGCTCACTCATCCGCCTCGGCAAGCGCGTGCCGCATCCGCGGCACTGGGAGGCGCTGCGCCATGTTGGGTCTCAGGCGACGCAGTAGTGGCCCTGTGGCCCGTCGCATTCGTGCGGAGTTGAATGGGCCCGTCCTCGCCGTTCACTTCGAGCGCGGTCTCGGTGTCTTTCTACCTGCAGCGCCGTGGGCGAATACCGATGTGCGGCTGGGGTGTCGTGGCATAGACCACCGTGCGTATGGGTTCTTTCTCGCGGGCATTCCTCTGGTTTCGTCCGCTCACCGAGAGCATGGAGGTGGCGTGATGAGGGCGTTCAAGGCGTTGCGGGGGGTAGTTGGGCGATTCGCGGTGCCCGGCAAAGAGGGGAAGGACGGTGTGCGACGCCAGCCAGTCACGGGGCGTTTGCAGGTGGAGGGGGCGCTTGTGAGACTGCTGGATGGTTTCTTGCGAAGAGGTGTGGTCCGGTTGACTGGGGTGCTGGTCGCGGCGGTAGCCGTGGCGGCATGTTGCGTCGGCGTCTCCTCGGCGGCCGCGGGGGTCATCCGCACGATTCCCGTCGGCAGCGGCCCCGACGGCGTGTCTTCGGATGGAACCCACGTCTGGGTCGCGAACAGCGACGAAGAAACGGTCAGTGAGATCGAAGCGTCGAGCGGCACCGTCATCCGCACGATCAAAGTCGGCAGAGACCCCTATGGCGTGTCTTCGGATGGAACCCACGTGTGGGTCGCGAACCACGCCGAAAATACGGTCAGTGAGATCGAAGCGTCGAGCGGCACCGTCATCCGCACGATCAAAGTCGTCGGCAGCGACCCTCTTGGCGTGTCTTCAGATGGAACTCACGTCTGGGTCGTGAACGAAAACGGATATACGGTCAGTGAGATCGAAGCGTCGAGCGGCACCGTCATCCGCACGATCCCCGTCGGCGACGAACCCGTCGGCGTGTCTTCGGATGGAACCCACGTCTGGGTCACGAACGTCGACGTACCGACCGAGGAACCTACGGTCAGTGAGATCGAAGCGTCGAGCGGCACCGTCATCCGTACGATCCGCGTCGGCGGCTACCCATTTGCCGTGTCTTCGGATGGAACCCATGTCTGGGTCGCGAACGACGGCGAAGGTACGGTCAGCGAGATCGAAGCGTCGAGCGGCACCGTCATCCGCACGATCCACGTCGGCAGCGGACCCGTAGGCGTGTCTTCGGATGGAACCCACGTCTGGGTCACGGAAAACAACGACGATAGGGTCAGTGAGATCGAAGCGTCGAGCGGCACCGTCATCCGCACGATCAAAGTCGGCAGAGACCCCGATGGCGTGTCTTCGGATGGAACCCACGTCTGGGTCACGAACATAGGAGAATCTACGGTCAGTGAGCTTCTCGCGAACAGCCCTGAATGCACCGGCAACAGCGGGACGATTACGCTCTCGCCGGGGCTGACAAACACGCCGGTCTATCAAGGCGTGACAGTAAAAGGCACCCTGAAAGGCTGCGCGGGCGAGCCGTTCACGGAAGCGAAATACACCGCGACCCTGACATCGGCTGGCAAGGTGGGTTGCTCGGCGCTCAAAGAACTGGGCAAAGCGGCGTTCGGGACCGCAAAATACACGTGGACTCCGAAAGCGACAGGCACGACGACTGGGATATTCAGCATTCCTCTGAGCGAAACGGTGAGTGTCGCGTTGTCAAGCGAACTGGAATTCGGGCCGTTTTCGCCGTTGACGCTCGAAGGGACGGCCTCTGAGAGCTACACCAACGCAGCGAAATGCGGAACCAAACCGGTCACGAAAGGCAAATTCACAGGATCAGCGGTCAGCATCGAATAGCCCGCAAACTAACAGCCAGCACGGTGGCCTGTGCCCACGGGCACGGGCCACCATAGGCTTCGCCGGGCGTCGTGGGTGGCCGGCTCGGCGGCTGCTGCGGTGCTCCGGTTAGCGGCCTCGCGTCGTGGTAGGGCGGTCTGGACGCTGAGACTCTCTGCGCCGCGGGGGGAGCGGTCTTCTACCCAGGCCGCGGTGGTCGAATACCGATGCGCCACCGACCGCCGTGTCAATAGACCTCCGTGCATGGTCCAAACCTGCGACCCAGCGAGGGATAGAAGATGACCTCCGAGACCCACACGATGGCGACTGCAGAGCACATGATGAGTGGCGGCCTCTACGAGCGCACGCGCGGTGTTCTGGGCCCGCGGGGGCTGGCGGCGGCACCGTTGGCGTTGCTGGTCTCGCTCGTCGTCGTGCTGGGCTGCGGCGGGAGTGCGCTCGCGGCGCCGCTCGGTCAGGCCAGTGACTTCGCGACGCCGACCGCCTCCAGCGAACCGTTCGCGATCGCGGTTGGCCCGGAAGGCAACCTCTGGTTCACCGAGCGCTTCGCGAGCAAGATTGGTGTGATCAACCCGGTCACGCACGCGAGCAGCGACTTCGCGACGCCGACCGCCTCCAGCGGACCGGGAGAGATCGCGCTCGGCCCGGAAGGCAATCTCTGGTTCACCGAGCTCAAAGCGAGCAGGATTGGTGTGATCAACCCGGTCACGCACGCGAGCAGCGACTTCGCGACCCCGACCGCCTCCAGCGAACCGGCCGGGATCGCGGCGGGCCCAGAAGGCGACCTCTGGTTCACCGAGGCCAAAGCGAGCAGTATCGGTGTGATCAACCCGGTCACGCACGCGAGCAGCGACTTCGCGACGCCGACCGCCTCCAGCGGACCGGGAGAGATCGCGCTCGGCCCGGAAGGCAATCTCTGGTTCACCGAGCTCAAAGCGAGCAGGATTGGCGTGATCAACCCGGTCACGCACGAAACGGCGGACTTCGCGACCCCGACCGCCTCCAGCGAACCGGTCGGGATCGCGGCGGGCCCGGAAGGCGACCTCTGGTTCACCGAGGCCAAAGCGAGCAGTATCGGTGTGATCAACCCGGTCACGCACCACACGGCGGACTTCGCGACCCCGACCGGCTCCTTCCCGGAGGGGATAGCGCTCGGCCCGGAAGGCAACCTCTGGTTCACCGAGGACGCCGTGAGCAGGATCGGTGTGATCGCGTTCGCGCACGAAAAGGCGGACTTCGCGACCGCGACCGCCTCCAGCGAACCGGTCGGGATCGCGCTCGGCCCGGACGGCAACCTCTGGTTCACCGAGCGCGTCGCGAGCAAGATCGGTGAGCTCGGCGCGGGTGCGCCGACGGCGTCGATCCTCGCGCCGGTCATCGCCGCTGGCGGGCAGGCCGGCATCCCGCAGGTGTGTGAGGGCGCGCAGTGGTCGAACTTCGCCTTCCAGCAGCCCCAGCCCGGCCTGTTCGCCTTCGATGGCTTTCAGTGGCTGTTGAACGGCAGCGTGATCGCTGGCGCGAGCACCGACAGCTTCACCCCGACCGGCGGCGAGATCGGAGGGGCGCTCTCATGCCAGGAGACGGTCACCTACCCGCTCACGAACGTCACCGCGGTCGCTGCGAGCGCGCCAGTTAGCGTGATCTCACAGACCGCCGGGCCGGCCGGCAGCAGCGGCGCGCAGGGGCCAGCCGGCGCGCAGGGGCCAGCCGGCGCGCAGGGGCCAGCCGGCGCGCAGGGGCCAGCCGGGGCGCAGGGCCCCGCGGGGCAGGTCGAGCTCGTCAGCTGCAAGGCGGTCACGACGGGCAAAGGCAAGCACAAGAAGACCGTCCAGAGCTGCACGAGCAAGCTGACGAGCTCTCCGGTCAAGTTCACGAGCACCGGAACAGCTACCGCGGCGGCGCTCTCGCGCGGCAGGGTCCTCTACGCGACCGGCTCGGCGATCCGCTCGGGCGGGCAGACCAAGCTGGCGCTAACTCCGCGACGCCCCATCACCAAAGGCAGCTACACGCTGGCGCTTACACACCACGGAAAACGCCACAGCGAGACGATCACGATCACCTGAGCAGCTGGCGAGCCGGCGAGCCGCCGCTGTCCGTGGCGACGCAGAGGCGGCCAAACAGCCGCAGCGAGCACTCGCCCGCAGCGCGCAACGTAGAGAGGCGACTGATCCCCGCATTCTGCCCGGAAACAGTCGTGCCTCGCCGCGCCGACCAGACACCTGGTCGGGACGAACTGCGAGCGCTGAAGGCCGATGACACGATCACGCCTGCTTCGCCATGGCGAAGCGGAAGTCTACGGCAGCGGCCGACGAGACGACTGCAACTCGTCCTTTCCAGGCGTCTCGCCAGGCTCAGCCGAGACGCCTCCTTCCATCCGAAGGCGAGCGCCAGCAAGGCGGCCGAATTTACCTCGCGATCGTGAAGCTCAGCGACTTCGGCGCGGAGCGCGCTCCGGCGGAGTTGGTGGCGGTGATGATGAGCGTGTAGCGCCCCGGCGTGAGCTTCTTGGAGCGCGAGACGCGCCCCTGGAAGACGACCTTGTTGGTGGCGCCGTGGCCGGTGAAGGAGAGCGTAGCCCGCGTAACCGTGCGTTTGCAGAAGGGATTGTGGCGATTCTTCTTGGTCTGGGCGACACAGCTACCCTTGACCTTGCGCCCGCCGACCGGCTGGGTGAAGGCGAAACTGACACGCGCTTGCTCGTTGAGAATGAAGGAGAAGGTCGTGCCGACAGGGGGCTTCTTCTTGCGCGAGAACGTGGCGAGCTTGTTGCCCTCGCTCCAGATGGACCGGGACTGGGCTGCGTCTGCGACCGTGGGAGCCGGGGGCGTCTTGCCTTCCTGGGAGCCCAACACGCCCCCCTGACCCGGCAGCGCCGCGATGAACAGCGTCGTGAACGTCTGATCGACGCCGTAGCTGGTGCCGGCCGGGTTGGCCGCGACGATCCTGAAGTGGTAGATGGTGTTCGCGGCCAGGCCGGTGAGCGATGCGGAGACCGCGAGCGGGCTGCTCCCCGACCCGGGCAGCGATGAGCACGACGCGCTTGATCCGTAGGAAGCCGTGGTGCCGTATTCAAACTTGCATTGGCTGACTTCACCGCCGTTGGGGTTCACCGTCGCGTTCAGGGTCGCCGAGGTCTGGGCGACGGAGGACGCTGCTTTGGTTGCGACCGTTGGAGGGGAGACCCGCCCGCCGTCGACCGCCACACTAACCCATGGGCCCAAGCCGGTGATGAAGCTCTGGTTGACTTCCTTGCCTTCGAGGTTCGCCCGCCCGATCGTGCCCTGTAAGGTGGCCCAGTAGACGTGCCCGCCGTCGACCGCCACACCGTCCGGAGCCCTCACGCTGGGGATGAAGCTCTGGATGACTTCCGTGCCTTCGAGGTTCGCCCGGCCGATCGCGTAGGCTGCAAACTTGGCCCAGTAGACGTGCCCGCCGTCGACCGCCACACCGAACGGTTCGCCCGCGCCGGTGATGAAGCTCTGGTTGACTTCCGTGCCGTTGAGGTTCGCCCGCCCGATCGTGTCGCCTACTTTGTTGGCCCAGTAGACGTGCCCGCCGTCGACCGCCACACCGTCCGGTTCGCTCGCGCCGGTGATGAAGCTCTGGTTGACTTCCTTGCCTTCGAGGTTCGCCCGCCCGATCGTGTTGGTTTCGAATTGTGGGTTGGTCCAGTAGACGTGCCCGCCGTCGACCGCCACACTCGTCGGGAGGCTCGCGCCGGTGATGAAGCTCTGGTTGACTTCCGTGCCGTTGAGGTTCGCCCGCCCGATCGTGCCGGTTTGCCAGTTGGCCCAGTAGACGTGCCCGCCGTCGACCGCCACACCCCACGGGTAGATCGCGCCGGTGATGAAGCTCGGATTGACTTCCTTGCCTTCAAGGTTCCCCCGCCCGATCGTGCCGGTTTCTTCGTAGCTGGTCCAGTAGACGTAGGCGCTCGACTGGGCCGCCCAGACTGACCCCAGCAGCGCCAGCGCCAGGGCCAGGGCCGCGAGCGTCAGCCCCGCCGTGACGCTGAGCCTTGTCCTAAGTCGTCCGCGTCTGTACGGGAGAAGGAGTTGCTCGCAGGTCGCTCCTGCCTGTCCTGTTATTCCCGCAGACACCGCGACACCGCCGCGTAGGGCCTTGAACGGTCTCATCACGCTACCTCCATGCCTGGTAGGCACACCGACGGGCGGCTAACCCAAGGGAATGCCCGCGAGAAAGAACCCATGCGCAGGGTCTATGGCAGGCAGCAGGACTGCACATCGGTATTCGACCGCGCGCGCTCTGGGTAGAAGGACGCCGACCTGCCCGGCGTCGAAGCGTGAGCCGGACCGGCTTCGACGGAGTCCATGAGACTAACTCCTGCATTCGTGAGCATTGCGGGCGTCACCACCCGCAGCAGCAACTGTTCCGCAATGGACGAGGTGCGACAGCCCGCGTCGCGCCCGCCCAGACTGCCGCTTCGCCATGGTGAGGAGGCGTCTGCCGAGCCTCAGTCCGCGCTATCGAGATTCGTCCGATCCGGTCGTCTGCGCGGCTCTTGCTCGGACGCTCGCTCAGCCCGGGAAGCGGTAGCGCGGCGAGATGGTGGCCCGTGCCCGTAGGCACAGACCACCATTCCGGCTATCCCCGCTGGCTAGATGGTGCCTTCGTATTCGACGAGCTCGTCCTTGCCTTCTTCGCCAGGCTAACTCAGGCTGTTGACCTGGAGCGCATCGAGCCTGCCCTCGAACGCCACGATTTTTTCGATGGTCCCTTCTTCTTCGGAGGAGATGCAGTAAAGGACGATCGTCGCGCTCGACGACAGCGTCACAGCTGCCTGCGTCGAGAGTGTCGTCCGCGCCCCGTATTTTCCGGGGCTGGCGAGTTTCAACAGCGGCACGAGCGCTCGCGCTTCGTCCAGTGCCGCGCCGCCTTCCACGTACAGTTCACACCCCAGCCCGATTTTGCCGGTCGTGGTGGCGAGTCCGAAGAGGTCGGCCTTGGCCGAGATGAGGTAGTGGCCAGCCGGGAGCGTCTTGGCCAGCACGACTTCGGGGAGCAGCACGGGTTCTTCCAAGGCTGCGGAGAATCCGGCGACAGCGCCGTTGGCGCCGGCCTTGCCTTCGTTGCCCTGCTTGCCTTCCTTGCCTCCGAGCCCGTTGACGCCGTTGGTGCCGTTCTTGCCCGCAGGCCCTTCGGTGTTCCACGACAGCTTCGTTTCGCCGTGTTTGCATTTCGTGGACTTGGACACGAGGCGCATGGCGCCGTTGCTCTTCTTGACGCACACGTAAATTGTCGCTGCATCGGCCCAGGGGGCCGTGGCGAGCGCCGTGAGCAGGAGCACTCCGCCTGCAAGAAGCGAAACGAGCGGCCGCCGCGCAATCGGTGAACATACCGCTACTGCGATGCCCCGCAGGGCCTTGAGAATCCTCATCACGCCACCTCCATGCTCTCGGTGAGCGGGCGACCCCCAATGGGGAGGCCCGCGAGAAGAAACCTACGCGCAGGGTGGTCTATGCCTCCGCACCCGGCCACACATCGGTACTCCCCCACACCGCTACAGGTAGAAGGACGCGGAGACCGCCTCGAAACGCCGTCAGAGGCCAGCAATCGCTGAGGGAGTTACGGCCAGGCAGACGCGACTGCTTCCGAGTCGATGCGAGCGTCTCGTCGATCGCCGCTCGCGCTACCGGATCGGACGAAGCTCAGGCGTCTCGTTGGCAGGCCACCCGGCGCCTGCTTTCGGCGCAATGCGGGCCTAACCGCGCCGTGCGGCGATACGCTGCGCCCGTGAGCGTCGCGGGTGCGCGACGCTCGGCGCGATCACGAAGCCATGAGCAAACACCGACAATACGGCGAGCAGGAATTTGAGGAACTCGTTAGCTCAGCGCTCGACGAGCTGCCGACCGAGTTTCAACGTGCGCTGGAGCACGTAGCGATCGTCGTTTCTGACCGCGGTGCCGAGAACCACGCGTACGGCATGTATGTCGGCTCCAAGCGTGGTGGTACGCCTTTCTTCGGGGGCGGTGGCTTGCCAGACGAGATCCTGATTTTTCGCGACACACTGGTGCGCGACTTCGGGACCGATCCCGAGCGCCTCCGGCTCCACGTCATTCAGACGGTGCGTCACGAGGTGGGCCACCACCTCGGCTTCGACGAGACAGGCGTTCGCAAACTCGGACTCTGATGGCTTCACGCCCCACCGCTCCACCAGGTCGGGGGTCGTGGACTCCTCAGACATCGGGCAACGAAGTATCACGCAGGCCCTGTGGCTACCGCTTTGCGAGGCTGAGCGAGCGTCGACGCTGGACCCGAGCAGACGCCCGAGTTGGACGACGAGGAGCAGTCTCGATCGGTTCCTGGCAGACGCCTGCTTTCGCGGGAAGCGAGCGTCTGTCCAGCCCGACAGCCCCCTCAGCGGGTGGGGGGGCTGCGCGGGCTGGCCTCTCGCGGCAGCCATACAAAGGGGTTGAAGCAGCTGACCGTGCAGATCAACGAGGCGATTGACCTCTACTACGCTCCTCCAGGCGGCGCGACGTGCAGGACATTCCCGAGGAGCCGCCTCGCACACCAGGCGGCGACGCCTAGACAGAGTCGTCTGGCGTTCGGTTTGGTCTGCCCTTACCGCCTATCCCCTGGGGGTTTGAGGGGGAGAGGAGATAACACTTACAACCGGGTCGGACGCTCGGACCTCGTCCAACGCGACACTCCGCGATCGGGCGATCGAGGAGCTCGCTGCCCACACGCGCCGACCAGCCGCCACGGGCATTCGCCGAGATCCGTTGCGGGAAATCACCTACAAAGTTCGGGCAATCCCCGATGGCAGCCCAGTCCGCTCGGAATACAACCAGAAGAGTAATCCGCACAGTCGAGTTGCGGTTCCGTGGAGGTGCATATGCCTGACGAACAAGTCACCAAGTCCGCACGATCGCAGGAGAGGATGGGCGAAGCCGAAGGCAGCGGTTGGCTCCTATTCGCGACGATAATGATTGCAATTGCCGGTGCCCTCAACATCATCTGGGGGATCGCGGCGATCAGCGAATCGCGGTTTTTCACCCAGAACGCGACCTACATCCTCACCGAACTCAAAGCCTGGGGCTGGATCGTGCTGATTATCGGGGTGCTCGAGGTGCTCGCGGCCTTCTCGATCATGGCCGGCGGGCAGTGGGGCCGCTGGTTCGGGATCTTCATGGCCGGCCTCAACTCGATCGCCGCGCTCATGTCGATTCCGGCCTACCCGTTCTGGGCGCTGTGCCTATTCGGAGTGGACATCCTGATCATCTATGGGCTGGCCGCCTATGGCGGGCAGCACAGGGACATCTACTGAACGGCGGGCCACTGGGTCGGGCCGAGTCCGAGAAGGGCTGACGTCGGCGCGCGCTCGAGCTCCTCGGGCCGGCCTCTACCGGGCGACCGGAGACGATCGGTCAGGCCAATGTCGCCGCCTCGACGGAGGCCGAGGGCTCGACGTCCGGGAGGCGCAACATGCGAAATGAGCTGAACAATCCGATGAGCCCGGCGAGGATCGGTACGAGCAGCGCCACCTGAAGGGCCAGGTTCGTTGCGCGGGTGTTGATGCTGAGGACTTCCTTCCGCACGGCGGGACGCTCGTGTCCTAGTTCCTCATCGAGCTGGGTGTTGCTCACGACCTGTGCGTCGTGCTCCAGCGTGTGGGCGATCTGCTGCTTCTTGGGGGAGGGGATCACCGTGCTCGCGTTCGTCATGTTGGTGAACGCCAGGGAGAGCGTCGCCAGCAGCACGCCACCGGCCACCGCCAGGCCGAATGACAGCCCGAACGATCCCGATGCCGAGTTCACGCCGGCCGCCTCGCTGACCCGCTCCTCGTCGATGGGGGCCAGGCTGTAGTTGTTGAGCTGCGACACCAGCAGGCCAAGCCCCGCTCCGGCGATCACCAGCGGGACGAGCAGGTACCAGCCGGAGTCGGCTTTGGGCACGATCGGGATGATCAGAAGCATGCCAAGTGCGCTCAGCGCGAACCCGGCCCGGATGATCTTGGCTGGGCGCCGGTCGCCGGCCTTGCGTCCGGCGAGGATCGCGACGGCGAACATGGTCAGCGACAGCGGCGCGAGCGACAGGCCCGTCTGCATGGCGCTGTACTCGAGCTTGACCTGCAGGAAGATCGGCAGTGCGATCATCGCCCCGCCCAGCGTGACGTTCTGCAGCATCTGCGCGGAGATCCCCAACCGGAAGTGCGCGAGCCGGAACAGATCCGGGTCGAGCAACGTCACCTTCCGCTCGCGGTGGCGCCGCACGAGCCACCGGGCAAGTGCCCACAGTGCAACTGCGCCCATCGCCATCAACAGCCCGACGTACTCTCCGCCCTCCTGCCAGACCAGGATCCCCAGCACCACGCCGCCCATCCCCAGGACGGAAAGGATCGCGCCAACCACGTCGACGTGACGGTCCCCCGTGTACGGGACGTCCTTGACGAGCCTGATCTGCGACAGGACGACGGCGATTACAACGACCTCGAGCAGGAACCCGACGCGCCAGGAGATGTAGGTGGTCAAGAAGCCTCCAAGCAGCGGCCCGACCGCGGCCGCGATCGCGGCCGCCGCCCCGACAAGTGCGTAGGTCTTCTTCTGCGCGGCGCCCTCGAAGTTGCCGTGGATTAGGGACTGCATGGCGGGCAGCAGGAGCGAGGCGCCGAGGCCGCCGATGATCGCCCAGAACACGATGATGGTCGTCAGGCCCTGCGCGAGCGTCATCGCGAGCGCGCCGATCGCGTATGCGACCAGGCCAAGCACATACGCCCGCTTGCGCCCGATTAGATCGCCGACCTTGCTGCTGATCAGAATGAACGCGGCCGACACCAGGGCCTCGAGTGCGATCGCACTCTGCACCCCGCTGACCGTCGTACCGAGGTCGTGCACCACCGCCGAAATCGACACGTTCATCAGCGACGTGTCGACCACGAGCACGAACATCGCCATCGCAAGCAGGAGCGACAGCCGCGGATTCTCCGCGCCCTCGACGGTGTTGTCGGTCGCCGTGTCGTTCATGGCACGGACCGCAGAGCCAGGGTCAAGGCCACGGAGCTAGCGAGCGGGCGCGAGACCGCGCCGCGGGTCGTCGGTCAAAGTCACTGCTCACGAAGTCGAGCTTACGTGGAGACGTCGCGGCGCAATATGCCCGTCCAGCGCTCTCAGTGCTCCTTGGGCGCTTGCGCCTCGCGCCGGTGGGCCCCTCGCGCGGCCAGGCCGCGGAGCTTCGCCGCCTCCGCATCCCAGTCGTAGACGACCGCGGTCTTGGCGATGCGATCGTAGATAGCCTGGTGGGTACGGGCGAAGATGATCCCCAGAAACCCGAGCCCGAGCGTCAGGAACCCGAGTGGGAACGCAATGAGGCGGACGATCGCATGGTGGCGGTCGAGTGACGAGCCGTCTGCCTGAACGATCCGGAGCCCGAGCAGCGTCATCCCGGGCGAACGGGCGAAGACGGCCCACGAGTTGCCGAAGTACAACGCGGCCCAAACCAGCTCCCCCACGAGGATGAGTCCATACGCGCTCTTGAGTTCCACACTCCATGGCGTCGCGGCGTTGATCGCGAACTCCACCAGGGCGAGCGCCACGGCATAGACGACGGTGAGGATGAGGACGTCGGCGCCGTACGCGAGCAGGCGGCTAACGGGCCCCGCGTAATGGCCCTGCTGGGCAATCGCACTCTGGCCGTCCCCGTTCGTCACTTCGCCTCACGGTCCGGCGCGTCCGGCGGCGGGGGCTCGGTGCTCGACGTGGTAGCCGTGTCCTCGGTGCCCGTCTCTCCGGTGAGCAGCGGCGGTCCGATCGGCAGCTCACCCTCCTTGCGGCGAAGCATGCGGTTGACCGCGCGGCTGACGCGCGTATCGACGCCCGCGGTCTGACTTCGGGCCGCGTCGAGCGCCTCGCTGGCGAAGCCGCTCGTGGAGCGTGCGACGATCGTACCCAGCTCCGTCTTTTCGACGACAGCGTCGACGTCGATGCGTTCTGCGATCAGGTTCACGTCAATGCGAGCGACAACCGCATCCAGGTCGATGCGCTGCATGACCGCGTCGATGTCGATGCCGCCGGCCAGCCGATCGATGTCGATGCGCTGCACCAAGGCGTCGATACCGATCCGCTGCACCAGCGCGTCGATGTCGATACGGCCGACCAGCTGATCGATGTCGATGCGCTGCACCAGGGCGTCGATGTCGATCCTGCCGACGAGCTCGTCGATCTCGATGCGGCGGACGAGCTGGTCGATGTCGATCCGCTGCACGAGCGCGTCGATGTCGATCTGGCCGACGAGCCGATCAATGTCGATCCGCTGCACCAGATCATCTATCTCGATCCGTCGCACCAGAGCGTCGATGTCGATCCGCTGCACCAGGGCGTCGATGTCAATGCGCTGCACGAGGTCGTCGATCTCGATGCGGCGGACGAGCTGATCGATGTCGATCCGCTGCACCAGGGCGTCTATGTCAATCTGTTGCACAAGCGAGTCGATGTCGATGCGGCCGACCAGCTGATCGATGTCGATCCGCTGCACGAGGTCATCTATCTCGATCCGTCGCACCAGGGCGTCGATGTCGATCCGCTGCACAAGCGCGTCGATGTCGATGCGGCCGACCAGCTGATCGATGTCGATGCGCTGCACCAGGGCGTCGATGTCGATCCTGCCGACGAGCTCGTCGATCTCGATGCGGCGGACGAGCTGGTCGATGTCGATCCGCTGCACGAGCGCGTCGATGTCGATGTGGCCGACGAGCTGATCGATGTCGATCCGCTGCACCAGATCATCTATCTCGATCCGTCGCACCAGAGCGTCGATGTCGATCCGCTGCACCAGAGCGTCGATGTCAATGCGCTGCACGAGGTCGTCGATCTCGATGCGGCGCACCAGAGCGTCGATGTCGATCCGGCCGAAGAGCTCATCGATCTCGATACGGCGTACGAGCTGGTCGATGTCGATCCGCTGCACGAGCGCGTCGATGTCGAGCGCGTCGATGACGGAGGGCACTGCCGCCTGGAGCACGTGCTGCGTGCGGGCCTGAGTAGCTGACAGCGCTTGAGCCCGTATCTCGCGGCCGTGATCGATGAGCGGGCGCGTCGCGGTATTCAGCAGCCGGCCCGTAACGCCCGCGCCAGGCAGTGCCGAGACGAGTCGCCCAGCGGCGACGCTCGCGTTCCGGCCCCTTGTGCCCACCCGCAGCGCCAAGCGCGTCGCCTGCGAGGTCACACCCACAGTGAGGTCGGTCGCGACCAGCAACGCGCTCGTGACGCCGGAGTGCGGCCGATCGGGGTTGCGAGGCACGATCTCGGTTCCCGGCGACCGTGACTGTGGGCTCTTCTTGGCCATCAGCCACTCTGAATCTACCGTTCACGAGAGCCGCTGCGCTTGGTGCGACAGGGCGGTCGGCTATGGGAGGCGTCCCCGTCGCTTGCCCTCAGCATTCTCGGAGAGGCGGCTCACACGCCTGCTCGACGATCTCCGGAACGCGCAGGCGCTCAGGGTGGTCATCGTGGGGTAGGGGGCGGCGCCGTTCGATCCGCCGCCGGCCGACGGGGGGCGCTCGCCAGCGCGACTGGGCCATCCGAGCACTGCCGCTCGCTGCTCAGGCTCGGCAAGCAGGTGCCGCACCCGCGGCATTGGGATGCTCTCCGGGTGATCTCCCGTGTCCCCTGGCGGCTTGCGAGTGCCGCTGACCGTGGTCTCTCTCAGCCTTCCTACAGGACCGAGCTGACCTCGACCGGTTCTCCGTTCGTCTGGGTTATGTCCATCGTCAGCCCGGTCTGTTCGAACGGCGGGCTATTGAAGGACTCTTCGAGGATGTCCTTCGGCCCTGCCACGAAGCTTTCGGGCTTCTGCTTGCCTTTCGCGGCCTTGAACTTCAGAGCTTGCGTGGACGACATCTTGTTAGGCTTGATGGGCACGATCACCGATCCCTGCACCGTGACGGTCGTGCTGCCGCAGGCAAATTCCATCACCGGCCCCGATTTTCCTGCTGGGTAGAGGTCGAGGCCGATCTTGTTCTTGGCGTTCGTCGCGCCGGTCTTTTCGACGCCGAGTTCGCCTTCGAGCGCGCGCGTGATGATTTCGCCCGCCGCTGCGCCCGTGCTTGCGCATTCTTCGCTGCCGTGTGCGCAGCCTGTGAGGGTGACGGTCATCGAGCCGACCGTCCTTACACCGGTGTATTCGCCTCCGCTACTCTCGCCGGTGCATGTCACCTTCGAGACTTTGACTGCCGATTCGAGCGTGATCGAACCCGACGCGAGTTTGGTTTTGAAGTGGGGTGTCGCGACGCCCGTGTCCCATTCATAGCCGTCTTTGCCGCCTCGGGTGGTGCAGCCAGAGCTCGAGTACTTGCCGTTGCCGTTGCCGACCGCGACGCATCTGCCGAATTCTGGCGGGCTCGCGGGGACGACGACTGCGAAGATCGTCCCCGTCAATTGCGCTAGGTCAGGTTTTGTGCCGCTGGTGATGGTGGCGGTGATGCACCCGCCCGACTCTGTTGTCTGGTCGGAGACGGGTTCCCATCCCGGAGGAGGCGCCTGGGGGTTATACCATTCGATCGCGGCGGGGGTGGGAAGGCCACACTCGGTGAATTCCAGCTTGTTGAAGCTGTTGCCCGTAGCGACGTACACGTCGCTGTATTTGCCGGCGCTCCTCAACGGCGCGGCCAAGACCGGATTGGCCGCGTACTGCCCGACGGTGACCGTGCCGCTACCGCCGCTGCCCGTGGCCGACAGCGAACCGTCGGTGGCAGTCGTCGCATTGGTGGCGCTGTTGAGCAACGTCGTGAACTCTTCTTCGTTACCTTCGCTCGTCCCGCCTGCGTTGGTGGCCGAGATCCGGTAGTAGTAGAGGGTGTTCGCAGCTAGGCTCACCGACACGGATACCGGTTGCGGGGTGTTCGTGTCGGTCACAAACGGGGAGCACGGTCTTTTCGTCCAGGGTCCTCCCTTCGTGGTGCTGTATTCGAATTCGCAGTTGGTTACAGCGTCATTGTTGGGGTTCACCGTCGCGTTCAGCGTCGCCGAGCTAGGCGTGAGCGAGGACGCCGTGCCCGTCACAACGGTCGCCGGCTCGGGCACCAGCGCTTGGGCGCCGAAGGAGGCATCGCCCGAGATCGCCGCCACCCCGCTCAGCCCCTTCACCATTACCGGCACGACACTGCACGGGCCGCTGTCTTCACATGTTTCTGGGCCGGTGAGGGTTTCATCGCCCAGCTGGCCCGCATTGTTATTGCCCCAGGCCATGACGGTGCGGGTTTTCGACAGCGCGAGACCGGTGTCGTCCTCTGCCGCGATTTGCTTCACGCCGCTCAGGCCGTTCACCGCCACTGGGGTATCACTGCATCCAAGTGTCCCGATCCCGGCGGTGCATGTTTGCGGGCCTTTGAACATGCCGTCGCCAAGCTCACCCTCGAAGTTCAGGCCCCAGGACACGACCGTGCCGGTAGACAGCAGAGCCATGCCCTGTTGAAAACCGGCAGCGGCTTCGGCGACTCCCGTCAGCTCGCCGCTCGAGGGCGTACACGGTGCCGCGACCGCACAGACTGGCACCGGCGCCAGGCTGCAAGCTTCGCCGTCGCAGGTTTCGGGACCAACGTTGTTGTCGTCGCCCAGGTCGCCATAGGCGGCGGCGCCCCACGCCATCGCCGTATCGGTCAGCGTCGCCACGGCGGAAAATTCGCCGGCTGAGACGCTCGAGACGCCCGTCAGCGCGCCGGAGGTGTCCGAGCACGAGGTCTGTTTCCAGGCGCAGACCGCCACCGGCACAGGGCTATCCGCAGGGCCCCCGGAACCGTCCCCGAGCGTTCCGTAGCCCCACGCCACGGCCGTAGCGTTATTCAGCCGGGCCAGTACGTAACCGAAGCCGGCCGAGATGGTGGTCACGCCGGTCAGCTCGCCGCTCGAACGCGAACACGAGGACTGGCCAAAACTGCAAACCGTCACCGGAGCGGGCGCGTACTCCAAGCCGGCGGAACCGTCGCCCAGAGCGTATCCCCCATTTGACTCCTCGGACGCGTTGGGCCCGTTCCACGCCACGACCTTTCCGGTATTCAGCAGCGCCACGTCCTCCCCGCTACCTGCGGAGATCGCCGCGATCCCGGTCAGCTCGCCATGGTTGGGCGTGCATGACGGTTCGCCTTCTTCACATACCGCGACTGGCACTTCACTTTCGATGGGCCCTTTGCTGCCGTCGCCGAGATCGTACCTTCCCCAGGACATGACCGTTCCATTACTCAGCAGGGCGAGGTAGCCTTCTTCGTCGTCGCCGCCGGTTGCGACTTCCTTGACCGTGACTCCCGACGGGAGGCTGAAAGCCACGGGCATCGGCAAAGACCCGCCCGCCTGATTACCCCACTCTGCGACCGGGGAGGGCTTGAGCACGGCCAGGCCGTCTGATTCGCCGGCCGCGATAGACGCGACGTCCTGTAGAGCACTCACCTGCGTCGGTGTATCGATGTCTTCCTGGGTGTCATTCTTGAACACTGCCCCCCACTGCTCGACCTGACCGTTCGACAGCAGCGCCATGGCAGCTTCAGTGCCGTTGCCACCACCAGCTGACACCGCGGTCACTTTGCTCAAACCGCTGACCGCCACCGGCACCTCACTGCAGGGAAAAGAGGCGGCGCATAGTTCTGGGCCGGTGTCGGTTTTGTCGCCGAGCTCGCCGATGTAGTTGTGACCCCAAGCCACGGCCGTTTCGTTGCTGAGCAGCGCGAGGCTGAAGAATCCGCCGGCCGAGATCTGCGTGACCCCGGTCAGCTCTTCGTTCGTCGGCGTGCACGAGTGTTTCCCGACCGCGCATACCGCGACCGGCTCGTTGCTTTTCGTCGTGCTGCCGTCACCCAGCTGCCCGTAGAGGTTCCAGCCCCAGGCCACCACCGAGGAGTTGCTGCTCATCCGCGCCAGACTGTGCGTCGTGCCAGCCGAGATTTCCGCGACCCCCGTCAGCTCGCCGCCCGCGTTGGAGCACGAGGATTTCCCGACGGCACAGACCGGAACCGGCGCGTAGCGGTTGGTTTCGCTGCCGTCGCCCAGCTGGCCAAAGCCGTTTTCGCCCCACGCCACGACCGTGCTATTGGAAAGCAGCGCCAGAGCGTCGTCCGCGCCCGCCGAGATGGCGGTGACCCCGGTCAGCTCGTCGTTCGTGGGCGTGCACAATGTCTGCCCCACCGCGCAGACCGGAACCGGCACCGCGCTATTGCTCGTGTTGCCGTCGCCGAGCTGGCCGTATGCGTTTTCGCCCCACGCAAAGACAGTGCCGTTGGACAGGAGCATCAGGCTCTGATTCGCGCCGGCCGAGATCGCCGCGACGGTGACTCCCAGGGGCAGGGAGGGCAGCTGCACGCTCACAGGCACCTCGCTCGAGACCGTGCCGTCATCGCCCAGCTGGCCGTAGGCGTTTTCGCCCCAGGCCATCACCGTATCGTTGGAAAGCAGCGCCAGGCTGTGATTAGGGCCAGTTGCCACAGCGGTGACAGCCACGCCAACGGGCAGCCCCAGCCTGGCCGCCACCGGCACTTCGCTTGGGCCGGTGCTGTCATTACCCAGCAGACCGTGTTGATTATCGCCCCATCCCACGACAGGCCCGATGGACGCGACCGCCGTCGATGCCCCCGCGATCATGCACACCGCCAGCATCGCCACAACACAGAGCCCGATCAGCCCGGCGGCCGCCAGCGCACCCCACCGGAGCCTCGGCGCGGCCCGCGATATCGACGATGCTGCCATCACGCTGCCCCAGATCGCCACGCGTCTGTGCTATGCCGCACCGAGGTGTCGAGAGGATGCGATCGTGCACCGGCGCGTGTCGATCCGTCCGCGATACGGGCTGCCGGTGCCAGGGTGCTCCCCCCTCCAGTGGCGAATCGTTGCGCGACGCCGAAGCCTCGTCGATCCCGATCGGCGTCCGAACCAACGGTGCTCCGCTCCGGCATGCCTACCAGATAGCGAGGCGAGTGTCAAGCCCAAGACAGCTGCCGAGCGTCTAGACTCGCGGCGTGGAGTTTGGCATCGGCTATTTCGCCACGCATGACGCGCTCGACCCCGCGGCACTGGCGCGGCTGGTCGAGGAGCGCGGGCACGAGTCGCTGTTCTTCCCCGAGCACACGCACATCCCGGCAGGTCGTGAGACCCCCTACCCGGCCGGTGGAGAGCTGCCGCGGAAATACTTCCACACCTACGACCTGTTCGTTGCGCTGAGCACGGCCGCGGCGGCGACTTCGAAGCTGCGCGTCGGCAGCGGCATCTGCCTGGTGATCGAGCGCGACCCGATCACGACCGCCAAGGAGGTCGCCAGCGTCGACCGCCTCTCCGGCGGGCGTCTGGAGTTCGGCGTCGGCGCGGGCTGGAACCGGGAGGAGATGCTCAACCACGGCACCGATCCGCGCGTGCGGATGGCGATCATGGCCGAGCGCATCGAGGCGATGAAGGCAATCTGGACACAGGATGAGGCGAGCTACCACGGCGAGCACGTCAACTTCGAGCGCATCTGGTCCTGGCCCAAGCCCGCTCAGCGGCCTCACCCGCCGGTGCTCGTCGGCGGCAACGGCGCGACGGTGCTCGATCGGGTTCTGCGCTTCGGCGACGCATGGCTGCCCAACTACCTCGGGGACGACCTGCTCGGGCGAGCGCGCGAGCTGTGGGCGCGGGCGGAGCGTCCGATCGACGTGATGGTGATGGGCGTGCCGGCCAAGCCGCAGGTGCTCGAGGAGTTCGAGAAGGCCGGCGTGCGGCGGGTCGTGCGCTGGATCCCCTCTGCGGCACTCGGACCGGTCGAACGCGCTCTCGAGCGCTGGGAGAGCGCGATCGCCGAGCTCCACGGAGAGTGACCGCCGCCGAGGCCAGACGCCGCTTGGCGGCGGCCAGGGTGGCGCGCCTGGCGACGGTCGACACCCGCGGGCGCCCCCATCTCGTGCCGATCGTCTTCGCGCTCGCGCGCGAGACGATCTACAGCGTCGTCGACGCCAAGCCGAAGCGCACGACGGAGCTGCGGCGCCTTGAGAACGTCAGATCGAACCCGTGGGCTTCGGTTCTGGTCGATCACTACGACGACGCCGACTGGAGCGCGCTCTGGTGGGTGCGCGCCGACGGGGCCGCCAGGGTGCTGGAACCGGCTGAGCCCGAGGCCGATCACGCCGTCCGGCTGTTGGCCGAGCGCTACCCGCAGCAGCGCGCCGCCGGCCCCGTGCTGGCGATCGACGTCGAGCGCTGGTCGGGCTGGTCGGCGGGTGCGGCGAGCTGATCCGGGGAGCCGATCTGCGCCCGAATCAGTAGTAGTCCTCGACCGTCATCGACCAGCGAGCGGCGTCGTGACCGCCTGAGACCGTGAGACGGTAGAGCCCCGGCCCGCTGTTGAACACGTGTGTTTCGGTTTCGCCTTCGCCGAGTTCGAAGCTGCCGGCGCTGGAGCCGGTCTGCAGGTTCTGCGCGTGCGCGCTCGGGCCGAAGCACACGAGCAGCAGGGTGCAGGTGCCTTCGTAGCTCATCGAGTAGCTGACCCGCCAGCGGCTGCCGAGGATGCGGAAGGGGACGGAGTGGCCTTCTTCCACTCCCGAGAAGGTCGTCAACGCATGCCAGCTGGGCTGCTCGGCGACGCTGAGCGACACCGTCGCGCCGCGCGGCACCGTGGCGTTGGAACGCGGTGATTGCAGCGTCACCGTGTTCGGCGAGCTCCCGGGGGCGGCAACCAGCGTCGCGGCGTAGCGCAGCCCCGCGCTCGCGAGCGCGCTCTCGGCTGCGGCCGAGGGCTGCCCGACCACGCCCGGCACCGTCACCGGCGGCGGCCCCGAGCTGAGGATCACTCGCACGGGCGATTCCTCGGCGATCCGCGCTCCCGCCGATGGGCTCTGGGCAATCGCGATCCCGGCCGTCGTTTCGGAGTGACTCGCCGCGAACACGGGCCGCACGTGCAGACGCCGCGCCCGCGCTTCGACGCCGCCGCGCGGCAGCCCCTGCAGCTCGGGTACGGTCGTCCGCGGGGCCGCGCGCGTGAGCAGGAACAGCGCGAGCGCGCCGCCGATCGCCAGCAGCAGGGCGGCGGGCACCGCGATTCGCCGTCGGCGCTGAGCACCCGCACCGCCGCGGCGGCCCGTGGCGCCCTGCGGCGACTCTCGCGCGCCGCCACGCCGCGGCTGCACCCGAGTCCTCGCGGCGGCCCTGTCGAGTGCGTGTGTCTCCGCTCGATCGCCGTTCGCCGACCCGCCGGGCACGACCGCCGTCCTCGGTGCCGCGTCGACCGCGGGCCTCTGCGGCGCCCCTCGCGCAGCGACCCCCGCGGCGGCCGCCCGCGTCTCGCGCGAAGCTCCGGCCTCGGGCGCGGCGGCGCTCAAGGCCGCCGCCATCGCCGCGCCGTCGGGGTAGCGATCTGAGGGCGCCTTCGCCAGCGCTCTGTCGACGACCTCGCGTAGCGTCGCGGGAACGCGATCGGGCAGCGGCGGCGGGCGATCCTGGAGATGGCGCACGCCGAGCTCCACCGCCGAGCCGTGCACGAACGGCGGCTCGCCTGCGAGCATCTCATACAGCACCACCCCGGCGCTGTAGATGTCCGTCGCAGCGGTCGTGGGACGGCCGCGAGCCTGCTCGGGCGACATGTAGCGGGGAGTGCCCGCAACGGTTGCCGATGTCGCCTGCGAGGTCCCGGCGGCGAGCCGTGCGACGCCGAAGTCGCCCACCTTGACGCTCCCGTCGCGGCCGAGCAGCACGTTGGCCGGCTTGACGTCGCAGTGCACGACCCCCTGGGCGTGGGCGCTGGCCAGCGCGCGGCAGAGCTGCTCGGCGACCGATCGCGCCTCCTCGCAGGGCAGCGCACCGTGTTGCAGGCGCTCGGCCAGGCTCTCGCCCTCGACGAGCTCGGCGACGTAGTACGGGCCCTCCTCGGCGTGGCCGATGTCGAAGATCTGCACCACGCCCGGGTCGTTGACACGTGCCAGCAGCTGGGCCTCGTGCTCGAAGCGCTCCACCCATGCGCTGTCCTCGGCCCACCACGGCTTGATTACCTTCACCGCGACCGCTCGAGCCAGGCGCCGGTCGACTCCCCTGTACACGCGCCCGAAGGCACCCTCGCCGATGACGGCGTGGAGCTCATAGCGCCCATCGAGCGCGCAGCCGGCGAGGTCGGGGGTTCGCAGCATCGTCGGAGTATCCCGCGACGAGATGCTCACAGGCGCCATCAGCCCCCCGACGGTTGCTCCCCACCGGCTGCGCGTGGCCCTGTAAGATCGGACGGACTTGGAAAGGACTCGAGGGGTAGGAGAGGACATGGATGCCAGACGGGGAGCGGACGATGGACGGCACGTGGGGTCCGAGCGCGAGCGGCTGACGCGTCGCTCGCTGTTGCAGAAGGGCGCGCAGCTCGGGATCGCCGCCTCGACGCTCGGTGCGCTGGACCTCCTGGCGTGGACGCCGAAGCGGGCAGCCGCGGCCACGAAGTCGGCGCTGCCCGAAGTCCAGTTCGCGATCGAAAAGTTCATTCCGCGCGCCTTCAAGGTCGAAGGCGTCCAGGTCCGCCCGGGTCCCGTCTACACGACGTTCGTCACCGTGGCGCTCACACGCACGCCGACGCTCGCCGACCAGGCGACGCTGAGCCAGGCGCTGGCGACGATCGAGGCCGCATACCCGTTCAGCCCCGCCGGCGTGTTCACCTCCCTCTCCTATGGCATCCCCTACTTCGAACGCATGCCCGGCGGCATGGCCGGATCGTTGGTCTCCGAACACATCCCGCGGCTGATAGCCGAACCGCAGCGCTTCGCGCTCGAGGAGGCGATGGCCAGCCCCACCGACGTCTCGCCGAGCAACCCGGGCGTCAGCAAGCTGCGCTTCAACGTTCCGGTGCAGATCGAGGCGAACGACATGCTGATCACGCTGCGCAGCGACTCGACCGAGGTGATCGACGACGTGCTCAACTGGCTGAGCAGCGGCAGCTCGAGCCTCGGGGGCAACGCCGTCGGGGAATCCGGGCTGGCCGGCCTGCTCGCGATCACCTCGACCCGGCTGATGTTCAATCAGCAGGGCCTGCCCCGCAAGATCGCCGAAGAGCAGGGCCTGTCCTACGCGGAAACGATCAACCCCGAGTCGTCGATGTGGATGGGCTTCTCCGACCAGCAGGTGAAGGCCAGCGGGCCTCCTGCCATCACGACCTTCCTCGGCAACAACTCGGCCAAGCTCACCACCGCCCGCTCGGCCGACTACTTCAACCACGGCTCGATCGTGCATCTCTCCCACGTGATCCAGGACCTCGAGCAGTTCTATGCGAGGCCGAGCGAAACCTACACCCGGCGCGTGGCGTCCATGTTTCGCTCTGACCCGGTCCCCAGTACGGGCTACAGCGACCAGTTCACCAACGGTGGCGGACCGGCGTTCATCCCGAACGTCTTCAAAAGCACCCAGGAAGCCGCGCAGGAAGCCGCGGGGACCGGCACCTTCGACGGTCAGCCCCACGTCGGCCACACCACCGGGCTGCAGCGCTCCAGCCGAGCGTTCGACCACACGCCGATGCACATCCGTGCCGACGGCCCGGGCTTCGATGCGCTCGACGTCCCGGACGGCTCATCCCAGCCAAAGCTGCACTTCAGCATCTTCGTGCCAACCGCGGACTTCTTCGCGACGATGCGCCGCAACCAGGCATCTGTGGACCTCGCCAAGCAGTACAGCGTGCCACCGGAAAATCTCGGCCTCGAGCGGTTCATCACCGCCACGCGGCGCCAGAACTTCCTGGTGCCGCCGCGACGCCACCGGGCGTTCCCGCTGATCGAGCTGGCCTGAACAGCGGCGGCCGCGCGTCCAGGCCGCACGCCGGCCCAAATTGACGGTCAAGACCGAAGGCGGCCCGCTCGACTTCCCACTCGAGGAAACCTGAGCGCGCGCCCTCTTTGAGTGGCCGGGCGATGCGGTGGAGGCGTGCGGGGACCGGGCCTCGCGCGTCTCGCCGCGCTGTCCATCGCCGGTTTCCATCGAGCCAGGAGGGGCGCCACGCAGTGCGAGCGTGTTCTGCTCAGACCCATTTGACGACGGGCCCTCGGCCGCGTAGTCTTGCCCGCCTTGGCGCACAAGGTCGTATGCATATCCAGCGAGGACGGCGCCGGCGCGCCTGCGGCCGCGGAGCTCGTGGCGAGCCGGCTCGGCTTTCGCGTCGTCGATGAGGACATCGTCACGCGCGCGGCGGTAGAGGCCGGCGTCGATCAGGAAGTGGTCGTCGATGTCGAGCGACGAAAGTCCGTGCTGGTGAGGTTGATCGAAGGGCTCGGCACCGCCGGCATGGGGACGGGCTATGTGATGGCGCCGGCCGAAAGCCCCGGCTACGGAAAGCCTGTCAGCGACGAGCTGAAGGGGTTGATCAAGTCGGTCATCGAGGAGACGGCCACCGCCGGGGAGGTGGTGATCGTCTCTCATGCTGCCTCGCTCGCGCTCGGAGAACGCGACGATGTGCTGCGGGTGCTCGTGACGGCCTCGCCGCCGACGCGCGCGCGGCGACTCGCAGAGCTCCTCGGGGTCGATGAGAAGGAGGCCGCGCGATCGCTGAAGCGATCCGATGCCGGGCGGGCGGACTACATCAAGCGCTTCTACGGCGTCGGCGCCGAGCTCCCGACCCACTACGACATCGTCATCAACACCGACAGGCTGACCCCCGAGGACGCCGCACGGCTGATCGTCGACGCGGCCGGCGGGTCGGCGTAGGCCGGCTCTAGGCTCCGCTCGCGACGGCGATCGGCAGCGAGTACGTAAGCCCCGCCGGGGTAGGGGTCTGCGCGCGGTAGTAGGCCACGGTGTTGGCTTCCCCGGGGGCGGGCAGCTTGATCGTCAGCCCAAAACGGGGACCGAGCTTCTTGCGCGCGAACACGACGCTCTTCGTGCAGCCGACCTGCTGGATGATCGTGATCGTGTGCGAGCCCTTCCTCAGAACTCCTGTCCCCCTGAAGGTGACCTTGAGACCTCCTTTGACGTTGCGTTCGCGCGTGATCAGCAGTATGCGGGCGAGTTTCAGGAAGAGCGATGAGTGTCCCGCAAGCGTCGCGGTATAGCGCGTCAGGCTGGCGTAGCGCCCCTGTGGCAACGGCAGCTTCGCGACGAAGGCGCCACTCGCCGACACGGTCGTCCTGCCACCCTCGCGAACGGCGACCCTGTGCGGCACCCCGCTCACCGTGATCGCGACCTTCTGGCCGGCGAACTGCACCCGCGCGACGCCGGACAGGAACACCGACCTGCCTCTCACGTGCATGGTCACGAGTTCGATGTCCTTGCCCGAGCACGCCAGCAGCAGCGGCAGAGGCTGCGGCACCGCGACCCCCGAGCTCGCTGCCGGCGCACCCGGGCCCGCGGCGTCCGAGCCCCTGACCGAGCAGGTGAGCGTATATGTGACATCAGCCTGCTGGACGGTGTAGCCCGCCTTCGTGGCCCCGGCGATCGCGGTGCCGCTGCGGTACCACTGATAGCCGAACGAAGTCGGCCCATTGGTCCACGAGCCCGTCGAGCATGAAAGCGTCCCACCGACCGTCGCCGAGCCCGAGATGACTGGGGCGGCTGTGTTGACCGGCACCCCGGTGGCCGTCGTCGGTGGCGCAGCGGGCGCTTCGGGGCCTGGTTTCGCGGGCGGGGCTTTCTTGACGCCGAGCGTCACTCCGGTGGGTTCATACTCGGCTTCATAGAGGCCGCCGTCTTTCCCCCCGACCGGCCCAAAGATTCCCTTCAGTGATCCTGCGATCACTTGGAACGTTTCGGGGGCTTCGGGCGCGAAGTGTTCGCCGTCTTCGACCGAGAGCGTGCTGCCCGCTGCGAGTTCTACTTCGCCCGTCACATCGAGCTGACCAAATTGCGCCGTGCCGTCGATTTTGATTGCGAGTGTACCTTTGGATTCCTGCGTGTAGTTGCCGCTGAGGGCTTTGTCGGAGAGTTCGAGCGTCCCGCCGGCGATAGTCGTTTCCGTCGCGGCGTTGTAGGTCGCTTTTTCTTCGACGCTCAGCATGCCCGCGGAGACGCTCACTTTCGCGGTTTCGAGCTTGGCATCGTTCTTCACCGTCGTCGTCGCACCTTCTTGGGCGAACTTCCCTTCTCCGGAGACCGTACCCGAGATGGTGCTCGCCGATGTAGTCACCGCCAGCGACGCGCCCGACGCGACCGAGACTTCTCCGCCTTCGACGGTCAGCGCGCCTGTCGACGTGGTGTCGGCGACTTCGAGTTTGCCGGTCCCGCTGACGGTGAGGGTCCCGCTCAGCAGGGAAGGATGCGACGCGTTGGCGATCTTCAGCGAGCCGCCGCCGCTGACGGTGAGCGTTTCGCCTTTTTCGATCGAGTCCACTTCCTGGGCCCCTGTCGAGACCTCCGGGGTCGTTCCGGGATTCAGGCACACCACCGTGGCGGCGTTGGGCACACCGGTCGTCCAGTTTCCGGGTTCCGCCCATGCGGTGCCTTTTTCGCCGGTGAATTGGTCTGTGCAGGAGGCAGCATTCGCGGGGGCGCTGTTGACGGCGGCGAGGAGCAGGACAAGCGCGGTCGCGGCGAGCAGCACAAACAGGGCGGGGGCCTTGGCCCGCGCCGTAGCGGCCGCGGCCGCCATCGCCTGTGCTGCTTCTCGCATCTGCGTATCCCTCGTTCTCGTCTACCGCCGGTCCGCGACGCACGGGCAGTGCGCGCGCTTCGATGATACGAAAGTGCCGTTCGCCGGTGCGCAGGTTCGCGGCCGCCGGGCGCCCGCGCTCAGCCGCCGGCGAGCAGCGCGAGGTGTTCCCGCAGGCCGATCCCGTATTCGGTGGGTGTGCCTTCGTAGTTGGTGATGTTGTTGTAAGTGTGGAAGCTGGCCGCGGGCTGATGGTCGGGGTCGGTCGGCTCATAGGAGAGCCAGCTGCTCTCGGGCCTTCGTCGATCAGCTGGAACTGTGAGCCGAGCCTCGTTCTCCCCGAGCGGGCGAAGGCGCGGCGATGCCGCCGCTGCCGAAGCTCGCGTGGAGGCCTCCCTGGGGCGACAAGCGGGCCACGACGGTCGAGGCCTGAGTGGACGCGCAGCCAGGCATGCCCGGAGGTCGTTCGCTCTCCGTCCTCGCGCTCGCCGCGCCGGTCGTCGTGAGCGCAGCCGCCAGTGCTCCTGCCAGGCTGCGAGCGGGTGTTGCCGCCACGGCCGAGTTGCGGGCGCGCGTCGCCATCCCTTAAGTCGTCGACCCGGTGCGCCGATATGCGCTAGCAGATCCTCATCAGCTATCCGTCCAGATGGATGTGCCACAAGACAGACATCAGGATCCGGGCTCGATCAGACCAAGGGCCTACCTACGCGCGTTGGGAGCAACAGGACCGCCATGTCAGACAGTGAAATCGCCGACCACGACTCCGACCGCGACCGCGCACGCGCTGCCTCTGAGGGCGGGTCGTTGAACCCCGCGGCGCAGGGCCCCCAGAGCCCTGCTCCGCCCCAGAGCCCTGCTCCGCCCGAGAGCCCTGCTCCGCCCGAGAGCCCGACGCCGCCCGAGAGCCCGGCGCAGCCCGAGAGCTCGGCGCAGCCCGGGAGCCCGGCTCAGTCGCTTCGCGAGAAGCTGGCCGCCGATGGCGGTGCGCCGGCCAGCGCTCCCCCCGCGACGCCCGACTCCGGCGATGACTGGCTCGGGCGCGTGAGGCACGCCGCGCAGAGCCGCACGGCTGTGTGGGCGGCGGTGGCCCTGCTGTGCGTCGCGGCCGGGACGATCGCCTCGCTGCTCGCGGCGCAATCGGTGGCGCACAACGACGCGGCCGAATCCCGGGCGACGTTCAAACAGACCTCGGCGGGGATCGCCTCGGCGCTGAAGGTGGCTGTCCAGCGCGAGGAAGACCTGGCCGTCAGTGCGAGCACGTTCTTTGCCGGCAACCCGAAAGCCTCGCAGGCGGAATTCGAAAAGTGGGCCAAATGGGCACGCATGCTGCACCACTACCCCGAGCTGGACGGTCTCGGCCTCGTGGCGATGGTGCAGGCGCCGGAACTGTCGGCGTTCGAAGCGCAGGCCAAGCACGCGGCGGGGACCTCCGCGGTGGGGTCTGCCCGACCCGCCCCCGAACCCCTGCGGGTCGTCCCCTCGGGCACGCGCCCCTTCTACTGTCTCGCGATCGCCGGACTCTCGAGGAGCCTCGCCGCGGTCCCGCCCGCCGGCCAGGACTACTGCGCGCTCACCCCCGCCCTGCAGGCATCTCGCGATTCGGGCAAGGGCGGCTACGCGCCGGTGGCCGCAGGGCGCTCGGAAGCTCTCGGCCTCGAGACGCCCGTCTATCGCGGCGGATTGCCGCCGATCACCGTGACCGGACGGCACGATGCGTTCGTGGGCTGGCTGCTGGAGGTGCTCTCACCCAAGGCCGTGCTGGCGCAGGTCCTGCACAACTACCCCGAGAGCGCGGTGCGGCTGCGCTACCGGACGGGCTCGTCGGTCGTGCTGCTGGCCGGCGGCACCGAGCAGGCGGAAGCGCAGAGCGCGAAAGTGAACCTTCACAACAGATGGACGGCGAGGATCTTTGGTCCCCCGGCCAGCGCCGGCGTGCTCACGGACGGCGATGCGCTCGCGCTGCTGATCGCCGGCACTGTTCTCAGCCTGCTGCTCGGGCTGCTGGTCTTCCTGCTCGGACGTGGCCGCGGAGGCACGACTGCGCCGAAGGCCCGCGAGCTTCCCCACGACGACCTCTACGATGCCCTCACCGGACTTCCCAACCGCGCGCTCACGCTGGACCGCGCCGAGCTGATGGTGGCGCGCGCGACGCGCCAGCCGGGGATGCTGGCGGGCGCGCTGCTGATCGACGTCGACTGGTTTGAGGACGTCAACAGCAAGCTCGGGCAGGCAGCGGGTGACCAGCTGCTGGCGATCGTCGCCGAACGCCTCGAGGGCGTGGTGCGGGCCGGTGACAGCGTGGGTCGCCTGCAAGGAGACGAGTTCGCGATCCTGGTCGAGTCGGCAGCCCGCGTGGCACGGCTCGACTCCCTTGCCCGACGCGTGATCGAGGCTCTGCACAAGCCGGTCGAGCTCCCCGACTTTGGGCCGAGCTTCTTCTTCACCGCGAGCATCGGCGTGGCCTTCGGGCGCTACACGACCGCCGATGACCTGCTGCGCGACGCGCGCCTGGCCCTGTATGCGGCGAAGGCCGCGGGCAAGGACCGCTACACGCTCTTCAACGCCAACATGCGCTCGGTGATCGAGGGCCGCGGGGTGCTCGAGGTCGAGCTGAACGCAGCGCTGCAGGACAGGCAGTTCTTCCTGCTCTACGAGCCGATCTTCGGTCTGGCGGCCGGGAAAGTCGTGGGTCTCGAGGCGGTCATCCGCTGGCGCCACCCGGAGCAGGGCGTGCTGAGGCCGTCCGACTTCATCCCGCTGGCCGAGGAAAACGGCCTGATCGTTCCGATCGGCCGCTGGATGCTCGAAGAGGCCTGCAACCGAGCCGCGGCATGGAACGTGGCAGGGCACCGCGTCGGCATCTCGGTGCCGGTGTCGGCCAACCAGCTCAACCGCGATGGCTTCGCAACCGACGTTCGCCGCGCGCTGCAACAGTCCGGAATTGATCCCTCGCTGCTCACGCTGGAGGTCTCCGAGGCGACCGTGATGCTTGACGTCGCCGCAGCCGGCGAGCGCCTCGCGGAGGTCAAGCAGCTGGGCGTGCGGATCGCGGTCGATGACTTCGGCAGCGGTTACGCCTACCGCTCCGATCTGCAGCGGATGCCGCTCGACTTCCTGAAGGTCGACAGGAACTCCCTCGCCGCCTCCGACGACGAGGACTACCGCCGATGGCTGCTCGAGGCGATCCTCGTCTTCGGACGCGATCTGGCGCTGCCCGTGATCGCCAAGGGAATAGAGACCGCCGAGCAGCTGAGCATGATGCAGGAGATGGGCTGCCTGATGGCGCAGGGAGCGTTCATGGGCGAGCCCGCCCCGGCGGACGCGGTCGAGGGCCTCTTCCGGGCAGAGATGCCGGCGCCGGTGGCGCCGACGGCGCCCGCAACGACGGCTGGCTCGGAGAGCAAGCCACACTGATCGCCGCGTCGCAAGACCCACGCCTATGCGCGCGGGACCTCGTGCACGAACAGCGTGCCCCGCCGGGTGCCCGTCAACCCGAGCTCGTTGACCGCTTCGCGCACGCCCGGGTAGTCCGGGTGGGTGTAGTCATCGAAGACGACCAGCGCGCCCGGGCCGAGCGCCGGCTGCCACGCGTGCAGCTCGGCGAGCGTTTCCTCGCGCGCATGTGAGCTGTCGATGTAGAGCAAGTCGACCGCCCGGCCGTCGGGCGGCCCGCTGGATCCGGGCGCGGAGACGAACGTGATGCGCCGGCGCACACCCGGATCGACCAGAGCCAGATAGCGCTCCCGCTCGGATCGACGCACCGGGTCGTATGTGATCACCTCGCGCTGAGGGTCGTCGAGCGCGAGCGCCAGAGCCGTCCAGGCCGTGCCCGTGCCGAGCTCCGCGACAGCGCGGCGGCTGCCGGCGAGCTCCAGCAGGACCGCGAGATCGCCCGCGCGCGTCGCCGAGGTGAGGCTGAAGTGATCGCCGCTGCGCCGCGCCAGGCGGCGCGCCCGCCATTGAAACCAGGCTACGCGCCACGGCAGCACGCGCAGGCGCAGCGTGTAGCGAAGCTCTGCCGGCTGGCGCCCGAGCGCGGTGAGACGGTCGCCGATCGCGCTGCGCACGACGGCGATGTAATCACTCATCTCTCCTCGCGGGCGCCTGGCCCTGCTGGGCCGGGCCCGGCTCAGCAGGGCCAGGCTCGTGCTAGACGCGCCGAGCGGTGCGCACCAGCTCTGCCAGGAAGCCCCTCCCGATCACGCTGAGGCTGAGCAGCGATCCGAACAGGACGATCGCGTCGATGCTCTCGCGGCCCTGCTTGGTCCAGTAGTCGTCTTCGAGATTCAGCCACAGGGCGAACTCGTCGAGCGTGAGCGCCGCGCCGCTCCCATACGCGATCGCGGTCAGGCGTGATGAGCGGCGGTCCTCCCTGACGCCGATCTCGAGCAGCCACAGGTATCCGACCGTCAGCAGGCCGGCGATCCCGAAGGTCATGTGGTGAATGTGTCGGCCCCCCGGGGTGATGTTGCGGAACGGCCCCCGTTCGGCGCGGATCGCATGCGTGATCCCCCGCACGGCGGCGAAGGTCAGGAAGAACGCGCCGGTCGAGAACAGCTGGCGCTCCTTGCGCCGATCGCAGAAGTGCTTGTCATACAGCGCGCGCACGTCCTGCTCGGGGTTGCGCCAGGAGAACGCGCGAGGCGCCCGCGGCTGTGTCGGTGGGAGGGCCTCGGCTGCCATGCTCGACCAGACTCTAGTCCTCTCTGAGCCGCGTGCGCACGCGCTGCCCCTACTAGAGTGGGCGCCTTCGATGCGTCTCGCGCTCTCCCCCCTCGCAGGCGGCCTGCTCGTGCTGCTCGCCGCGATGCTGGGCGGCTGCGGCAGCTCCTCCGCGCCCAACGGCATCGCCGCCCGGACGCCGAGCCAGATCGTGGCGGCGGCCAGATCGGCGGCGGACGCCGCCGCCACCGTCCGGGTCGTCGGCTCGATCGCGAGCGCGGGCGTGCCGACCTCGATCGACCTGGAACTGGTCAGGGGCAGGGGCGGGCGCGGCCGGATTGCGCCGGACGGGCTGAGCATCGCGCTGGTGCGGATCGAATCGGCCGTGTACGTGAAGGGGAACGCGGCCTTCTATCGCCGCGTCGCCGGGCCCGCTGCCGTGCCCCTGCTGCAGGGCAGGTGGCTCAAGGGTCTGAAGAGCGGCGGCGATCTCGCCTCCCTCGCCGCGCTCACCGAACTGGACACGCTCATCGACACGGCGCTCGCCGATCATGGAACGCTCGCCAAGGGCGCCACGACGACGCTCGACGGGAAGCGGGCGGTGAGCGTCAAGGACCTCGCCCGGGGCGGCATCCTGTATGTCGCCGCCACGGGCAGTCCGTACCCGATCGAGCTCCTCAGGGCCGGCGCCGACGGCGGCAGGCTGGTCTTCGACCGCTGGAACCAGCCGGTCTCGCTCGAAGCGCCGGCCGATGCGCTCAGCATCAAGCAGCTGGATCGGCTCCACTAGCTCGAACGGCTCCGCCGGGTGTTCGGCTCCGCTGGCTGGCTGGCTAATCAATCCGTCCATTCGCGCCGATACACGTCAAGACGGCCGCAAGGGCCGTCGACTCCGGACCGGACGAGACACAAATCTGGGACCGGACAAGGACGCGAGAGCTCTCAGTGAACGGTGCAATCCAAGTCAGCTTTCGGCCGCCCACCGAGCGGGGGATGGGTGAGCCGCACCCTCGCGGCGGTCACGGGACCCCGGACTTGACAGCGCGGCTGGCTGCGCTGGTCGGCGGGAACGGCGCGGAGGGTGGCCCGGCCGAGCCGCCGCCCGACCGCCGAGGGATGGCCGGCGAGCACTCGCAGTCCGGACGCCCGGCCTTCTGGTCGGGGCTGTGGGCGGGTCTCGGCTTGGCGGCCGTCGTAGGAGCGCTCCTTGCCGGTGCATCCGCGGCCGTGGTGGCCTGCGTCGTCGTGCTCGCATGCGCGGCCAGCGCTCTGGGCTGGCGACTCGGCGAGCGGCGGCGACTGACGTTGCAGCAGGAGATCGAGGGACGTACCACCGAGCTGAAACGGGCGCTGTCCGAGCTCGAGATCGCGCAGGCCGAGACCGTGCGCCGCCTGTCGATGGCTGTCGAGTTCAGAGACGAGGACACCGGCGCCCACATCGAGCGGATCGGGCGCTTCTCGACGTTGCTGGCGGAGCACATCGGAATGGACGCGGAGTTCTGTGAGCGCCTCAGCCACGCGGCGCCGCTGCACGACGTCGGCAAGGTGGCGATCCCCGACGCGATTCTGCTCAAGCCCGGCCCGTTGACGCCCGAGGAGCGGGCGATCGTCGAGACCCACGCGGAGGAGGGCCACCGCCTCGTCCGCGGCTCATCCTCCTCGATCCTCGACATGGCAGCGACGATCGCGCTCAGCCACCAGGAGAAGTGGGACGGATCCGGCTACCCGCGCGGGCTGAAGGGCGAGGCGATCCCGATTGAGGGCAGGATCGTGGCGGTCGCCGACGTCTTCGACGCGCTCACCAGCGATCGCGTGTACCGCAAGGCCTTCCCGGTCGAGAAGGCGGTCGAGATGATGCGCGAACAGCGCGGGCTGCACTTCGATCCGGTGCTGCTCGATGCCTTCATGGAAGTGCTCGGGGAGATCGGCCCGGACGCGCGCGAGCAGGCGCGGATGGATCCCACGGCGCTCGTGGATAGCACGCTCGAGACCTTCGCCAGCGCGCTCGAACGCGGCGACGCCGAGATGGCCGAGGGCGCGATCGCGCGGGGGATCGAGGACGGCATGTCCCCGACGATGCTCCACGCCGAGGTCATCGGCCCGGCCCTGCGTCGCATCAGCGTGCTCTGCGAGACGGGTCGGATCGAGCCGGAGCGCGAGCGACGCGCGACGACCATCACCAGGCGGATCCTCGCGACCCTCTATCGCTACATGACGGGCAGCACCGAGCCGACGCGCGAGCGGGTGCTGCTCGCGGGCGTCGGGGGCGACGAGCAGACGCTCGGCCTGCAGATGGTGCACGATCAGCTGGCAGCGGCGGGGTACAAGACGATCTTCGACGCCGACCTCTCGGCCGAGCAGCTGCTGGCGACGATCGAGAGCCAGTCCCCCGATCTGATCGTGCTCGGTGTCACCGAGCCCACCGCCGCCGATTCGATCGAGATCGTCCTGCGAGATCTGCGTTCGAGCCGACCGGACATCCCGATCGTGCTCGGCGGAGCCGCCGTGGGTGGGAGCCTTCCGCGCCAGCGCAACGGCATGAAGGTGCTCGAGCGCATCGACGAGTCGGTCGAAGCGGTCGAAGACCTGCTCGCCGCCTCGGGTCCGGCTGCGCCTGCATCCGTATAGATTTCCCGCGCATGCCCCCCAGCGCGATCGTGACCGGCGGTGCCGGGTTCATCGGCTCGCACGTGGTCGACGCGCTGCTCGCCGACGGCTACCAAGTGACGGTGATCGACGACCTCTCCTCGGGTGACCCCGAGCGCGTGGCCGCGGATGCCGAGCTGCGGAAGCTCGACATCGTCGACCTCCCCGCGCTGCGGGCGGCCGTGACGGAGCTCGCCCCACGAGCGATCTTCCACCTCGCCGCACAGGCGAGCGTCGTGGCCTCGGTCGAGGACCCCGGGCGCGACTGCGAGGTCAACGTGCGCGGAACGCTGAACGTGCTCGAGGCCGCCTCCAGCTGCGGCGCGCCGGTGGTGTTCACCTCCACCGGCGGGGCGCTCTACGGCGACGATGCGCCGATGCCAACCGGCGAGCAGCAGATTCCCGCCCCGCTCTCGCCCTACGGCGCGTCCAAGTGGGCCGCCGAGGCGTACGTCAAGACGTGGTCGCTCTCATCGGGCATCCCCCACGCGGTGTGCAGGCTGGGCAACGTCTACGGTCCGCGTCAGAGCCCCCATGGCGAGGCGGGTGTGGTCGCGATCTTCACCCACCATCTCCACACCGGGCAGGCGCCGAGGCTCTACGGGCACGGCAGGCCGACGCGCGACTACGTCTACGTGGCGGATGTCGTGAGCGCGTTGCTCGCGGCGAGCGGGAGGTCGGGCACGTACAACATCGCAACCGGCGTGGAGACCGACGTGATGACCGTCTGGCGCGAGCTCAGCAAGGCCGCCGGCAAGCAGATAGAGCCCGAGCTCGCCGACCTGCGCGCGGGCGAGCTGCAGCACAGCTGTCTCGACGTCGCGCTGGCCGAGCGCGAGCTGGGATGGCGCGCCGAGGTGCCGATCGCGGAGGGGCTTGCGCTGACCTACGCGGCGCTCATCGAGGAATTCGGGCGGCGCTAGGAGCAGACCGGTGAGCCTCGCCGGGGCCGCTCCAGAGCGCCGTCGGGCGTCCGGCGGGGCGGGAGAGCCGCTAGCATCGGGCGGCGCGGCGAGATAGCTCAGTTGGTAGAGCACACGACTGAAAATCGTGGTGTCCCCAGTTCGAGTCTGGGTCTCGCCATCTCCTTCACGCGGCCCTCGCCCACACGCTCAGGCGGCCGGCTCCAGTCGAATGAGCGTCTGCAGCGCTGCGGCTGTTGTGAGCGTCGGCCCGCTCGGAAGCGGGCCGGCCGCGCACGGGGCCTCAGTCGGCGCGCGCCCGGTGCGAGGGGTAGGCGAGCATCGACTCGAGCCGCTTGCCGGCGGAGGTCAGGCTGCGGACCGTCTCGGGACGACGCGCGTCGAGGTGACTCGCCAGTGCGATGAACGCCTGGGCGGTCGTCAGCGCGTCGCCGAGCGCATCGTGCGGGTGGTGCACCGGGAGGCCGAGCTCGACGGCCAGGTCGGTGAGCGACAGGCGCAGGGGGCCGCGGCCGTCGCGCTCGTACAGCCACACGAGCCCGAGCACGCTGGTGTCGATCATCGGGCGGCGCAGGCGCAGACCCTGGCGGCGCAGGGCAGGTCGCAGGAAGCTGCGCTCGATCGCGGCGACGTGCACCACCGGCACCCTGCCCGCCATCGCGGCGAGCAGCGGATCGATCGCGGCGTCCAGCGGCGGCGCGTCTGCGAGGTCGACGGCACGCATCCCGTGCACGCGAATCGCTGCCGCGCTCAGCGAGCCTTGCGGGCGCACCCGCCCATGGACGGCGCCGCTCAGCTGGAGGCGTCCCTCCTCGATCGGGATCGCGCCGAACGAGACGATCTCATCCCGCCTGGGATCGAGGCCGCTCAGCTCGAGATCGACCGTGCAGTAGCTCGCAGCGCTCCAGTGCGTCCGTCCAGACGGCAGGCGCGCGCGCTTGTATGCCCGCGCGCCGGCGGCGTGCGCCACGCCACGGGCTCTCATCGCACCCCGAGCCTCAGCTCGGCGGCGATGCGCTTCTGCACCGACGCCACCGCTCGAAACGCCTCCTTGAGGTAGGTGCGCGTCAACGCGCTGAGGTCGTCCGGACTGAGGTAGTCGTCGGGCTCGAGGCCGGCACGGAGCTGTTCGACCTGATGCTCCATGCGCAACTCGGTGAACAGCTCGAGCGCGTCCTCGAGCGTGCGCACGTCGGCTGCGGGCAGCGTGCCGGCATCGGCGGCGGCGTGCAGCCGCTCGAGCGTCGAGGCGCTTGCCACACCTGCGGCCATTCCGGCCCAGCGAGCGAGATCGACGACGGGCAGCAGGCCGCCGTTCTTGAGATCGAGTCGCCCGCGATGCTCGCCGTCGTGCTCGACGACCAGTCCGCGCAGGAAGCCGGTGGGCGGCCGGTGGGACAGCGCGAAGCGCGCAAGCAGGTGCAGCAGCTCGGGCCGCGTCTTTGCCGCCCGGAACGTGTCCGACACGGGGCTGCCACTGTGGATGCCCCACACCGGTCTGCTGTCGACGAGCACCGAGACGAGAATCAGCGCCTGTTGGGCGGTCGGCTTCTCGATCCAGCTGCGCGCGAGCGCCTGCCAGGACTCGATCGAGCGCACGAACAGCTCATCCGAGGCGGTGGCCCGGTGACTGTCGACACGGATCCCGCACTCGCCGAGTCCAGCCGCGACGTTGCGGGCGAGGGTGTGCAGGTATGGCCGGATCGTCGCCTCGGCGGCATCGCCGTACCAGACGATCGCGCTGTCGGCGTCCGACCCGGGCGTGGCCTCGCGCCGCGCCTGGCTGCCGAGCGCCAGCCACGAGAACTCGGCCAGAGGCTCGCCGGCCGCGGCGAGCGCGAGCTCGATCAGCCGGCGCGTGAGCGCGTCGAGCACGACCGAGTAGAGCGCCGCCACGCTCGCGGCCGCCAGGCGGGCTTCGTGCAGCGCGATCACGGCCGGTCGCAGGCCCTGCGCGACGCGGGCGAGCTCGGCGACGCTGTCGGCGCGTGCGATCGCGCGCCGCAGATAGAACGACGACAGCGCCTCGACGGCGAGCAGGTCGACGGCCTCGACGACGCCGATCACCTCGCGCCTGGCGGTGACGACGGGGAAGTGACGGACCCCGCGGTCGAGCATCTCGAGCAGGACGTCGCCACCGAGCCTGTCCGGCTCGACGGTGTACGCCGGGGCGCTCATCACCGAGGACACCGGGGCGTCGTGGGGGACGCCGGCTGCCACCACGCGCGAGCGCAGGTCGCGGTCGGTGAGGATGCCGAGGGAGTCGCCCAGCTCGATCACGATCGAGTTCGCGGATGCGGCGGTCATCTTCGCGGCGGCGTCACGGATCGTGGTGGCGGGCGCGCACAGCAGCGGCGGGCTGCGGATCAGCGCGGCGACCGGCCGGTTGGCGGGGTCGGGCGGGGGCTTGCGCGTAGCAAGCGCCGCCGGTGCCTGTGCGCTCACCTCCAGCAGAGAGCGTGCGAGGAAGCCGACGCTCTCGGGTCGTGCCAGCGCGGCTCGCGCGATCTCCTCGGGGATGCGGTAGCAGAGTGTGTCCTCCTGTGCGCGCGCGGTGAAGCCGGGCGGCAGCCCCGAGAGCATCGAGGCCTGCCCGAACAGCTCACCCGGGCCGAGCAGGTCGAGCACGCTGTCATCGAGCGCGATCTCCACGGCGCCGGTGCGGACCACGCGCAGGTGCTCGATCGGCCGCGCGCTCTGCGAGAAGATCGTCGACCCGGCGAGGAAGAACTCGACCTCGGCGGACGCCGCGACACGCTCCACCTCGTCCGCCTCGAGCGCGTCAAACGGCGGGTGTGCGCGCAGGAAGTCGACCACGTCGCTCGGCGCCGCGCGGAGGCTCGGCGTGTGGGGCGGAGCGCGTCGTTCGTCGGCCACGGTCGTGATCGTACGTCGCAGCCGCTACGCCTCCGCGCCGACCGCGGCTCTTTCGCTCGACGGGAGGGTGTGGGGCCGGGGCTGATCGGCAGGGTATGATCAGCTATTAGGGGAACTTGAGATGACCGCGCTCGGCTTTGCGCTGCTGCTCATAGGGGCAGCCCTGGTGGTTGCCGAGGCCCACGTGCCCGGCGGAGTTCTCGGCCTGCTGGGCGGTGTGACGTTGATCGTGGGCGGGGTCGTCGTGATCGCTGCGCTCGGCGGCGGCGCGGCGCTTGCGGTTCCCGTCGGTGTCGGGCTCGGCGTGGCGGCGGGCGGCTGGGCGATCGTGGCGACGCGCACGGCGGCCGGCGCGCGAACCGCCCGCACCCGGGCGGGCGCGGAGGCGTTGTGCGGCCGGGTCGGCGTGGTGCGCGGCTGGAGCGACTCCGCCGGGCAGGTGTTCATCGACGGGGCCCTGTGGCGCGCCCGCCGCGAATGGGCGGACGTCGAGGGCGAGGCACTCCACCAGGGCGATCCGGTCGTGGTCGAGCGGGTCAACGGCCTGACGCTGTCCGTGCGTCGCGCCGAGGAGTGGGAGTTGATCGCGTGATCCTCGCACTCGGAGTCGCCCTCCTCTGCCTGGCGGTGGCGGCGCTGGTGATCGCGGGCACCTCCGTGCGCGTACTGCGCGAGTACGAGCGCGGCGTCGTGTTCCGCCTGGGCCGCGTGATGAGCCAGCGGGGGCCGGGGATGATCTTTCTGATGCCGGCGATCGATCGCATGGTCCGCGTGAGCCTGCGCACCGTCACGCTGGAAATCCCGGCGCAGGAGATCATCACGCGTGACAACGTGCCCGCGCGCGTGACCGCCGTCGCCTATTACCGGGTGATCGATTCCACGAAGTCGGTGGTCGAGATCGAGGATGTGCAGGCCGCGACCTCGCAGATCGCCCAGACGACGCTGCGCTCGGTGCTGGGCAAGGCCGAGCTCGACGCGCTGCTGGCCGAGCGCGAGCAGTTGAACGAGCACCTCCAGCACATCATCGACGATCAGACCGAGCCCTGGGGAGTGAAGGTCACCGCGGTCGAGATCAAGGACGTCGAGATCCCGGAGCGGATGCAGCACGCTATGGCGCGCCAAGCCGAGGCGGAGCGCGAGCGGCGCGGGAAGATCATCAACGCCGAGGGCGAGTTTCAAGCCGCCGCCCGTCTGAGCGATGCGGCCGAGGTGATCAGCCGCAACCCGGTGACGATCCAGCTGCGCTACCTGCAAACGCTGATCGAGGTGAGCGGCAACCAGAGCGCCACGATCGTCTTCCCGCTGCCGGTGGATGTGCTGCAGCCGCTGATCGCGGCCGCGAAGGACCGTCGTGAGTCAGCGACCGACGACCCCGAGCGGGCGAGCCTCGACGAGGCGCTCGCCGCCGGGCGCGGGGCGCTCAACGGCGCAACGGACGAGGAAACGCCGTCGGAATCCGCCGCCCAGCCCGCTCTGGCCTCCCCACCCCCCCAACCGCTCGTTCCTGCCGAGGAGGACGCAGCCGCTCCTCCACGTCGTCCGTGACCAGCGGGCCGCTCGCCAGCGGATCGCTCGCCAGCGGGCCGCTCGCGCGCTGAAGGCCCTCGGCGAAGATGTCGCGCGGCGCTCACCGTCAGCCTGCAGGAGCCGCCGGGGGGACGTCGCTAGATTGAGCCGATGCCCACGGACGCCGACTCCCCAGCCGCGTCCATGGAGCATCGCGGCGGCCGGCACGCCGGCGAGCGATCGGAGGAGACGGCCGTCAACGTCAGCGCGCTCGTCAAGTCCTACGGCACCGTGCGCGCGCTGGCGGGCGTCGATCTGGAGGTGACTCGAGGGACGGTGTTGGGCCTGCTCGGGCCAAACGGCGCCGGCAAGACGACGATGATCCGCATCCTGACGACGCTGCTGAAGCCCGATGCTGGGACGGCGCGCGTCGCGGGCCTCGACGTGGTCCACGATGCCGCGAGACTCCGCGAGCGAATCGGGCTCGCCGGGCAGTATGCCGCCGTCGACGAAAAACTGACGGGCCTCGAGAACCTCACGATGGTCGGACGCCTGTACGGCGAGCCGCGCGCGACGGCCAAGCGGCGCGCCCACGAGCTGCTCGAACGCTTTGAGCTGACGGACGCAGCGGGCCGGCCGGCGAAGACATATTCCGGCGGTATGCGGCGGCGGCTCGACCTGGCGGCGGCGCTCGTGGCCAACCCGCCGGTGCTGTTTCTGGATGAGCCCACGACCGGCTTGGATCCTCGCAGCCGGCTGCAGCTGTGGGAGACGATCGAGCGACTCGTGGCCGAGGGTACGACCGTGCTTCTGACGACGCAGAACCTGGACGAGGCCGATCGGCTGGCCACGGAGATCACGGTGATCGATCAAGGCCGCGTCCTCGCGGGCGGGACGCCGGACGAGCTGAAGGATCGCGTCGGCGGCGAGCGGCTTGAGATCCGGCTCGACGACGCGGCCCGCGCGGAGGTGGCGGTGCGTGCGCTCGCGTCGATAACCGACAAGCCTCCGAAGATCGTCGGCGATCTCGTCACGGTGGGCGTCCGCCGGCGTGGCGGCGCGATCATAGATGCGGTGCGGCGGCTCGATGAGGCCGGCGTTGGCATCGAGGACATCCTGCTGCGGCGCCCCACGCTCGACGATGTGTTCCTGGCGCTCACCGGGCACGCTGCGGAAATCGCCGAGGACGGCTCGGAGGCGGCTGCGTGAGGCGGCTCACCATCGACACGCTGGTGATCGCCGAACGGAACCTGATCCGGCTGCCACGCGCTCCGGAGCTGCTGCTCGCGTTCACGGTGCAGCCGATCATGTTCGTGCTGCTGTTCCGCTACGTCTTCGGAGGGGCCATCAAGACGCCTGGCTTCAGCTATGCCAACTTCCTGATCCCCGGGATCATCGTGCAGAACATCGCGTTCGGCGGCTTCGTCACCGCGCTCGGCCTCAACGAGGACCTTCACAAGGGGCTGATCGACCGCTTTCGCTCGTTGCCGATGGCGCGCGCCGCCGTCCTCGCGGGCCGGACGCTCGCCGATGTGGTGACGAACGCGCTTTCGGCGATCATCCTCGTCGTCACCGGCCTGATCATCGGCTTCTCCTTCCACACGAGCCCGGTCGAAGTGATCGCCGGCTTTGGCCTGCTGCTGCTGTTCGGCTACGCGTTCTCATGGGTCTTCGCGTTCCTCGGGATGCTCGTCTCCTCAGCTGAAGCGGCGAACTCCGTGGGGTTCATCGTCGTGTTTCCCCTGACCTTCATCTCCTCGGCGTTCGTTCCCGTGAACTCGATGCCGGAAGTTCTGCGGGGGTTCGCGGAAATCAACCCGTTCACGATCACCGTCGACGCGATGCGCTCGCTGTGGCTCGGCGTTCCGGCCGACAACAACGTCTTGGGCGCGGTGGCCTGGTCGCTGGCGATCATCGCGGTCTTCGCCCCTCTGGCGGTCGCGCGCTATCGGCGCGCAACCGGTCAGTGACAGGGCGCCACGCGATCTGCGGGCTCGGAGCCAAGCTCCGAGCCTTCGTGCGATCCTTACGTTCGTGAGCGTTGTGGCCCGGCCCCGAGCGGCTGACGCGTTGCGCCTCGGGCGACGCAGGTTTCTTGCGCCCGAGCGAATCGACATGGGCGTGCTCGCCGACGAACTCGGCGTCAATCGGGTGACGCTCTACCGCTGGTTCGGATCGCGCGATGACTTCATCGTCGAGGTCGTGTGGTCGCTCGCGCTCCGCACGTTCGACTACGTCGAGGGGAAGGTGAGCGTGCAGGGGGCGGAGCGGATCGTCGCGATCGTCACGGGCTTCCTGGACACGATCATCGGCAACCCGGGCGTGCGGCGCTGGCTGGCCGAAGACGGCGAGCACGCCATGCGCCTGCTGACCGGGCGCCGGACGACCTTCCAGCAGCGGCTCATCGGCGCGGTTCAGGAACTGCTCGAAGAAGAGGAGAAGAGCGCGCAGCTCGACCTCCCCATCGACCTCCACGAGCTGGCCTACGTGATCGTGCGCCTGATCGAGTCCTACACCTATCTCGACCTCATCACCGGCGAGCAGCCGGACGCGGCGCGCGCCGAGCCGATCCTGCGGATGCTCCTCCGGGTCGAGGCCTGAGGCGCTCCGGCCCGGGTCTCGAGGTCGGCGCGCCTCGGGCCCTGGCTCGAGGCAGACATCGGGGGTGGCCGCCGCCTGGGCGGCCACCCCCGATCGCGCTCGGGCCGGCCTCGACGGAGGCCGGCCTGAGCGCACTACCAGTTGATCGGCGGCGGCGGTTTCGCCGTCATTTCGATCGTGTTGCCCGATCCGGACATCGTGGCCGTGAGGATCGGTCCGAACAGGCCGCAGCCGCCGAATTCCGGCACCGTGACGGTCGTAGTGAACGAGAAGCCGCCGGTGACGAACTGGTTGACCGGCTCGGAGATGCTCAACGGCAGCTGGATCGGTTCGACCGTCGTGCAGCCGATCGGGACGGTGAAGATCCCGACGCCGACCGAGCCAACGAGCTCGTTCGCCGATCCGTTCGCGCTCTCGCTGAACACGCCTTCGTCGGTCAGGCTCACCGTGCCGTGGATGGTCCCCGTCGGCGTCAGCGCGCCCTTGACTGTGACCGGCACCAGGCCGATCCAGATCGTCTGGTCGATCGGCGGTATCGACAGGTTCGCGCTCAGCGTGCCCGAGGTGACGTCCCCTTCGGCGCTCAGCGTCGAGCCTTTGGGCACTTCGACCGAGATGCCGCTGCTCTTCTCGGTCACCTTCCCGCTGAGCTCCCAGGCGGGCAGCGGGACGATCAGATCGCCCGTCTCGGGGGTGAGGCGCGCCGAGGAAGGCAGTTTTTCGCTCGCCGAGTGATCCCCGCACGTGCTCGGTGCCTTCTTGCCGGCAACCCGTTCTTCGACCCACTTGATGACGTTGCCGATCGCCGTCGGGTCGGTCAACAGGTGATCGCCCGGATACAGCTGGAAGTCATCCGTGACTCCGAGCGAGCACCAAGCCTGGTGCAGCGCCACGTCCTGGGCCACCGGCACGAACTCGTCCTCGAGGCCGTGGTAGTGGTAGACGGGCACCGGAACGGCTTTCGTCCCGAGCTGCTGTTCGTCGATCACTTTTTCCATCGACGGGTGTTCGGCCTCCAACTGCGCGAACGTCTTGCCGCCGGTCGTGTATTCATCGTCGTTGATGCCGCGGAATTCCCGCAGTGACTGGATCGCGCACTCGTTCACGAGCTTCCCTGCCGCTTCGAGGCCCGCCGTGTTGGAGAGCGAGGCAAGGGGGAATTCTGTCGGGTAGGTCACGCTGAGACCGATCAGCCCGTCCATCCCGAAGCCGGTACCCACAGACGCGTTGTCGAATTCACCAACCGCCTGGAGGTTCGCTGGGGTTCCGCCGGCGGCGAGCGCGATCATTTTCACGTCGGGGGCGTAGCTCGACTGTATCTCAGCAGCCCAGCTGGCGGCCTGGCCGCCCTGTGAGTAGCCCCACACCACCACCGGATCCTTTTCGGTGATCCCCGAGCCCGGGACCTGCCTGCCCGCTCGCACCGCGTCCAGCACCGCTTGGCCCTCGGCCTTGCCGGCCCCATAGGTGGGGACGGCGCCGTTGGTGTAGCCCTGATAGTCGGTGACCGTCACCGCGTAGCCCCTTTTGAGGGATTCGATGATCGCGCCGCCGTCGTACTCGGTGCCGCCGGCGATTTGCAGAGAGGGCGCACACTGATGCCCGAGCCCCTGCGTGCCCTCGGCGTAGGTCACGACCGGACGTTCGCCTTTCCCGCTCCACTTGGCCGTCGGCACGATCACCGTGCCCGTCACCCAGTCGGGTTCGCCATGCTGGCCGGTCGACTGGTAGAGCACGGTCCACGCTTTGATGCTCGGAAGCGTGACGCTGAGGTTGACCGTCGCCGGCCGGTACCAGACCAGTTCGCCCGAACTGCCCGAGGGACTCGGCGACGGCGGCGTGTAGAACGCCGACCCCGAGGGCCCTTCCGTGGGCGCCGCCGACGCGGCGGACGGCACGATCAGAACCACGAGAACCAAGAGCGCGAGCACGGCCCGCGCCAAACCCATGCGATGCATAACCCCATCCCCTCGTCTGAACTCCATTGCAGTTGATCGAGCTTCCAGCTCTCGCACGAAGGGACCAGGACGACGAACCATCGGCGCGGTTGGCCACTCGATCCGGGGAATGTATCAAAGGCTATGCCGCGTTGCATTTGCAGCGTCGCGCTGCCCGGGTTGCATCGTCGGCGCGTCCGGGTCGCCAGCCCTATGGAGCGTGCGAGGAACTCAGCGCTCGCGGGGACACGACGTGCGGTGCGCTCACACGGGTCACGCGCGGGGCCCGCACCATCACGCGCGGGGACCGCACCATCATGCGCGGGGACCGCACCTGAACAGAGACAGCGTCGATACGCCCAAAGAGGCGCGCGTTGCGGCGCCGGCGCGAACCGGCAGCAGGGCTGCATCAGCGACCGGCGAGCAACGGCGCTTCACCCACGCGGGCGCCGAGACGCCCCGATACTCCCTCGCGGCGGGCCATTCGCGGGTGCGGTCGAGCACGACGAAACGCAGCTGACGCGAGGCGATCAGCGCTCTGAGCTGCGACACCGTCGGCGTCGGATCTGCTCCCCCGAAGCCACCGACCGTGATCACCGGCTGCCCGGTGAGCAGCGCGATCGGATCGGCTGTCCTGGCATCTGTGGCCGCCACCAGAAACCGGGCGCCGCCGCGGTGCGAGCTCAGGTACGCGCCGAGCAGCGCGACGCCGCTGCCGGTGCTCGCGCCTTCGGCGTGCGCGCCGACGGCGGCCGGACGGCTTTCGAGCACCGCAGGTCCCGCGATCGGGTCATAGCCGCCCTGGGAGCGGGCGACGGTGGCGACCGAATAGGCCGCAGGGCCGGCCAGGACGGCGACCGCCGCCGCGCCGAGCGTAAGCGACGTGGCCGCCGCCGCTCGGAATGACGCGTGCAGGCAGCGTGCGACGATCGCGGCGGCCGCGACGCTGCCGCAGACGAACACGACCCACCGCAGCCAGGGCACGAAATCCCCCGCATGGGCGAGCAGGACAAAGCTGAGCGCCCCGGTGCCGCCAACCGCGAGCGCGAGCGCCAGCGCGGCCGTGCGCGAGCGCTTCCCCGCCCGCCACAGCGTCACGAGCGCCGCCGCGGCGAGCGTCGCCACGGCCGGGGAGAGCAGGGACGTGTAGTAAGCGTGGAAGATTCCCATCGAGAAGCTGAACACGACGTAGCCCACGAGCGCCCACGTGCCCCAGAGCACGTACGCGCCGAAATCCGGCGCGGCGCGCCGCGAGCGCCATGTCGTGAGCAGGCCGAGCACGAGCCCGAGCAGGGTCAGCGGAAGCAGCCATGCGATCTGGCCGCCGACGTGGTGGCTGAAGAGGCGCAGCAGCCGTCCTTGAAAATCGCTGCCGAGGGCGCTGCCGCCGCCGGTGATCCGGCGCACGCCGTTGCTGCCGAAGATCAGCTGAAACCAGGAGTTTTCGGTCGAGTCCCCGACGTAGGGACGCTCGCTCGCCGGCACGAGCATCATGCCGGCGAACCACGCGAGGCTGACGAACAGCGCGACGCATCCGGCGGCCGCGAGTTGCATCAGCCGGCGTGCCACCGGCCCGCGCCCTGCGACGACGAAGGCCGTCGCGAGCGCCGGCGCCACGAGGTAGGCCTCGAGCATCTTCGTGTTGAAGGCGAGGCCCACGAACGCCCCGCACAGCAGGAGGTCGCGCGTGCGGCCGGACTGCGCCGCCACCGTCAGGCTTCGAGCCGCGCAGACCACGAGCAGCAGCAGCAGCGCGTCGGGGGTGTTGTAGCGGCCTACGAGCACCGCGACGGGGGTCAGGGCCATGAACAGCGCGGCGAGGATCGCAACCTGGTGGCCGAGAGCCCGCCGCACCGCATCGTGCAGAACGATCACCGTGGCGAGCCCGCACAGCGCGTTGGGAAGCATCACGCTGGCGCTGCTGTATCCCAACACCCGACCCGACAGCCCCATCATCCAATCGGGCAGCGGGCCCTTGTCGAGGCTCACGTATCCGCCCAGGTCGGCGGCATTGGTCAGCAGGGCCGTCCAACTATGGCTGGCGGCGAGCGCGCCGGTTGCGTAGTAGGTGTTTCCATAGCCGCTGCGGGTCACGTCAATGAGCATCAAGCCGGCGGCCAGCAGCCCGACGGCGATCAGCGCCGGGCGTGACCACGCGGGTTCATCGGCTCCTTCCAGGAACGCTCGAGTTCGCGCGCGCGCGACGGTCGGCAGCGGCAGCAACTCTGCGTGGGAGGCCCGCGTGAGCAAAGCCAGCCGACGATAACGGTAAAGAGCCTCTGAAATCACGAGAATCTGCTTATGACCGGCGCGAAGCGGGTGAGTCACATTCACTCTTCGCTATTGGTGATTTCGATTCCTGCACGATCGCCCTCTCGGCCAATCAGTGAGAGGCTTCTCACGGTGGCGGGCGCGACACTCGCGGCGAGCTAGCATCGATGCTCTGAGCCCTCGAAATGCCCCCACCGGCGATCTGCAGGGTCGTACTCGCAGTCCCTCCCATGTCCAAGGGCCGGCCGTGCGCGATCGAAGAGCTCGTCTTGCGCGTCGCGTGTACACGCGCCGACGGCTGGGTGCCCTGGCGGCCGTGACGTTGCTTCTCGGTGCGGGCGCATATCGCTCGATCGCCGCCCGTCCCCGTACAGATGCCACCCGCGCGGCGAGCATCGTCACGACCGGGGCGCGCGCCGGGGTGATACAGCCGAGTCGTTCGACTCCCGCGGCGCAGCCGAGTCGTTCGATTCCCGCGGCGCCCGTGGTGCCACGGCTCGTTGTGGCCGCACCAACCCACGCCGATACGGGCTGGACGCTGATCGCACGGGTTCGGGGGCAGCCGGCCGCATGGCTTGCTCAGCGTTCGGGAGTAACGCTGATGCGACTTGATCAGCACCTCGTTCACCTCACATTGCACGCCGGCTCGAGTGACGGCGGGGCGGAAGGCTGGAGATATGGCGATCAGATCACCCAGGGAGAGGTCCACTCGATCATCGCGGCCGTCAACGGTGGCTTCAAGCTCACCTACGGCGACGTGGGCTTCATGTCGGGGGGTCACGTCGCCGTCGCGCTCAAGGCTGGGCTTGGGTCGATCGTCACCTACGCCGACGGCACAACCGAAATCGGGGCGTGGCATGCCGGTGTGCCGAGAGCGGCCAAGAAGGTGTTCTCGGTGCTGCAGAACCAGCGGCTGCTCGTCGATCGTGGCGTCGCGGCGACGAGCGTCTCAAACTGCATCATTGCCTGCTGGGGAAGGACGATCGGCTCGCGCACGGCTGTCGCGCGCTCGGCGCTGGGCATCACCGCGGACGGACAGCTCGTCTGGGCCGCCGGTGAGGAACTGCTGCCCGCCGAACTCGCTGCGGCTCTGATCGGCGCCGGCGCCGTGCGCGCGGTTGAGCTGGACATCAACCCCGACTGGGTCGCGGGCTACCTGTATGTCCATCACCCGGGTGGACCGTCCGCGGTCCCGGTCGTGCCCGGTCAGCTCGGAATCGCGGGCAGGCTGCTGGAACCCTACAGCCGCGACTTCCTGGCGATCGGCGCCAACTCCAGCTAGGGCACGGCAAGACGGGAGTACGTTCGGGCCAAGCCGCCCGGGCGGTATGGTGCGTCGATGGAGCTGAGAGTGTTCGCGGAGCCTCAGGAAGGGGCGACGTTCGAGCAGCAGCTGGCCGCCGCGCAGGCAGCGGAGCGGCTCGGCTTCGGCGCGTTCTTTCGCTCGGATCACTTCGTGCGAATCAGGCCGGGAGATCCTCTGCCGGGACCGAGCGATTCGTGGGTCACGCTGGGGGCGTTGGCCCGGGAGACCAGCACGATCGGTCTGGGGACGCTGGTCACCTCGGCCACCTTCCGGCTTCCGGGCCCGCTGGCGATCGCAGTGGCCCAGGTCGACGCCATGAGCGGGGGAAGGGTCGAGCTCGGGCTGGGAAGCGGCTGGTTCGAGCGCGAGCACGTCGCCTACGGGATTCCCTTTCCCTCCCTCGCCGAGCGCTTCGATCGGCTGGAAGAGCAGTTCGCGATCATCGCGGGCTTATGGGCCACAGAAGCGGGTGAGCAGTTCTCCTTCCACGGTGTGCACTACCGCCTCATCGACTGTCCTGCGCTGCCCAAGCCGGCCCGCCGCGGCGGGCCGCCGCTGATCGTGGGCGGCCTGGGAACGCGGCGCACGCCGGCGCTGGCGGCTCGCTACGGCGCCGAGTTCAACGTCCCCTTTGCAGACGTCGAGCGCACCCGGGCCCAGTTCCAACGCGTGCACCGCGCCTGCGAGCAGGCCGGCCGGGAGCCGGACGAGCTCGTGTACTCGCACGCTGTCACGGTGTGCTGTGCCGCGAGCGAGAGCGAGCTGCGCCGGCGTGCCGAGCGAATTGGCGCGGACCTGCAGGATCTGCGCCGCGGCGGCGCTGCGGGCACCCCCCCGGAGGTCGTCGAGCGGCTCGCGGCCTTCGCAGAGGCCGGGTCGGGGCGCGCCTACCTGCAGGTGATAGACCTCGATGACCTCGATCATCTCGAGCTGATCGCCGCCGAGGTGATGCCCAATCTGCCTTGAGCACGGAGCAGGGTGACAGGCTGAGATCGGGCCTCCGATCTGCGCGCCTGCCGTCTGTGCCCATTCTGAGACACGTCTCACGCCCGCCTTAGCTGGCGTTATTTTCGGAGCGCCAGTATCACTGTATGGGTCCGCAACACTCACCGCAGGCAAGAGATGACGGGCTGCGCAAGGTTGCACTCATAAAGCGCTGGCTGATCGCCGGAAGCGTTGCCTTGACGGGAGTCTTCACGGCGGTCGCCGCCCACGCGCTTCCGGGCAAGGGCGCAGGGTCCTCCGCCGTGCAGTCGGCAAGTAGTGCACGCTCAGGCGAGGTCCCCACCTCGGTCAACGAGAACTCGGAAAGCTCGCCCGGTTCGCTCAGCGCTCCGGCGCAGGCTCCCCAATCGGGTGAAACGCAGGAACCCTCCTCGGGGGAAGGCAGCGAAGGCGCTCAACAGCCGACCGAAGCAGCGGTGGTCTCCGGCGGGTCCTGAGGTGCCCGATGCTTGCGGCACGCGGGCGCGCACGTCTCGGCGCCACGTCCCGCCGGCTTGCCGCAACCGCCTATCGCGTCGCCGTCACGGCCCGCACGGCGAGGTTGCCGCGCCCCGCGTGCGAGCACGCTGGGAATGGGAACGGGACCACCTTCGAGGCGGTCTGACCCGGTGGGTAGACACGCAGGCCCGCCGCGGTCACCTCGCCACAGGCCGGTAGGGCGCCTGCGTCGATGACCCGTAGCCCGGCGCTCGCACCGGCCCCGTTGGCGAGCGTGACCACGCGTGGTGGCTGCAAGGCTTCACGGGAGGCGCCGCTGCCGAGCTCGCGGCCGCGGAGGTCGACGGCCCAGACCGTCGGATAGCCGTGGAGAACGCACGTGTGCCCGGACAGGTTGGTGAGCTCGAGCTTGTAGTAGACGCTGCCCGCCGTACCGCCCCCCTGTTCGTCGTTGAGCCAGACGACGAGCCCGGCTGTCGCGCACCTCGGCGCGCCGGCGGCGGCTGCTGCGCCGGGCGCCCCAAGCGAGGCGGGCGAGGCTCCGACCGAGAGCACCGTCACCGACGCGAGCGCCAGGGTCGCGGCGCACGTCATCCGGCGCCTGGACACGGAGGTTGCTGGATACACGGCGGGGAAGGCTACTGGGCGGGGGGGAGGGGGGGTTGACCGGCGCTTCGAGGAGGCCTTATGGTAGCCCGCGTCAGGGCAGAGGATGGGGCTCCGAGCCGTCCGGCTGGGGCGCCTTCCGCCGGCCGAGGGATAAATCAGAGGAGAGGGGATTCGATGTTGAAGCTCAGAGCGGCTGCGCTCGCTGCGTTCGCCGCTGTGGTGATGGTGGTCGCGGCGCCGGCGACGGCGAGTGCAAAGTACACGGTGCCTTACGGCAACACGGCGTTGGGCGATGCGATCTGGAACGAGACTTGGGAACCCGAATCCGTTGAAGGGGCGAACAACAACTGCAAACCGAGCTCGGCGCATCCCTACCCGGTGGTGCTCGTCCATGCCACGCTCGCTGACGAGGGGTCCAACTGGGTCACGCTCGCGCCGCTGCTGGCCAACGAAGGCTACTGCGTGTACGCGTTCAACTACGGCGAAACGGCGGCCTCCCTGCCGATCATCCCGTTCATCACTCCCGGGCGGATCGACGGGCTCGGCCACATCGAAAGATCGGCCGAAGAACTCTCGTCGTTCGTCAACAAGGTGATCTCGAAAACCAAAGCCGCGAAGGTCGACCTGGTCGGTCACTCCCAGGGCGGGATGATGCCCAACTACTACATCAAGTTCCTGGGCGGCGCGGCCAAGGTCAACGAGCTGATCGGCCTCGCTCCGAGCAACCATGGCACCACCCTCGACGGCCTGACGACGCTCGTCGAAGTGTTCCCCTTCGCGGGCGAAATATTGTCCGGACTGCTCGAATTCCTCGGTGCGCCCTCGCTTCCCGAACAAGAGGAAAGCTCCTCGTTCATCAAGAAGCTGTTCGGCTCCGGGGAACCGGTTGTGGCGGGCGTTCGCTATGTGGTGATCGAGACCGAACACGATGAGGTCGTCACGCCGTACAAACACGCGTTCCTCAGCGGCTCGAACGTCACCAACATCACGATCCAGAGCCAGTGTCCGAAGGACACGGTCGCGCACATCGGCATGTTCGACGACTCGCCCTCGTTGCAGAACGTGCTCAACCAGCTGAGCGCGAGCCCCAACCCGTCGTTCCAGGCCAGCTGCAGCAACTACGGCCAAGGCATCTAGCGCAGCTTCAGGAGGCGCCTGCGCCCGCCCCGCGCCACCCGAGGGTGCGCGGGGCGGGACAGCGCAGCCGGCTCCCGCCAGGCTCGGCGATCATGTCTTCGGGCGCTTCTCCTCCGCCTGAGCGCTCTCGGAGCCGGTGGCCTGCTCGCCGGTGGCCTGCTCGCCGGCGGCCTGCTCGCCGGCGGCCTCTTCGCCGGACCGGTCCAGGCCGTCGAGCATGGAGTCGACCTTGGCGCCGGCCTTCTGGATCTTCTCGCTGTATTTGCCGCGCGTGTGCTCGTCGGCGGCCGCACCGGCCTTCTGCGCGGCATTGCGGATCTCCTCGGCGTGCTCTGCGGCCTTCTCTTCGGCCTTCTTCGTGACGTCCTTCAGCCTGTCTGCGAGTCCCACGTCCAACCCTCCTTCAACCGTCGTAGCTCAGAGCGGGAGCCTATGCCGGGTCGGCTGGTAACGTCGCGCGCATGAAGACCGCGAACCTCTACGAGGGCCGCTCGGGCGAGTTGGCCGTCGGGCACATCAAGGGGGTGTGGCGCGATCTCGGACGTGAAGCCGGCACGCGCACCGTGGGCCTGCGCCGCATCGAGATCGCCGCGGGCCACTTCTCCACGCCCGCGCACGAGCACGGCGCCGACGAGGAGATCTTCTTCGTGCTCGCAGGAGAGGGGCTGCTCTGGCAGGAAGGCCAAACCTGGGCGCTCGGAGCCGGCGACTGCGTCGTGCACCGGCCAAAGCGTGGCGCACACACCCTGCGCGCCGGCGCCGGGGGACTCGACGTGCTCGTCTTCGGCCAGCGGCTCGACCCCGCGCTCACGGCGCTCCCGCGCGCGGGCGTGGTCTGGTCCTTTCCCCGCTGGCTGAACCTCGCGGACGGCGATTCGCCTTTCGCCCGCGAGGCCGCCGCCGGTCCACCCGAGTGCCCGCCGCCGCAGGCCGGGCGCCCGCCGAATCTGGTCGCCCTCGCCGACGTGCCCGCGATCCGCGATGGCCGGGTCCGTCGCCTCGCGCTGACCGCCGGTGCGGTTGCGAGCGGTCTCAACCACGTCGTCCTTCCCGGCGGCGGAGAGGGGGCGCCGGCGCACTGCCACTCGCAGGAGGAGGAGATCTTCGCGGTGCTGGACGGCGGCGGCGTGCTCGCTCTGTGGTCGCGTGGCGCGCAGAGCCCTGAAGAGCACGAGCTGCACGCCGGCGATGTGGTCTCGCGTCCCGCTGCTACCGGCATCGCGCATTCTCTGCGCGCCGGCGAGCAGGGTCTGACCTATCTGGCCTACGGGACGCGCGAGCCGAGCGACATGCGTTTCTACCCGCAGCTCGGGAGGGTGTCGATGCCCGGCCTGGGCATCGCGCTGCGCGCTCCCGAGATCGAGTATCTGCGCGAGCCCTGAGCCGCGATTGCGCGGGCCCCAGGCCCGCGATTGCGCGGGCCTGGGCGATCTCGCTCGAGCTCGGCCCAGCGTCCACTGCGGCCGAGCTCGCGTTCAGCCGGGCCGGATCGTTGCCGATGAGCACCGAGCAGACCATCCGAACGCAGGTAGCAACGCAGGGCCGCAAGGATGCGGCATCCCACAGCCGATATGCAAACTCCCGGGATATTCGATGGATCGCGTGACCGTCGCGCCGCCCTTGGCGCCGATCCTGCGTACCGGATGCTGGTGGAGCACTCGACCGACTTCCTCGCGCGCGTCGCACCCGACGTGACCTACACCTACGTCTCTCCCGGTTGCGAGCGGCTCACGGGCTGGTCCCCCGAGGAGCTCCTCGGACGCGATATGCGCGACCTCGCGCACCCCGACGACCTCGCGGACATCGGAGCCGCCCACGCGGACGCGCTGGCGGCCGAGCACGCCAGCACAGCGGTGCTGCGCATGCGCTGCAAGGACGGGCGCTTTGTGTGGCTCGAGTCGACCGCGCACCCGCTGCGCGACGACGATGGGCACCTCGCGGAGTTCCAGGTCGTCTTCCGCGATGTCAGCGACCGCATACACGCCGAGCGGGAGCTTGCCCAGCATGCCCGCCAGCAGGACGCCCTCGCGCGTCTCGGCCAGGTCGCGCTGCGCGAGCACGACCTGTCAAAGCTCGTCGAGGAGGTCGTGGCCACGGTCGCAAGCACGCTGCAGGTTCAGCTGTGCGGCGTGCTCAAGCTGCGCGAGGAGGAGGAGCTGCTCGACATCCTGGCCATCGCCGGCGACTGGGCAGGCGCGACCATCGGCCTGCCCGCCGGGACCGGCACCCAGGCCGGCTACACGATCTTCACGCGTGAACCGGTCATCGCCGAGGACCTTCACGGCGAGACGCGCTTTGATGCCTCCAATCTGCTCGCCGCGGGCATTCGCAGCGGCATGGACGCGCTGATCGAGGGCCGTGATCGACCGTTCGGCGTGCTCTCAGCCCACGCCACGCAGCCTCGGCGCTTCGATACCGACGACGTGAACTTCCTTGTCGCGGTTGCCAACGTGCTCTCTGCGGCCGTCGAGCGCCAGCGCACGGAGGAGCTCACCCGACATGTGGCCCTGCATGATCCGCTGACCGGGCTGCCGAACCGCACGCTGGCGCTCGATCGCCTCGACCGTGCGCTCGCCCGACGCCGACGCGACGGGCTCGATGTGGCGCTGCTGATGCTGGACCTCGATCGCTTCAAGATCATCAACGAGTCACTCGGCCACGCCGCCGGCGACGAGCTGCTGCTCGCACTCGCGTCGCGACTGCGCGACGCCGTGCGCTCCAGCGACACGGTCGCGCGCCTGGGCGGAGACGAGTTCGTCGTGGTGTGCGAGCGGCCGGGTGGAGTGCGCCAGATCGTCGCGCTGGCCGAGCGAATCACCGAAGCCGTGAGCCGGCCGTACTCGCTGGGCGGCGAACAGCATTTCCTCACTGCGAGCATCGGCGTGGCGGTCGCGGACAGCGGCGAGAACAGCGCCGCATCGCTGCTGCGCGACGCGGACGCCGCCATGTACCGGGCCAAGCAGCTCGGCCCCGGCCGCTTCGAGCTGTTCAATGCTGCCGTGCGCGCCCAGGTCCTGGCCAGGCTGCGCACCGAGACCGAGCTGCGTCACGCGATCGACAACGGTCAGCTGCTGCTCCACTACCAGCCGATCCTCGACATGGCCAGCGGCCGGCCGGTGGCAGCGGAGGCGCTCGTCCGCTGGGAGCACCCCGAACGCGGCCTGATCGCACCGCTGGAGTTCATCCCGATCGCCGAGGAAACGGGCCTCATCGTCGAGCTTGGACGCTACGTGCTCGAGCAGGCCTGCCAGCAGGGCGCCGCGTGGCAGAAGCGCTTCGATGTTCCGCTTCAGATCTTCGTCAACGTCTCCGGATGCCAGATCGCGAACCCGCTGTTCGCGACCGAGGTCGCCGAGCTCGCCCGCCGCAGCGGCCTGCTCGAGGGCACGCTGGGAATCGAGGTCACCGAGAGCGTCCTGATCGATGCCGGCTCATCGATGGCGGTGCTCGAGAATCTGCACGAGCACGGCCTACGGCTGCTGCTCGACGACTTCGGCACTGGCTACTCCTCGCTGAGCTATCTGCGGCGCTTCCCGCTGGACGGCGTCAAGGTGGACCGGTCGTTCATCGACGACCTCGGCGGCTGCTCGAAAGTCGCGGCCATCATGAAAGCGATCGTCGAGATGTGCGGAACTCTCGGCCTCGCGGTTGTGGCCGAGGGCGTCGAGTCCGAGACCCAGCTCGCGCAGTTGCGCGAGCTGCGCTGCGAGCGCGCACAGGGCTACCTGCTCTGCCACCCGCTGCCCGCGGCGGCCATCACCGAGTTCCTCGACGGCCGTTTTCGCGAAGATCCCCTGGCGCTCGCCGCGCAGGTCCGCGCGCGCCCGGGCCGGGACTCCCGTCGCGGCGCCTCGACCCGTCTCGCTCAGCGCCCGGCCAGCCGACCCGCTGCCTGAAGGGCCAGTTCGCGCGGCGCGAGCGGGCGCGATCGGGGTGCAGCGCGCTCATTCCTCGAGCATCGCGAGCAGGCTCGTGACCGTGCGCCAGTTGCGCGCGGTTGCTGTGACGCCCAGTCCCGGCCCGGTGAGCAGCCGCGACAGCCGCGACCCGGCGATGCCCTCGGGCTGCCACGTATAGAGCTCCCGGCCGATCACCGTGAGGCGCTCGGTCTCGAGGACGGCCGCAGCGAGCTTGCTCAGCGCCTCGGCAGATGGCTCGGCGGCGAGGAAGTTGACGTGGTAGCGCCTGGGGTCATCGGCGACCGTCGCGAGCGGATTGCGACGCACGACCGCGGCGAGCTCATCGCGCGTGCGCACCACGACCTGGAGGTCGAGCCCGAAGTGCTCGGCTATATGCCGTTCGGACTCGCGCGCCAGCTGCTCGGGCGGCGCGTCGCTCGTGAGCACCACGTTGCCGCTCTGCAGGTGCGTCCGCACGTCCGCGAAGCCCGCTCTCGCCAGCAGCTCGCGGAGCTCGCTCATCGCGATCCGGTTGCGCGCGCCGAGGTTGACACCGCGCAGCAGGACAATCTGCCGGGCCATGGCAGCAGGCTAATGGCAGCTTCCCGACGGAGCTGCGAGCAGGCGCCCAGTGGGTTGCTTGATCGTACTCATGCTAGAGTGAGGGTCAGTTTTCTCAAGCAACTGATCGAGCTGAGGAGTGCATCATGTCTAGGCACAGGGCAGCACACCAGCAGGGGCGGGAGGTGGTGATCGTCGAGGCGGCGCGCACGCCGATCGGCCGCGGACATCACGCCAAGGGCTACTTCCGGGATGTGCATCCAAATGAGCTGCTGGGTGCCGCCTACGGCGCCGTGATCGACCGCGCAGGGATCGACGCAGAGCTCGTCGAGGACGTCGTTGCCGGCTGCCTGACGCAGGTCGGAGAGCAGTCGAACAACATCGCGCGCAACGCCTGGCTGCAGGCGGGCCTGCCCGTGACGACCCCTGCCAGCACGGTCGACCGCCAGTGCGGCTCTGGCCAGCAGGCCGTCAGCTTCGCGGCCGGCCTGATCGCGGCCGGCATGCACGACGTGATGATCGGCGCCGGGATCGAGCACATGGGCCGGATCCCGATGGGTTCCAACGCCGCGCACCCCGAGGAGTTCGGGACCCCTTACCCGCTGGAGCTGATGCAGCGCTACGAGCTCGTCCCCCAGGGCATCTCGGCGGAGCTCATCGCAGCCAGATGGGAGATTCCCCGCTCCGAGCAGGACGAGCTCGGGCTGCGCTCCCATCAGCGCGCGGCGCGCGCGACCGACGAGGGCCGATTCGAGCGAGAGATCGTGCCCATCGAGGCCGACGGCGAGCTGCGCTCGACCGATCAGGGGATCCGCTGTGACACGAGCCTCGAGCAGCTGGCCGCGCTGAAGCCAGCCTTCAAGGAGGGCGGGACTGTCACCGCCGGCAACTCCTCACAGATCTCCGACGGCGCCGCTGCCGTGCTGCTGATGGCGCGCGAGAAGGCCGAGGAGCTCGGCCTGACGCCACGCGCGCGGATCTTCGATGCCACCACCGTCGGCGTCGACCCGGTGATCATGCTCACCGGTCCGATTCCGGCCACGCGCAAGTTGCTCGAGCGCAACGGCATGAAGATCGCCGACATCGACCTGATCGAGATCAACGAGGCGTTCGCCGCGGTCGTATGTGCGTGGCGGCGCGAGCTCGGGCCCGACATGGACCGCGTGAACGTCAACGGTGGAGCGCTCGCGCTCGGACATCCCCTCGGCTCCTCCGGGGCACGGCTGATAACGACGCTGCTGCACGAGCTCGAGCGCTCCGACGGCGAGCTCGGCCTGGTGACCATGTGCACAGCCGGCGGCACCGGGACAGGAACTCTCCTTCAGCGCATTTGAGTGCCCGTGCCATCTGCCGGCCGGCGGGGGCGCGCGCGCCACACGCCGGCCGGCGGGGGCGCGCTAGTCTGACAAGACGATGTCGTCCAGCTGGCCGTCGCTCGCCTACGACGATTGGAGGGAGACCTGCGACACGCTTCACGCGCATACGCAGGTCCTCGGCAAGCTCGCGGTCGCGCTCGCCCCGCCCGAGCCGGAGCTGCAGCATGCCGCGCTGCGCATGAGCGCGCGAGGGTGGGAGACGCTCCCGCTGCCGGCGCCGGACGGCTCCGGCGCGATCGTGGTCGCGCTCGACCTGCACAGCCACGAGGCGGTCGCCCAGCACAGCGATGGCCGCGAGCAACGCGTGGCGCTGACTCCCGACCGGCCGGTGGGCGAGGTGACGCGCGAGCTGCTTGCCGCGCTGCGCGCTCTCGCCGGCACGGTCGAGATCAACACGACGCCCCAGGAGGTGAGCTGGAGTGTGCCTCTCGACGAGGACGACGCGCACAAGCGCTACGACCCGGCGCAGGTCGCCTCCTACTTTGCCGCTGCCACTCAGGCCGCCCTCGTGCTCGCCGACTTCCGCGCGCCCTATCGCGGGCGCTCCACGCCGGTCAACGCGTGGTGGGGCTCATTCGACCTCGCCGTCAACCTCTTCTCGGGGCAGCCGGCCGACCCGCCGTCGGAGGACTTCATCATGCGCAACGCGATGGACGCCCAGGAGGTCGCGATCGGGTGGTGGCCCGGCGACGAACGGTACGCTCGCGCGGCGTTCTACGCCTACGCCCACCCGGCACCGGAGGCCTTCGCGACAGCGACCCTCTCACCCCCCGCAGCCCGGTGGGAGGCGGAGCTCGGCGAGTTCGTCCTGGACTGGGACGATGTCTGCGCCAGCCCCGACCCGCACGCGGCCGGTCTCGAATTCGCGCGCTCGGCCTTCCGCCACGCGTGCCTGGTCTGCGAGTGGGATTCGGCGCTCGCCGCCACCGCCGAGGGGTCGCCGCCACCGGTCATCTGAGTCCGGGGCGCCAGGGGGGCTCCTGGGTACGTTCGCTAGGCGGCAAAGCGCTGGGCGGCCCGCGCCCGCGCCTTGGCCGCCTCGAGCTCGCGGTCTCTCGGAGGAGCCGAGGTAACGAGCTGATCGAGCAGCTCCGCCGAGATCTCGGCGATCGAGGCCACGGCCCGATCGAAGGCCTCGGCGTTTGCCCGTGAGGGCTTGCTGAAGCCGCTGATCTTGCGGACGTACTGAAGCGCCGCCGCCCGGACCTCGTCGTCGTTCGCGGGGGGCTCGAAGTTGTAGAGGGTACGGATGTTTCTGCACATGCCAACGATCCTACCCGAGCACCGCGTGCCCCCGAATGGAGCTGCTGCCGTCGGCGACGCGGCTAGGCTCCGGTAGTGGCCGAAGAGGCGACCCGCTGCGACCCGGTCCGGACCGGACGGCGGCGCTGGCATGTGCTGAGAGCGCACGTTCCAGCGACCCGCTGCGACACGGTCCGGACCGGACGGCGGCGCTGGCATGTGCTCAGCGCGCACGTTCCACCGACGGGCCTCGGCCGCCGGGTGTACTACGAGTGAGACATGCACAACTGGACGTGGTATCTGATCATCTACGGCTGGGCGGTGTGGGTGGCCTATTGGGTGCTGATGGCGTTCACGTCGAAGAGAACGGTCGAACGGCGTGGCTGGGTGTCCTACCGCGTGGTGATCGTGGCTGTGGTTCTCGGATGGGTTCTGATCGATCCCGCTTCAAGCACCCATTCACAACTGTGGCAAACCGACGTCGCGCTCGGGGTCGTGGCCGATTGCATCTTCATCGCCGGTGCGGCCTTCACCGTATGGGCCCGCGTCACGCTCGGACGAAACTGGAGTGCAGAGGTCGTGTTCAAGCAGGACCACGAGCTCATCGAGACCGGTCCCTACGCGATCGTGCGTCACCCGATCTACACGGGCATGCTCGCAATGGGCCTGGCCACCGCGATCGGCTACGGGCAGGTGTTCGGCTTCGTGCTGCTCTGCGCGTTCACGCTGGGCATCTGGGTGAAGTCCCGCCAGGAGGAGAGGCTGATGGCCGATCACTTTCCAGGCGCGTATGCGGAGTACAAGCGCCGCGTTCACGCGCTGATCCCGTTTGTGCTCTAGCAGGGGGGATGCATGCCGAGTCAAGGGACGCCGGGGCGGCTGTGGCGGTCACACTCGCAGCGCGTCGGCGCTCGCGGTACGCCGCCGTCGCTGCAAACCGGGTGCAAGGATGCCTCACCGATGGTCCGCCGAGCGGCCTGCGTCGAGTAGCCCAGCCGCAACCGCATGAGCAGTCGCGCTGACGGCAGGACTCGCGCGCATGGCCGCGAGAAATGCTTCGCGGCCGATATGCAGCAAGGTGGTCTCGCTCGTCGCGCTTACAGTGGCTGTACGCCTCACCGGGTGGAGCAGAGCTATCTCCCCGAAGCCCTCGCCCTGGCCCATGCGGCGGATCTCGCGCCCGCCCTGTAGGACGCGGACCGAGCCACGGGTGATCGTGTAGTAGTTCTCCCCGGTCTCGCCCTCGCGGATGATTTCCGTCTCGGGCGGCACGCTCAGGTACTGCGCCTCGTGCGCGAGCGTCTCCAGCGCGGCGGCGGGGAGCGAGGAGAAGATGTTCACGTTGCGCAGCACTCCCATCTCAACGACGGGGATCGACGCCTCCTCGTCGATCCTCTTGAGCCGCCGGGCTGTGCCCAGGACTGCGAGTGGGGCGAAACACGCCATGCCGAGAAAGGCGGCCTTGGCGCCGCCGAGCCCGATGAGAACCGGCACGACCAGTGCGCCAAAGGCCATGCCGAGGTCGCGCATGGACTCGATCAGCGCAAAGGCGCAGACGACCACCTCGAGCGGCGTGGAGCGCTGCAGAAGTGTCTGCGCGGCAACGCTCTGCACCGTGCGTGTGGCGCCGACGATCACCAACAGCAGCACGGCGAGCAACGTCGTAGAGACCAAGGACAAGGCGGCGAGCGCCAGCGCGCCCGCAAGCGCCGCGGCGACCAGCGGCAGCGCCAGGCGACGCCCTACGAGCACGACCGCGGCGGCGCCGCCGAGCAGCCCCCCGGCGCCGAAGGCCGCACTCAGGTAGCCCGACGCTCCCGGGCCAGCCGCCAGAATGCTCACGGCGAGCACGACCACCAGCAGGTCGATAGCCCCCTCTATTGCGGCCGCGCCGGCAGGGAACGCGATCAACGCCCGGGTGTTCGGGCGTGAGGCGATCACCTTGGCAGCGGTGAGGAGCTCGGCGAGGGCGCCCTCGTCTGAGCTCTCGACGTCGGAACGCAGGGGACGTACGCGGGCAAGCAGCGGGGCGAAGACGCAAAGAGCTGCGAGGCCCGCGCAGGCGAGTCCGGGCCCTTCCAGGCTTATCAACAGGCCAGCCAGCGCAGGGCCCACGAGGGCCCCCACGCCGTCAGCCCAGCTCGTTGCGACGTTGGCTGCGGTGAGCTCATCGGGATGCTGCACGACGAGGGGCATCAGGACCTGGTGCAGAGGCTTGCTCACCCCGATCGAGATTGAGAACGCGACTGCGGCCGCATACACGACGGGTACGGGCGCCCCCCCGAGGATCGCCGCTGCGCAGCACCCGAGGGTCAGCGCAGCGGCGCCGTAGCCACCCGCGACCAGCCGGGCTACGCCGAGACGGCCGAGGTGGGCGCTGATCACTGGCGCCAGGAGCATCGAGGGGACGAGCTGGATGATCGCAACGAGGCCCGCGGCGGAGGCTCCCCCGCGCAGGTAGGCGTACACGATCAGCGCGAGCCACTGGCCGTACTCAGCCATGATGATCACCTCATAGGCGAGCAGTAGCCGGGCGAGATCCCGGTTCCGACTGACCCCCCCGAGGACTTGGCTTAGTCGGTTGGCAGTGCCTCGCATGGTCGGCTTTGCAGCGCCCTGGGCGAGCTTCCCGCGGCACCGCTGTCAACTCGCGCTGTCGGCCGGATCCGCGTGAACCCCGATGGGGACGGCCGATTGGGGTGCATCTCACTCATCCTTCGCCGTTCGCTTCTTTGGCTCCGCCCCCTGACCGCATGACGCAGCCTAATGCTTGCCGGCAAAGCACCATGAAGCCGCGCCACGCGCTCAGCCCATGCGGCTCCACTCCGCCTTGTGCACCCTCTTGGCGGACTGATAGTCGATCAGCGCCTGCGGCGAGTCGACGTCACCGAGAGTGGGGTGCGGGGGCACCAGGGGCTTGGCCTGCTTGAGCTTGTAGCGCTTGGCGAGCACAGCGCCGAGCGACTTCACCTTCATCTCGCCGAACCCCGGGAGGGCGGCCAGGTTCGCCCGCAGCCGGTCGGCGTCCCCCGCCTGCTCCCAGACGCGCTCGGCGTGGCCGCCGTACTCGTCGCGCACGTGGACGGCGAGCTGATGCACGCGCTCGGCCATTTTCGCGGGAAACCGGTGGATCGCGGGTTTCTCGCGGAATACGGGCTCGAGGTCCGTCGCAGCCAAGCGCGCGGCGTCGAGAGAGCCGACCCGTTCGCGGAGCACCAGGGGCCCCATGAAGGCCTTCGGCACCGAAACCTGCTGATCCAGGGCGAACCCGATCAGCAGCGCCATCGGATCCGCTGCGATCAGCGCATTCGCCTCCTCGGAGTCGGTGAAGTAGAGGCGGTCGGGCACCCGGCCAATGCTATCCGCAGCTCGCCGTGGCGCCCCGTGCGGCTGGCACAGCTCAGAGCGACGCCGCCGCCGCGAGGTAGAGAACGGCCTGCGCGCGGGCGACCGCCGCCACGGCCTCGTCGGGGGGCAGCAGCTCGGGGTGGTGCAGCGGGCGGGGCGCGAATCCCGGAGCGCCGTCGAGTCCCACGAACGCCATCGCGATTGGCGCGAGCGCACCGAAGAAGGCAAAATCATCCGAGCCGCTCGAGCGCCACTCGCCGGCCGGCACAAGATCGGCGCCCGCCAGCAGCTCGCGCGCGAGCATCACGATCGCAGGGTCGTTCTCGAGCGCCGGCTCGCCGGGCACGAGCTCAATGCTGCCCCGACAGCCGTGGGCTGCCGCGATTCCCGCGACGACCTCCTGCACCATCTCGCGCAACGCGAGGCGGTCCTCCTGTCGATGGGCGCGCAGCGCAGCGCGTGCGCGCGCGCGGGAGGGGATCACGTTCTCCGCGCTGCCGCCCTCCAAGACGCCGACGCTCAGCACGGCCGGAGCGTGCGGGTCGATCGTGCGTCCCAGCCGGGCGTGCAGGGCGACCACGATCTGCGCGATCGCGAGGATCGGGTCCCGCCCGAGATGGGGGTAGGCGCCGTGCGACGGCTCTCCCTCGACGGTGATCTCGACCGCGTCGCAGGACGCGTTGACCGCGCCCGGATCGAGTGCCACGGTGCCCCACCGGAGTTCGGGATGAACGTGCGCAGCGACGACCGCCGCGGGCGCCATCGCCGCGAGCTCGCCGCGGGCGAGTTGCTCCGCGCCGGAGGGATAGGCCTCCTCGCTCGGCTGAAAGATCGCCAGCAGCGGGGCCGGGAGGGCGTCCCCGAGCTCGTGCGCCGCGCGCGTCAACGCGACCAGCGCCGCCATGTGGACGTCGTGTCCGCATGCGTGCATCACGGCGCCCGTGGCGCTGAAGCTGGCGCCTGTGCGCTCCCGCACCGGAAGGCCGTCGAGCTCCGCGCGCACTCCCACCGCGGCGCCGGCAGCCCTGCCGATGCGGGCGATCCGGCCCGTCTCGGCGACCGTGGTGCACGCGACCGGCAGCTCGCGCGCCACGAGCGCCGCCGTCTGCTGCTCTGCATGTGCCAGCTCGGGCTGGGCGTGCAGGCGATGGCGCAGCGCGACCGCCAGCGGCAGCTCGCGGCGAACGCCGTCGAGCAGTCGCGCCAGCAGCGACTCAGTAGCTGGCTGCATAGCGCCGGCAGGTCTCGGGAAGGTCGAGGTTCGCGACCTCGTGCAGCTCGGCACGCTTGACGCTGACGTACGCGTCGTAGAGCAGCGGGCCCAACCAGGCGCGCGCCGTGTCGTCCTCGGCGAGCGCCTGCAGCGCCTCCTCGAGCGACGCCGGCAGCGCGCCGACGCCATAGCGCTGCGCCTCGTCCTCGTCGAGGTGCGCGGGGTCGCGATCGAGCACGGGCGGCGCCTGCAGGCGCTCGCGCAGCCCCTGCAGGCCCGCGCGGAGCAGGGCGCCGAGCGCGAGGTACGGATTCGCGGTCGCGTCGGCGCCGCGGTACTCGAGGTGCAGCTGGCCCGCGGGATCGGCGCCGGCGAGCGTGAGCAGCGGCGGGATGCGCAGCAGCGCTTCGCGGTTGCGCTCTGCCAGGCACGCCGCCCCGGCGCTCCAGCGGTGCGGTTGCAGGCGCGCGGCGGAGACCGGACTCGGAGCGCTCAGCGCGCTCAGCGCCCGCGCATGGGCCAGGATGCCCGCGGCAAAGCGCTCGCCGATCTCGCTCAGGCACGCCGGCCGGGCCGCGTCATACAGCAGCGACAGCCCGGCCGCATCCGTGAGGCCGAGGTGGATGTGCACCCCGTTGCCCGCTTCTGCGGGATCGAGCAGCGGCGCAAAGCTCGCGCGCAGCCCGCGACGGCGGGCGACGTCGCGCACCACCTCCTTGAGCACGACGCTGCGGTCGGCCGCCGCGAGACCGCCGGTGGCCTGCACCGGGATCTCGAACTGATGGGCCGCATACTCGGGGAAGAAGCGTTCGGGCTGCACGCCGGCCTGCGCGAGAGCCCTCATCACGTCCGTGGCGAACGGCTCAGCCCGGCGCTGGGCCTCGAGTGAGAACGGCAGCGCCGCCGGCGCGTCGAGCACGAGCTGGAACTCGTGCTCGAAGCTTGCAACCACGTGGATGTCGAACTGCTCGAGCTCGCGCAGGGCGTCGCGCAGGAAACGGCGCGGACAGCATTCCCACGGTCGCCCGTCGGTCTCGACGATGTCGCACAGCATGAACTCCAGCGCGGGCTCGCCGGGCTCCGCGCCGACCTGCACGCGGGTGCTGCGGTCCGGCAGCAGCCGCAGATCGCCGATCGAACCGAACGGGTTGGGCTCGGCGATCGGCCCGAGCGGGGTGAGCGCGTGGTTGGCCGGCACCCAACCGACACCCGTGTCCAGCAGGCGCTCGAGCTCGGATGCGAACAGCGAGCGTCCGCGCACGATTGCGCCGAGGTCACAGCAGACGAGCGCGACCAGGTCGGCCGCGCTCAACTCGGCGCTCGCTTGACGACCGTGCCGTTGTCCCATGCGCGCTCCTCCAGGCCGAGCGCGGCGGCCCCGGCGCGCAGCTCCGAGGCGTCCTCCGCGGCCACGATCGCGATCATCCCGCCCGCGGGCATGTCGCGCCGCTCCAGCGCGGCCGCGAGGCGCTCCTGCGGCTGCATGTGCAGGCCGCCGTCACCGAGCGAGGGGTAGGTGTCGGCGATGCCGTACAAGCTCCCGCCGGGTCCACGCACGCGGCCGATCACGCAGGCGAAGTGCCCGACGTCCCAATCGGGGGGTGGTCCCTGCTGCTCGCCGTCGAGGAGATAGCCGAGCAGCTGCCCGACGCTCGCTCGCGAGCCCCACAGATGGCGGGTGGCGAAGTTTGCGATGAGCGCGGCCGGGCGCTCGAGCGCGGCGGCGAGCTCGAACAGGCCACTCAGCGTATCCGCCGTCCACGGGCCGCTATGAGGGACTGCCGCCAGCCGCCCTTGCGAGAGCGCGTGCACGGCATCGAGCAGCCCCGCAGCCGTCGTCCCCGAGACCTCGGCGTCCTCGGTCAGGGGCAGGGCGAGGCGATAGTCGCGCCGCCCCTGCTCGCCGTGCGGCAGGATGCCGGGGTCTGGCAGGCGCGAGACTACGCTGCCGGCAGCCAGCGCCACCGTGTCCTGGTCGATCGGCTCGCCCGCATGCAGCTCGACACCGGCGCTTCGCAGTGCGAGGGCGCCACAGAACGCCCCGCACAGGTCGTCTCGCTGCGGCAGCTCGCGCGCGTGCAACGCCAGCAGCGCTCGCGCCCCCGGGAGCAGGGTCAGATCGAGCGGCGCCGACGTGGGCATGCAGCCAATATAAGGGGCCGCTGCCGGGCCCCTCAGGCCTCGGTCGTGCGCGGCGCGTAGCGGTGATGGAGCATCAGCGCGTTTCCGTCGGGGTCGGTGAAGAACGCCATGTGGCACACGCCCGTGTCGAGCGTCTCGCCGGCGAAGCCCACGCCGCGCGCCTCCAGCGCCGCCCGCGCCGCATCGACATCGTCGACATGTAGCGCGATCGCGTTGCTGTTGGTGTTGTGCTCGATCCCCATCGCCTCCGCGTTGATGAGGCTGAGGGTGAGGTTGCCTGTCTCGAACTCCGCGAAGTGGCGCTCGGGCCGGTAGACCGAGCGCTTCAGTCCGACGGTTCCTCCGTAGAAGTCGACCGCCGCCTCGAGGTCGCGCGTGGGGACCGCCACGAAGTCGACGCCTGTGACGAGTTGCGGGACAGTGCTCATGATCTTGGCTCCCGGGTCGGTGACATCGAAGCGCGCTCTCCGCGCGGGAGGAGATTGTAGGTGCCCGCGGGCGGGGCGGCGCGCCTTCTAGGCTGCAGGTCATGGCCGCCGATGCCAAGCAGCCGCCGTTGCTGTTCGATCCTGCGGCGTTTGAGAGCTTCCGGTTCCTCGCCCGCGATCTGGACGCGCACGGACGCGTCACGCTGCGCTACGCGCTCGACGATGAGGTCTTCTTCGTCGAGGAGTTCGATCTGCCGGTTGCCGGTGCGCTGAGCGAGGCCGACCGCGAGCGCGTCGGCGGGCTGCTCTCGCTGCTGCACTGGGTCGCCGGTGTCAGCTACTTCAAGACCGCCCTGCCCGCGATCATGGCGTGCGAGACGGGGCCGCCGCCCCCCGCCGCGGCGGCGCTGCTCGAGGCGCTGTACTCGGAGGGCCTGGCCGAGCTCGCCTACACGAACGGCCTGACGCGGCTGCCGCGCCCGAGCTTTCCGCGTGCGTCGCTCCCGACGCCCCTCCCTGCCGGGGAGGAGCCGCTGCTCGGGAGGGTGCTCGTGCCGATCGGCGGGGGCAAGGACTCGGTCGTGGCCGTGGAGATCGTGCGTCGCTCGGGCCGCGAGCTGGCTCTGTTCTCGATCGGTGACGCCTCGCCGATCGCCCACACCGCGGCGGTCGCGGGCCTGGCGCATCTGCTCGTCCGGCGCAGGCTGGACCCCGGCCTGCCGGCGCTCAACCGCTCCGGAGCCCTCAACGGGCACGTCCCGGTCACCGCGATCGTCGCGTGCGTGGCGCTGCTCACCGCCGCATTGCACGGCTTCGATGCGGTCGCCATGGCCAACGAGCGCTCCGCCTCGCGCGGGAACCTCGACTGGGATGGCGTCGAGGTCAATCACCAGTTCAGCAAGGGGATGCGCGCCGAGCGGCTGCTGCGCGCGGCGGTGGCCGAGCTCGCCACTGGGGTGCAGCTGTTCTCGATCCTGCGCCCGGCCTCCGAGCTGGCGATCGCGCGGGCGTTCGCACGGCTGGAGCGCTACCACGGCGCGTTCACGAGCTGCAACGCCGTGTTCCGTGCCGACCCTGCGCGGCGCGCCCACTCGTGGTGCTGCGAGTGCCCCAAGTGCAGGTTCGTGTTCCTCGCGCTGGCGCCGTTCAGCAGCCCGGCCCATCTGCGCGATGTGTTCGGCCGCGACCTGCTCGAGGAGGAGCGCCAGTTCGAAGGCTTTTCGCTGCTCACCGCGACCGGCGGCAACAAGCCGTTCGAGTGTGTCGGCGAGGAGCAGGAGAGCCTGGCGGCGATCCGCATGCTGGCAGATGATCCACGCTGGCGCGAGCATCGCGTGGTCAGACGCCTCGTGGCGGAGGTGCTTCCGCAATTCCCGCCGAGCGCCGGTGACCCCGCAGAGGTGCTTGCGCTCAGTGACGAGCACGCCGTGCCCGCGGCGCTGATGCCGGACGTCCGTGCGCTTCTCGGAGCTTGACGGCGCCCGGATCGGCGTGTGGGGCGCCGGTCTGGAGATTCGCTCATTCGCCAGGCAGCTGGCACGCCGGCTGCCCTCGGCGCGAATCGTGGCGGCCGCGTTCGACGCGTCCCCGCCGGCGGACGTTCGCGAGGCGCTCGGAGCCCCCGAGCTGCGCATCGTGACGAGCGCCGACGCGCTCGGCGCGTTCGCCGACTGCGAGGTGGTGGTGCGCTCTCCGGGAGTGTCCGCGCACCGGACGGAGCTGCGCGCGCTGCGTGAGCGGGGGACGCTCGTCACGACCGCCACCGCGCTGTGGCTCGCGGAGCGGGAGGGACGCGGCGTGATCGGCGTCACCGGCACGAAGGGCAAGAGCACGACCGCCGCGCTCGCCTTCCACCTGGCGCGGGCGGCCGGGTGCAGCGCCGACCTCGCCGGCAACATCGGCGTTCCTGCGCTCGAGCTCCTCGACCGGGAGCCCGCCGAGGTGGTCGTCGTGGAGCTCTCGAGCTATCAGATCGCCGACCTCACGACCGGACCCGAGGTCGCAGTGTTCACGAACCTGTTTCGCGAGCACCTCGACTGGCATGGCTCCGAGGAGGCCTACCGCGCCGACAAGCTGCGAATCATGGGCCTGCCCGGCGTGCGTGCCAGCGTGATCAATGCCCGCGAGGAGCAGCTGCTGGCGTCGGCCGCGTCGGCGCCCGGTCTGACGCTCTATGGCCTGCCGGGCGGCTGGGACGTCGTCCCCGCCGGTGTCGCGCACGACGGCGAGCTCGTCGTCGCGAGCGCGCAGCTGCCGTTGCGCGGCGAGCACAACGCGCTGAACCTGTGTGCCGCGCTCGCGGCGCTCGAAGCCGCCGGCGTCGCGCCGCCGGCGCTGCCCGAGGCGCTGCGTGGCTTTCACGCGCTGCCGCACCGCCTCGAGACGCTCGCCGAGCGCGACGGCGTCCTGTGGGTCAACGACAGCATCTCCACGACGCCCGAGTCGACGCTCGCCGCGCTGGCGAGCTTTCCCGACCGGGAGATCGTCCTTCTCGGCGGCGGGCAGGATCGCGGCCAGGACTACGGCGAGCTCGCCCGCGAGCTCGCCGCGCGCGCGGCGACCGTCATCGGCCTGCCGAGCACGGGCCCGCGCCTGCTCGCGGCGGCGCGCGATGCGGGCCTGCCCCCCCCGCGCGCGCTCGAAGCCGCCGACTTGGCGGCCGCGGTCACGCTGGCCCGCTCGCTCGCGGCGCCCGGGAGCGTGGTGCTGCTGTCGCCGGCCGCTCCCAGCTATGACAACTACCTGAGCTTCGAGCAGCGCGGCGAGCGCTTCCGCGAGCTCGCCGCATCGGGCTAGGCCGTTAAACACACCGCCGCCCCCTGAGTAGGGGGCGGCGGCTTGGTGCAGATGCGGTCAGCTGATCAGCTCAGCTACGGCCTCACGGACACAGTGCGTTTTTGACAGGCACGTTCTTGCACGGGTCCGGCATCGTCGGCTGAGCAGGGGGAGCCGGAACCGGTTCGATCGTCGGCCGGTGTTCGGATTCGCCCTGCAGTGCGAGCAGGTAGCCGATGAACGAGAATTCGTGTTCTGCGTTCGGGGTCGTTTTGTTCTGGCAGCCCCAGGTCCCTTCGATGTTCGCCGGGTAGGTCGCGTCCGCGAACGTGTTGCCGCTCAGGCAGTTGTTCGTGGACTGCATGCTGCCGAACTCGCCTCCCTCGAACGCCACGTCACCCGCGTAGGCACCTCCCAGAGAGCCGTTTTCGGAGAAGGTGTTGTTGACCACCTTGTTCCCCGAGTTCTGGAAGTAGATCGTGTCTTCCTGCGGCGGGAACGGGTTGGGGTACTCGAACGCGAGCACACCGTCGCTCGGGTTTTTGGTGATCGTGTTGCCTTCCACGAGGTCTCCGTAGACGCCCGGCAACTCGATGCCCGCACCCCACGGCGCCGCCGCAGCGGACGTGTTCGCCGGAAGGTTGAGGTCGTTGTTTTCGGTTATGAGGTTGTCACGGAAGATCGTGCAGTGCGCGAATTCGGTGGAGGTGAATTCGGGCAGTTTGCCGTGCTTGCCTTTGAACGGCTTGCTGTGTTCGCAGGCGCCGTTCTGCGGTGGCGGGCCGTCTCCGGGGTTTTCGGAGTTCGGCGCGATTCCCGTGGTGTTGTGGGCGAAGGTAGATTTTTCGATGACCAGGTTTCCGCCCGAGTTGGAGCCCGAGTAGCCGAGCGCGTTGTATTCCATCGTCGCTTCGCGGATGACTGCCTTGCATTCCGGACATGCTCCGAGGTAGATGCCGGAGTCGTTGAAGCCGGAGGCGTAGATGTTTTCCCATTCGCCTTCGGTCTCGTTGTTGGTGAAGATCCCGTAGCCGCCGTTGAGACCGGTGTCATATGCGGTCAGGTAGCGCCCGTACCAGCCGTGCGCGCCGATTTTTTTCGACTCGGCTCCACCGTTCCACCAGATCTCGTTGCCGCCCGCGCCGTTCAGGGTTTCCCGATCGAAGTTGCGGACCGTGAGGTTTTCGATCCACACGTTGTTCGCCTTGTAGACTTCGATGCCGTTGGCCCCGCCAGGGACGACCTTGTGCTGGCCGTCGATGATCACGCCGTTGCGGTCCATCCCGCGGATGAAGATGTTGTAATGCGGTTTTGTGACCTTGACTTCTTCGTCGTAGACGCCCGGTTCGATCAGCACCCAGTCACCGTGTTTGGTCGCGTTGACCGCCGCTTGGATGGTTTTGAAGTAGTGGACTTTCTTGGGGATCATCGCCGGCGGTTCGCCCTGGCTGACGATCTCGACTTCCGCTGCGGACGCGACGGTCGCGGCGGCGCCCAACGCCACGACGGCGAGCACCGTCACCGCCGCAAGCCGCGGCAGCGTCAGCACGCTCTTAAGAGAACTACGCATGGATTGCATACTTCGAAGAACTCCTCCCTCGATTGGACGGCGGTAGGCGATTCAGGGAGGTGATCGGGTCCATTTGGCTGGCATTCTCCATGCCTGAACCCGAACCGCCTCGCCAACGAGGCGCACTGCCGCTACCCGGCTTGACGTCCGGGCCGTCGGCAGTCTACAGATCGCGCGCTCCACGGTCAAGTTGGCTGGCCAACCAGGAATCGCGGGGGATTTCGCCCCGCTGTGCGCATGTCGCGCCCGCTATGCGGCGTCGCTCGAGGCGCGATCGGGCGGATCGGCGGGGACAGGGCCCTCCGCCTCCGGCTCCGGCGCAGGCGCCGCCTCCGGCTCCGGCGCAGGCGCCCGCGGTCGGGCGCTGGGAAGCGCGTCTACGTCCGCGGCCGCGGCGGCCGCGGCGGCGCGGTTCTCCTCCTTGACGGCCAGCCAGATCTCCTCGCGATATATCGGCACGCCCTGGGGAGCCGATATCCCCAGTCGCACGGTGTGGCCGCTCACGCCCATGACCGTCACGAGAATCTCGTCGCCGATGACGACGCGCTCTCCGGGACGACGCGTCAGGATCAGCATCGAGGCCGATTATGAAGCAATCCAGCGAAGATCGGCACCCGCTCGCCCTCGCCGCTGTCGGCGCGTGCGGCTATGCCGCGTCGGCCGGCTGCCTGCGCTCGGCCGCCGGCTGCGCGCGTCCGGCCGGCTGTTGCGCCAGCGCGAACAGCGGCGCTCGCAGGGGCGCCTCATCGTTGGTGTTGATCACCTGATAGCCACGCCCCTCGCAGACGACGATCGGCGCGCGCAGGTTGACGGTGATGTCCACCGGGTTGGGCGTCGCGTGCACGGTCACGTAGAGCAGTCCCGAGGAGGGGTCATCGATCCCGGTCCGCTCGCGATCCTCCTCGGCGATCGCGAGGGAGAAATCGGGGAAGAACAGGTGCGGATTGACGACCGGGAGCGCCAGCGCGGGGTCCTCGACGGAGTGCAGCCAAAGGAAGCCGCTGCCCGGGTTGCGATCTATCAGCGCGTAGCGCGATCCGCCGAGGCCGATCAGCCCGAACGGGAACTCGATCACGTCCTCCGTCTCGATCTCGACGGTCCCGAAACGGACGCTCTCAAATGTCACCGGCATGATGCCCTCTGCTTTCGTCTAATGGAGGAAGTTGAGCAGTGATTCCTGCACGATGGTCGCGCCCGCGTGCAGCGCGGCCTGATAGGCGGCCTGCTCGTTTGAGTATGCGATCGAGGTGCTCGCGATGTTCGTGTCCTCGGTGTTGGCGAGAGCCTCGGTGATCGACGTCTGGAGGTCTTCGTTGCGCGACAGGGCCGCCTGCAGCTGATTGGTCGCGCTTCCAGCCGTCGCCTCCAGCTGGCCCAGCGTTTCCAGGTTCGTGTCGAGGTTATGCAGGTCCGTGGTCCCGAGCGCGGTCCTGTCTTCTTCGGTGCCTCCCCGCAGGTGCAGGGCGATCGTGCGCAGGGTGTCGAGCAGCTTCCCGTCACCGGATTCGAGGCCGTTGCCGAGCAGCGTGGAGATGTTGGTGCTGATGGTCACCGATGCGCCGGGTCCGACGGCGCGAGCCACGGTTTCGGCGTTGCCCTGATATTCGTCACCGGCCCCCTGCTTGTAGGGCGCGGTCGTCGTGAGCGTGCCCGCGAAGAGGTACTGGCCGGCATACTGCGTGTTGGCGTCCTGCTTGACGCTTTCGGTCAGCTGTTCGATCTCGGTCGCGATCGTATTGAGGTCGCTCTGGTTGTTGGTGCCATTCGACGCCTGCACCACGAGCTCGCGTGTGCGCTGGACGATTTCGTTCATGCTCGCCATCGCGCCGCTGGCGGTGTTCTCCCAGGTGATCCCGTCCTGAGCGTTGCTCGCATAGGCGCTCAGCCCGTCGAGCTGGCTCTGCAGGTCGATCACCTGGCTGGCGCCGTAGGGGTTGTCGGACGGCTCGAGGATCGTCCTGCCGGAGGACAGTTCGTCACTGGTCCGCGCCATGGCCGCGAGGTTGGCGTTGAGGTCGTTGACCGTCAAGCTCGTGACCATCGCCGGCGTGATCCGTTCGCTCATGCCTACAGCCCCGCCGTTCCCGTGTGCATGATCAGCAGTTCCAGCATCTGATCCATCGCTGTCAGCGTGCGAGCCGAGGCCTGGTAGCCGCGCTGGAAGCTGATCAGGTTGGTCATTTCTTCGTCGAGGGAGACACCCGAGACGCTCTCGCGCTGGCCGCTGATGGCCGTGACGGTGGTCTGCAGATTTGTCTGGTCGTCCTTGGCGCTCTGCACGTCGTTGCCGAGCTTCTGCACGAGCGCCGCATAGCCCTGTTCGGCCGTGCCTCCGCGCAGAGCGGCCACGGCCAGCGCCACTTCGTTGCCGCCGGGGGCTTTAGTCCCGGAGGCTTGGACTTCGCCGGGGGTTTGCGCGACGGCGAGCGTCGCGGCCGTTTCGCCGGAGAAGAACGGTTTGGCGAGATGTTCGTTGACGGTGCCCGCCAGCGTCGCGGCGACTTCGTCAAGGCCGGTCTGGAGCTTGCTCAGGGCGCCGTTGGGGCCCGTCAGGGCGAGCAGCGCGCCGAGCTGGCCGCCGGCTGCTTCGGTGAGCGCCTGGGGCCAGTTGACGGTTGTCCCTTCGACCAGCGGTTTGGCCGCGTCGCCGAAGCTCACGGTGTCGGTGTGGTCCGGCTGTTCGGTGATCGTGACGTTCGCGAGCGCAGACAGCTTGTCGAGCAGCAGATCGCGCCGGTCGAGCATGTTGTTGGGTTTCTGGCCGGCTTCTTCGTCGAGCTTGATCTGACCGTTGAGCTGAGCGATCTGATTGGCGTCGGCTTGCACTTCGCCTTCGGGTCCCACGAGCCCTTTGTAGTGTTCGGTGGCCTGGCTCGAGATCGTCGAGAGGGCGGTGCTGAGCGCGTTGAAGGTGGAGGTCAGCTGTTGGCCGGCCGCCACGACCCCCTCTTTGGCCGCTTCGCTGGTGGGCGAATCGGCGAGGCTGTTCCACGCGGTCCAGAACGCAGACAACCGGCTCGCGATCCCCGCGCTCGACGGTTCGTTGAACGCGGCCTGGGCCTGCTGCAGAACTTCGGATTGGGTGCTCGCGCCGCTGAGGGCGCCGTTCTGCGTGCGGTACTGGGCGTCGAGGTAGTCGTTGCGAATGCGGGTGATGGTCGCGACGCTGACGCCGGTGCCGAGTTGTGCGCCCTGGCCGGTGATCGGCGAGGTGGCCGGGATCGTGATCGGCAGGTTGGTCTGCAGGACCGCCGTCTCGCGCGAGTAGCCTTCGGTATTCGCGTTGGCGATGTTGTTGCCCGTGGTGTCGAGCGCCTGCTGCTCGGCGAGCAGGCCGCTCAGCGCAGTCTGCAGTCCTTGCAGGGTCGGGATCGACATGTCCTTAGGCCCGCAGGTCGAGGACGTGCAGCCCGCCGTTGGGCCGGGGGCGCGTTATGGACCTCGAGGAGCCCTGGGGGTCATAGCCGTTGACCCCATCGAGCGCGAGCATCCCCATCAGATGGTCCAAGAAGCCCAGCTCGATCTGCATCAGCGCACGGTTGCACGAGTGCTCGCGCTGCAGCTCGTGCAGGAGCCCTCTGAGCTCGGCGCTGCGCGCGCGCGCCCGCTCGGCGCCCTCGCCGTCCATGAGGGTGGACAGCATGCTCAACGTGACCGTCTCTGCGGGCACGCCGAGGCGCTCGCCGCTGCGTGCCAGCAGGCGCGAGCGCTCCTCCTCGAGCAGCTGCCGGCGCTCCATCTCGCCCCGCAGGATCCCCGCCAGGCGCACTACGGTGTGCACATCGCGCGCGCGGATCGCCGCGCCCTGGTCGAGCACGACCTCAAGCAGGCTGCGGGCAGACGCGAGCTGCGCGTCCATGTGGGCCAGCACGTCGGCCGTTAGGGAGCGATCGCGGTCGGGGACGACGAGGCTGCCGGCGCTCATCCCGCAGTGCCTCCGTTCCTGCCCGTTGGGCCCGCGCCCGCAGCGGGTTGCAGATCACGGGTGAGCTGCGCGGCGAGGCCGAGTCCGCCCGCGTTCATCACACCCTGCGAGAGCGCCTGCGGCAGCATCGAGGACAATCCGGCGGGCGTTGCGCCCGCTGGCGAGGATGCCCCGCCGTCTTCAGCCGATTCGCCTTCCCCTGAGGATCCTTCGCCGAGCCCGCCTGCAGCGGCGAGCGACTGCGAGAGCTCGTTCACGAGCGTCTCTTCAAACGCCAGAGCCGTCTCATAGGTCTTCTGCGTCGAAGCCGAGCCGTGGCGCACCCACGCGGGCTCGAGCGCCTGGTTGACCACGGGTAGGCCGGCTGCGCCGGCTGAGGCCCCGATGCTCATCCGTTGGCACGCAGCTGGTTGGCGATCGACATCATCTGGTTCTCCGTCTGGATTGCGGTGCTGTTCAGCTGATAGTTGCGCTGGGTGCTGACCATCAACGCCATCTCGCTGCCCACGTCCACGTTTGAGGTCTCGAGCTCCCCCTGGCGGATCTTCCCGGCGGCGGTCGCCGTTGGAGCGCCGCTGGCTGCGGTGGGCGTCAGCCCGCCGCTGCCGTTCGCGAGCAGATGTTCGGGAGCCGGCACGGTCACGAGCTTGATCTGTCCGAGCCTGTGCTTCGCAACCGTCACGGTCCCGTCGGCGGCGATGCTCACCTCGCTGGGCGAAGCACCCTTCGGCAGCGTGATCGGCGGCGTCAGCGGATTGCCGTTGGCGCTGACGATCGTGCCGTTCGCATCCACGCCGAAGTTGCCGTCGCGGGTGAGCGCGGTCTGCCCGGTGGCAGTGGTGACCTCGAAATAGCCATCGCCTTCGATCGCCAGGTCGAGGGGGTCGCCCGTCTGCTGGACCGATCCCTGCGCTTCATGGCGGCCGATCACCTTGGCGCTGGCCCCGGCGCCGTCGGTGCTGACGGTGCCGGCCACGTCGACCGCGCTGTAGAGCAGGTCGTTGAAGGCCACGCGCTCGGACTTGTATCCCGTGGTGGACACGTTCGCGAGATCGTTGCTGATCGCGTTGAGCTGTTCCTGCTGCGCTGACATGCCTGCTGCCGCTGAGTAGAGACCTTCGAGCATCAGCCCGTCTCCTGTTCGTGATCTTCGGCGAGCCGGGCTTTCCGCATGGCGGTCCAGCCGGACGGCTCGGTGCTTTCCTCCCAGTGATCGGCCGCCGCGCGGCGGACTTGAGCCCGGCGGCGCTACGCGCCGGTGTTCAGCGAGCCGACCTGCGAGGCGGCCTCCTGCAGGGTCTGGTTGATCGCCTGCACAGCCTGCTGGCCGGACTGGAAGCTGCGCAGGGAGGTGATCATTTCGACCATCAGCTTGGCCGCGTCGACGCCGGAGCCCTCGAGCGCCCCCGCGCGCAGCGTGCCGCTCGCCTTGCCCGCCGCCGTGCCCGTAAAGAGGTTTTCGCCCTGCTTGGCCGCGCCGGGCACTTCGAAGATGCCCAGCGCGCTCGCCGGCACCGTGCCCGCGGCGGTGACCTTGACCTGCGCCCCGGTCGGGCCGAGCACCGGGTTGCCGCTCGAGTCGGTGAGCACGCCCTGGGCGGTGGCCGTGAACTGGCCGTCACGCGTGTAGCGGATCCCCTGCGCGGTCTGAACGGCGAAGAAGCCGCTTCCGTTGATCGCGAAGTCGAGCGGTTCGCCGGTTTCCTGAATCGAGGCGGGCGTCATGTCGGTGTAGGTCTTGCCGAGCGCCACGCCGAGGTCGACCGAGCCGATCGCCGCCTGGCGGTTGGTGTTGGCCAGCAGCACGTCGCCGAAGCTGTGCTGCGGTGACTCATCCGGCTTGTAGCCGGGCGTTGACGCGTTCGCGAGGTCGTTTGAGAGCTGGTCCTGGCGGACCTGCTCGGCGACCATCCCGGAGGCGGCGATGTCGAGGCCGAGATCCATCTCCCCCCGGTCTTCGGCCGCGAATCGGGATTCTTGAGGCACCTCGAGGCAGCCGCGCGAAGTCGAGCGCGCGAGTGCTCAGCCGACGGCAGTGAACAGCGGCAGCTCGCCGGAGAGCTGTTCGTAGAGGCGGCGGCGGAGCTGGGTGTGGATCTGCGAGACGCGGCTCTCGGACACGCCAAGGCGCTCGCCGATGTCGCGCAGCGTCCAGTCCTCTACATAGAGCAGCACGGCCACTTCCCGCTCCTGCTTGGTCAGCCGAGCGAACGCCTTGCGGAAGCGCGCCTTGGCTTCGCGCCTCTCGGCGCGCACGATCGGGTCGCTGTCGGTGTCGGGGCTCTCCAACGTGTCGATCCGCTCGATCGTCGCGCTCTCATCCGAGCGCACGATGCGGTTGAGCGAGCCGACCTCCGCGAGCGCCACCTGGTCGAGGCGCTCGGTCAGCTCGAGCGGCGTCATGCCCACCTGCGCCGCGAGCTCCGCGCGGTCCGGCTGGCGTTCGTGCAGCGCGAGGAAGCTCTCCCGCGCGCTGTTGATCGCGCGCTCGTCGCGTCGCAGCGAGCGCGGCGCCCAATCGTGGCGGCGTAGCTCGTCGAGCACCGCGCCGTGTATGCGGGTCCAGGCGTACTGCTCGAGTGAGGCGCCCTTGGCCGGGTCGTAGCGGTCGATCGAGCGGATCAGCGCCTCCAGGCCGCAGGAGAGGAAGTCCTCGACGTCGCACTCGGCCGGGACCTCGCGGACCTTGCGGTAGACGATGTAGCGCACCATCGGCGTGAACATGAAGATCAGCCGGTCGCGCAGCTCGCGGTCGCCGCTGAGCCGATACTCGTGCCAGGTCGCCAACACCTCTGCCGCCGGCGCTCTGACTGCGCGCTTTCCGATTATGTCCATGCTCCTGCTCTGGTATCGAGGGAACTGACAGGGGGATGGCCCGCCTGCTAAGGCAATCTGCTCGCGTCCGAGCTTGTTGAAGCGGTGTAACCGGCATTAGATTCGCGGTCGCGAACATATCCCCTGCCTCGGTCGTAAGCCGACGGCGCGGGCGGGCGCGGGGATGCGCCCCGGGCGCCCCCGGCGCGCGGAAAACGGCGCTGTGCGCGAGTCCGAGCTCGCTCACGTATCGGCGACTGCGGCCGACTACTCAGGTCAGCAAGTGTCCCGCCGCCGATCAAGCTCAGCTCCGGAGGACCGCGCCGAGATGGCGATCGCCCTGCCGCTGCGCGCCCAGCAGCTGCTGGGCGCTGACGATCTCGACGGCTACCGCCGGCTGTTCGTGCAGCTGGGATCGATCGCAGACCCCCACCGCCGCTACGCGGCGGCAGTGGGTCTGATCGAGCGGGGGCTGGCGGCCGGCGCCAGCACGCCCCCTGCGCGTCTGCCGGCGCTCTTCGCGACGGTCGCCGCGGGCATCCTGGAGGTGCTCGAGCGCGAGCCCAGGGAGCCCAGGCTGCTCAACTACGCCGGGGTGGTCCTGCAGGAGCTGTCGAGCGTGGAGGCGGCCGAGGCGATGTTCACCGCCGCCCGGCGCCTGGACCCGCACAGCGAGCAGATGGCTGACGAGATGAGCGAGCTCGCCGCGCGACGGCGGCGCACACGCGGCTCTCAAGGCCGAGCTGCGCTGCGCGCCGCCCTGCCCGAGCTATCTCGCCGGGCCCTGGACGTCGCGGCGCGCGCTCAGCCGGCCGAGGGTCTGCGGCTGAGCCTGTGCATGATCGTGCGCGACGAGGAGGAGATGCTCCCGCGCTGCCTGGCCGCCGTTGCCGGGGCGGTCGATGAGATCGTGGTCGTCGACACCGGCTCGACCGATGCGACGATCGAGATCGCGCGCCGCCACGGGGCGCGCGTCATCGAGCGCCCGTGGACGGGCTCCTTCGCGGAGGCCCGCAACGTCTCCTTCGACGCGGCAGGCGGAGACTGGCTGATGTACCTGGACGCCGATGAGGTGCTCGTGCGCGAGGACGTCGCGCTGCTGCGCTCGCTGACCGGGCGCACCTGGCGGGAGGCGTTCTACCTCTCAGAGATCAACTACACGGGCGATCTCGACGACGGCACGGCCGTCACGCACAACGCGCTGCGGGTGTTCCGCAACCGCCCGGAGTATCGCTTTGAGGGGCGCCTGCACGAGCAGATCGCCCACCGCCTGCCGAGTTATCTGCCAGAGCGCATCGAGGCGACGGGCGTCCGCGTCGAGCACTACGGCTACCTGGGGGTCGTGCGCGACGGCCACGAGAAGTCGCGCCGCAACATCGCCCTGCTACGCCTGCAGCAGGCCGAGGGCCCCCCCGACCCGTTCCTGCACTTCAACCTCGGCTCAGAGTACGCGGCCACCGGCGACCACGGCGCGGCGCTGGCCGAGTTCGAACGCGCCTGGGAGTTGCTCGAGGAGGTCGCGGACCTCGACCGCCACCCGTTCGCGCCCGCGCTGATGAGCCGACTCGTGAAGGCCCTGCGCGTCTGCGGCCGCCCTCGGCAGGCGCTCGCGCGCGCCGAGGAGGGGCTCGAGCTGTTCCCTTCGTTCACCGACCTCGTGCTCGAGCAGGCGCGCGCCGCAACCGCGCTGGGGCAGGAGCAGGACGCGATCGAGCTGTGTGAACGCTGCATCGAGATGGGCGAGCCGCCGCCCCGCTACACGGCAACCGTCGGCTGCGCCAGCTTTCTGCCGCGGGTCCATCTGGCCGAGCTCAGACGCGCGCGCGGGGAAGCCGCCGCGGCGATCGAGCAGCTCGAGCGGTGTCTGCGCGAAGATCCCCAGTTCATCGGCTCGGTGCTCCCCTACGCGAGCGCGCTGCTGGCGAGCGGCATCGCGCCCGACGCGGTCGTCGCCGAGCTCGAGCGCCACCTGCCCGATCCCTCCCCGGCAGCGCGCTTCATGCTGGGCACGGCCCTCTATGAGGGCGGCGCGACGAGTGCCGGCGAAACCCAATTCAGGATCGTCCTGAGCAGGCAGCCGCATTCAGGCCGGGCGCGCGTGGCGCTCGGCGAGGCGCTGCTCGCGCAGCGGCGCTACGCCGAGGCGGCCGCCACCGCGGCCGCGGTCGCCAGTGACGATCCCCTCGCCGTGATCGCATGCCGCACCGAGCTGTTCGCGCGCCTCGCCGGGCGCGAGGGCGCCGCCACCACGGCCGCGTTCGAGCGGGCCCGCGCCGCCGGCATGCCCGCCGCGGAGCTCGAGCTGTTCGCCGCCTGGGAGCAGTGTGCCACCATCGGAGGAACCGCGATCGGGCTCTCCTCCGCTGTCGTCGGACTGCTGGCGATCATGCTCGAAGCGCTGCTGCGCGTCCACGACTTCGAGGCCTTCGAAACCCTGCTCGGCCTGCTCGAGCGAACCCCCTTGGGCGAGCGCGAGCGCCGTGAGCTGCTCGCCGAGATGTATCTGCGGCGCGGGTTCGCGGCCTCTGCAGCCGAACAGTGGATGGCGATCTGCCGGCGCGAGCCCGACGTCCGAGCGCTGCTCGGCCTCGCGCGCGTGGCTGCCGCCAGCGGCATGTCTCGTGAGGCCAGCCACTTCGCGGCGGCTGCGCTCGCGCACGACCCCGAGAGCGAGGTCGCAGCGAGCCTGCTCGCGGGCAGCCGCATCGTCATCCCGTCCGTTCTCGAGCCGAGTGCGACCCGCGCAATTCACGTCGCAACTGCAGGAGATGCATAAAGTTTCCGCGAAGGGCGTCGATGACCAGGGTGAACGCAAGAGCGAGGCGGCCCATGGACAGGACCGCGTCAAACGTTTTCAGGGAGAAAACGCTATATGAGCTCGCCGATCATGCCTATAGAGGGCCCCTTGGGCCGAGCCGCACTCAAGCCGACCGCAGGCGGCGTTGCCGACGAGATCGGCGCGTTCGTCTCCGCGCTGGCGGCCAGCGATAGCGCGTCAGCCATCGACGTGAGCAGGGGCGCTCCCCCGCCGGAGGTGCTCGACCAGATCGCCGCCGCGGGCAGGACCCATGAGCGCCTGCGCGAGGGCGGACACGAACTGCGCTTCCAAGCGGCGGTACCCGGCGGTCGCACCACGATCGAGCTCCACGACCGCGCCGGCGACAGCGTGAGGTCGCTGTCGGCCAGCGAGGCAGTGGAAATCGCCGACGGACGGCCGCTGGGGGAGGGATAGATGTCCACCTCCGGACTCTCGGTCAGCTCGCCCGCCGGCTCGCCGATATCGATCACCGGCCTTGCCTCCGGCCTGAACACGAGCGCGATCATCTCCGCCCTGATGGGCGTCGAACGGGAGCCGGTCGTGCGCCTGACCGGCGAGCAGGCGAAGCTGCAGGCCGGGGAGGACCAGCTGTCGAGCATCCAGACCAGCCTTCAGCAGCTCGCGTCCGCCGCCTCGGAGTTCAGCCTGCCCTCGCTGTTTGAAAGCTCGCAGACGGTCACCTCCAACGAACCGGCGCGGGTCGGCGCCACGACCACATCCGGCGCGGGCGTCGGCGGCTATGAGGTCGAAGTCACGCAGCTCGCCAACGCCGCCCAGCGCACGTTCACGTTCAAAAGCCCGACCAGCGAAGACGCGATCACGATCGACGGCAAGGAATACAAGATCAAGGCCGGCGAGAGCGTCAAGGAACTCGCGATCGCCATCAACTCGAACAGCGAATCCACGGTCTACGCCGCCGTGCTCGAAACCGGAACCGTCGTCCTCTCGAACCGCGCGACGGGCAACACGGGAAACGAATTCATCAAAGTGATCGACCCGGGCACGGCGCTGAGCGAAGTCGCCGGCAAGGCGAAAGAAGGCAAGGACGCCGAATACTCAGTCGATGGCGTCGCCGGGACATCGAGCTCCAACACCATCACAAATGCGATCGCCGGGGTCACGCTTACGCTGGGGGGCCTGACCCCGTCGGGGCCGGTCACGATCGACGTCCAGGCCCCCGGTCCCAGCGTGACCGCGGTGGAAGCCCAGGTCCAGGCGTTCATCGCCCAATACAACTCGACCGTGGCGACGATCCAGACGCAGCTCGCGACCAAGCCACCGGTCAGGGCGCAGAGCTCAGCGGAGCTGGGTATCGGGACGCTGTTCGCGGATCCGGAACTGACGAGCCTGATCGACGGCATGCGCGCGGTCATGTACGAACCGGTCTCCGGGCTCCCAGCCGGGATGTCCAGCCCGCTTGACATCGGCATCAGCACGGGCGCGCCGACGGGCGGCGGGGCTACCTCCCAGGCCACGCTCGAAGGACAGCTGACGCTCGACCCGAGCAAGCTCGCGGAAGCCATCGACACCAACCCCGCCGGCGTGCAGCAGATGCTCCAGAGCTGGTCGGCGAATCTGCAGCGCCTGGTCAACAACGCCGCCCAGCCCGGCGGAGCGCTCGAAGCCAGGGTCAACGGAGACGCGGCGCAGATCGCGCAGCTGAACACCCAGATCAGCTCGATGAACGAAATCTTGCTCGTGCGCGAAAAGGCGCTGCAGGAGACCTACGCCCACCTGGAATCCGTCATCTCGCAGAACACCAGCGTCGGCGACTGGCTGGCCAAGCAGTCCGAAACGCTAAACGTGCCTGAACCGACGACCAAAGCCGTCGGGTAGCGCGCAGCGGCCCCAAACGGTGCCGGCCTCAACTTTTCCCGCGCGAGGTCGATCAAGGGAAGTGATGAGCAACCTCGCTGCGTCGCACGCTGCCGCCTACCGCCGGACCGCGGTGCTGGCGGCAACGCCCGGCGAACTCGTCGTGATGCTCTACGACGGCGCACGCCGCTTCCTCGGCCAGGCCGCGATCGCGATGCGCGCCGGCGAAATCGAGCGCGCGCACAACACCCTGCGCAAGGCGGAACGGATCATCGCGCACCTCGACGGCACGCTCGACTTCGAGCAGGGTGATCTCCCCCAGCGCCTGCACGCGATCTACCTGTTCTGCCTCCGCCATCTCAACGCGGCCCGCATGACCCAGGACGCGGCCAAGCTCGAGGACGTCAGCGAGATGCTGGGCGAGCTGCGCGACGCCTGGCGCCAGGCCGCCGACGAGGTGGACCGCGGGTGAGTCCGCCAACGCACCAGGCCGGCGCCGAGGCCCCGCTGCACCCCTACGAGGAGATCGAGAAGCACGCGGAGCTCGAACTGGAGCTCGCGGGCAGGGGCGAGCTCGAGCGCCTCGCTGCGCTCGGCGCGCGCTGGGAGGAGCTGATCGCCGGCCTGCCCGCGCGGCCGCCGTCGGCGGCAGCCCCGCTGCTCGAACGGGCGATGCTGATCCGCGAGCGCACACGCATCGAGCTGATCCGTCTGCGCGACAGCGTGCTCGGCGATCTGGCGACCGCGACGCGCGCCAGGCGCACGGCCGACGGCTACGCCGGCCACCTGCGTGGCCGCCCACGTCTGGATCGCACGGCCTAGGGCCTAAAGGTCTGCGTAGCGCGGCCGATCAACCGGGGCGGCCCCTCGATGGCCACGAAGTGAGCGACCTCATGGAGAGCGTCGGTTTCAGCCCAGGGAGGGCGGAAAGGAAAACCCCTTCGCCATGGCTCTCGTCGATTCGACCCAGCAGCTGCTCGAGGCTGCGATGCGCGGCTCCTGGCAGCGCCAGACAGTCCTCACGAACAACATCGCCAACGCCGACACCCCCGGCTACAAGAGCCAGGAAGTCAACTTCGAGTCGGCGCTGCAGAGCGCCGTCAACAGCGGCGAATCGCCCGCTCAGATGGAATTCCAGACCGAAGTCGACGCGCAGGAAGCCGGCCCCAACGGCGCGGCCGTGAGCATCGATCAGGAAGCCGCCAAGCTCGCCGAAAACGGCCTCGACTATCAGGCGCTCACACAGGTTGCGGGCGCCCGCAACAGCATCCTGCGCGAGGCGATGGGGCTCGCCTGATGGGGCTCTTCGACGCCATCGGCATCGCCGGCAGCGGCCTCAGCGCCGAGCGCATCCGCATGGATGTGACCGCCGAGAACCTCGCCAACGCCAACACCACGCACGCGGCCAACGGGCAGCCCTACCAGCGCCAAGAGGTGGTTCTCGACCAGGCCGCGCCGAGCGGCTTCGACGGGGTGCTCAGCAGCGCGATCGGCCAGACGGCAGCCGGTCCCGCGACCGTGGGCGGAGTCAAGGTCGCCGGAATAGTGGCCGACAGCACGCCCGACCAGCAAGTCTATGACCCGGGCAATCCCGAAGCAGACGCCCAGGGCTACGTGAAGCTGCCGAACGTCAGCACCGTCACGGAAATGACCGATCTGATCTCCGAGTCGCAGTCCTACCAGTCGGACGTGACCGCCATGCAGACCTCCAAGTCGATGTTCACCGCGACGCTCGGGTTGCTCAAGTGATCATCCCGCCGGTCGGCGGACTGGGAGGCGAACTGTCGGTCGGACAGGCAGAAGGCCTCGCCCAGGGCGGTCACTCGACCGGGGGCAGCGCAGCAGTGGGCGGCGAACCCGGCGGCTTCGGCGGCGAGCTCACCGATGCGATCTCCTCGCTGGAGCAGACCCAACAGAGCGCCGAGGGCGCCTCGCAGGCACTCGCCACCGGCACCGTCGCGGACCCGGAGAGCGCCGTCGTGACCGTCGAGGACGCCCAGCTGGCGATGGACCTGGCCGCTCAGATTCGCACGAAGGCGACCGAAGCGGCCCAGAACATCTTCCAAACGCAGGTCTGATCGATGCCGACCGCCCAGCTCGCCTCCAGGCTCACCCCGCGGGGATGGTTGATCGCCGGCGGCGCCACGGTCGCCGTGATCCTGTTCGTCTACCTGTTCCTGCACATGGTCTCCCAGCCGAGCTACACGACCCTCGTGAGCGGCGTCGACCCCTCCCAGACGGGCAAGATGACGAGCACCCTCAGCCAGCAGGGGATCAGCTACCAGCTTCAGAACAACGGCACCGCGGTCGCCGTCCAGTCAAACCAGACCGCCCAGGCGCGCGTCGCGCTGGCCGGCGCCAACCTGCTCGGCAACACCCAGCCGGACTTCTCACTGTTTGACAAGCAGAACCTCGGCGAAAGCAACTTCCAGCAGCAGGTCACCTATCAGCGCGCCCTGCAGGGCCAGCTGGCGGAGACGATCGACAGCGTGCAGGGCGTCTCCGGCGCGCAGGTCGAGCTCGTCCTGCCGAACCCCCAGAACCAGGTCTTCGGCGAAACGCAAGGCGCGGCCTCTGCTGCCGTGCTGCTGTCGGGGACCACGACGCTCGATCCCAGCTCGGTTCGAGGGATCGCGCAACTGGTGGCTTCGAGCGTCCCCGGACTGCAGCTGAACAAGGTCACGATCACCGGCGCCTCGGGCCAGCTGCTGTGGCCGCAGGCGGGCGGCGCCGGCGGCGGCTCGGGCAGCGACGTGCAGGAAGCCGAGCAACGCTACGACGAGAGCACCGAGGCGAGCCTCGACGCGATGCTCGCGCAGACGCTCGGGCAGGGCAAGGCGCAGGTCCTCGTCTACGCCAACATGAACGTCAACCAGACCACCCAGGAATCGCTTACCTACAACAAGACCGGCACCCCGCTGCAGCAGAGCAAGTCGATCGAAACCCTCACCGGCACCGGGGCCGGGGCGGGGGGCGTGACGGGCACCGCCAACTTGACGACCGCCGCCGCCGGGGCCGCAGGCGGGAAATCCAACTACAAGCACGAAACCACCAACTCCTCGCTCGGCGTGGGCAAGACCGTGACCCACTCGACGATCGCTCCCGGGACGGTGGAAAGCCAGCATGTCTCGGTGCTCCTCGACCACTCGGTGCCGGCCTCCTCGCTGCCGGCGATCCGCGAAGCGATCACCAACGCCGCCGGCATCCAGACCAAGCGCGGCGACACCATCTCGATCGGGCAGGTCGCCTTCGCCAAGCAGCCGGGAGCGGCCGCCGCCGCCAGCAGCCCGCTCAGCTACGCCAAGTACGTGCTCCTCGCCCTGGGATCGGTGCTGTTCCTGTTCTTCAGCACGCGCTCCCTGCGCAAGCGCGAACAGGGGGCAATCGACGAGCCGGTCTGGCTGCGCGAGCTCGAGGCGCCGATGAGGCTCTCCGAGCTCGAACGCGAAACCGCGCCCAGGCCGGCGCCGGCGATGGCCGGAGCGGCGCAGCCGAGCGGAAACGGCGCCGGCAACGGTCAAGACGGTGGTGAGAACATCCGCCGCCAGGTCGAGCAGCTCGCCGACAGCCACCCTGAGCGCGTCGCCCAGCAGCTTCGCAACTGGATGCAGGAGGAGTAGGCCGTGGCCGATGAGCCGCGAGCGGACATCGTCCCGGCGCTGCCGGCCGCCGGCGGCGAGAAGCTGCCGGCGACCACAGAGCAGTTCAGGGGCCCGCGCAAGGCAGCGGTCCTGATGGCGGCGCTGGGGTCCGAGCGCGCGGCCAACGTGCTGCAGCGCATGGGCGAGGACGAGATCGAGAGCCTGTCGATGGAAATGGCCAGCCTGAGCTCGGTGGCGCCGGAGACGACGGCATCGATCTTCAGCGAACTCGCGCTGCTGGCCGGGGTGGAGTCGGGCGTCGCCGGCGGCGTGGACTACGCCCGCGGGGTGATCGAACGCGCGCTCGGGCCCGAGCGCGCCGCCGAGGTCCTCGGACGGCTCTCGGCCCGCACCGAGCGCCCGCCGTTCGACTTCCTGCAACGCGTCCCTCCCGAGCGCAGCGCGGCCCTCCTGCGCAGCGAGTCGCCACAGACGATCGCCCTCGTCCTCGCCAGCCTGCACACGACGCTCGCGGCCCAGGTACTGGCGCGCCTGCCCGAGCGCCTGCAGCCGGACATCGCGCTGCGCATCGCTCGCATGGGGGAGACCAGCGCCCAGGTCGTCCAGCAGGTCGAGGAGGTCATACGCCACAAGCTGACCGCGGTCGCCGAGAGGGAGTACTCCGCGGCCGGGGGCACCAAGACCCTGGCCGAGATCCTCAACCACTCAGATCGCACCACCGAGCGCAACGTGCTCGAGAAGCTTGCCTCAGCGGACAAGGACCTCGCCGAGGAGGTGCGGGGCATGCTGTTCGTCTTCGAGGACATCGTCAAGCTCGAAGAGCGCGCGGTCCAGCAGGTCCTGCGCGAGGCGGACCAGAAGGATCTGGTGCTCGCGCTGCGGGGCGCGCCGGACAACGTCAAGGAGGTCGTGCTCTCGAACATGTCCGAGCGCGGCGCCGAGATGCTCAAGGAAGAGATGGAGGTCCAGCCTCCTCAGCGCAAGCGCGACATAGATGCCGCACAGAGCCGGATCGTGGCCGTCGTGCGCAAGCTCGAGGAGGCCGGCACGATCATCATCGCCGGCGGCGAGGAAGAGGAGAGCGAAGCAGTTGTCTGACTCGGCCGTCAGCTACGACTTCGAGCCGCTCGAGCCCTCCGACCCCCCGCCCCGCGACGCGCAGGCGCGGATGCTTGCCCAGGCCATGGCCGAAGCCGAGCGCATACGCGAGCTGGCCCGCGCCGAGGGCTACGGCGACGGTCGCTCGGCCGGACACGAGCAGGGAACAGCCGAGGTCGCCTCGGCGGCCCATGCGCTCGCCGCAGCGGCCCAGGGCATCCGAGCTCTGAGCAGCGAGGTCGTCGACGCCGTCGAACACGATGCCATCGACCTGGCGCTGGAGCTCGCCGGCAAGATCCTCGCAGGCGCGCTGCAGGCGCGCCCCGAGCTGGTGGTCGAGGTCGTGCAGGGGGCGCTGCGCCGGATAAGCGACCGACGCAGCATCACCGTGCTCGTGAACCCGGCCGACCTCGAGGTCGTGCGGGCGGCGATCGGCGATCTGACCGCGCAGGGCAGCGGCGTCGAGCTCTGCGAGGTCCAGTCCGATGAGCGCGTGGGCGTCGGCAGCGCGATCGTGCGCACGTCCGAGGGCGAGGTGGACGCGAGCGTGCACACGCAGCTCGAGCGCGCCCGCGAGGTTGTGACCATCTCGCTCGAGACCGGCGAGCGGAGCGGGTGAGCGAGACGGGCGTGAGCGAGACCGGGGCCGACGAGACCGAGACCGGCGTGAGCGAGACCGGGGCCGACGAGACCGGGGCGGGCGAGACCGGGGCGGGCGACGGGCGCCCGCCCGGTGCGCTGCTGGCGAGGGCGGCCGAGTCGATCCGCGAGGCTGACCTCGCCCGGCGCCACGGGTTTGTGAGCAACCTGATCGGCCTGATCATCGAGGCCACGGGCCTGCAGGCGGAGGTCGGAGAGGTGTGCCTCGTCGGGACCGATCGCAACCGCGCCGCCGTGTCCGCGGAGGTGGTCGGCTTCAGGGACGGGCGCACGCTGCTGATGCCGCTCGGCGAGCTGCACGGAATCGGCCCGGGGACGAGGGTGCTGGCCAGCGGAGCGCCTTTTCGCATCGCCGTCGGCGACGGCCTGCTCGGGCGGATCGTCAATGGGCTCGGAATCCCGGAGGACGAGAAGCCGGTGCCGCGGGGGGTGGCCCGCTCGACGATCGCCGCTCCTCCGGGCGCCCTCGCGAGGCCGCGCATCAGCGAGCGCGTGGGTCTGGGCGTGCGGGCGTTGGACGGCCTCGTGCCGTGTGGGCGCGGGCAGAGGCTGGGCATCTTCGCGGGCTCGGGCGTCGGGAAGTCCTCGTTGCTGGGGATGGTCGCGAGATCCACCAGCGCCTCGATCAACGTGATCGCCCTCGTCGGCGAGCGCGGGCGCGAGGTGCGCGAGTTCATCGAGCGCGACCTCGGCGATGCGCTCGAGCGCTCCGTCGTCGTGGTCGCCACCTCCGACCAGCCCGCGCTGGTGCGCATCAAGGCCGCCTTCACGGCTACCACGATCGCCGAGTACTTCCGCGATCAGGGCCACGACGTGATGCTGATGATGGACTCCGTCACGCGCTTTGCCATGGCTCAGCGCGAGGTCGGGCTGGCGATCGGCGAGCCGCCGGCGACGCGCGGGTACACGCCGAGCGTGTTTGCGATGCTCCCCCGTCTGCTCGAGCGTGCCGGCACGAGCGCCACCGGGTCGATCACCGCCCTGTACACGATCCTGGTCGACGGTGACGACATGAACGAGCCGATCGCCGACGCGGTGCGCGCGATCCTCGACGGGCACGTGATCCTCACGCGCTCACTCGCTCACGCCGGACACTATCCGGCCATCGACGTGCTTCAGAGCGTCTCCCGCCTCATCGGGGAGATCGTCTCGCCGCAGGTGGCCGATGCCGGCCGGCAGCTTCGCGCCGCACTCGCGGTGCTGCGCGAGAAGGAAGACCTGGTCGCGATCGGCGCCTACCAGCCCGGAAGCGACCCCGCTCTCGACGCGGCGCTCAACCACCGGGCCCGAATCGAGGCCTTCCTGCGCCAGCCGGTGGACGAGCTGACCGACCCGCTCGAGACCGACGCCCGGCTGCTCGAGGTGGCCTCATCGCTGGCGCGCGAGCTGGAGCACGCGAGCGGTGAGATCCCCGACGCCGAAGAGGTCCATCCCGAGCAGCTCCCAGCCGGCGCTCGGCTGGGCGGGGAACACCTGATGGCCTCCGAGCCGCCTGCGATCCCGCCCCTGGGCCTGAGCATCTGAGCGGGCGCCCGGCGCCCGCCTGCGCGCCCGGGGGCGCCTGCGGACCGCCGCCTGCGCGCGCGGCTGCGGACGTCCGGCGAGGTTCGCGCTCAAGAAGCGCGGGTCGCGTCCGATAAACGTGATGTGACCGGACCTGGTTTCCGTTTCCGTCTCGAGCGCGTGCGTGCCCTACGCGAGCGCCGTGAGAAGCTCGCCCAACAGGAGCTCGCCGCCGCGATCTCGCGCCGCTCGAGCACCGAGGCCGACCTGCGCAGCAGCGACGCCGACCTCGAGCATGCGCGCGCGGAACAGCGCACTGCCGTCGAGCCAAAGGCGGTCAGCGCCACCGAGCTACAAGCCCGCCAGGCGTTCCTCGAGCGCATCGAGGCGCAGCGCGGCCGCCACGCGCGCGAGCTGGCGCAGCGCGAGGCGGAGGTCGCCGATCGCGACGCCAAGCTCACGACCGCGGCCAGCGAGCACGAGATGCTCAACCGCCTGCGCGAGCGCCGCCGCGGTGAGCACGCCCGCGAGGCCGCACGCCGCGAGAACATCGTGCTCGACGAGATCGTCGCTGCGCGCTCCGGCAGGAGTCGCGCGTGAGCACCCAGGCCGTGACCGGCGCCGTGGCCGGCATCGAAGCCGGGGAGCGCGCGGCCGCGCAGCGGGTGCAGCAGCTCCAGGCGATGATCGAAACGGCCCGCCAGGTGGCGTCAGGCGCGCCGGTACCCGCGACCACGGCGAGCCCGTATCCCGGGACCTCGACACCCGATTTCGCCTCCGCGCTGCAGGCGGCCACGAGCGCGGACAGCTCCGGGGCCACCTCTGAGCCCGCCGTCCAAGGCGCCGTCGGCGGCGGCGAATCCGGCGAATACGAATCGCTGATCGACCAGGCCGCCGCACGCAATGGCGTGGACCCTGCCGTGCTTCACGGTCTGATCCAGCAGGAGTCGGCCTTCGACCCGAGCGCGACGAGCAGCGCGGGAGCTGCGGGACTGACCCAGTTGATGCCCGGCACCGCATCCTCGCTCGGTGTCGCCGACCCGTTGAACCCGGCCGAATCGATCGAAGGCGGGGCGCGCTACCTGAGCCAGATGATGAGCCGCTTCGGCGGCAACACGGCCGATGCCCTGGCCGCCTACAACGCCGGGCCGGGGGTGGTTGCGCAGTACGGCGGCATCCCGCCCTACGCCGAAACGCAGAGCTACGTCTCAAAGGTGCTCGGCTACGCCGAAGCCTACCGCCAGTCCCACCCCGCGACCGCACCGGCCGGAGTCCCCGCATGAACCTCCTGATCGCGCTTCTGCCGCCGCCATCCTCCTCGCCGCCCACCTCGGGCGCGGCGCCGCCGGGGTGGCCTGCCCCGCCGGGCGCGCCGCCCTTCCACAGCGCGCTCGCCGAACACTGGGCCCGGACCGCAAACGCGGAAGGCCAACAGCAGAAAAGCCGCGAAGCTGCTCGCCCCAAGGACGCCGGCGGCGGCGCTTCGCCGGCTACCGAAGCGAATGGCGCCCCATCGGCGCCCGCGAGCGCCGCCTCGTCCCCGCCTGCGAGCGCCTCGTCCGCGCCTGCGAGCGCCGCATCATCCGCGACCTCGCCGGCGAGCACAACGGCCGACGCGCAGCCGCCCGCCGCTGCGGCGGGCGCCTCCTCAGTCGCGCACGACGCAGCGAGCGCGACGACGGCCGCCGCCGGCGCCGGTGCCGCTGCCGGCGAGCACGCCGTCGCACAGGCCACCCCCGCCTCGACGGCCGCCGAGGAGACCGCGATGTCCGCGCGGCAGGACGCGCGCGGCGCCGCGCAGGTGTCGACCTCCGCCGCGGCTCCCGGCCGGGCGATCGCGTCCGCGCAGGTCCCCGACGGGATCTCGGAGCCCGCGCAGGCGGCGAACAGCGGCACAGCGGCCTCCGCCACCCACACGCCACCCGCTTCGCCCGCCACGCGGCCCCCCGTCACGAACGCGGCCGCCGCGGGCGCTGCGCCATCGGCGTCGACCCCGGCCGCGCCGGCCGGGCAGGCGGGCGCACAGGACGCAACGACGCTCACGAGCAGCGCGCCGGGCGCCGGCGCCGCCGGAGCCCGGTCGGCCCACGCGCACGCGCCGCTCGCCTCCGCGCTCGCACCGGGCGGCGCAGGCTCGGGCGCGGGGACGGGCGCAAGCGCACCCGCGCAGCAAGGCGGCGGGGAAGCCGGCGCGCGCGCGCAGGCGCACCCCCAGGCGCAGACGAGCGCTCCGGGGAGCGCGGCCCATGCGGCCGCCGCGAGCGCGAGCGCGGGCACGAGCACGAGCGCGGGCACGAGCGCGGCGTCGCTGGCCGATCCGCTCGCGCCCGGGGCCGGCGCGGGCGGCTCGGCGTCCTCCGCGGCGGGCCCGGCTGCCGCCTCCGGCGTCGACCAGCAGCAGATCATCGAATCCGTCCGCGCGACGATCGAGCTGGCCGCCCGTCAGGGCGTCACCCAGGCGCGGATTGCGCTGCAGCCGCAGGAGCTCGGCGAGCTCCGCATCCACCTGAGCCAGACATCGGCGGGCCTGCTGGCCCGCGTCACCGCCGACACGCCCGCCGCCGCCCAGGCGCTCGCCGGCGCTCGCTCCGAGCTGCACCAGTCGCTCAGCTCGCTGGGCGTGTCCCTGCTGCGCCTGGAAATCGGCTCGTTCGCCTCCGAAGGACATGAGCACCAGGGCCGCTTCGATACGACACCCGAAGCGTCGAGTACCGGCGGCCCATCCGCCGGCGATGAGGGCGTCGAGGACGCTGAAAGCGCAGCCGAGGCCGATGCTGCCACCCGCCTGCCGAGCGTTGCGGGCGGCGAGCTGGTCGACGTGCTCGCGTGAGCACACGAAAGGAGAAACTGCCATGACAACCAGCGCACCAGCAACCGCGTCCGCCGCCTCGGTGGCCAGCCATGCGGCCGGCTCGGGCGGGGCGGGCACCCCGGAAAACCCCAACGGCGTGCTCGGTCAGAACGATTTCCTGAAACTGATGATCGCCCAGCTGCAGGCGCAGAACCCGCTCGAACCAGGCAACAGCAACGAATATCTCAACGAGGTCGCCCAGTTCACCCAGGTTGAGCAGATGACCAACCTGGCGAGCGCAAGCGAGCTCTCCGACGCCGTCCAGCTGATCGGACAGACGGTCACCTACGACAACGCCGCCGGCGTGCCGACGAGCGGGAAGGTGCAGAGCGTCCAGTCCACCTCGACCGGGACAACCGTCACCGTGGAAGGGGTGCCGGGCGTCAAGGTCGCGAGCATCACGGAAGTCGGTTGACCGCCATGTCCAACCCTGCGCTCGTCCCGCCCGGAAACCTGATCCCGCCCGCGCCGGCGGCTGCGCCGGCGCGCGGGACGGGCGCCGCGGGCGCAGGCAAGGGCGCATCCGCCGCCGCTCCCGGCGGGTCGTTTGCCGATGCGCTCGGCAAGGCCGCGGGCTCGGAAGCGCTGCAGTTCTCGCGCCACGCCCTCGCCCGTGTTCAGCGGCGCGGGATCGAGCTCGATCGCGCGACGCTGGGAAGGCTCTCGGAGGGGGTCGGGCGCGCCGCGAGCAAGGGCTCGCGCGACTCGCTGATTCTTGTCGACGGGACCGCGTTCGTGGTGTCCGTCAGCAACCGCACCGTCATAACGGCGGTCGGGTCCGAACACATGAAGGAAAACGTGTTCACCAACATCGACAGCGCCGTGATCGCATGAGAGATGCAGCGGCAAACGACCACGGCCGGACCTCATCGAGGAGGCCGCGAAAGGAAGGGCAGTCAAGATGATGGCCGGAATGTATGCCGCGATCAGCGGCCTCGATGCGAACCAGGCGATGCTGAATGAGACGGCCAACGACCTGGCGAATGTCAACACGGTGGGCTACAAGGCCGCGAGCGTGACGTTCGCCAACGAGCTCACGCAGGTGATGCATGGGGCCTCCGCCCCGACGAGCACGAACGGCGGAACCAACCCCGCGCAGGTCGGGCTCGGAGTGATGGTCAATGCGACCATCAACGAAATGACCGAGGGGTCCTTCCAGACGACCAACAACCCGCTCGACGTCGCGATCGAGGGCAGCGGCTTCCTGCGCGTGGGAGAAGGTGCGCCGCCGGCCAAAGAACCGTACACCTCGGGTCTGCCGGCCAATGTCGACTACACCCGGGCGGGCGACCTCACCACCAACACCAACGGCTTCCTCACCACGCAGGCCGGCGAGTACGTGATCGGGCGCAACGCCGTGGCGACGGAAACGGAAACGGGCACCACCTATGCCCCCGGCAAAGAAGAAAGCTACCTGCGCATTCCGCCCGGCTCGGCCAACGTGACGGTCGGCCAGGACGGATCGGTCTCCTACACCGACGAGAACCCCGAATCGGCGTCCTTCCAGAAGCGCGTGACAGCCGGCTACATCTCGCTGGCGACCTTCCCCAACGAAGACGGCCTGGAACGGCTCGGCGGCTCGCTGTGGGCGGCGACCTCCAACTCTGGCGCGCCGATCGTCGGCACGCCCGACACCGCCGGGTTCGGCGCGACGATCGGCGGGGAGCTCGAGATGTCAAACGTCGACCTGGCGACCGAGATGACCAACATGATCACGGCCGAGCGCGGCTTCCAGTCCAACTCGCGCGTGATCACCACGGCAAACGAAATGCTGGGGGCGCTGGTGACGATGGTCCAGTAGGCCGACCCGTCTGCGCAAGCGCCAGGCGGTAAATCCAAGACGCCGTGAAAGGACGGCGCCAGACAGCAGGGACAACTCCGAGGAGCCCGTGGTGGGATGGCGCAAAAGTGCCGTCCCGCCACAAGGCTAACGTTGTCGTGAGAGGGGGTGTATCGATGATCATGCTCAACCGGCTCGGCCACAGCGACGAGCCCTTCCAACTGAATCCCGACATGATCGTGACGGTCGAGTCGACGCCCGACACGGTCATCACGCTCGCGACCGGCACGAAGGTGGTGGTCGCGGAGACGCCCGATGAGGTGGGCGCCGCGGTGCATGCCTACCGCGCAACGGTGCTGGGCGACGCCCTGCGCAACCGCCGCACGCCGCACGCGCCCCCGCCGACGCCCATCCACCGCGAGCACGGACGCCTGTCTGCGGTCGAGGACCAGCCGACCTAGGAGCTCGCGCGGAAGGGCCGCAACGGGCGCCGTCGAGCCAACCGGCGATCGGCCCGGCGCCGGGCGGGGATGAGCCGTTCGTGCACGCCAGCCGCGCAAGACTGAAGGATTCTCGTCTGCGGCCGATGAACGGGAGCAATGAAGGCTTCAACGGCCATCGGAATCGGGGTGGCCTTCGGCTCCCTGATGATGAGCTCGATGATGGACGGGACGAGTCCCGCCTCGTTCATCAACATCCCTGCGCTCATGATCATCCTCGGCGGCACCGCCGGCGTCACGCTGGCGAGCGTCGGCATGGCCCCGATGAAGCGCGTGCCGAGCCTCTACAAGCTCGTCTTCTCGGCCGAACCGCCGGACATGAGAGGCCGCCTCGACCAGCTGGTGTCGCTGGCCGACAAGGCCCGCCGCGAGGGGCTGCTCGCCCTCGACGCCCAGCTCGGCGACATCGAGGATCCCTTCACGCGCAACGCCTTGCAGCTGGTCGTCGACGGGACCGACCCGGAGATGGTGCACGCGATCCTCGAGGCCGAGGTCGACGGCATGGCCGCTCGCCACGAGGCATCGGCCGCGCCGTTCGAGAAGGCGGGCGGGTTCGCGCCCACGATGGGGATCATCGGCACCGTGCTCGGCCTGGTGCACGTTCTGCAGAACCTGGCCGCGCCGGCGACGCTCGGACCGTCGATCTCAGCCGCATTCATCGCCACGCTGATGGGCGTCGGCGCGGCGAACGTGGTCTTCCTGCCGATCGCCAACCGCCTGAAGGCGATCTCCGCCGAAGAGATGGAGCTGCGCATGATGACGCTCGAGGGGATCCTCTCGATCCAGGCCGGCGACAACCCGCGGCTGGTCGCCGAAAAGCTGATGTCCTACCTGGCGCCCGCCGAGCGCTCCACCGGCGAGGAATCGAACGTGGCGCGGCTCGACGAGGCCAGGGCGGCCTGACGATGGCCCGCGGACACGGCCGCCGCCGCGGCGCAAAGCACGAGGAGGGCGGCAACGAGCGCTGGCTGCTGACCTACGCCGACATGATCACGCTGCTGATGGCGCTGTTCATGGTGCTCTTCTCGATCTCCTCGATCAACATCTCCAAGTACCAGGTCCTGCAGCACGCGCTCAAGGCGGCGTTCTCCGGGAACATCCTGCCCGGCGGCAAGTCGATCGCCCAGCAGGGAGCGACCGAGAACGCAAACCGGGCGCCGACCACCGCCGAAGCGGCCGCGATCGTGCCGCTGACCGCACTCGGCAGCGGTCTGGAAAGCACGAGCGCCAGCACCACGCACGCGGCGCAGAGCAGCTCGGCGAGCGTGTCCGAAACCGCCGCCCAGCATCAGGCGGAAGTGTTCACCCAGATCAAGAAGGAGCTCGACGCCTACGCCAAGGCCCACGGCTTCGGCTCCAAAGTGAAGACGATCATCCAGCCGCGGGGCCTCGTGATTAGGGTGCTCACCGACGATCTGCTGTTCGCCTCCGGCCACGCGACGCTCAACGACCGCTCCCACGCGCTGCTGGCCGAGATCGGCAGGCTGCTCAACGTCGCCGAAAGGAACCCGATCGACGTCGAAGGCAACACCGATGACGTCCCGATCCAGGGCGGCCAGTACCCGAGCAACTGGGAGCTCTCGACCGCGCGTGCGAGCACCGTGGTGCGCTTCCTGATCGGGGCCGGAGTGAGCGCCGCCAGGCTGACCGCGAGCGGCTACGCCGCCGAGCGCCCGATAGCCAGCAACGCGACCGGCGCCGGGCGCGCGCTGAACCGACGCGTGGAGATCGTCATGCGCCGCATAGGCGGATCCGAAAACGAACCCTGACCAGACCGACCCCCGAACCGATGCTCAAGAACAAGAAGGTCATGATTGCGGTCATCCTGCCGATTCTCATATTGGGGGTCGGCTACACGATGAGCAAGCCGAAGCCCGTGAACAAGGACAAGATCAAGGGAACGCTCTACGTGATGCCAAAGGACTTCCTGATCAACCTCACCGACGGACGCTACGCGAAGGTGACCGTCGGGCTCGAGCTCGCCCCCGGGCAGAGCGACGGCGCCTCGGCCGTGGGCGCCTCCTCGAGCTCCGAAAGCACGGTCGGGACGCTTCCGGAGGAACCCCTGGTCCGTGAAATCGTGTCCAACACGCTGACCAACCAGAGCGGCGAAGCGCTGATCAGCGCGCCAAGCCGCAGCGCGATCAAGCACCAGATCCTGCTCGCGATCGAGCAGCAGACCGACATCAAACTCGAAGCGGTGCTGTTCCCGGACTTCACCGTCCAATAGGAGAGAGCGTGACCGAGACCATCGAGTACGAGCAGTTCGATCAGGCCGGCGCGCCCGGCGCGGGCGCAGCCTCCGACCAGGACCTCAGCCGCCTCAGCGACATCCCGATGGAGCTCAGCGTCGAGATCGGTCGCACGCACATGACCGTGGGGGAGACGCTCGATCTGCGGGTGGGCTCGATCGTGACGCTCGAGCGCCTCGCGGGCGAGACGGCCGACCTGCTCGTCAACGGCACGGCGATCGCGCGCGGCGAGGTCGTGGTCATCGACGAGCAGTACGGTCTGCGCGTCACCGAGATCCTCGACGGGCAGCCCGACCCCGAGCCCGCCGCCGCCCTCGGCGCGGACGGCGAGCTGCCGGAGGCCTCCGTGGCCGCCGGCAGCGCGGCCGAGGAGCCTTCCGCGCCCGCGCAGGCCCCCGCCGCCGACGGGCCGCGCGCAGAGGAGAGCTGAGTCGAGCATGAGCGTCAGTCAGGGCGAGGAGCAGAGCGACGCTCCAGAGGTGAAGGAGCCTCAGGCGGCCGAAGAGGACGAGCAGGCCGGCGCCGGCGTACCGCGTGTTCGCGCTCTCGACTTCTCTCAGCCGACCAAGTTCACCACCGAGCTCCGGCGCCGTATCGGCCGCGCTCTGGACCTCTTCTGCGAGGCGCTCGGCGCCTGGATGGCCGGCGAGCTGAAAGCCGAAGTCGAGATCTTGCCCATCGAGATCAGCCAGCACACGTGGGCGGCCGCAAAGGCACAGCTCCCGGCTGACTCGATCGCCGTGGCGGTCGTCGCCGACTCGATCGAACGGCACATGCTGCTGAGCGTCGAGCTGCCGCTGGTTCTGCAGTCGCTCGAATGCCTGCTCGGAGGCGAAGCCGCGCAGGCTCCCAGCGAGCGGCACCTCACGGAGATCGATTGGGTGCTCACGCGCGGCGTGCTCGATGCGATCGTCCACCAGCTGTCGGTCTCCTGGGACGAGCTCGGCGCCCCGGAGCTGCGCCGCGGCGATGTCGACATCGAGGGCGATGCGGGGGTGCTGACGCCGATCGGCGAACCCACCCTGGCGGTCACGCTCGAGGCCAAGGTCGACGGCCTGTCCTCGGCGATGTCGCTGCTGATCCCCTGGGCCGCGATCGAGCCCGTCACCGAGAGCATCCGCGGCGGCGGCGGCGAGCCGAGCGCTCCGGATCCCCGCGGCGCCGACGCCCTGCGCCGTGGCGTGGCCGGCGCGCATGTGCTGCTGCGCGCGGAGGTCGGCTCGGTGCAGATGCCGATCGAACACATGCTCGAGCTGGCTCCCGGAGGGTTGCTGCGCTTGGAAGACCCGTCTGCCGACGGCGTGCTGCTGTTCGCCGAGGCGATCTCGCTCGGTCGCGGACATCCGGGGCGCAGCGGGTCGCGCCGCGCTGTCAAGCTCGCGTCCACGAGCGAGCCACCGGTACGGGCTGACACCTATGCGAAGCTCGGTCGGGGCGAGCTCGAACGCGCGCGCGCCCACCTCGACGACACGCGCGAAACGCCCGAGGGCCGAGCCGTGCTGCGCAGCATCTTCGTGCGCGTGTGGGCCGAGCTCGGCAGGACCCACCTGCCGCTCGGACGCGCGCTCGAGCTGGCGCAGGGAGCCGTCGTGGAGCTCGACCAAACCGCCGAGGCGCCGGTGGAGCTGTTCGCCAACGGGCTGTGCTTCGCCAATGGCAGCCTCGTCGTCACCGGCGACGGCGCCTGGGGCGTGCAGGTGGCCGAGCTGCTCGAGTAGCCGCCGGCCGGCGCGCATCGCCCGCGGATCGCCCGCGCATCGCCCGCGGATCGCCCTCAAGACCTAAAGGCAGGGGCCGATAACCCGGGGGACTCTTCCTCGGAGTCGTCCCTCGATGAATAAGTCGATCCTGCTTTCCCGTGCGGTCGCGCCGGCGACCGCGGTGCTTGGCGCCTGCCTGCTCGCGTTCGCCGGCCCCGCCTCGGCCTATACGCCCTCCTCGAAGTCGGGCGGCGAAAGCACCCCGCTGCAGCTCAACAGCTCTGCAAGCGGCGCGCACACGAGCTCCGGCGGCGCCAGCATCGTGCGCACGATCGTGGGTCTGGCGATCGTGATCGCCGTGATCTGGGGGCTCAGCTGGATCCTGCGGCAGGTCAAGGCGGGGCGTGACCCCCAGCTCTCCGACGCCGGCCTAACGAGCGTGGCCGCGTTGACGCTCGGCTCGGGGCGATCGGTGCACCTCGTGCGTGCGGGCAACGACTACCTCCTGCTCGGCAGCGCCGAGCACGGCCTCATGCCGATCCACCGTTACAGCGAGCAGCAGGCGCGCGAGGCCGGCCTGCTGAGCCTGGAGCAGCCGCCGCCCGCTCCGCGTCGCGTCGCAGGCCAGCTCACCGTCGGCGATCCCGCCGACCCGATGGGGACGCCGTCGGCCGCCAACCTGATCGAGCGCGTGCGCCGCTGGACGGTGCGCCGGTGAATCTCACATCGAGCAGCAACGCCGTTCAGATCCTGCTGCTGATCGGCGGGCTGACGCTGGTGCCGGCCGTGCTCTTCACGGTGACCGGCTTCAGCCGGATCCTGATCGTGCTGGGCTTCATCCGCACCGCGGTGGGCACCAACACCTCGCCGCCCAACCAGGTGCTCGTGGGCATCGCTCTGTTCCTGACGATCTTCGTGATGGCGCCGACGCTCAGCGGGATCAAGGACGTGGCCGTGGACCCGCTGGAGGCACACAAGATCAGCACCACTACCGCGCTTCACCGCGCCGAGGAGCCGCTGCGGGAGTTCATGTTCCGCAACACGCGCGTGCAGGACATCTCGCTGTTCGTGAGCCTGTCGCACACCAAGCCGCCGAAGACTCGTGCGCAGGTCCCCACCTACGTGCTGATCCCCGCGTTCATCGTCTCGGAGCTGAACACCGCGTTTCAGATTGGCTTCTTGATCTTCCTTCCGTTCCTGATCATCGACCTGATCGTCTCCACGACGCTGATGAGCATGGGCATGATCATGCTCCCGCCGACGTTCATCTCGCTGCCGTTCAAGATCCTGCTGTTCGTCCTGGTCGACGGCTGGGACCTGGTCATCAAGGCGCTCGTCCAGAGCTTTCACTAGGAGCCGCGAATGAATCAGGACACCGTAGTCAACCTCTCCTCGCAGGCCATGGCGCTGGCGCTGAAGGTCGCCGGGCCGCTCCTGCTCGCCGCCCTCGTCATCGGCCTCGTGATCAGCGTCTTCCAGGCGGTCACCCAGATCCAGGAGCAGAGCCTCTCGCTGATACCCAAGATCATCGGCATCGCCGTGGTCATCATCCTGCTCGGCCCGTGGATGCTCGGGCAGCTCGTCTCCTACACCGCCGCCCTGTACACGTCGATCCCGACGATGGTGGGCACGTGACCGACCTGCTCAGCAAACTCGCCGGCAACGAGCTCGCCGGCTTCATCCTGGTGTTGGCGCGCGTCACGCCGCTGTTCTTCATCGCGCCCCTGTTTTCCTCGGCGATGATCCCGCCGCGCGTGCGCGGGGTCATCGCGGTGGCAATCTCAATCGGGCTCGCGCCGGTGGCGCTGCACGGCCAGCATGTGCCGAGCGATCCGCTCGTGCTCGGCGGACTGGTGCTGGAGGGCATGCTCGTGGGGCTCGGCTTTGCGTTCTCGCTGGCGGTGCTGATGGCGGCCGTCGAATCCGCGGGCGGGGTGATCGATGTGGTCTCCGGGTTCTCCTACGGCAGCCTGATCAACCCGATGGACGGCGACAACAGCGCCGTCATGGCGCGCTTCTATTCGCTTGTCGGCACGCTCATCTTCCTTGTGATCGGCGGCGAGGCGTGGATGCTGCGCGGCCTTGCGCGCACCTTCCAGCTCGTTCCGCTGACCGGCGAGGTGCGGCTGTCCTCGCTGGTGGGCGGGGCCGTGGAAGCGTTCAGCGCGGTGTTCGCCGGCGCTCTGGAGATAGCCGCGCCGGTGCTCGTCGCGCTGTTGATCACCGACGTCGCCTTCGGCGTGGTCTCGCGCGTGGTGCCTCAACTGAACGTGTTCGCGGTCGGCTTCCCCACCAAGGCGGCCGTCGCCCTGCTGGTGGTCGGCGCCTCGATGCCCTTCACCGCCAACTGGATCTCCAATCAGCTCTCGGTGAGCGTCGCGGCCGGCCTGGGCGCGCTGCACGTGGCGTGAGACATGGCCCGCGACGACCGCACCGAGAAGCCAACCGCAAAGCATCGAAAGCGCGCGCGCGAGAAGGGGCAGGTCGCGCGCAGCAGCGACCTCAGCGGGTCGGCTGTCGTCACGGCCGGCCTGCTCGCGATCGCCGTCACGGGGTCCCAGATCGTGTCTGCCGGCGCCTCTGCGTTGCGCGGCATGTTCGGCCAGATCGCCGCGCCCGACCAGGCGACGACCGCGGCCGGCCTGACCCAGCTGATGCACGCAGCGCTCTCCACGATGACGCTCGCCGTCCTGCCCGTCGCCGCCGTGTGCCTTGTCGCGGCCGTGCTGGCTGGCGTCGCGCAGGTCGGCTTCAGACCCATGCCGCAGGCCCTCAAACCGGACTTCCGCAGGATCAACCCGGTCTCCGGCGCGCGCAACCTGGTGGGGCTGAACGGCGTCTTCGAGGCGCTCAAGACGATCGCCAAGGTCGCGGTCGTCGGCGCGGTGGCGGCCCTGGCGCTGCTGCCGGGGCTGACCGGGCTGGCCTCGGTTGTCGGGATATCCCCGGCCGGCCTCGGCGCGCTGTCGGCGAGGACCGCTCTCGGGGTCGCCGAGCGCGCGGCCTTCGCCTACCTGGCGATCGGCGTGCTCGACTATGCCTACAAGCGCTGGCGCCACGAGCAGCAGCTGAAGATGACCAAGCAGCAGGTCAAGGACGAGGCGCGCCAGTACGGGGTCTCCTCCGAGGTCAAAGCGGCGTTGCGCCGCCGCCAGATGCAGGCAGCGCGCGCCCGCATGATGGCGGCCGTCCCCGACGCCGATGTGGTCGTCACCAACCCGACCCACTTCGCGGTCGCCCTCCTGTATGACGGCTCGCGCACGGCGCCCGAAGTCGTCGCGAAGGGCAAAGACCTGATCGCCGCGCAGATCAGGCAGGTGGCCGAAGAGAACGACGTGCCGGTCGTCGCCGACCCGCCGCTCGCGCGCGCCCTGCACCAGTCGACCGAGGTCGGCCAGGTCATCCCGGAGGAGCTCTACGCCGCCGTTGCGCGCGTGCTTGCCTTCGTCTACCGGCTCGCCGGCCGCAGGAGGCTCGCATCGTGAACAGCCCCGGCCTGCGCAGGGTCCTGCGCCACACCGACCTGCTGGCGGCCGTCTCGGTCGTGCTCGTGGTGACGATGCTCGTCGTGCCGCTGCCCTCGGCGCTGCTGAGCCTGATGATCACGCTCAACATCGCCGCAGCGCTCACGATCGTCGCCGCGACGATGTACCTGGGCAAGGCGCTGGACTTCGCCTCCTTCCCGAGCCTGCTGCTGCTGACCACGATGTTCCGCCTGGCGATCAACGTGTCGGTGACGCGCCTGATCCTGACCAGCGGCGACGCCGGCAGCGTCGTCAAGGCCTTCGGGGAATTCGTCGTCGGCGGGAACGTGGTAGTCGGCCTGGTGATCTTCCTGATCCTGGTGGTGATCCAATTCGTCGTCGTCACGAACGGCGCCGGACGTGTGGCCGAGGTCGGCGCGCGCTTCACCCTGGACGCGATGCCCGGCAAGCAGATGGCGATCGACGCCGACCTCAACGCCGGCCTCATCAGCGAGGAGCAGGCGCGCACGCGTCGCTCGGAGATCGGGCGCGAGGCCGACTTCTACGGTGCCATGGACGGCGCTTCCAAGTTCGTCAAAGGCGACGCGATGGCGGCCGTGATCATCACCGCGATCAACCTCGTCGGAGGAATCGTCGTCGGCATGCTCCAGCGCCATCTGAGCTTCAGCGAAGCCACCCATCAGTACTCGCTGCTGACCGTTGGGGATGGTCTGTCCGCGCAGATACCGGCGCTGTTGATCTCGGTCGCCACGGGGATCATCGTCACCCGCGCCGCCTCCAAGCGCGATCTCGGCAGCGACATCGCCGACCAGATCCTCAGCCAGCGCAAAGCGCCGCTCGTCGCGGCCGGCGCGATCGGCCTGTTCGCGCTGATACCGGGCCTGCCGAAGCTGCCCTTCCTGCTCATCGCCGCGATCTTCGCCGCGATCGCCTGGGCCGTCCGCAACGGAATGCCGGACACCGACGCCGAGGAGCAGGCCGCGGCGGCCCGGGCCGCCCTGCCGACGCCCGGCGATGAGCCGCTGTCGGCGGTCGGGGTCGACGCGCTCGAGCTGGCCATCGGCTTCGGGCTGGTGCCGCTTGTGGACGGCAGCTCCGGGGGCTCCCTGCTTCGCAGGGTGAGCATGATCCGCCGTCAGATCGCCGGAGACCTGGGCATCATGATCCCGCCCGTGCGAATCCACGACGAGCTCGGCATGGAGTCGCACGAGTACGTGTTGAAGGTGCGCGGCTCGGAGGTCACCCGCGGCCGGATCATGCCCGGGCATCTGCTGGCGATGGATCCCGGCGACGCCAGCGGCAAGCTGGCGGGAATCCCCACGCGCGAGCCCGCCTTCGGGCTGGACGCCGTCTGGGTGCACGAGTCCAACCGCGCCGAAGCCGAGGCGCTCGGCTACACGGTTGTGGACGCCGAGTCGGTGATCGTCACCCACCTCACCGAGACGATCCGCGCCCACGCCGCCGAGCTGCTCACACGTCAGGACGTGCGTGCGCTGCTGGACCGACTGAAGGAGACCAACGCCGCGGTGGTCGAGGAGGTCGTGCCCGAGGCGCTCTCGCTGGGCGAGATCCAGCGCGTGCTGCAGTCGCTGCTCGCGGAGGGTGTGGCGATCCGCGATCTGGGCACGATCGTGGAGGCAATCGGCGACAAGGCACGAACAACACGTGACACAAGCCTCCTATCGGAGTACGCTCGCCAGGCGCTGGGCCGGGCGATCACGGCTCCCCATCTGGACGAGCAGTTGCGCCTGCAAGCTATAACCCTAGACCCGGCAATCGAGCAGGAGGTCTCCACCTCGATCACCCAGACCACGGATGGGGAGTACCTCGCAATGGATCCGCCGAGAGCACAGGCCATCGTCAGCGCCCTGCGCGCCCAGGTCGAGCACGCGACCGCGCGCGGCGCACGGCCGGTGCTGCTGTGTTCGGCGCGGATACGGCGCCACCTGCGCCGGCTGATCGCGCAGGCGCAGCCGCATCTCGCCGTCTGCTCCTACAACGAGATCGCGCCGGGCATCGATGTCGAAACGATCGGGGTGATCCACGCATGAGCACCCCGGGGGAGCTGCTCGAAGCGCTCGGACGCGAGGCTCGCGCCAGGTTCGGCAACGGCGGCGAGACCGGGACACGAACCTACCGCGGGCGCTCGGTCGAGGAGATCGTCCCGCGGATCCAGCGAGAGCTCGGCTCCGAGGCGATCATCGTGCGCCGCCGCGAGGGTCTCACCGGCGGCGTCCTGGGCTTCTTCCAGCACCCGTTCGTGGAGATCGAGGCGATGCCCGGAGGACCGGGGATCGACGTCTACGACGCGGCCGAGAGCGCCACCCCCGCACCGCTCCCACCGCCCGCGCCGCAACAGCTGGCACCCCTGCAGCGCCCGGCGCTGGGCTACCGTCCGATCGCCGACCAGCCGCCGCCGCCCCCGGCGCCCCCGCCGCCCGTGCCTCCCGCGCCACCCGCGCCCGGGCAGCGCCCCCCGCCCGGCTACACGCCCGTGAGCGGCTACACGCCCGCGCCCGGCTACACGCCCGCGCAGGAGGGCCCGCCGCCTCCTCCGCCTCCGCCGGCGCGGTCCGTCCCGCCCGCGGCCGAGCCGCCGCCGCCCTACGGCACCCTGCCGGAGCCTCTCCCCGCCCCCCCGCCGGAGCCGGCGCCCGCGCCGTTCTACGCGCGCGAGTCCCCGGCACCGGCGGCGGCCGGGGGCAGCGCGTATGTCACCGCGCATCTCGCCGCCCTGGCGCGCGCCAACCGCGCGAAGAGCGCTCGGCGCGAGCCGCTCGAGCGGCGCACGCCGGTCGAGCGCCCTCGCGATCCGGTGGACTGGAACCGCGAGTTCCAGGAGCTCGTGCCAAGCGAGGAACGCGAGCCCTTCGTGCCGGAGCCGTTCCCGCCGGCCGTCGAGCGGGCGCCGCCGCGGGTCACGGTCGAGCGGCGCACCGTGGCGCCCGGCTCGCACGCCCGCGCTCGCACGGGCGTGGCCAAGGGCCTGCAGCGCTACGGGATCAGCGAGGAGTTCGCCGGCGAGCTGATCGACGGGGCCAGCGCGCACGCGCTCGCGCTGGCGCCCCGCGCCGGCCTGGCCCACGCGGTGCGCACGACGCTCGCGCAGCGCATACCGGTCGCGCCGCCGCTGCCGACAAAGGGGGCGGCGATCGTGGTGGTGGGCGCCGGGGGGGTCGGCAAGACGACCTGCTGCGCGGCCCTGCTGGGCGCCTACCGCAAGAGCAGCTCGCTGCCGGCGAGCTGCGCGACCCTGACGCGCGAGGCGCAGCGGGGAGAGCTGCGCGTGATCCTCAGCCCCTACATCATGAAGCCCTCCTCGCCGCGGGCCCCGCGCGCGCTGCGGGCGCTGCGCCGGGCTCGAGCCGACGGCGTCGCCCTGCTCGACACGCCGGGACTCTCCCCCTCCGATCGCGCCGGCATCCGCGAGCTCGCGGGCCTGCTGGCCGAGCTGAAGCCCGAGCGGGTCGTGGTGGCGCTGCCGGCCACGCTGGGCGCCACCGCTGCCGCCCAGCTGCTGCACGCGCTGCGCCCGCTCGGCGCGAACGCCCTCGCGGTGACGCATGCGGATGAGACGGACCAGATCGGGGTGGCGGTCGAGGCCGCGTGCAGGTTCGGCCTCGCACCCGAGTACATGCTCGAGCGCGGCCGCGCGGGCGGGTGGCGCCTGAGGCAGATAGATCCGACTGGTCTGGCGGAGAAACTACTGCCATGAGGTTTGGGCGGGGACACGCCGAGAGGTCCAAGCCGGTGGCGCTGCCGCAGACGTCGGACACGGTGACGCTGATCCTGACCGATGGCGAGAGGCTCCCCGCGCGCGTGCTCGAGCCCGCGCCGGAGGCGGTGCTGGTCGCGATCATGGTGCCCACCGAGCCGCTGCGCCCAAGCCAGCTCGAGGGCCTCGTGCTGGAGTTCGTCGGCCCCCGTGGGCGGATCCGCCTGAGCGGAGAGGCGGCCGTGCAGGACCCCTCCGAGCCCGACGTCGTGCGCATCGCCGGGCCGCGGCCGCTGGAGGTGCTCCAGGAGCGGGAGTGGTATCGCCTCGAGGCCAACTGCCCCGTGCTCGTCTACTACGAAGCCGACCAGCTCCCGGTCCAGAGCTACACCGCCGACATCAGCGGCGGAGGCTTCCTGCTCGCCGGGCCCGACCTGTTGCGGGTCGGCGACGTCTTCGAGTTCCAGCTCACGCTGATCGCGGGTGAGCTCGTGATCGGCGGTACAGGCAAGGTCATGCGCCTGGACAATGAAGGCCGCCGCGCGGTCGCCTTCGAGGTGATCAGCGAGATCGACCGGCGCCGGCTCGTGCGCTTCCTGTTCGACTGCCAGCGGGCCGAGCGCCACCGCCAGCTCGAAAGGGACGGCCACTATGGCAGCTGAGACCGCGACCGCGCCTGCGCCCGCGGAGGAGCAGGCGTCGACCGCCCCGGTGGCGGCCTCGCCTGAGCCGAGGACGGCCGAGCTGCCGCCGGCGCCTCCGGCGGGCAAGGACGAGAAGGCCAAGAAGCCGAAGAAGAGCGCCAAGGGCGAGAAGGGCGGCAAGGGTGCCAAGGCGGCGAAGGGCGCCGAGTCGGCCGCGGACGGCCCGAACGTTGCCGCGCACCCGCGGGCTGCCCGCGCGGTCGCGCGCGCCAAGGGCTGGGGCGCTCTGCTGGGCTTCGTGATCGGCGGCTATCTGTCGCTGCCGACGAACACGCTCGCCGCCGCCGGCGTGCGCGCCCTGCTGGCCGGCGTCGTCTGCTACGTGGCGGCGTGGGCCGGCGCAGTGTTCCTCTGGCGGCGGCTCGTGATGCTCGAGATCAAGAGCCGCGAGCAGCAGCTGCTGGCGGCCGCCCAGGCAGCCCGCGCAAGGCCCGAGCTGCCCGCGGCGCCGGTTGAGCGCCCGAGCGCGAGGACGGCCTCCTAGGGCGGGAACGGCGATGGATCCGATCCATCCGATCGCACCGGGCCCGCCGCCGTTGCCGCGCGCGGCGGGGACCGCGCGCGTGGAGCGCCCCGAGCGGGTCTCGCGCGAGCGGGACCGTCCCACGCCCGAGCGACGCGAGCGCGAGCGCCGAAGGGCGCCCGCCGACCCGGAGGCGGGCGCGGGGGGGCCCGATCGGGACGTAGACGACGGAGAGCACCCGCACGTCGACGTGCGCGCCTGAATGCCACTGGGCATGCAGGAATCCGTGCCGTGAGCGGGAATCACGCCCACAAGAGGCGAGATACCTCAAGTTTCCCGGTGCGCTGACGATAAACGGCGTGGGTCGACATGGAGTCGGCCCGGGACCCCTATCAACAACGTCATCAAGGAGATGAACGCATGGGCCTTACGATCAACAACAACCTGGAGGCGATGAACGCCTCGAGGAACCTCAACGGCACCGAGAACATGCTCTCGACGGCCATGCAGCGGCTGTCATCGGGGCTGAAGATCAACTCGGCCGCCGACGACGTCGCCGGCTACGCGATCGCCCAGAGCCTGCAGAGCCAGGTCAACGGCCTCAACCAGGCGAGCGAAAACATCCAGGACGCGGTCGCCCTCGCACAGACCGCGCAGGGAGCGCTGAACGACGTCAACCAGATGCTCCAGCGCGTCCGCGCGCTCGGCGTGCAGTACTCCAACGGCACGACATCGGCGGAAGACCAGACGGCGATCATCTCCGAGGTCAAACAGCTGGTGGACGAGATCAAGCGCGTCGGTGAAACGACTCAGTTCAACGGCAAGAACCTGCTGAACGCCAAAGAATCAATCTCGTTCCAGGTCGGCGCCAACGACGGTGAACACATCAGCGTCACGACGATCGAACTGTACAAAGAAATCGAAAAGCAGCTGAACACGGCGACGCTCGGGGCAAGGCTCAACGGCACGGGTGCGCTCGAATTGAAAGCCGGAGAAAAAGCCGAAATCGTCACCAAAGAAGGCGAAGTCACGGCCAAAACCAAAACGCTGGAAACAGCCGAAGAAGCGCTGAAGACCGAAGAAAAGGAATTGGTCGCCGAAAAAAAGACCGAAAAAGAAATCGAAGAAGCAACCTCCGCCGGAAAGATCGCGATCAACGAAGAAAAACGAGAAATCGCCACCGTTGAGAAAGAAATCTCCACGATCTACGGCGAACACCAGGCCACGGGCCTCAAGGAAATCAGTGAAGCGGTTGCGAAGGTGTCGGGTCTGGCCGGTGAATTCGGAGCCGTTCAGGACCGCATCCAGTACACGCAGGCCAACCTGGAAGTCTACAGCCAGAACCTCACCTCGGCTGTGAGTGCGCTGGTTGACGTGAACATGGCCACGGAAATGACCAACTTCACGAAGGACCAGGTGCTCCAGCAGGCCGGCGTGGCGATTCTCGCGCAGGCCAACCGCCTGCCGGACGCGACGCTGAAGCTCCTCGAATAGTCCGGGGGGTAGCTCAGATCTTCCTCAGCGGTGGCGCCTAGAGGACGCCACCGCTGCAGCGAAGCCCCTCCGACCGCTGGCCGATCTCGCATCGACCGCCGCGGCGGACGGGTCATAACGCTTGGGCGGTCAGGGAACGGGCCGGCGCAAGCCATATACCGCCGCTTCATCGAGGGAACGGTGGTGGAGACGGGCGGCGACGGCCGCTCGTCTCTCGTTGTGAGCTCTCAATCGCGGCGGCTCGCTGCCGATTACCCGGGCGATGTCAATCGAAGCCACGCTGGAGCGCGTCGCCGCGATCAGGCAGGCGCTCGCCGACCCGGCCGCCCTGGTCGGCCCAAACGGCATCCGCACTGGGGGAACCGAAGCCCCCGCCGCGCCGGTCCCGGGCGCCGATGGCGGCGAATCGTCGTTCGCCGCGGCGCTGAGGCAGGCGAGCGCGGGCGCTGACAGCACTGCCGCGGGCGTCCCCGCGGCCGCCGCGATGCTCGGCGGCTCGGCTGGCACATCCACGATCGCCCTTCCCACCGGCTCGAGCGCGCTCGGCTACCACGGCCAGCTGCAGGGCGCCGAAGGCGTCGCCGGCTCGCCCATCGGCGCCTCGACCGGAGGGCCGGGCGGGCGCATCGTCGCGATCGCCGAAAGCCAGCTCGGCCAGACCGAGCAGCCGCCCGGCTCCAACGAATCGCCCGCGATCACGCAGTACCGCAGTGCCACCGCCGGAGCGATCCCCGGAGCGCCGTGGTGCGCCTACTTCGCCTCCTGGGCAGCTCGCCAGGCGGGCGAGCCGCTCGGCGAACAGGGCCAGGGCCTCGGCTCGGTCTCGGAGATCTGGTCGTGGGCCGAGAGCAGCGGGCGCGCAATCCCCAATGGTCCGGGCGTGGTGCCCAAGCCGGGCGACCTGATCGTCTTCGGTGACGAGCACGTGGGCATCGTCCGCGGCGTGCTGCCGGACGGTCAGATCCAGACGATCGAGGGCAACTACGAAAACAAGGTCGCAGCCAACGTGCGCAGCCCCAGCGAAGCCACCGGCTACGTGAACATGAGCTGAGGGCGACCCGCCACAGGCGGGCAGGCGGCGGGCGCTTTGGCCGCGGTGGCGGCGCTAGACTCTCGCGAGGGGTCGCGATATGAGCGAGCAGAACACGATCCCCGCCGGCGAGCCCAGCCACAGGTCGTGGCCGAGGCTGTTAGTTGCCTTGGCCGCGCTGCTCGCGGTCGTGGCCGGGCTGAGCTTCGCACTGCTCGGGACCCAGTCCAAGCCGGTGCTTCCCGGCGGGGCCCAGCAGTCCGCGCCCGGCGGCGGCTTCTTCGGGACGCTCGCGCTCCCCGCCCGGCAGGCTCCGGCGATCAACCTGCGCAACTACCTCGGCCGGCCGGTCACGCTGAGCGAGTATCGCGGCAAGGCGGTGCTCGTCACCTTCCTCTACACCAACTGCCCGGACATCTGCCCGCTGATCGCATCGAACCTGCGCGTTGCCCTGAACATGCTCGGCGCACGGGCCTCAGAGACACAGATGATCGCCGTCTCGGTCGACCCGCGTGGCGACACGCCCGCGGCGGTCGCCCGCTTTCTGAGCGCACACGAGATGGTGGGCAGGATGCAGTACCTCATCGGCTCCGCGCGCGAACTCGAGCGCACGTGGGCCGCGTGGAGCGTCGGGTCGACTCGCGAAGCCGGCCAGCCCGACCTGATCGCCCACTCGGCGCTCGTCTACGGGGTCAGCGCCTCGGGCAAGCTCACGACGATCTACCCGGCGAGCTTCGAACCGAAGGAGATCGCCCACGACGTCCCCAAACTGGCGGCGGGGTAGCGCGCAGCGCCGCTCGGCCGGGGAGGGTCCTCAGCGGTTTGGCCGGCGGCGCGGCGCCCGGGCGCTTCTCAGCGTTCGCCGGCGCCGCGCCGCCAGAGGGCCACGTACCAGATCGTGACCACGATGAACACGGCCACGGGGATCACCAGGGTCAGGACGGCGCCGGTCTGGAAGCCCGAGGCGATCGGTGGGGCGATAATCGGCATGTATTCCTCCTAGTGCTCGCTCGCGAGCCGCGGAGCCCGGGCGGGCGGCGGCATGAGCCAGCGGTGGACGTAGGCGAAGACGACGATGAGGAAGGTGATCGAGCCCGGCACCCACATGACGCCCGCGGCGATCTGCTGGTCGGCCAGCGCCGAGATCCCGCCCGGCCGCGCCGCCAGGTGAGCGTAGAAGCTGTACAGCGGATGCGGCGCCAGCGCGATCACTACAGCCAGCACCCAGCTCACGACCATGCCGCCGACGGCGTAGAGGACGCGCTCGGGGTCACTCAGGCGCGCCCGCAGCGGCGGTGAGTAGATCACCTGCTTCCAGAACAGCAGTGCGGCGCAGAAGAACAGCGTGTGCTCCAAGGCGTGCAGCGCGCTCGAGCTGAGCGTTGCGTCGAACAGCGACGGCAGGTGCCAGGCGAGCAGCACGACGGAGAAGAGGACGAAGCTCACCGCGGGGCTGCCGAGGGTGCGGGCGAGCCGGCGCAGCGGCGCGGCGCGCCGTCCCCGGCTGAGGCCGCGCCCGAGCCACCTGCGCGCGTCCAGGGGCAGGCAGCGCCACAGGCGAATCCAGGGCCGCGCGAGGACCATCAGCGGCGCCGCGACCATCAGCAGCAGGACGTGCTGGACCATGTGAACCCAGAAGAGCTGCTGGCTGAGGATCTCGATCGGGGAGCTCAGCGCGATCGCGAGCACCAGGAGGCTCGTGTAGAAGTAGATGCTGCGCCGGCGCTGCGCAGGCCTCGTGCGCAGCGGCGTCAGCGTGCGGCGTGCGCCGATCCAGTAGAGGATCGCCAGGTCGATCACCAGCACCAGCGGCGGGTCGAACGACCAGTCCCAGAAGCCCGGGGCAGCTGCCGTCGTGGCGAGCACTACAGGAGGTACAGCGTGATGTAGGTGACGACCCCGATCGCCCCGAGGAAGCTCCAGTAGAAGACCGCTGCATCGAGCCCGCGCGGAAGCAGCCGGTCGGGGTGCTCATAGGCGGTCACGCCCTCGCCGCCCTGTGCGGTGGGTGCGCGCCGCTCCCGCAGCTCGGTGGCCACCTGGATCTCCAGCCAGTACATCGTGCAGAGCACGGCGATCAGGTAGAACCCCATCCAGGAGTAGAAGACGCTGGCGTAGGCTCCGTCGGTGGGGCCGAAGTGCTGCGTGGTGAAGCCGATGCACTGCAGCGCGATCGCAGCCAGCCCGAGCACGAGCGCCGCTGCCGCGGACGCCACCCAGGGCCTCGATCCCTGCTGCCGGCGGCCCGCGACAATCGCGAGCGCGACGCTGAGCACGATGCAGACGACAAACGCTACGCCTATGCCCTGATCGGGTTTCAGGCTGACGTGAACTTCGCCCTGTTCCTTGAGCGCTTCGGCCGACGGCTTCCAGAAGTGGTTCTGATCGATCGAGCGGAGGTAGAAGTAAGCGAACAGGAAGGCCAGAAAGAAGAACGTCGTGGCACCCGCGAGCAGGCGAGCGGCGACCGACAGGGCGAGCGACCCCCGCTGTCGGCGGACGAGGGGCGGCTCCTGCGGGACCCCTGTGCCCGGGAGCCCAGCCCGAGCGCCGAGCCCCAGCGGTGCTCCTTCGCCCGTAGAGGCCATGCTCAAGCCCCCGCTGGCGCCGGCTGTGCGCCGCCACCCGGCGCCTGCGGCACGCCGTAGTCGTAGGGGACAAAGTCAAAGCTGGGGAGCTGATCGCCGGGGAAGTTTTCGACCGGCACCGGCGTGGGCACCTGCCACTCGATCGACTTCGAGCGCCACGGGTTGGACTCGGCGGGCACGCGCGCGAAGATCAGCGAGTAGACGGCGTTCGCGACGAAGATCAGCATCGAGAAGCCGAGCAGGAAGGCGCAGATCGAAACCCACGTGTTGAGCCCGACCAGCCTTTCGGCGTAGTAGGTCACGCGCCTAGGCATCCCCTTGATGCCGAGCACGAACAGGGGCAGGAAGGTGGCATTGAAGAAGATGAACATCGTCCAGAAGTGCCATCTGGACAGGAGCTCGTTGAAGCGCAGGCCGAGCATCTTCGGCACCCAGTAGTAGATCGCGGCGAAGAAGGCGAACACCAGCCCGCCCATGATCGTGTAGTGGAAGTGGGCCATCACGAAGAAGCTCCCGTGCAGCTGGGTGTCGGTCGGCACGTCGGAGAGGACCACACCCGAGGTCCCCCCGATCAGGAAGTTAAACGCCCAGGCCAGGCAGAACAGCATCGGCACCGTGAACGACACGCGCGCCTTCCACAGCGTCCCCATGAAGCACAGGAAGATGAACCCCGTGGGGACCGAGATGATCTCCGTCGAGAGCATGTAGAAGGGGCGCAGGTCGGCGTTGATGCCGCTCACGAACAGGTGGTGCTGCCACACGAAGAAGCTCATCAGGGCCACGCCGAGCATGCCCGCCACCGCCAGACGGTAGCCCCACAGCGGCTTGCGCGTGAAGACGGGCAGCAGCTCGAGTATCACGCCGAAGCCGGGCAGGGCGAGGACGTACACCTCGGGGTGCCCGAAGAACCAGAAGAGGTTCTCGTACAGATACGCGCTGCCGCCGCCGGCGGAGATGAAGAACGAGGTGTCGATCGTGCGATCCAGGGCTGACATCAGCAGGGTGGCGATCAGCATCGGCGCGGCCAGCACCATCACGACCGAGGTTATGAACACGGACCATACGAAGATCGGCAGGCGCGACCAGGTCAGACCGGGTGCGCGCATCGTCATGATCGTCGCGATCATGTTCACGCCGAGCAGGGTCATCGAGATCCCGACCAGGGCGAAGAACATGATGTAGGAGTCCATCCCCAGCACCGCCTGGTCGTTGAGCGGCTCATAGCCCGTCCAGCCGGTGGGGAAGCCGCCGAAGAAGATCGTCGAGACGAGGATGAAGCCGGCCGCCATCAGCAGCCAGAAGGTCAGCGCCTCGATCCGGGGGAAGGCCATCCGCCGGGCGCCGATCATTATCGGCACGAAGAAGTTGCCGAACGGGCCGATGATGCCCGAGGTCATCATCCCCAGCATCATCGCCCCATGCACGCCCACCAGCGACAGGTACTGGTTGGGCCCGACGACGGTCGGCGTGTCGTGCAGCAGCTCGACCCGGATCAGCATCGCGTTGAGTCCTGCGACGAACAGGAAGACCCCGATGCCCACGAGATACTGGATCCCCACGACCTTGTGGTCGGTGCACAGCCCGAAGTAGCGGCTGATCCCCTCGCCCTCCTTCTCGCGCAGGGAGGCCGGGCGGCCGAGCGCGCGCGAGACGGGGTAGTTGGCGAAGCCGAGGCCGATCAGGAAGCCGGCGACGCCGCCGAAGTACGCGAGCAGCAGCGCGACGTCGTTCTCATCGGATTTCGTCTGGTAGTGGAAGCTCCCTTCGAAGCCGATCTGTCGGCCGATGTACCAGAACACGTAGTAGCCGGCTACGCCGAGCAGGACCGCCGTGAGCAGGTTGAAGCCGAGCAGCCGCCGCCACAGCGGGCGACTGGTCGGCTGGGGGGTGGGAGCAGATTCGGTCGTGGTGGTCATCCGCCGCGCCTCGCTGGTTCGGGTTGATATGTCTTGGCGAACGGGGGCAGCACCTTGCTCGCGGGGGCATAGGTCAGCCGCGCGCGCCGGATCCATTCCTTGAAGGCGGGAACGCTCACCACGTGTCCGTAGTCGAACATCGCACCGTGCCAGATGCCGCAGAGCTCCGAGCAGCGGATTTCAAAGCGCATGATCTTGGTGGGCTTGACGAAGGCCACGTTGTTGACCTGCGGGTTCGCGTCCGCCTTGACGCCGAGCTGGTAGGCCCAGAAGGAGTGGATCACATCGAGCGAGGTCACGTTGAGTTCGATCTGGGTGTTGACGGGCAGCACCAGGTGGGGCACCTCGACCCCGCCGTAGGTCGGGTAGCGGTAGGTGAAGGCCCACTGCTGGGCGATCACCTGGACCGGCAGCCTGGGCCCGCTGGGGACGCTCAGCGGTTTCGGGCCGCTGCCCGAGCCGGCGCCGTTGGCGGACTCGAGCTGCACGGTGCCGTAGATCGCCACCGCGAGCACGAGCACGGAGGTGAGCACGATCCACGTCGTCTGGACTTTCGAATCGCCGTGCACGGCCGGGCCTTCGAGCGCTCCACCGGCCGGCTGGCGGAAGAAGATGACCGCGTAGAGGAGGTAGATCATGACGAGCAGGATCACCGGCGTGGCGATCGCCGCGAGCACCGTCATGTCCGTGCCCTGGCCGGAGGCCTGGTCGCTGCCGTTGCCCGGGCCGAGCAGCGGCCCGATCAACCAGATCACGATCGGCAAGGCGATCACGGTCGCCACCAGCCAGATCACCGTGAAGCGGCGTGCGTGGTTGGGTTCGCTCATCGCTCGCTAGGCCACGTCGATGAAGCCGCCCATGTAGCCCAGCGTCTGCATCGGGCCGCCGTTGCCGAAGTAGGTGCCGGCACCGCACGGCACGAAGCACTGCCAGCGGTAGCGGCCCTTCCTGCCCGTCCGGAAGCTGAACGTGATCGTGCGATGAGCGCTGCTCGAGATTTCGCACGGCGCTTCTTCGCAGGGATTCTTGGCTTCTTCGGGTACCCCCGGGAGCGGCACGAACACACCCATTTCGGGCACCGCGAACGTGTGCGAGGCTTCTTCGGGGTTGATCGAGTTGACGGTCTTGCCGTCGACGGTCATCGTCCCCCCGACCGTCCCCTGAACCTGCGAGAGGAACGGGTTGCGCAGGCCCGTGGGCGAGTCGTACTGATAGATCGTGACGTGGACGATCGAGTTGGCGGGAACCGTGTAGGTCGTGCTGTGGATCCACTGCCCGCCGCTACGGACGAGATATGAGACCCAGTCGGGGTGCGACGGGCTGAATTTCTTGCCGATCGCCGCGACCGTCTCGAGCGTCAAGTTCGCGCCGCCGGCGGGCGCCGTGGAGACGGTGGCCGCCACAGGCTTGGGGAAGCTCGTGGCCCAGTCGGCGACGTACAACCCGATCAGAACCCCTACCGCCACGACAGCGGCGCCGACCGCGAGCACCTTCTTTGCAAACAGGCTCAAAGCCCTCCCCACAGAACCACGCTGGTCTCCTCCAAAGTCAACGCTGCTGCCGGTTGAGCCAACTCTACATACCCTCCCCTTTGAGGATCTGCTCATAAGAGTATTCTCACGGAAGGTTGCCGCAGTTTCGGCGTCCGAGCGGCGCGCAGGGCCCCGCGGAACCCCCCTTCGGAACCCCCCCCTTGGTACCCACGGACCCCCGCTGGGCGCCGCGAAACCCCGCTGGGACCCCGGGGCGGCGCGGCGGATACGATCAACCCTTGCCGCAGTCGCCGTCATCCGAGACCGAGGTCCCCGCGCCGCGCGCTGGAGGCGAGTCCGGCGCCGAGCCCCGCGCCGCGGGCGCGCGTGTGCCCGAGCGTCCGACGCTCGCGGGCCTTGAGGCCAAGTGGAGCGCGGCATGGGAGCGCGACGGCACCTTCCGCTTCGACCGCTGCGCACCGCGCGAGCGCGTGTTCGCGATCGACACGCCGCCGCCAACGGTGAGCGGGTCGCTGCACGTAGGCCACGTGTTCTCCTTCACGCACACTGACCTGATCGCCCGCTTTCAGCGGATGCGCGGAATGGCGGTCTTCTACCCGATGGGCTGGGACGACAACGGCCTGCCCACCGAGCGCCGCGTGCAGAACCACTTCGGCGTCCGCTGCGACCCGTCGACGCCCTACGACGCCGGGCTGCTGGCGAGGCTGACCTCCGAGTCCGAGCCTCCGCCGAAGGAGCCGCTGGCCGTCTCGCGGCCGAACTTCGTGGAGCTCTGCCTGCGCCTGACCGACAGCGACGAGCAGGTCTTCGAGGCGCTGTGGCGCACACTCGGCCTGTCGGTGGACTGGTCGATGACCTACACGACCATCGGCCCGCTCGCCCAGCGCATCTCCCAGCGCTCCTTTCTCAGCCTGCTCGCGCGCGATCAGGCCTACCAGCTCGAGGCGCCGACCCTGTGGGACGTGGACTTCCAGACCGCGGTCGCGCAGGCCGAGCTGGAGGACCGCGAGCGCCCGGGAGCCATGCACCGCGTGCGCTTTGCCTCCGCCGACGGTCAGGGCCCGTCCGGCCAGGACGCCCTGATCGACACCACGCGGCCCGAGCTGATCGCCGCGTGCGTGGCGCTGCTCGCGCACCCCGAGGACGAGCGCCAACGCCACCTGGTCGGCCGCGACGTCCTCACGCCGCTGTTCGGCACGCGCGTGCCGGTGCTCACGCACCCGCTCGTCGAGCGCGACAAGGGCACCGGCCTCGTGATGGTGTGCACCTTCGGCGATCTCACCGACGTGGTGTGGTGGCGCGAGCTGGGGCTTCCCGTCCGTTCGGTCCTCGGCCCCGACGGGCGCCTGCTCGACGTCCACTGGGGGACGCCGGGCTGGGAGTCGGCCGACCTCGCGCGGGCGCGCACGAGCTATGAGGAGCTCAGGGGCAAGACCATCAACCAGGCCCGCCGGCGCATGGTAGAGCTGCTCGAAGAGGCCGGGGATCTGATCGGCGAGCCGCAGCCGGTGACCAGGGCGGTGAAGTTCTTCGAGAAGGGCGAGCGGCCGGTGGAGATCATCACGAGCCGCCAGTGGTTCATCCGCACGATCGAGCACCGCGAGCAGCTGCTCGCGCGCGGGCGGGAGCTGAGCTGGCACCCGCCGTACATGCGCAGGCGCTATGAGGACTGGGTGCAGGGACTGACCGGCGACTGGTGCATCAGCCGCCAGCGCTTCTTCGGGGTGCCCTTCCCCGTGTGGTATCCGATCGACGCGAGCGGCGCCGTCCTGTACGACCAGCCGATGGCCGCGGACGAGCGCCAGCTGCCGGTCGATCCCTCGACCGACGTCCCGGCTGGGTACGGGCCCGGCCAGCGAGGGCAGCCGAACGGCTTCGCCGGCGATCCGGACGTGATGGACACGTGGGCGACCTCCTCGCTGACGCCGCAGATCGCCGGGCACGCCGGCGAGGACGAAGCCCTCTTCGCCAGCGTCTTCCCGATGGACCTGCGCCCCCAGGCCCACGACATCATCAGGACGTGGCTGTTCACGACGATCCTGCGCTCCCAGCTTGACCACGATGCGCTGCCGTGGCGCAACGCGGCGATCTCCGGCTGGGTGCTCGACCCCGACCGCAAGAAGATGTCCAAGTCCAAGGGCAACGTCGTCACGCCCATGCACCTGCTCGAGGAGCACGGGGCGGACGCGGCGCGCTACTGGGCGGCGCGCGGGCGCCCGGGCACCGACACGGCCTTCGACGCCCAGCAGATGAAGGTCGGCCGGCGCCTGGCGGTCAAGCTCCTGAACGCTTCCAAGTTCGCGCTCGCCGACCTGCCGCCGGCGGGCGAGGCGCTGACCCACCCGCTCGACCGCGCGATGATCGCGCGGCTGGCGGCGGTCGTGAGGGATGCGACGAGCAGCTTCGAGGACTACGACTACACGCGGGCGCTCGAGCGCGCGGAGGAGTTCTTCTGGTGGTACTGCGACTTCTACCTCGAGCTCGTAAAGGGCCGCCGCTACGACCCGTCGCCGGAGGTCGCGGCGTCGGTGAGTCGCGCCCTGCGCCTGTCGCTGTCGGTCTTCCAGCGGCTGTTCGCGCCGTTCCTTCCCTTCGTCTGCGAGGAGGTGTGGTCGTGGTGGCAGGAGGGTTCGGTGCACCGTGCTGTCTGGCCCGACGCCGACGAGCTCGCTGTCGCGGCCGGCGCGCACACGGGCGCCGACGAGGACACCGCGCTCGCGGTTGCCGCGGACGTTCTGCGGGAGGTGCGCAAGGCCAAGTCGCAGGCGCGCCGGCCGATGCGCGCGCCGGTTGCACGTGTGATCGTCCGCGACACCGCGGAGCGCCTGCAGGCGCTCGAGCTGGGCGCCGGCGATCTGCTGCAGGCGGGCGCGATCGAACTCCTCGAGCCGGTGCCGGACGGCGATTTCGCTGTCGAGGTCGAGCTGGCCGACGAGGAGCCCGTGGCTCCCAGCTAGCGAAGGCCGCAGCAGCCGGCTTGCGCAGCCGGCCGCCCGCCGGCTTCTGCGTCGAGTAAGCAATTGCCATCACGCACGCGTCAGGTGGTGCTCTTCGGGCTCGCGGCATGCCTCGCGGGGTTCACACTGCTGCGCGGATACGACCCCCACGACGACGGACTCATGCTCCAGGCGGGGGCGCGGATCGCCTCCGGGCAGTTGCCATACCGCGATTTCTGGATGAACTATCCACCCGGTCAGGCGCTCGTGCTCGCCGGGCTGGACAAGCTGTTCGGCGCGTCCCTGTTGAGCTGGCGGCTCGTGCGCGTGGCCGTCGCAGCGACGGTTGCGCTGCTCGGCTACCGCCTGGCGCGCCGCGTCGCGCCCGAGTGGCTGGCACTGCTCGCAGGCGTCGCCGTGGCCGGCGCGATGGCATGGCCGGCCGATCCGGGCCCCAACCCCCCTGCGCTGGCGCTGGCGTTTGCCGCGCTGCTCGCGGCGCCGCGCCGGCCGTTGCTGGCCGGCGCGCTTGCCGGGCTTGCCATCTTCTTCCGGATCGAGATCGGGTTGGCCGCGGCGCTCGGCGTCGTCCTGTGCGTGCCGGCGGGAGCGCGCGCTCGCGCCGCGCTCGCCGCCGTGGGGCTCGCGGCGGTCTCGTTGGGCGCGTTCTTCGCCGTCGATCCGGCAGCGATGTGGAACGACACGGTCGGCTTCCTCGCGATCCAGCGCCTCCAGCGCCTGCCGTTCCCGCTCGCTTTCCACGGATCCTGGGGGCCGACGCAGCTGCTGCACTTCTACTTTCCGCTGATCCTGCTGGCGAGCGCGGGCCTGTGGGTCCTGGCGACGCTCGCCGGGGCGGGGCGCGGGCGTGGAGCGGCGGACGGGACGGGCCGCGGGCGAGGCGTGCTCGTGGCGGGGGACACGCTCGCCCTGGTGCCCCTCGCGATCGTCGGCGTCGGCTACCTGCTCGGGCGAGCCGACGAATTCCACCTGCTGCCGCTCTCGGCGGTGCTGGCCGTGATGCTCGCCACCGCCGCCGCCGTGGAGCGCCGCGTGGCGCTGCGGATCGCGCTGGTGGGCGCGCTCGCGCTGATCGCGGCGTATGGCCTCCGCGAGCGAGCGGCGCAGGCGCTTCACCCGCCGGCGGCCGCGGCCGTGCCGGGACGGGCCGGCGGCGGCGTGCAGACCTCGCCGTCCGACGCCCGCGCGCTGGCGAGGCTGATAGCGACGGTGAACTCGCTGACGAGCCCCGGCGAGCCGATCTTCGTCGCCACCCCGCGCTTCGACCGCGTCCGCATCGGCGATCCGCTGCTGTACATCATCCTCGGGCATCCCAACCCGACCCGCTACGACGTGATGCAGCCTGGGGTGGTGACCACCGCGCCGGTCCAGCGCGAGATCATCCGCTCGCTGCAGCGCAGCCGGACCCGCCTGGTCGTGCGCTGGCTCGATCCGGCCGCATCGGAACCCGAACCGAACGGGGCGGGCCGCTCGAGCGGGGTCCACATCCTCGATCGCTATCTGGCCGCCAATTTCCGCCCCTACGTGACCTCCGGCTACTACCAGGTGCTCCTGGCGAGCGACCGGGCGTGACGGGCAACGCCAGGCGCGCTCGAAGGCGTCCGCCGATGGCGCGCTCGACGGGATCCGCCCGGGCGCGCTCGACGGGATCCGCCCGGGCGCGCTCGAAGGCGTCCGCCTGGAGGCGCTGCCCTCGTGTCCGCGCCGGACTTTTCCCCGATAGGGTGCCGAGCGTGAGCAGAACACTCGTCGAGGACCTCCCGAGCAAGATCGGTGAGCAGGTCACGGTCCGCGGCTGGGTGCACGCGCTGCGCGACCAGAAGCGCGTCCAGTTCGTGATCGTTCGCGACGAATCCGGGCTCGCGCAGGTGGTGCTGGCGAAGGAGGATCCCCCGAGCGAGCTCAACCAGGCGGTCTCTGCGCTGACACCCGAGTCGGCCGTGACGATCACCGGGACGGTGCTGGCCGACGAGCGGGTCAAACTGGGCGGGCTCGAGCTGCGCCTCGAAGGGCTCGCTGTGGACTCGCTGGCCGAGCCCGAGCTGCCGATCGCGCCCGACTCGGCCCTGGACAAGCGCATCGATTGGCGCTTTCTGGACCTCCGCCGCCCGGACCGGCGGCTGATCTTCGAAGTGCAGACCACGACCGAGCACGCGATGCGCGAGTACTGGCGCAGGGAGCGCTTCATCGAGCTGCACACGCCGAAGTTCATGGGCTCGGCCAGCGAGTCCGGGGCGGAGCTGTTCAAGGTCGACTACTTCGAGCGCGAGGCCTATCTGGCGCAGTCGCCGCAGTTCTACAAGCAGATGGCGATGGCGGCGGGCTTCGGGCGCGTCTTCGAGGTCGGCCCGGTGTTCCGCGCCAACCCCTCCTTCACCTCACGCCACGACACCGAGTTCACGAGCGTGGACGTCGAGATCTCCTGGATCGACTCGCACGAGGACGTGATGGCCTTCGAGGAGGGCTGGCTTGCACACGTGCTGGGCGTGGTCAAGGACACGCACGGACGGGAGATCGAGGCGACCTTCGGCAGCGAGGTCGTGGTGCCCTCGCTGCCGTTTCCGCGCCTGACCCTCGAGGACGCGAAGGCGATGCTGCGCGAGGCCGGCCACGACGCGCCGGGGGAGGGCCACGACCTCGACCCGCCCAGCGAGCGCGCGCTGTCGGCGCTGATCGAGGAGCGCCATGGCCACGAGTTCGCCTTCGTGACCGACTACCCGACCGCCGTGCGGCCCTTCTACCACATGCGCCATCCCGAGAACCCGACGCTGACCAAGAGCTTCGATCTGCTGTGGCGGGGCGTCGAGCTGACGACCGGGGCGCAGCGCGAGCACCGCTACGAGCAGCTGCTGGCGCAGGCCGAGGACAAGAAGGTCGACGTGGGCCCGATCCAGTACTACCTCAACTTCTTCCGCTTCGGCGCGCCCCCGCACGGCGGCTTCGGGTTCGGGCTGACGCGGCTGCTGATGCAGATGCTCGGTCAGGAGAACGTGCGCGAGGTCACCTTCCTGTACCGCGGACCGCACCGGCTGGAGCCGTAGGCCGCACACAAACCCTCGCGCCGCGCAGCCGCGCCGCGCAGCCGCGCCGGCCTCGCAGCACACGGTGCCTACGGCATGGCGCTCGGCAGCCCGTACCAGGCGGTGGCGATCGTCACGAACGATCCGAGCGTGCCGCCGCTGCGCCCGAGGTGCGCCTCGCGGATGCGCCAGACCGCGTGCGAGCGGTTGGGCTCTCCGACCAGGACATGGCTGAAGCCGGGTCCGCAGTAGTAGTTGACGACCTCTCCGTGGACGAGGTCGTGTGTGCCCTGCGCGGCGAGGCAGCGCTGGCCGCCCGCCAGCTGCACGCCCCAGACGTAGAGCGGCCCGGGAGGGCTGACTTCCAGGGCAGAGCTCAGATACAGGCGAGTGACGTCGTGCGACCATGGTTCGAGCAGGCAGAGGACCTGCGACGGCGCCGCGGGGACCGTTTCCGCCCAGCAGGGGTCCAGGATGCTGTTGCCCGAAAAGCAGCGGTAGACGCCGGAGATGACATCCGATCCGGCCTCGCAGCTCGCGCCGTGGCGACTGTGCACGACGGTGTAGCCGGCACGCAGCGCTCCCGCGGACGTCGTTGGGCTGACCCTCACCACGCGCGTCGGCCGGCCGGTCGTTGCGCCGCTCGGTGCAGGCACACCGGCGATCACCGCCAGCGAACTCGCCACAAGCGACGCTGCGAGCACGAGGGGCCGGCGCACGAGCAGCATCGTGTCGGCTCCGCGCGGCGATGTCAAGGCGCCGGGCTGCGGCTCGTCTCCGAGGCCGTCGGCACCGGGCGCATCCCGTCCGCACCCATCTCTACCTTCAAAACATGCTGTTGAACGAGCTCAGCGACGGTGCGGAGATCGATCAGGTGCTCCTGGTCCGCGCGGCCGAGCGCCGGCAGCGGCGCGACGGCGGCGACTACATCCGTCTGCAGCTCGGCGACCGCACCGGCGCGGTCGCGTGCATGGTCTGGGAGGAGCTGACCGAGGCGGAGGAGCTGGCCCGGGCGGGCACGCCGGTGAGGGTCCGCGGCCGCTACACGGTGCATCCGCGCTTCGGCCCCCAGATCAACCTGCGCGGCCTCGACGCGGCCGCCCCCGGCAGCTACGACCCGGCCGAGCTCTGCGACGGCCCGGCGCGCGCCATCGAGCAGATGGAGGCCGAGGTCCGCGAGCTGGTCGGCACGATCCAGGAGCCGCACCTGCGGGCGCTGCTCGAGCGCGTCTTCGGCGAGGGCTCGGAGCTGTGGGCCGGCTACCGGGTCGCGCCCGCCGCCAAGTACTACCACCAGGCCTACGCCCACGGCCTGCTCGAGCACTGCCTCGGCGTCGCCCAGGCGGTCAGCGCGATCAGCGCCACCTTTCCCGGCATCGACCGCGACGTCGCGGTCACGGGCGCGCTCCTGCACGACATCGGCAAGCTCGAGGCCTATACCGACGATCCCCAGAACATCGACCTCACCGATGCAGGCAGGCTGCACGGCGAGATCGCGCTCGGCTACTACCGCATGCGCCGCACGATCGAGGACATCGACGGCTTCCCCGCGGAGCTGGCGCAGGCAGTCGGTCACATCATCCTCTCCCACCACGGCACGCTCGAGCACGGCAGCCCGGTGGTCCCATGCACGCGCGAGGCAACGCTCGTGCACATGATCGACAACCTCGGCGGGCGTCTGGGCAGCTTCGATCGGATCGAGAAGGAGCTCGCTCCCGGCCGGCGCTGGTCGGCGTTCGACCGCGCGATCGGCGCCGGCGCGTTCTTCGCCGAACGAGGCGGCGAGGAGCCCGCGGAGATCGCCCGGCGGGACGGCCAGCAGCCGGTACCCGCGCGCGAAGCCGCCTGAAAGACCGCAAATAGCGGGGGCGCCGTCTCGCCGCGCTGCGTCGCTCTCGCCGTCGGCTTCTATCTTTTGAGGCCGATGGCAAAGGACACCGAGAAGCTGATCCGCCAGCTGTCGCTGATCTCCTACCTGATGGCCGAGCGCCGGCCCGTCACGGCCCTCGAGATCCGGCGCGACGTGGAGGGCTACAGCGGCATGAACGAAGACGCGTTCGCGCGACGCTTCTATGCGGATCGCTCCGAGCTGGAATCGCTGCGTATCCAGCTCACGGTTGAGCGACCTGCCGACGGAGCGGCCGAGCAGGAGAACTACTCGCTGCGCCCGGAGAACTTCCATCTGCCCCCGATCGCGTTCACCGACAAGGAGCTCGCGGCGTTGCAGACGGCGCTCAGCCTCCTCGACGGCGAGTTCGCCTACGCCGAGCCGCTGCGGCTGGCGCTCCAGCAGATCACCTGGGGGCGGCCCAGTCCGCTGGCCGCGCCCGAGCAGCGCTCGGTCGCGCTCGGCATCACCGCCTCGGCGGGAGGGCACGATCTCTCCGCGCGCCTGGCCAAGGTCGAGACGGCGATCTTCCGCAACAAGACGATCGTCTTCGACTACTACACGATGGAGCGCGACGAGGTGAGCTCGCGCCGCGTCGATCCCTACCACCTGCTCTTTCAGGGTGGGCAGTTCTATCTGCTCGGGTATGCGCACGAGCGCAAGGCGATCCGCGTGTTCCGCCTCTCGCGCATCCGCGGCAAGGTCTCATACGCGACCAAGGCCGAGCACGACTTCCATCGGCCAGCCGACTTCGACCCGCGCGCCTACGCCACCCGCGCCGACTGGCAGCTCGGCGACGAGCGCGGCGTGGCCGAGGTCCTGATCTCGGCGCGGATCGCCTGGCAGGTGGAACGCCACTTCGGCCGCTACGGCGCGATCGGCGACCCTGACGATGTCGAGTCAGACCTCGACGGCGCTCCGCCGGCGGACGGCGTGGAGGAGGGGGACAAGGTATTCAGCACGAGCTACTCGAACACGCGCGGCATCGTCTCGTGGGTGTTCGGGCTGGGCGTGCATGCTCGCCTGCTGGCCCCCCAGGAGCTGACTCGTGAGTATGAGCGGCGCCTGGAGCTGCTGGAGGAGCGCCACGGCGACACGCCGCCGGCCGAGCCCAGCCGCAGGCGCCCCGCGGCCAAGGCCGGCGCAGCCGCCGCGGCGCGGATCGCGACGCCGTCTCGCTCGCGCGCCGCCCGCCGCGGTGCCTCGGCCCGCGCCGAGGCCGATGTCGGCGGCGGCCGCCACGAGGCGGCGATCCGCCCGGAGCGCTTCGCGCGCCTGGTGACCCTGGCGAGCATCCTCATCAAGGCCGGCCGCGAAGGGGAGCGCGTCGCGATGAGCGAGGTCTGCGAGCGGCTGCAGATCAGCGAGGAGGAGCTGCGCGAGGACGTCAACGTGCTCAACGTCGTCAACTTCGGCGGCGGCTCGTATGTGCTGTACGCGGAGATCAACGAGGAGGAGGGGGAGATCGAGGTCGACCCCGAGCCCTACAGCGACAACTTCGACCGGCCCGCTCGTCTGCTGCCGGTCGAGGCCAAGGCGCTGGTTGCGGCGATCGACCTGATCGGCGAGCACATCCCCGAGGGCTCGTTGACCTCGGCGCGCGAGAAGATCGTGGCGGCGCTCGGCGAGGATCCGATGGAGCAGGGGCTGCAGGTGGCCAGTGCCGGCGGCGATGACTCGGGCGTGGCGCGGCTGGTGTCCAAGGCGATCGTCCAGCGGCGGATGATCGAGCTGGAGTACTACAAGGAGAACGAGGACGAGCTGTCGCTGCGCAAGGTGGAGCCCTACGCGCTCACCAACGGCCGCGAGGGCTGGTACGTCGCGTCCTTCGACCCCGAGCGCGACGGCGTGCGCCACTTCCGCCTCGACCGCATCAAGCGCGTGGCGGTCACGACCGAGAAGTTCGAGCCGCGGCCGGAGGTCGATCCGGCGGCCGAGGTGGACGGCTGGCTGCGCACGGGCGAGGTGCAGGCGTCGCGGAGCGCACGCGTGTGGGTCTCCCCCGAGCGCGCACGCTGGGCGCGGGAGGCGCGGCGCGTGGTCGCCGAGTGGAGCGACGGGGCGGTCGTCGTCGAGCTGAGCTTCGCCGGCGTCGATTGGCTCGTGCGCGAGATTCTCAAGGAAGCCGGCGATGCTGCCGTGCTCGAGCCCGAGGACGCTCGCGAGGCCGTGCGCGCAGCGGTCGCGCGCCTGCGCGAGGTCCACGCCGCACCAGCGGGCGTGTGAAGGCCTCGGCGCAGTCGGCCCGGTCGGTGCAGGGTCGCGCCGGGTCGCAGTCGGTGCAGGGTCGCGCCGGGTAGCCTTCCCGCGCGTGAGCCGCCGCGAGCAGATCAGGATGAGCGAGAGCGAGGCCGCCGCGTTCCTCGCCGAGGAACGCACCGTGACCTGCGCGACCATTGGCCCCCGCGGGTGGCCGCACCTGATGCCCCTGTGGTACGTGCTCAGAGAGCCGGCGGGCGGTGGCCCGGGTCCGCGCCTATGGGCCTGGACGTACGCCGTCTCGCAGAAGGTGCGCAACCTGGAGCGCGACGCGCGCGCCACGCTGCAGGTGGAGGCAGGCGAGGGTTATGAGGAGCTTCGCGGCGTGATGATCGAGTGCGACGTCCTCGTCCACCGCGAGCTCGACGTGGTGAGGGCGCTCGGGCGGGAGATCTTCGCCCGCCACGCCTCCCCGCGCGGTGAGGCGCCGGCCCGCGAGCTGCCGGCAGAGGTGGGCGCGATGGTGGACAAGCAGGCGGCCAAGCGCGTGGCGCTCGAGTTCGTGGAGCTCCGCCGCGCCACCTGGGACCACCGCAAGCTCGGCGGCACGTATTGATCCGCTCGGTAGGGTGATCCCGCGATGGAGACGCTCAAGGGGCTGATCCTCTCAGGGGGCAAGGGCACGCGCCTGCGCCCGATCACGCACACGAGCGCCAAGCAGCTGGTGCCCGTGGCCAACAAGCCCGTCCTCTTCTACGGGATCGAGGCGATGGCCGACGCTGGCATCGAGGAGGTCGGGATCATCATCGCCCCCGAGACCGGAGCCGAGATCGAAGCGGCCGTCGGCGACGGCTCGCGCTTCGGGGTGCGCATCTCCTACATCGTCCAGGACGAGCCGCTGGGGCTGGCGCACGCGGTTCTCACGGCCGAGCCCTTCCTCGGCGCGAGCCCGTTTGTGATGTACCTCGGCGACAATCTGCTCCAGGGCGGGATCGCGGACCTCGTGAGCGCATTCCGCGAGCATGGCCCGGACGCGCTGATCCTGCTCACGCCGGTGCCCGATCCCCAGAACTACGGCGTGGCTGAGCTGGCGGAGTCGGCGGGCGGGGAGATCGGGCGGGTGGTGCGTCTCGTGGAGAAGCCGTCCGAGCCCGCGACCGACCTGGCGCTCGTGGGCGTCTACATGTTCACCGCCGCCGTGCACGAGGCGGCGCGCGCGATCCAGCCCTCCGCGCGCGGCGAGCTCGAGATCACCGACGCCATCCAGCATCTCGTCGACCGGGGGATGCGCGTGGAGCCGCACATCGTGCGGGGCTGGTGGAAGGACACGGGCCGTTTGGAGGACATGCTCGAGGCCAACCGCCTGGTTCTCGACAACCTCCTCGCGCGGGTCGAGGGCGTGCTCGTCGACTCCCAGGTCGACGGGCGCGTGGTGGTCGAGCCCGGAGCGCGCCTGGAGCGCACCACCGTGCGCGGCCCGGCCATCATCGGCGCCGATGCGCGCCTGAGCGACTGCTACATCGGCCCCTACACGGCCATCGGCGAGCGCTGCACGATCTCGGGCTCGGAGGTCGAGCATTCGATCCTGCTGGCCGGCTGCACGGTCACGGACCTCGACGGGCGCATGGAGTCCTCGCTGCTCGGCCGCAACGTGACGGTGCGCCGCGGCACCCGCCAGCCGCGCGCCTACCGCTTCATGGTGGGGGACAACTCCGACATCTCGATCCTGTGAGGCTGCTCGTCACAGGCGCCGCCGGGATGCTCGGCCTCGACGTCCTGCGCGCCGGCGAGCGGGCCGGCCACGAACTGGTCGGACTGCCGCGGAGCGAGCTCGACATCACCGACGCCGGCGCCGTGATGGAGGCCTTCGAGCGGGTGACCCCCGACGCGGCACTCAACTGCGCCGCCTGGACCGACGTGGACGGAGCGGAGAGTCACCCTGAGCAGGCACACGCGGTCAACGCCGGAGGGGCGGGCAACGTCGCGCGCGCGGCCGCGCAGGCCGGCGTGCCGCTCGTGCACGTCTCAACCGACTACGTCTTCGACGGCGAGGCCCGCGTCGAGCGCTCCGGCGCCAAGCGTCCCTATGTGGAGTCCGACCCGACAGCTCCGCGTTCGGTCTACGGCGCGAGCAAGCTCGCCGGCGAGCGCCGCGTGCTCGAGGCCTCCCCGCGCCACACGGTCGCGCGCAGCTCGTGGCTGTTCGGCCTCGGAGGCCGCAACTTCGCCGAGACGATGCTGAGGCTCGCGGGTGAACAGCAGGACGGCGGACCGGGCGATCGCAGATCGCCGGCGGTGCAGGTGGTCAGCGATCAGGTCGGCTGCCCCACCTGGACCGGCCACCTGGCCCCCGCGCTCCTCGGCCTGATCGAGCGCCGGGTCGCGGGCCTCGTGCATCTCGCCGGCGGCGGTCACGTGTCATGGAACGGCTTCGCCCGAGAGATCTTCCGCCAGGCCGAGATCGAGTGCCGCGTCGATCCGGCCACCACGGCGCAGATGGCCCGGCCGGCGCCCCGTCCCGCGTGGTCGGCCCTTGCCTCGGAGCGCGATGACGTCCTGCCGCTGCCGCCGTGGCAGGACGGGCTGGCCGGGTACCTGGCGGCGCGCGCTGGAATGATGCGTACATGAGGCTTCTCGTCTGCGGCGGAGCGGGGTTCATCGGCTCGACCTTCGCGCGCCTACGCCTGCGCGAGCATGGAGACGAGGTCACCGTGCTCGACAAGCTCACCTACGCCGGGCGCGAGGAGAACTTCCACGACTTCGTCGGCGATCCGGCCTTCCGCTTCATCCGCGGCGCGATCGAGGACGGCGCGGCGGTCGCCGCCGCGATCGAGGTAGGCGCGCCGCAGGCGATCGTCAACTTCGCCGCCGAGACCCACGTGGACCGCTCGATCGCCGAGCCCGACGCGTTTGTCACGACCCACGCACTCGGCACCAACGTGCTGCTCGCGGCCGCCCGCGAGCACGGCCTGCGCTACCTGCAGGTCTCCACCGACGAGGTCTACGGATCGATCGACGTCGGCACCTTCACCGAGGAGAGCCCGCTGCGCCCGTCCTCGCCCTACTCGGCCACGAAGGCGGGAGCGGATCTGCTCGTGCAGAGCTACCACCGCACCTATGGCCTGCCGGCGCTCGTCTGCCGGGGCTCGAACAACTACGGCCCCTACCAGTATCCGGAGAAGCTGATCCCACTGATGATCCTCAACGCCCTGCACGGCGACCCGCTGCCGGTGTACGGAGACGGGATGCAGGTCCGCAACTGGATCCACTCGAGCGACTTCGCCGCTGCGATCGGGCACGTGCTCGAGCACGGCACGCCGGGCGAGGTCTACAACGCGGGCGGCCCCGATGAGGAGAGCAACATCACCGTCGTCAAGCGCATACTCGAGCTGACCGATGCGCCGGAGTCGCAGATCGAGCACGTCGCGGACCGTCCCGGGCACGATGTTCGCTATTCGCTCTCCTCGCAGAAGCTCCGCGCGCTCGGCTGGGCGCCGCGCGTGCGCTTCAGCGAGGGCCTGCAGCACACCGTCGCGTGGTACCGCGAGAACGCATGGTGGTGGGAGCCGATCCGCGCGGGCGACTATCGCGCCTACTACGAACGCCAGTACGGGCGCTCACTGCACCCCTGAGATCCTCCACTTCCCGCCTTCCTTGACGAGCGTGAGCGTGCTCGGAGCGGACTTGCCCGCGCGGATGCTCTTGACAGTGGCGCGCGCCGTGCGCTGCCCCCCTTTCGAGGCGAGCTCGACGGACTCGACGGTCACTTCCAGGTTGTCGGTCTCGGCGAGCTGGCTTTTGATCGCCGCTTCGCACGACTTGACCCCGCCCAGCCGCGCCACCAGTGCACTGTCGAGATCCTCCGTGCAGATCTTCTTCGCTTCCCCGGTCGTGGCATCGGCCTGGAGGTTTGCGATCGTCTGGGCGACTTCGTGTTCTTCGCCCTTGAACGACGACGTCGAGACCGAGCTGGCGCAGCCCGCGAGGCCGACCGCGAGCAGCGCCAGGCAGCTCGCGGCGAGAGGGCGCGTGAGTCGGAAGGGCGGGTGCATGGTGGCGCAAGAGAGTACGCGAGCGCCCCGGCCACCGTCTCGTCGCGGCCGGGCCGGCCCCGCGCGGCGGCTGCGCCTAGCTCTGCTCGTCGTCGCGCCGGTAGCCGAGCCGGGCGGAGATCCGGTCGGCCGTTGACACCAGGTGCGGGCCGAGCGCGGTGACCATCTCCGCGAGCGAGATCATCGCGCTGGGGGCCGAGAGGCTGACGGCGGCGACGAGCTCCCGTGCCTCGTTGCGCACGGGCGCGGCGATCGCAAACAGGTGCGCTACCAGCTCTTCGTCGTTGACCGCGAAGCCCGCCTCGAGCACCTCCTCGAGCTCCTCGCGCAGGGCTCGCTTGCTGGTGATCGTGTTGGGGCCGCGCTTGGTCAGCTTCATGTCCGCCAGCAGTTCGCGCTGCCTGCCCTCGGGGAGGTTCGCCAGGAGCAGCTTTCCCATCGCCGTGCAGTACGCGGGCAGGCGGGAGCCCGGGTGCAGGTCGAGGTCGATCGCGCTCTGCCCGCGGCGGAAGCTGCGGGCGCGGTCGACATACAGGATGTCGCTGCCCTCGAGCACCGCGAGGCTCGCCGTGTAGGTGCTGCGCTGGCGCAGCTCCTCGAGGTAGGGGTGCGCGTGCTCGCGCAGGCCGGTCGAGTTGAGCGCCGACATCCCCAGGTCGGTGACCCGCAGGCCGAGGCGATACTTGCGCGAGGCACCCTGCTCCAGGTAGCCGAGTGCCACCAGCGTGATCACATAGCGGTGCGTGGTCGAGCGGCTCATGCCGAGCTCGTCGGCTATGTCGGCGATGCCGAGCACGGGGCGCTTCGGCGTGAAGCAACCCAGGATCGCCAGTCCGCGCTCCAGGGACTGCGAGTAGCGCGGCTCGCGCAGGCTGGGGATCGACCACGAGGGCTCGGCGCCGTTCGGGGCCTTTACAGCAGTTGGGGGCATTCTCGTTTTTGGCACCTTGTTCCTGTCTTCCTCCGTGAGGGGACTGGCTGTCGAGACAATTGTCCAGACAATAGTTCGGGACATCGGCGCAGACGCAAAGAAACACTGGAGTTTCGAGTCAGCTGCGCGCGGCGCACCGGCGCCTGGAGCCGCTCCCGAGGCCGCCCCCGCAAGGACGCTCTCAGAGCGCGAGTCGCTGCGCGCCCTCGGCGAAATGCTTGCTCAGCATCGTCAGCTGGCCCTGGTAGTTGGAGCCGACGTCTTCGCCGTAGAGCACGTCCGGCTCATCGGTCATCCGCTCGAATGCGAGCTTGCAGACCGGCTGGCCGTGCTCGACCATGAACGAGACGTCGCGGGCACGGACCTCGAGCGCCGCTCGGCTGCCGTGCAACGGCTGCTTGCGCGAGTAGCCAAAGCCGGGGTCGAAGAAGCCGGCGTAGTGGGTGCGCAGCTCACCGGCCGTGGGGTCGTAGGCGAGCATCTCCGCGGCATACGCCGGGGGGATGCTCACCCCCTCGGCCGACAGCAGCAGATAGAAGACCTCTGGCTCGAGCACGATGCGTCCGCCCTTCTCCGGATGCACCGGCTCCCAGTAGTCCTGCCAGCGCAGCGCCCCCACACGCGCGAGATCGATCGGCAGGCTGTTCTTCTTGGCGCGATAGCCGACGATGCTCTCGGCCGAGTCCGACACATCCAGGCTCAGAAACAGCCCGTCTGCGAGCGAGAGCTCGGAGTCCGGGAGCGGGCGCGAGCCCAGATACAAGAGCGGACAGCGGCGATGCAGGGCGATCAGCTCCTCGTCGCTGAGGCGCCCGTCTCCGTGCATCAAGCGCACCTGGTTCAGCGCGAGGCCGGTCTTGACGCGGATCGCGAACGTGCGCGGGACGACCTCCAGGTAGAGCTTGCCGCGGTAGCCGGCCGCGATCTCGTCGAAGCGATGATTGCGATCGGTGAGCACCCGCGTGAACACGTCCAGGCGACCGGTCGAGCTCTTCGGGTTGGCCTTCGCGCGGATCTCCGAAGGCAGGCGCAGCTCCTCGATCAGCGGCACCAGATAGGGGCGGTCGCGCTCCAGCGTCGCGCCGTCGCGGAGGTCGATCCTTTCGAACGCCAGGTCCTCGATCTTCTGCTCGACCGTCGAGTCGTTGTCGGGCAGGAAGCTGCAGCGCAGCGCCCAGGCATGATCGCCGAGGCGCAGATCGACGCTCGCCGGCTGGACCGACTCGGCGGGGATGCGCCAAGGATCCGCGACGATCCAGTCGCGCGCGAGCGCCTCGCGGAGGCTCTGGGAAGGGAGGACGCCGTTCGAGCGCGCCAGGCCGGCCGCGGCCTCGCTGGGCGCGGCCTCGCTGGGCGCGGCGCTCGAGGCCGGTGCGCTGGTCACATACGTGCTCGGTCGCCCATCAAGGGCCAAGTGTAATCGCGGCGCGGGAGGGAGGCCGCGGGACCAGGCGCCTCACCGCGGCTTCGATGCCCGACTGCCGCAGGGGTATGGCCCGGCGCAGGGCAGTGGGAAACACCGCTGGCGCTGCCCGATGGCTGGAACTATAGTCCGCAGTCGAACAACGGTGCGTTTCTGCAGGGCGTGAGCATCGTCAGACTCTCCGGCGGTGCTCCAGAGAGATCGAGCGTCCCCCCCAAAGATGCCCGGTCTCGCACGGGCGTCGCGGCTCTCCCGGGCGGCGGCGTCCGTGCTGCTGGCCAAGTCGCGGCGGCCGGACGCTGTTCCACGCCCGCCGGCGCTAGCCTCGCGTATATGCCCCTGTCCAGCTTCAGCCCCGCCGTCCGCGCGTGGTTCGAGCAGGCGTTCGCCGCCCCCACGCCGGCCCAGGCTCAGGCGTGGCCGGCGATCGCCGCCGGCGAGCACGTCCTGCTCGCGGCGCCCACCGGCTCGGGCAAGACCCTGGCCGCCTTCCTGTGGGCGCTCGACCGGCTCAGCGTTCACGGCGCCCTCGGCGGGGGCGCCTCCGAGGGCGCCTCCGTCGCCGGCCGCTCGGGGGCAGCCCCGTTGCTGGCGGGGACAGCGCCGTTGCCGGCCGGGCCGGTGCCGTCGCCGGTGGGGACCACGCGCGTCCTGTACGTGAGCCCGCTGAAGGCGCTCGCCTACGACATCGAGCGCAACCTCCGGGCTCCCCTGCGCGGGATCGGCGCCGAGGGTCTGCGCGTCGGCATCCGCACCGGGGACACGCCGCCGCGCGAGCGCGCGGCGCTGCTGCGCAACCCCCCCGACATCCTCGTAACGACCCCCGAGTCGCTGTATCTGATGCTCACCTCCCGCGCGCGCGAGACGCTGAGGAGCGTCGAGGCCGTGATCGTCGATGAGATCCACGCGGTCGCCCATTCAAAGCGCGGCGCCCACCTGGCGCTGTCGCTCGAGCGCCTGCAGGCGCAGGCCGAGCCACTCGGCGAGCGCGGCACCGGCCGCCGCGGCGAGATCCAGAGGATCGGCCTGAGCGCCACGCAGAGCCCGCTCGAGGAGATCGGGCGCTATCTCGTGGGCCCGACGCGCGAGGTCACGATCGTCGACGCCACCGGGTCCGGCAAGGAGCTCGACCTGCGCATCGAGGTGCCGGTGGAGTCGATGAGCGAACCGGGCGCGATCGAGCCCTCTGGCGGCGCGCGCCCGCAGTCCGATCCGCTCGAGGCGCTCGCAGGGGGCGAGGCGACGCGCGCCTCGATCTGGCCGGCGATCTATCCCGAGCTGCTCGAGCTCGTGCGCGAGCACACCTCGACGATCGTGTTCGTCAACAACCGCCGCTCGGCCGAGCGGGTCGCGCTGCGCCTGAACGAGCTCGCCGGCAGCGAGATCGCCCGCGCGCACCACGGCTCGCTCGCGCGTGAGGAGCGCACCAAGGTGGAGGAGCTGCTCAAGGGCGGCGAGCTGCCCTGCCTCGTGGCCACGAGCTCGCTCGAGCTCGGCATCGACATGGGCGCCGTGGACCTCGTCGTGCAGATCGAGTCGCCCAAGTCCGTCGCACGTGGCCTGCAGCGCATCGGGCGCGCCGGCCACGGCGTCGGCGAGGTCAGCCGCGGTCGGATCTTCCCCAAGTTCCGCGGCGACCTGCTCGAGTGCGCCGTGGTCGCCCGCCGCATGCACGAAGGTCTGATCGAGCCCACCGTAGTGCCGCGCAACGCGCTCGACGTGCTCGCCCAGCAGATCGTCGCGATCGCCGTCGCGGCCGAGCCGGACGGCATCGCGGTGGCTGAGCTCCACGCCCTGGTCACGCGCACGTACTCCTACTCCGAGCTCTCCCGCGAGCTGCTCGAGAACGTGCTCGACATGCTCGACGGGCGCTACCCCTCCAAGGAGTTCGGCGAGCTGCGCGCGCGCATCGTCTGGGACCGCGTGGCCGGCACCATTCGCGCCCGCAGGGGCTCGCGCCAGCTGGCCGTGACGAACGCGGGCACGATCCCCGACCGCGGCCTCTACGCCGTCACGCTGCCGGACGGCAGGCGCGTGGGCGAGCTGGACGAGGAGATGGTCTACGAGGCGCGGCCCGGCCAGGCCTTTCTGCTCGGTGCCTCCAGCTGGCGGATCGAGGAGATCGGGCGCGATCGCGTGATCGTCACGCCCGCCCCTGGCGCGCCCGGCGCGGTGCCCTTCTGGAAGGGCGATTCCGTCGGGCGGCCCAGGGAGCTCGGCGAAGCGATCGGCGCGTTCTCCCGCTGGGCCGTGGAGCAGGATCCGCAGACGCTGCAGCGCGACTACGACCTCGACGAGCGCGCCGCGCGCAACCTGCTGGCCTACCTGCGCGAGCAGCTCGGCGCCACCCGCGTGCTGCCGAGCGAGCGCACGATCGTGCTCGAGCGCTTTCGCGACGAGATCGGCGACTGGCGCCTCTGCATCCTGTCCCCCTACGGCGGACGCGTCCACGCCGCCTGGGGCCTGGCGTTGTCGGCTCGCATCCACGAGCGCTTCGGGCTCGAGGCCGACGCGATCTGGACGGACGACGGGATCATCCTGCACCTGCCCGACCTCGACGCCGCCGAGGCGGACCGACCGGAGGTCGGCTCGCTTCCCTCCGCCGCCGAGCTCGTGCTGCTGGAACCCGACGAGGTCGAGCAGGCGGTCGTGGCCGAGCTCGGCCAATCAGCGCTGTTCGGCGCCCGCTTCCGGGAGAACGCCGCCCGGGCGCTGCTGATCCCGCGCGCCTACCCCGGCCGGCGCACGCCGCTGTGGCAGCAGCGCCTGAAGGCACAGAACCTGCTCGAGGTCGCCCGCCGTTACGAGGACTTCCCGATCATCCTCGAGACCTACCGCGAGTGCCTGCGCGACGTCCTCGACCTGCCCGGCCTGCAGGAGCTGCTGCGCGGCCTGCACACCCGTGAGATCTCGCTCGTCGAGGTCGAGACCCCGACCGCGTCGCCGTTCGCCTCCTCGCTGCTGTTCGACTACGTCGCCACCTACATGTACGAGGGCGACACGCCGAACGCCGAGCGCCGCGCGGCCGCGCTGTCGCTCGACCGCGACCTGCTGCGCGAGCTGCTCGGCCAGGAGGAGCTGCGCGAGCTGATCGACCCGGGCGCCCTCGTGCGGGTCGAAGAAGACCTCCAGCGCCGCTCGGAGATGACCCGCGCCACGGGCCGCGACGGGCTGCACGACGTGCTTCGCCACGTCGGCGACCTGAGCGCCGAGGAGGTCGCTGAGCGCGTCTTCCCGGGGGTCGACGCCGAGGGGCTGCTGGCGGAGCTCGAGCGCGAACGGCGCGCGATCCGCCTGCGCTTGGGCGGCGAGGAGCGCTTCGTTGCCGCCGACGAGGCGGGGCTCTACCGCGACGCGCTCGCGGCGATGCCCCCCGGCGGGCTGCCGGAGGCCTTCCTTGCCGAGGTCCCGGACGCCCTGCGCGAGCTCGTCGCCCGCTACGCCCGCACGCACGGGCCGTTCACGACCGGGCAGCTGCGTGCCCGCTTCGGCGTGGACGCGAGCGCCGTCCTGCGCGAGCTGGAGCGCTCGGGTGCGCTCGTCCGCGGAGAGCTGCGTCCTGGCGGCACCGAGCGCGACTGGTGCGACGTCGAGGTCCTGCGCCGGCTGCGCCGCTCCTCGCTGGCGGCGCTGCGCAAGGAGATCGAGCCGGTCGATCAGAAGCGCCTGGCGGCCTTTCTGCCCGCCTGGCAGGGCGTGGACCGCCACCCGGCGGGCGGCGCAGGCATCGACCGACTGCGCGAGGTGCTCGTGCCCCTCCAGGGGCTCGCGCTGCCGGTCGAGATCTGGGAGCAGGACGTGCTGCCCCGCCGCACCGGCGCCTACTCGCAGACCTGGCTCGACAGCCTCTGCGCCAGCGGCGAGGTCGTCTGGGTCGGCGCGGGCCCGCTCGGACGTTCCGGGCGGGTGGCCCTTTACTTCCGCGAGGACGCCCCGGCGATCGGACGCCCGGGAGCCGCAGCGGGCATCCGCGGCGCCGCCGCGTCGGCGGAGGGCAGGTGCGCCCGTCCCGAGCACGAGCTGCTGCGCGCTCGCCTGGCCCAGGGCCCCTGCTTCTTCACGGACCTGCTCGGCGAGCTCGACGCGCCCGCCGAGGCCGTGCGCGAGGCGCTGTGGGACCTCGTCTGGGCCGGCGAGGTGACCAACGACGCGTGGGCGCCGCTGCGTGCGCCGCGGCTCGCGCTCGCCCGCGGCGAGCGCTCGCAGCGCGGCGGTCGCCCGATCGGCCCGTCGCGCTTCTCGCCGCGCCGCAGCGTCGCCCGCCGGTCGGAGATCGGCCAGCAGGTCCAGGGCCGCTGGTCGCTCGCCGAGCCCGTCTTCGGTGCCGCTTCCGGCGGCTCGCCGGGGGCGATCGGGCCGTCGGCGGCCGTCGAGCACAGGCGCGTGCTCGCCGAGCTGCTGCTCGAGCGCTACGGCATCGTCACCCGCGAGCAGGTCCTGGCCGAGGGCATAAGGGGCGGCTTCGCCCTGCTCTATGACACCTTCTCGAACCTCGAGACGCTCGGGATCTGCAGGCGGGGCTACTTCATCGAGGGCATGGGCGGCGCCCAGTTCGCGCTGCCCGGCGCGGTCGAGCGTCTGCGCTCCGCGGCCGGCGCGGCGGCCTCTGCCTCCGCGCCCGCCGGCGATCCGGCCGCAGGCGCTCGCGGGCGCACGCTGGTGCTCGCCGCGGCCGACCCGGCGCAGCCCTACGGGGCCGCCCTGCCGTGGCCCAAGCGCGCGGGCCGCGAGCGGGGTCCGGCGCGCGTTGCCGGCGCCTACGTCGTCCTGGTCGAGGACGAGCCGCTGCTGTACGTCGAGCGGGGCGGCCGCGGTCTGGTAACGCTCACGGAGCTCGCGGCGGACGCCGGCAGCGAGAGGGCAGCCGCCGCCGGGGCCGATCCCGGCCCGCTGGCAGAGGCCCTGCGTGCGCTCGCCGAGGCCGTCCGCTCGGGGCGGCTGAGAAAGCTCGCGCTCGAGCGCATCGACGGCGAGCCCGCAAACGCCTCGGGCCTCGCGCAGGCGCTCGTCGACCTGGGTTTCCACCCGGGCCCGCGGCGGCTGACGCTCACCGCCTGAGTCGCCGGCCGGCGCCGCCTCGGGAAGGCCGCCCGCGAAATCGCGTCTGGTCTACTCTTTGGAACTGTGGGGGCCACTGGAACGGCACGGCAGCTTTCACCGCTGTACCGGAGGCTGCCGCACGGCCCCAACGGCATGAGGCGCGAGGAGGTCGCACGCAACCAGCGCGTCCGCCTCCACGGCGCGATGATCGAGTCGATCTCCCAGCGCGGCTACGACGCCACCAGCGTCGCGCACGTGATCGCTCTGGCCGGCGTCTCGCGGAGGGCGTTCTACGAGCAGTTCTCCAACAAGGAAGAGTGCTTTGTGGCCACCTACGACATCGTCGTCGCCCGCGCCCGCAACCGCGCGGTGGCCGCCTGGCAGCGCGAGCATGGCTGGGCCAATCGCCTGCACGCGGCCTGCAGGGCGCTCTTCGACGACGTCGCCGAGTCGCCCAAGGAGGCCCGCCTCGTACTGATCGACTCGCTCGGGGTCGGGACGGGGGCCGGGGAGCGCGTGCGGCACGCCTGCCTGGCCTTCGAGCGGCTCCTCGCGGCCGCCCTGCAGGTCGCGCCGGATGGGACCGAGTTTCCGGCGCTCACGGCGCGGGCGCTCGTCGGCGGCGTGCGCAGCGTCCTGTTCATGCGCGTGCTCGAAAACCGCGAGCGCGAGCTCCACACGCTGAGCGACGAGCTGCTCGACTGGATCGAGTCATACCGCCTCTCCGGCGCCGCGGCGCCCTCCGCGGCGTTTCATCTCGCCCAGGCGCCCGTCGCGGCCCCGGTTCCCGCGGCGTTTCCCGCGGGCGATGAGGAGCGCAGGCGGGCGCTGCTCGGCGCCGTCGAGCTGGCCGCGAGCGAGGGCTACGCAAGGCTGAGCGACCCCCAGATCGCCGCCTTCGCAGGCATCTCGATCGAGGCCTTCCACGAGCGCTTTGCGGACAAGCAGGACTGCCTGCTGGCGGCCCTCGACGAATTTCGCCGCGGCGCGCTCGACGCCGTCGCGTCCGGGCTGGAGGGCGCGCCCTCGTGGGCCGAGGCCGTCCCTCCGGCTATGAGCGCGTTCGTGGCCTATCTCCGCGCCCACCAGGCCCTGGCCAGGGTCGCGCTCATCGACGCCTCTGACGTGGGACCCGCGGTGATCGGCAGCATGACGAGCTCGATCGATGACCTCAGCCGGCTGCTCACGGAGGGCGCTCCCGCGCCGTCGCGTGATCGGCCGGTCGCCCGCCAGGCCATCGCCGGCGCCGTCTGGGCGATCGTCTCGAGCTACGTCGCCGAGGAGCGGCTCTCGCGACTTGCGTGCCTGATCGAGCCGCTCGCCTTCATCGTGCTCGCGCCCCACGTGGGATCAGCAGCCGCGCTGCGGAGCCTCCAGGACGCGCGCCAGCCCCCGCGGGCGGCGTGAAGTCTCGAGCGGCGCCGAGAGTGCCCGGCGGCGCGGGAGGCGGCGCCTGCGAACCGCCGCGGCGTTCGCAGGCTCGGCATCGGTGCGGAGACTCTGCCATCGTGGACGCGATGAGTCAGCCGTCGCCGATGAGTCAGCCGTCGCTCAAGCGACTACGCCGCGTCGGGCACAAGGGCGCCGCGCACATCGAGCCGGGCAACACGCTCGCCAGCTTCGACGCTGCGCTGCAGCACGGCGTCGACATGATCGAGCTGGACGTGCTCAGCGAGCACCCCGACGGCAGCGGGCGCCTGCTCGTCGCCCACGACTACGAGGACATGCGCTCGCGAACGCCGCTGAGCCTCGAGCAGGCGCTCGAGCACCTCGGCGGCGAGGACTTTGCCGACGTCGAGCTGGATGTCGACGTGAAGCTGCCCGGCTACGAGCTGCGCGTGCTCGAGGTGCTGCGCGAGCGCGAGCTCGTGCCACGCACGCTCATCAGCGGCATGTTCCCGGCCGGGCTCGGGCAGATCCGGGCGGCTGAGCCGGCGCTCCGCCTCGGCTGGTCGGTGCCGCGCGTGCGCCGCGACTACACCACCGACATGCTCACCGCGATCCCGGCGCTGGCGATGCTCAGCGGCTACCGCGCCACGCTCCCCCGGCGCGTCCGCGCCGCGTTGAAGGAGGGCCGCTTCGATGCGATCATGGCGCACTGGCGGGTGGTGACCACGGGGCTTCTGCGCGCGGTGGCCGAGGGCGGCGGCGAGCTCTACGTGTGGACCGTCGACGATCGGCGACTGATGGCCAAGCTGACCGACATGGGAGTCGACGGGATCATCACCAACGACCCTCGCCTGTTCAGCGGATCAGGCACGTAGCGCTGCTGAACCCGGCCGGATCGGCGCCCGCGAAGCTCTTGTGCGGCGCGGTCGTGGGCCGCGACACCGACAGCAGGACGCTCGCGCCGCGGCGCCACTGGAAGTCCACCACGCCCCGAAACCTGGACCGGGCGGCCGGCACGAGCGTGAAGCTCGAGCCGCTCTGGCGTGCCGAGGCGCCGGCGCCGACGGGCGTCATGCCGGTGCTCGCGCCGGCGACGTCGACCCAGCGCTTGCCGGTGCCGGCGCCGCGGTACTGCAGGCGGAAGCTCATGTACATCTTGTCCTGGGCCTGGCCGTCGCCGGGCATCGAGCCGCGGACGCCGACCGTATCGCGCTGGTCGGCGGGGTTGCAGATATTGATCGTCGCCCACAGTTCGGGCGAGCGCAGCAGCGCGCGCTTGAGTGCGCCGGTCGGGCCCGCGGGCGCGGATGCCGAGGCGGCCGGCGCGAGCGCGGGCGCGACCTGCAGCACGGCCAGCGCGGCCAGGATGATGCCGAGACGCACAAACGGGGGCACGAGGTGAAGATAGCGCCGGTGGGCGACCGCATGCGCCGGCTGGCGCCGCGTGTGGTATCCCGTTGGCGATGGAGGTGACGCGCTCAGCGGAGGTGGTCGAGCTGCTCGGCCGGGTGCCCGTGTTCTCGACGCTCGAGCAGCGGGATCTCGAACGGATCGCCCAGCTGGCGGTTCCCCGTCGCTTCGCGCCGGGGCAGACCGTGTTTCGCGAGGGTGACTCGAGCGACACCTGCTACATCGTGCGCCAGGGCCACGCGCGCGCAATCCGCACGCACGGCGGTGGACGCGCCATCACCCTGGCCACGTTCGGACCCGGCGACATCTTCGGCGAGCTCGCGATGTTCGAGGACGAGCGCCGCTCGGCGACCGTCGAGGCGATCGAGCCGACCACCGTCGTGGCTGTGCTCGGGCCGGACATGCGCCGGCTGATGGGCGAGCACCCCGAGATCGCCACGCGCTTGGTCATCGCCCTCGGCCGGCGCTTGCGCGAGATGAACGAGCGGCTCTCGCGCCAGTCCTTCCAGACCGTGCAGAGTCGCGTGGCCGTCGCTCTCAGCGAGCTCGTGACTCAGGAGATCGCCCAGGGCAAGGGCCCGGGCGACGTGCTCGTGACCGCCACCCAGGCCGACCTTGCGCAGCTGGCCGGCTCATCGCGGGAGTCGGCCAGCCGCTTCCTCGCAGTGCTCGAGCGCGCGGGCGTGATCTCCCAGGGCAGGGGGCGGCTGGTGGTTCACGACCCCGGGGCGCTGCAGCAGTATGTCTTCTAAGCCCCCCAAGCCCCCCAAGTCCTCCAAACGCCCGTCCGCCCTACAGGCACGCGAGTTCTCCGCCGGCGGGGTCGTCGTGCGCGGCTCCGAGGTGGTCGTGATCGTGCCCACCCGCCGCGCGGCCGACGGCTCGCGCGTGCTGGCGCTGCCCAAGGGGCACGTCGACCCGGGCGAGACTCCGCTGCAGGCCGCCGAACGCGAGGTCCGCGAGGAGACCGGCATCCTGGCAGAGCCGGTGTGCGAGCTCGGCCAGGCGCGCTACTGGTACCGCCGCGACGGGCGCACGATCGGAAAGTCCGTCTCCTTCTACCTGTTCGCCTACCGCGACGGCGACACCGCCGAGCACGATGACGAGGTCGAAGAGGCCCGCTGGATCGGACTGAGCGAGGCGCAGACGGCGCTCACGCATGCCGCCGAGCGCGAGATGGTGACGCTCGCGCTCGCCTACCTCGAGAAAGACCGGTAGCCTGCCCGACGATGCAGGTGCTCAACTTCTACTCGACGATCTTCGCCGACGAGCTCAAGCGCGGGCGCAAGACAGCGACGATCCGCCTCGGCGACAAGTCGGGGAAGTATCGCAAGAACCAGGCGGTGCTGGTCACGATCGGCTACCAGTACTCGCCCCGGGAACGCATCTTCGAAGCGGTGATCGACCAGGTCGAGGTGATGCGGCTCGCCGAGCTCTCCCCGCGCGACATCAAGCACGACAACCCCGAGTTCCGCCGCCACGAGGAGCTGATCAACTTCCTCGAACAGATCTACGGGCGCTCGGTGTCGATGGACGACACCGTGACCGTCGTGCGCTTCTCGCAGATCATCGAGAACCCGACGGGCATGACCCAGGCGATGAAGGGCTTCGGCGGCGCCCAGAACTGAGGCTTTGGCGCCGGCAGCCGGCGCCTCACAGGCGTCCGCAGCCGAGCCGCCTGGCAGTCCGGGAGTCCGACTGCCAGGCGAGTTGGGGATCGCTGCGAATGTCCTATATAGTGAGGGTTGCAGATTGGCACTCTCCCCATGAGAGTGCCAAAAGGCGGCCCATCACCGCACGCATGCGGGCTTGCGAGCCGCCAATCGCATTCTCTAGATGGAGGTTTTTGAACATGAAGCTCAAGCCCCTGGGCGATCGGCTGATCGTGCGGGCGATCGAGGAGGAGGAGACCACGGCGAGTGGCCTCGTCCTCCCGGACACCGCGAAGGAGAAGCCGCAGAAGGGCAAGGTCCTCGCCATCGGCGACGGCAAGCTCGATGAGGACGGCAAGCGCATCCCGCTGGACGTGAAGAAGGGCGACGAGGTCCTTTACAGCAAGTACGGCGGGACCGAGATCAAGGTCGACGGGGAGGATCTGCTCGTGCTGCGCGAGTCGGATGTCCTGGCCCGCGTCGAGTCATAAGGAGAACTGATTACAAATGGCTCATAAGGAACTGAAGTACGGCTCAGAGGCGCGCAAATCGCTGGAGGCGGGTGTTGATGCGGTCGCCAACGCGGTCAAGGTGACGCTTGGCCCCAAGGGCCGCTACGTGGTGCTCGACAAGAAGTTCGGCGCGCCGACGATCACCAACGACGGTGTGACGATCGCCCGCGAGATCGAGGTCGAGGATGTCTTCGAGAACCAGGGCGCACAGCTGGTGCGCGAGGTCGCGACGGCCACCAACGATGTGGCCGGTGACGGCACGACGACGGCGACGGTGCTCGCGCAGGCGATCGTCCGTCAGGGCTTGAAGAACGTGGCCGCGGGCGCCAACCCGCTCGCGCTCAAGCGTGGTATCGAGAAAGCGGTCGATCAGGTCGTCAAGAACATCGCCTCGCAGTCCAAGGAGGTCTCCGGCAAGGACCAGATCGCCCGTGTGGCGACGATCTCGGCCGGCGATGAGGAGATCGGCGATGTCATCGCCGACGCGATCGAGAAGGTCGGCAAGGATGGTGTGGTCAACGTCGAGGAGGGCCAGACGTTCGGTATGGACCTCGAATTCACGGAGGGCATGCAGTTCGACAAGGGCTACATCTCGCCGTACATGGTCACCGACCAGGACCGCATGGAGGCGGTGCTCGAGGATCCCTACATCCTGATCGCCAACTCCAAGATCGGTTCGGTGCGCGACGTGCTGCCGGTGCTCGAGCAGGTGATCCAGAGCGGCAAGCCGTTGCTGATCATCGCCGAGGACGTCGAGGGCGAGTCGCTCGCGACGCTGGTGGTCAACAAGCTGCGCGGGACGTTCACCGGCGTGGCCGTCAAGGCTCCCGGCTTCGGCGACCGGCGCAAGCGGATGCTCGAGGACATCGGGATCCTCACCGGCGGAGAGGTGATCACCGAGGAGATGGGTCTGAAGCTGGAGAACACCCAGCTCTCACAGCTCGGGCGCGCCCGCCGCGTGGTCGTGGGCAAGGACACGACTACGGTCGTCGACGGCGCCGGTGACGCGGCCGCGATCAAAGGCCGGATCAACCAGATCAAAGCCGAAATCGAGAACACCGACTCGGACTTCGATCGCGAGAAGCTCCAGGAGCGCCTGGCCAAGCTCTCCGGCGGCGTCGCCGTCGTGAAGGTCGGCGCGGCGACCGAGACCGAGATGAAGGAGAAGAAGCACCGCGTCGAGGACGCGCTGCAGGCCACGCGGGCCGCCCTCGAGGAGGGCATCGTGCCCGGCGGCGGCGTCGCGCTGCTGCAGGCCGCCTCGTCGGTCACGGTCGACGCCAACGGCCAGTCTGCCGATGGCACAGACGACGAGCGCACGGGCGCTCGTATCGTGCTGCGGGCGCTCGAGGAGCCGCTTCGTCAGCTCGCCGAGAACGCGGGCCTCGAGGGCTCCGTCGTTGTCAACGACGTGCGCAAGGCCAAGAAAGGCCAGGGGCTCAATGCGGCCACCAACGAGATCGTCGATCTCGTGGCTGAAGGCATCATCGACCCGGCGATGGTCACCCGCTCGGCGCTGCAGAACGCGGCGTCGATCGCCAAGAACATCCTCACCACCGAGGCGATCGTCGCCGAGGTGCCCGAGAAGGAAGGCGCAGGCGCCGGCGGAGGCATGCCGGACATGAGCGGCATGATGTAGGTCTGCAGGCAACGCCGTAGGCTGCCGATAGGCGCTGTGAGGACCCGGCATGATGCCGGGTCCTCACTCGTCGGACCCGAAGAGCTTCGCCTTTGGCTAGCCGCCCACGGTGGCGGCCACCTGGTCGACCGCCGCTGCAGCGGTCAGGATCACGTCAGCGACAGTCCCGGGTTGGGAGACCATGACAGCGTGAGAGGCCTCGACCTCGGTAATGGTGGCTCCGGCGCGGCGGGCCATCGAGCGGATCACGTCCGTCCCGGCTGCCTTGTCGCCGGTTGCGACCACCGCCCAGGCTGGCAAAGACTTCCAGGCCGGCGGGCCGCACGGCTCCGAGAACGCCAACGCGGCCGCCGGGCGCTGAATCGCAGCCATCACCGCGGCCTGCTCGGCTGGCAGGTCGGCGGCGAAGGCGTTGTGGAACTTGGCGGGATCGATCGCGAACTCGACGGCCGTTTCCGCACCGTCTCCAGTCGGATACTGGAGCGGGACGAGCGCCGTGCCAAGGACGCTGTCCTTGGAGCCGTTCTCCACCTCGCCCAGGCGCTCGCCCTCCTCCGTGGCGAAGGCGGCGACGAACACGAGGCCGACGACGTTCCGGGCACCTGTCGCGGCGTTCGAGATCACCGCACCCGCGTAGGAGTGGCCCACCGCGAGGACGGGTCCGGGAATCTGCTCGATGACGCTTTCGATGTAGGCCGAGTCGGCGGAGATGCCGCGCAGCGGGTTCGCGGGTGCTGTCACCTGCACCCCTGCTGCCTGCAGGCGCTCGACCACGCCGCTCCAGCTCGAAGCGTCCGCATACGCGCCATGCACGAGAACGACGGTGAGAGGGGCGGAGTTCGAGTTCGCATCTGGCATGAGAGCTCCTTCGTCAGTAGGTGTCGACTTCGATGACAGCTTCGGCAAAGGCTTGGGGAGCCTCTTGAGGCAGGTTGTGGCCGATTCCGCCGGCGATCGTACGGTGCGAATATCTGCCAGAGAATTTCTTCGAGTAGGAGTCGGGGTCCGGATGTGGGGCGCCGTTGGTGTCGCCCTCGAGGGTGATCGTGGGAACGGTGATCAGCGGACTTTCGGCGAGCTGCTTCTCCAGATCGTCGTATTGCGCCTCGCCTTCGCCCAGGCCCAGTCGCCAGCGGTAGTTGTGAATCACGATCGCGACGTGGTCCGGGTTCTCGAGGGAAGCCGCGCTGCGGTCGAACGTCGCGTCGTCGAAGTTCCAGTTCGGTGAAGCCGTCCGCCAGATCAGCTTCGCGAACTCGGCCCGGTTCTTGTCGTAGCCAGCCCGGCCGCGTTCGGTGGCGAAGTAGTACTGGTACCACCATTCGAGCTCGGCCGCTGGCGGCAGCGGGACCTGGCCGACCTTCTGGTTGCCGATCAGGTAGCCGCTCACCGAGACAAGCCCCTTGCAGCGCTCGGGCCAGAGCGCCGCAAGGATGTCGGCCGTGCGGGCGCCCCAGTCGAAGCCAGCGACGATTGCCTTCTCGATCTCGAGGGCGTCCATCAGGGCGATCGCGTCGACGGCGACGACCGACTGCTGCCCGTTGCGGAGCGTTTCAGCCGAGAGAAATCGCGTAGTGCCGTAACCGCGCAAATACGGCACGATCACCCTGTAGCCCTTCGCTGCCAGCAACGGCGCGACGTCGACGTAGCTGTGGATGTCGTACGGCCAGCCGTGCAGAAGAATCACGGCGGGGCCCTCGGCAGGGCCTGCCTCGACATATCCAACGTCCAGGAGGCCCGCAGCGATCTGCTTGAGAGGGCCGAACGCAGTGTTCGTCCCGGCCCCACTCAGGGCTGCATCTACCTGTTCTAGCTCTGTCGCCGACATTCTGAATCTCCTTCCAGTTTCGACTTATGAGGTCTGGCCCGAACGTGAGGGGACGGCGCCCTCGATGGGTGCCGTCCCCAGATCGACTAACGCAGTGCTCTGAAGCCTGCGCGCATCTCCTCCGAGAAGAGCTGCGGCTGTTCCCAGGCCGCGAAGTGCCCGCCTCGGTCAAGCATGTTGTAATGGACGAGGTTGTCGGGATACGCGCGCTCGGCCCAGCTACGCGGGGCTTGATATAGCTCGTCGGGGAAGACGCTTATGGCGAACGGGATGGAGATGTCCTTGGCTTCGAAGAAACCCGCCTTGTTCTCCCAATAGAGACGAGCCGAGGAAACCCCGGTGTTCGTCAGCCAGTAGAGCGTGATGTTGTCGAGCAGGTCGTCTCGTGTAACCTTGCCCGGGGGGCGTCCCTCGAGAACCTGTTCCACGAGTCCGGGCTGCCCAGTACCGTCGCCGTGGTCCAGGGCGAAGGCCGCCAGGTCGACGGGTGAGTCCGCGAACCCGTACAGCGTTTGCGGGCGCGTCGCCATGATGAGTGCATAGGCGACGTGCTTTGCATAGAAGTCCCGCAACTGCTCATACGCGCGCCTCTCGTCGGGCGAGAGATCGGACGGCGGCGGATCGCCGCCCACGAACCCCTCTGCAAGCTCAGGTGGAGCAGTGCCGGGCATGTTGGAGTGAATGCCGAGCAGCTCCGGAGCTGCCTGTTCGCCCATCCCCTGTGTGACCGCTGCGCCCCAATCGCCGCCTTGGGCCACGAACTGCTCATATCCGAGGCGCTTCATCAGCGCCACCCAGGCACGTGCGATGCGGGCGGGATCCCAGCCGGTGGCGGTCGGCTTGGCGGAGAACCCGTGGCCCGGCAGCGAGGGAATCACGAGGTGGAAAGCATCCGATGCGCTGCCGCCATGTGCCGTGGGATTGGTGAGCGGATCGATGATCTTCAGCTGCTCGATGATCGAGCCCGGCCATCCGTGCGTGACGATCAGCGGGAGCGCATCCTCGTGCTTGGAACGAACGTGGATGAAATGAATGTCCAGCCCATCGATCTCGGTGATGAATTGCGGTAGGGCGTTCAGCCTCGCTTCGCACTTGCGCCAGTCGTAACCCGTCGCCCAATAGTGCGCGAGCTCCTGCATCATCGCGAGCGGCACGCCCTGCGACTGATCTGCGACGGTCTCCCGCTCGGGCCAGCGCGTCGCCGCGATCCGCCGGCGGAGGTCCTCGAGGGCCTCGTCCGGAAAATCGATACGGAACGGACGAACGTCACTCCCGGTCGACGGCTGGGCTTCAGTGACGGTTGACATACGCTCTCGCCCCTTTCGATTGAGATGCGGGATTGGGCAAACCGGCTCGGCGTCCGACGCACGAGCGGTGTAGGAGAGCCGCAGCTGGGGGGCAGGCAGGACGCGCCCGGCGAACGAGGCCAACGCGAGCCTCGTGCTCGGAAGACCCATACGGCTGAGACGAAACACGGCGTCTCACTACGGCTCCTCGTGTCATTTCCCGCCGGCGAGCTACTCACTCGTCGCGGTCAAGTACGGTGTCTTGGGCGGCGTTTCCGTCGCTCCCGACGAAACGCCCGTCAGGTCAACGTCGGCATGCCCAGCGTGGGCCTACGCGAGACATCTCAGTGGGGACGGCCGAACCCGCGCCGTAACGTAGAAAGTACTCCGTTTCGTGCTGTTGAGGTGCGTCGGCTGATCGATTTGTCCCGCATTTTGCGACCTTTCAGTGCAGGATTTCCCTGATATTGCGGGGAACTCGGATATCGCGGGGAGCGAGCCGCTTAGATGCCGCGGAAGCGAATCGTCCAGGCCCGTTTCATCGCTCTTCCTGCTCTCGCCCAGCTTCATCGCTCAAGCGCCCAAGCTCCTCATCGCTGAAGCTTCCCTCGTCTGCCTCGAGCACTTCATGTGCTCGGTCCAGATCCCCTGCGTTGACGAACACGTCACGCGCACCCGAGTAGCCCCATTCAGGGCCGCCTATGGTGCGCTGCGAGATCGCCTGGATGTTCGCGGCTAGCAAACGCTCACGGACCAACTCGGCCTCTGCTTCGCTACTGACCGTAGTCACGATCTTGAGCTCGTCGGACATGCTGGAGGAAGCCTACATCGGTGACCCGTCCGGAATCTGTCCTCGCTGCATCTTCTGCTTGTGCAATTCCCGGAGCCGCGGATTCCGCGCTGAGGCGCGCCACCCGGCTGGGCCACGTCCCCACGCGCCCAGTCCTGCCGCTGTGCAAGCGGACTACGAGCGCGACCGTGAGGGTGGTCTCACGCGGGCTTTACCTCGCCGTCAAGGAGGGGTGGAACTGTCTCTATCGGGGTTCGGCATCACGGCAAGATTCAACAAGGGAGATCTCATGGCCAGACTGCTAGCAGTGGGGCGCGCCTGTGCGCTCCCGGCGATGGCCCTCATGCTCCTCGCGATGGCCCTGAGCATCGTCGGGACGACAGCCGCGGCAATGCTGATCAGGCAGGAGTTCGACGCTGACTGCAGCCCGAGCGGCGGCGCTGGGTGCGCAGCGCCGCAACCCGCGCTGAGCCCTCGCCCATGCCGCGAGCGCTATGGCTCGCGCTCTGGCGAGCACGCCGGAGAGCCTGGCGAGGATCGTCAGGTCGGCGTCGAGCCGGACCCGCTCGCTTGCGGAGCGCTCCGCTGAAGACCCTGCCGGCCCTGGGCGCGGCAGACCACCAGGCCGCGTGGGCGGCCTGTCTACAGCCCGTCGTGCGCTATTCGACTTCCGCCACCGAGCGCGGGCCGCAGCCGACGTACTTGGCCGTCGGGCGGATCAGCTTGGCCTCGCGCTTCTGCTCGAGGATGTGGGCCGACCAGCCGGCCACGCGGGCGCAGGTGAACATCGGCGTGAACAGCTCCGGCGGCACTTCCGCGAGGTCGAGCACGACGGCCGACCAGAACTCCACATTGGTCGCCAGCACGCGGTCTGGCTTGCGCGCGTGCAACTCGGCCAGCGCCGCCTTCTCGAGCGCCTCGGCCACCTCGTAGCGCGGCGAGCCGAGTTGCTGGCAGGTGCGGCGCAGAACGCGCGCGCGGGGGTCTTCGGCCCGGTAGATGCGGTGGCCGAAGCCCATCAGGCGGTCGCCGCGGTCGAGTGCCATGGCCACCCACCGCTCGGCGTCGCCGGTCGCTTCGACTTCGTCGAGCATCTTCAGCACGCGCGAGGGCGCGCCGCCGTGCAGCGGACCGGATAGGGCCCCGACGGCCGCCGACAGCGCCGCGGCGACATCTGCGCCGGTTGATGCGACGACGCGTGCGGTGAAGGTCGAGGCGTTCATGCCGTGCTCGGCTGCCGAGACCCAGTAGGCGTCGATCGCCCTGACGTGGTCGGGGTTGGCCTCGCCGCGCCAGCGGATGAGGAAGCGCTCGGGAATCGTGCGCCCCTCGTCGATCTCCGACTGCGGCACCGGCGGCTGGCCGGCCTCGCGCGCAGACTGGGCCACGAAGGAGAGAGCCATGACCGAGGCGCGCGCGAGGTTGTCGCGGGCCTCCTCATCGGTTATATCGATCAGCTGGCCGAAGCCCCACTCCGGCGCCAGCATCGCGAGCGCCGACTGGACGTCCACGCGGTGATCGCCGGAGCGCACCGTCAGAGCGTGCGGTTCGGCCGGCGGCAGGCCGGGCTTGAAGCGCCCGTCCACCAGCAGTCCCCAGACCTGCTCGTAGGGGATGGCGCCGACCAGGTTCTCGATGTCGACTCCGCGGTAGCGCAGAGCGCCACCCTCTTTGTCGGGCTCGGCTATCTCGGTGGCGAAGGCGACGACGCCCTCGAGGCCCGATTGGACCTCCGGTGCTGCTGTCTGAACCGCGCTCATGGCACTCGCTTTCTGAGCTTGATGCTTGACGGGGGGCTGCCTTGTGGGCAGACCCATATCGTCGCAGGAATGTGTGCGGAGCAGGCCCAGGCGCGCACGGCCCGAGCGCGTCGGCTGTGGCCGGCCGACAGGGGGGCGGGGCTCTAGCCGATGCCGAGGACCGCGCGCATCGGCTGGGGGGTGACGCCCAGGCCTTCGGCATCGGCCGCCCCGCGGGCGGAGGTCATCGAGACCTCCATCAGCTCCGCCTCGTCCCAGGTGGCCACTGCTCGCGGACCGGTGGCCGCCTCGAGCAGGCGCAGCGCGCGCGAGACGATCGGGGTCGGCACGTGCACCAGCGGCCGGCTGCGGTTCAGCGAGCGAAGCACCGTCCGCACCATGTCGTTGTGACTGAGCGTCTCCGGGCCCGCCAGCTCATGGCGCGTGTGAGTGCTCGCCGGGGGCGAGCGCAGGGCCGCGATCACACAGTCGGCCACGTCCTCGGCCGAGATCGGCTGGAACAGGGCCCGCCCGCGGCCGGAGACGGGCATGACGGGGAGCAGGGCCAGGCGTTCGAGCAGCGTCAGCCAGGGGTCGCCGGGGGCGTAGACGATCGAGGGAGCGAACACGATCGAGGCGATGCTCGCTTCGCACACGGTCTGCTCGGCGAGCGCCTTGGCGCGCAGGCAGCGCGTGCGGTGGTAGCTCGACGCGCCGAGCGCGGAGAAGAACACGAAGCGCTCGAGCCCTTGGCGCTCGGCCGCCTCGACCATCCGCCAGGTGGCGATGCCGTTGAGCTCCTCGATCGACCCGCGCGGCTGGTCGCGGATCGAGGCGGCGAGGTGGACTACCGTCTGCACGCCGCGCAGCGCGTTGCGGAAGGAGGGCGGATCGGTGAGGTCGCCGAGCGCGATCTGCACGCGCACGCGCTGGGCGCCCAGCCGCCTGGGATCGCGCACCAGGCAGCGTACCTCGGTGCCTTCGGCGAGCAGACGGCTCAACAGCGTCGAGCCCACCAGACCCGTGGCGCCGGTAAGGAGCAGCATGCTTCGTACAATATGCCCCTCTCCGATCGGAATCTCCGCAAACCAACCCAAGAAAGAAGCGAATGGCCTACGTAATCGCCGAGCCATGCATTGGCACGAAGGACAACTCCTGTGTCGAGGTCTGTCCCGTGGACTGCATCCACCCGACGCCCGACGAGCCCGGATACGACGCGGCCGAGATGCTCTACATCGACCCCGAGGAGTGCATCGACTGTGACGCCTGCGTCGAGGCCTGCCCGGTGGATGCGTGCTTTGCGGAGGACCAGCTGCCGGAGGAGTGGCAGAAGTACACCCAGATCAACGCCGAGTACTTCGCCAACAGCCGCTAGCGCGGAGCAGAGCCGCTACAGCGGCGCAGGCTGGGGCACCCCGCGATAGTCGGGGTGCAGCACGTCGAAGATCGGCACGTCGGCGATCGTCTCCTGCAGGAGCGCACGCAGCCGGGCCGAGTCGAAGCGATGGGACTGGGGCGCCACGGGGTTGACCGTGATCGCCTTCAGCTCGATCGGCCTCAGCGCCTGGATGTGAACCCCCTGGCGCCGATACCAGTCGGGGCCGCGACCGGTGAGGAACACCCTGGTGCTGTCGCTCACGATCACCACCAGCTCGCGAGCGCCGCGGCGGACGGCGCGCAGCAGGCCGTCAAGGAACGCCTCGGGCAGCGCCCCCTCCACGATCAGCCAGCGGGCGGTCGGGTTGGCGGCCAGCAGCCGGCCGATCTGCTCGCTCTCGCCGCTCAGCACGAACCGCGGCGCGAGCGCCACGCGCTCGCCGTCCTCGCTGAGGAGCGCGCTCCCGCCCCGGCCGTCCGCGGCCGCGGCCAGGGCCGGCCGGGCCTCCTCCTCGACCGGGGGCAGGCGCACGAGATCGACCGCGTCGCGGGTCTGAGCGACGACCTCGGCGATGTCCTTGCTGAGAACGGCCCCCGTGGACATCAGCAGGGCGTCGGCCACGTCCGGCGAGGAGGCCGCCCGGCGGTCGACGGCGCCGTCTATCAGCACCTGCTCGGCGCCGTGGTCGAGCATCGCGTCGCTCACCGCCCGCACGTCGGCCGCTGCGCTCGGCCCGGCCACTTCGAGCGCGCCGGGGCCGCGCAGCCGCGCGATCAGCACCTCTCCCAGCGGCGTGCGGATCCCCGTGCGCGCCAGCAGCTCGTGGGGGAGCCCGCCGGCCCTGAGCAACACGTCGGTCGTGGCCACGAGGCTGCCGCCGGGCAGATGGACGCGCGGCTTCTCGATACGGAAATCGATCACGTCGCGCTCCTCGCCGTCGCGTCCCACCGAGGTCACCCCGACGTGCCGGCCCTGCGCCTGCAGCTCGCGCAGCAGCGCCGCCAGCGTCTCGGTCTTGCCGGTGTTCTTGGCGAGCCCGACCAGCGCGAGCCTGCTCACCGGGGCGGTCAGGTCGGAGAGCAGCAAGCAATCAGCCGGGCGCGGACACGCGGGCGGCCAGCTCGCGCGCGATGAACGTCGCCAGGTGGTGGGGGTAGGTGCCTTTGGAGAAGCCCGCGTCGTAGCCGAGCTCCTTGGCCAGCTCGTTGGACACCCGCGGGCCTCCGCACACGAGGATCATCTCCCGGCGGCGCCCCTCGGCCTCCACCATCTCCACGAGCTCGGTCAGGTTGTGCACGTGCAGGTTCTGCTGCGTGACCGTCTGGGAGACGAGGATCGCGTCCGCGCCGACCTCAATCGCCTTGGCCACGAGCACGCTGTTTGGCACCTGGCTGCCGAGGTTGTAGGTCTTGAACGCGTGGTAGCCCTCGAGGCCGTGATGGCCGTGGTAGCCCTTGAGGTTGAGCATCGCGTCGATGCCCACGCTGTGCGTGTCCGATCCCGTGCTCGCGCCCACCACGACGATCCTGCGGCCCACGTGCTCCTCGACGAACCGCTCGATCTCCTCCTCGCTCATGTACTCGATGTCAAAGCCCTCGCCCTGCAGCTCGGTGAAGTCGACGCTCTGCACGCAGCGCCCGTACATCACGAAGTAGGTGTAGCCCTCGGTCAGCTGCTCGTAGTGGACGACCTCTGGCTCCTCGAAGCCGATCCTCCCCGCCAGCTCGAGCGCCGCCTTGCGCGCCGCCAGCGAGTAGGGCACCGGAAGCGTGAAGCTCATCTGCACAAGCCCGTCGTCGAGGTGGTCGGCGTACGGCTTGACCGCGCTCAGATCGACCGTCCTAGGCATAGCTCGCCTCGCGCATCAGCTCGACCAGTGGGTTGAAGTAGCCGGACTCGGTCGTCACGATCCCCTCGATCCCGCGGCCCTCGTCGAGCTTGCGGCTGACGTCGCCGAAGGTGGCGTCCTCGATCGCCTTGAACAGGCCCGTCTGGGCGATCCGCTCGAGCAGCTCGTGCGCGCCCGCCAGCACCTCCTGTGCCCTGGTCTGGACGATGCCGCCGCGTCTGAACTCGATCTCCTCGCCGAGGTCGTGGGCGGCGTTGAAGACGTAGTCAACGTTCTGCAGGCCCAGCACGCGGTCGTGGATGTGGGGCGTGAAGATGCCCTCGGTGGGCACGCCGATCGTCTGGATGCCCTGCCCGGTGGCGATCGTGACGAGGTTGAACAGCGTGTCTGCGGCGTGCGTGCGGAAGAGGTTGCCGTCCATGTGGCGGGTGGGGGGCATGTACTTGACGGGGCAATCGGGGAACAGCTCGCGCGTGAGCTGCGCCTGCGCCCACTCATACAGCAGGCCGTTGCGCACCGGCACGTCGATCTCGAACGCGTCGCCGAGGGCGATCTGGGCGTCGGGCACGCCCGAGTCGCGGGCGAGCTGGTGGTTGATGAACTGCGAGGCGGTCACCGAGGGCGCCGCCTCCAGCGCGTCGGCGGTGCGCAGGTAGTTGTCCTCGCCGGTGTTGATCACCACGCCGAAGTGGCCGTTGATCATCCGCGAGATGCGCTGATCGATCAGGCCGCGCACGATGTTGATGTCGCGGTAGAGGATGCCGTAGAGAGCGTCGTTGACCATGTTGTCGAACCCCTCCCAGGCGCCCATCGCGGCGATCTCGGACATGCACAGACCGGAGCAGAAGCTCGACAGCCGCACGTAGCGGCCGTGCTGCTGCGACCACTCGTCCATCGCCTCGCGCATGATCCGGAAGTTGGCCTGGGTGGCGAACGTCCCTCCGTAGCCCTCCGTCGTCGGGCCGTAGGGAACGTAGTCGAGCAGGCTCTGGGCGGTCGAGCGGATCACCGCGACGATGTCGCCGCCGGCCTCGGCGACCGCCTTCGCGTGCACGACGTCCTCGTACACGTCGCCGGTCGCCGTCAGCACGTAGCGCAGCGGCGCGGGATTGTCTCCCAGCCGCTCGCGCATCGCCCTCCGCTCGTCGAAGCGGCGGCTTATCTCCTTCAGCCGTCCCGCGCACTCCTCGCTGGCGCGGTCGTGGATCGCCTGCTCCTCGGCGAGCTCCAGCGCGCACAGCTCGAGCTCTCCGGCGCTCACCGCCTCGGCGATCTGTTGCGGCGTGTGCCCGGTCTGCAGCATGGCGTTGCCCAGCCAGTGGGCGACCCCGCGGCCGAGGCCGCCGTGGTCGTGCACGTGGTCGACGAGCACGTTGGGCAGCGGCACATCCAGGTCGTCTGCGCCGTCGACGCCGAGCAGGCGCGTGACCGAGCGCTCGACCGAGACCGTGCTGAGGCCCGCGACCCGCTCGGCGACGCCGTCTGCGATCTGGCGGGCCGCCTGGCGGCAGGCCGCGACCACGCCGGGATCGAGGTCGAGCTTGCCGGGCGAGCCGTGGGCGGAGGCGCTCATGACAGGTCTCTGACGATCGGGAAGGGGATGACCTCCCGCAGCGTGTCGCGTTCGGTGAGGATCATCACGAGGCGGTCCACCCCCATGCCGCCGCCGGCAGTGGGCGAGTAGCCGTACTCGAGCGCGCGGGTGTACTCCTCGTCGTTGGGGTGGGGCACGTCGCCGTCGTCTACGGCGCGGCGCTGGCGCTGGTCCACGAAGCGCTGCCACTCATCCACGGGGTCGTTGAGCTCGGTGTCGCCACTGACCAGCTCGATGCCGCCGATGACCGCGTCGAAGTGCTCGGCCAGCTCAGGGTGTACCGAGTGGCGCTTGGTGATCGGGAAGGGCTCGAGCGGGAAGTCGAAGACGTGGGTGGGCTGGTTGATCGTGTGCTCGATCTTCGAGGAGTAGATGTCGGCGACGACGTCGGCCCACGTGGCGGCCGGGTCGAGAGGCTCGTCGAGCACCGTGGCGAGCTGCTCGCGGGTGGACTCCATGAAGTCAAGGCCCGTCCGCTCGAGGATCAGCTCGCGCATCGTCATCGCGCCGCCAGGGCTTTGCGAGGTCGATCTCCTCGCCGTTTCGTCTTGATCACGGTGCGACCGAGCGCGCGCTGGGCGACGTCGCGGAACATCTCTTCGGTCGCGGTGGCCACGTCGTTGTAGTCGGCATAGGCCATCATGAACTCGATGATCGTGAACTCGGGCGAGTGCTTGGGGGAGATGCCCTCGTTGCGGAACACCTTGCCCATGTCGTAGACGTTCTCCATGCCGCCCACGATGCAGCGGTTGAGGAACAGCTCGACCGAGATGCGCAGGTACAGGTCGCGGTCGAGCGCGTTGTGGTAGGTGGTGAACGGGCCGCGAGCCGGCGCCGCCGGCGAGCGACTGCAGCGCGGGGGTTTCGACCTCGATGAAGTTGCGTTCGTTCAGCCACTTGCGGATCTCGAAGACGATCTTGTGGCGTGTGAGGAACAGCTCGCGCGTGTCCTCGTTGGCGAGCAGGTCGAGCTCGCGGTAGCGGTAGCGGGTGCCGGTGTCGCCGAGGCCGTGGTGCTTGTCAGGCGGCGGGCGCAGCGTCTTGGTCAGCAGCGTGCACTCCTCGACAGCGAGCGCCAGCTGTCCGCGCTGGGTCACGTACACGCAGCCCTCGACCCCCACGATGTCGCCGATGTCGAGGTTGAGGATGCGGTCGTAGGCCTCCTGCCCGAGAGCGTCGAAGCGCACGACGACCTGGATCGAGCCCGACAGGTCGCGGACGTCCAGGAAGGCGGTCTTGCCGTGCCCGCGTCTGGAGATCAGCCGTCCGGCGATGTGGTAGCTGCAGGTCCGGGTGCTCGCCGGCCTCGAGCGCGCTCGGGTCGTGGGCCGCGAGCACGTCCGCGATCGGGGTCCGATCCGGCAGGCTGACGTGGCGGGTAGGGGTCGATCCCTTCCGCTCGCAGCCGCTGCATCTTGGCGCGACGTTCGTCGATCTGAAGCGACGCCGTCGCCCGGCGCGGCGCTCGCCGGCCGGTCGTCCTGCTCCTCCTGCTGATTCTCAACTGGCATATCGAAGACGATCCTCCCAGGTGCGTGCGTTCTTGTCAAGCTGCCGGCCCGCTCGCCACGCCCCTGCAGATCCGCCGAGCGTGGCGCCGCCGCGCGGCGCGGACCCACGAGCCGACGGCCGGGGTGCGCGCCCGAGGAGGGCATGTCACTGAGCGCGAGCGGCCTGACGCTCAGGCCATCGGCAGCGACATGCCCACGGGTTTCGGGTTCGCCGGCGGCTCGGCTGCGCTCGGCAGCACCTCAACCAGCGGCAGAACCGGCAACGCCACCGGCGACATCGCGATCAGACCGCGCGCGACGTGCTCGATCGCCTGCGCAGCGGGGTCGTCGGGGTCCTCGATCACCAGCGGCACGCCGGCGTCGGCCTGCTCGCGCAACGGCATCGTGAGCGGCACCCTTCCGAGCATCGGCACGTCGAGCTCGTCTGCGAGCTCCGCGCCACCGCCCTCGCCGAAGATCGTGAAGCGCTCGCCGGCTGGAGTGGTGAAGCTGGACATGTTCTCGATCACCCCGCCGATCTCCAACGAGACCTTATGAGCCATCTGCGCGGCGCGGCGCGCGACCTTCTGCGCGGTGGGCTGCGGGGTGGTCACGATCAAGAACTTGGCCTGCGGCAGCAGCTGGGCGAGCGTCATCGACACATCGCCGGTGCCCGGAGGCAGGTCGACCAGCAGGTAGTCCAGGGCGCCCCAGTCGACGTCCTGCAGGAATTGGGTGAGCGCCTTGTGCAGCATCGGCCCGCGCCACACCACCGCGGCGTCCTCCTCCACGAAGAAGCCGATCGACATCACCTTCACCCCGTGGGCCGTGAGGGGAATGATCTTGCGCTCGGGTGACACCGGCGGGCGGGTGGAGCCGAGCCCGTACATGCGCGGGATCGAGTAGCCCCAGACGTCGGCATCGAGCACGCCCACGCGCTTGCCCTCGCCCATCAGCGCAGCGGCGAGGTTGGCCGTCAGGGTGGACTTGCCGACGCCGCCCTTGCCCGAGCCGATGCAGAGCACGTTTGCGACCTGCGCCAGCGCGCCCGCTGGCAGGCTGGCGCGTCCGAGCTTCTGCTGCAGCGCGGCCTTCTGGGCGTCGCTGAGCACGTCGAAGAACACGTTGACGTGCGTCACGCCCTCGAGCCCCGAAACCGCCTCGGCGACGGCGGTCTGGAAGTGTCCCTTGATCGGGCAGCCAGGCGTGGTCAGCGAAACGGTCACGTCGACGACGCCGTTCGCGCCGATCTCGATCGAGCGCACCATGTCGAGCTCGACCACCGAGCGGTGCAGCTCCGGGTCGATCACGGCCTCGAGCGCCTTGAGGATCTGGTCTCTGTCGGTCACCACGCCCATTGTGGCAAACCCCGCGGGCGAGGCCGGGCTCGCGGGTCGAGGACCCGGCTCGGGTGGGGTTTAAGAAGACCCGCGGGCGGTGGGGGCCGCCCGCGGGTCGAGGGAGGAGAGGGTGCTACTACTGCCGACGGGATATGAGGTCGGCAGACTTTCCCGCTCTTCGGCCTCTCCGAGCCGGGCGGGGGAAGCGGGTCTTTCAGACGAGGTTCAGGACGCGCTCCTGGACTCGGTTGGCAATGTCGGGCACGCGGTTGGCGATGTCGCTGCCGTTCTTGGCGATCGCGTCACGACGCGCCTCGAGCTCGCTCACCGTCTTCTCGATCTCGCGGCGGCGCTGGCGCAGTTCGCGCTCCACCCCGCGGCGACGCTGGCGCAGGTCGCGCTCGACGCGGACCCTGGTTTTGCGGACCTCGCGCTCGAGCCGGCTGCGGGCGGTCGCGCCGCGGCGCTCGAAGCGGCGCAGCTGGGCCTGGGCCTTTGAGGAGGAGGAGTAGATCGAGATCGTGTCGCCGACCGTCGAGACCACGCGGTCGCGGGCGATCAGAGCGGCGCCGACGGGAATCAGCACTGCGCGTTCGGCATAGTCGCCGAACACATCGGTGGACCGCACGGAGAGCCGTCCGCGCGTGGCTGTCTGCGATTGGCTCCTGCTGCCTGTGCGCGTGCGCGCTGCCCTGGCGCGCGTGGCTTTCGCCTGCGTGCTCGCACGCCCGGTAGCTTTGGCAGAAGTTCGTTTGCCGGCGGATCTCGCCGGGGCTTTGGTGCTGCTGTCTGAGGCGGTGGGGGAGGTTGGCATCTGGAGGGTGTTCTCCTTGTTCTTCCCTGTTGCTCGCAGGAACAGGTCGGGTGGTGGTGGACTGTCTGGCCGATCGGCCTGCCGCTGCCGTCTGCAGCGAACACACGTTTGTAACCCATCCCAGCGAGATTGTTACAGATCGATCCTAGCACGGCTGAAAACCCCGTACAGCAAAGGCCACTCGCGGGGTTAGTTTGTAACAGGCGGAACATGCGTTCGGCCAGGCCTGCGCTGCCCACTGCCAGGCCTGCGGCGGGCTGTGACCCCCCGTGTGAGGGAGTCGCGGGCCCGAGAAGGTTTGTAGGCCACGCCTTTCTATACTCGGCCGCTGGTCACCGGGCCGATCGGCAAGCGCCCTCCCTGCGATCGAACACGCCGCACGATGCGAGCGTGGCCCGGTGGCCAACCCATCGGCGCGCTCTCAGCCCATGCGCGCTAGCCACAGCTCCGGCTGCTCGAGCTCTGCGCCGCTCGGCAGCGCCTGCGGCCCGCTCCACGCCCGGGCCAGCGCCTCGGTGCCGCCATCGGCGACGACCGCGTCGCAGAAGCGCCGGCCCGTCTCGTACTGGCGGAGCTTCAGCTCGAGGCCCAAGAGGCGCTCGAGCACGCGCCAGGGCAGCCCGCGGCCTTCGCGCCGGCGGTCCATCGCCGCGCGCAGGCGGGGCAGCGACGGGAGCACCTCGGCGCCGATTGCGTCCATCGTGTGCTCGGCGTGCCCCTCGATCAGCGACATCGCCGCCTGCATGCGCTCCACCAGCCGCCAGCGGTTCTCCCCCAGCGTCAGCCGCAGCAGCTCCCCGCGACGCGCGCGCTCGAGCATCTCGAGCAGCTCGCCCGGGTCGGGCAGCTTCTCCAGCCAGCCGCGCTCGCCGGCGCCGTCGGGCTCGGATGACTTGCCAAACGCGCTCACCTGCAGTCCGTCGATCAGCTCTTTCAACATCCCGCCCAGGTAGTCGCGCAGCCATGGCGCGCCGGAGAACTGCACCGCGTGGGTGATCTCGTGGATGGTCACCCACAGCACGAGCTCATCCCGGTCGACCGCCAGGTTGCGTGCCGCCTGTGCCAGGTTGGGCGCGAGCAGGAGCAGCCGCGGGGGCGCCGAGCTGTCCAACAGAGCGACGTCGTATTGGCCCAGCACGCGCTGCGAGAGCATCCCCGTCATCGCGCCCACCTGGGCGCCGAGCAGCAGCCCCGACGCCGAGCGCAGCGGACCGCGCAGCGGGCCGACGAGCCCGCCGCCGTCCTCGTCGACGCGCTCGGCCAGCGGTGCCAGCAGCGGTCGCATCGTCTTGAGGTTGGCCGCGATCCACGACGCGCGGTCAACCGCCTCCAGTGCGGGCAGCTCGGTTGGCAGCTCCAGACCGCTGTAGGCGCTGACGCGCCGGGCGAAGTCGAAGGCGAGTGGCTCGACCGCCGCAGCACGCACGCCTCCGTACGGCGGCGAGCCGGCGACCAGCTCCCCGATCCGCTGGGCTGCGCCCCAATCGATCAAGTCCACTCCAAGAGCGTACCCAGGCCCGAGCCGTCTCCACGCCGAGCCTCTCCGCGCGTATCCTGAGGTCTGTGTCTGGCCCTGGAATCGCGCCCGCGCCGCCGCAAGGCTCATCGGGCGGGGGGAACGGCACGGGCTTTCTCAAGCGGCCCGAGGTCCGCGACGTGCTCGCGTGGATGCGCCTGCTGGTGGACCCGCAGGACGCGGCCGCCGTCGTGCGCGCACTGGCAAGGCCGCCGATCGAGCTGCGCCAGGTCGAGCTGGCGCGGGTGATCCAGATCGCGCGCCGGCGCAAGCTCGACCTCGTCCTCGGGCTCACGGCGGCCAGCGAGTCGCCCCAGGTGCCGCCCGAGGCGCGGGAACGCATACAGCGCTTCGTCGAGCTGCACCGCAGCGCGGCGGCCGAGCTCGACACGGTCGAGCCGGACGTGTTCATCGCGCGCCTGATCGAGCGCCTGGGAATGCGCGGCAGACCGTTGCTCGCGCCCGAGGACGCGGCCGAGCAGGAGGCCAGCCTCGAGCGCCTGCGCGCGCTGGCCGTCGACTTCGTGCGCCGCAACCCCCGCTCGAGCAGTCGCGAGCTGGCGCGCCACCTGACCGCCGTGGCGCCCGAGTCCCAGTGGGAGGATCGCGCGACCGAGACGATCGCGGCGGCGGGCGAGTCGCTTGCCGGCATCTCGCCCGAGGAGGACGGCGATCAGGCTCCGCCTGGCTCATCGGCGACCGCCGCCGACGCCGCGATGGGCGAGCTGCAGGCGACCCTGCAGCTCCTGCGCGAGGAGGTGCTGGGGAGCGTCGCACGCATCGGCGGGCGTCTCGGCGAGCTGCGGCTCGACACCGATCTGGACATCTCCCATGGCGTCGTGCGCTACCTCGAGCTGCTCAAGCTCTCCGCCCTGCTTCAGCGCCCGGGCGAGCAGAGCCTCGCGGAGGCGCTGGCGGACATCAACGCGCGCCTGCTCGCCGCCACCACTCCGCTCGAGCGGGAGATCTTCCAGACCTCGACGCTCGACGACACGCTGCTCGCAGGCGAGAGCGACGATCGCGCCCGCGCGCTGGCGATCGCTCCCCGGGAGGAGCACTCGCTCGGGCCGTTTCTGCCGCGCAAGGGCGTCGGGCTGGCGCTGTCGGCCTCGGATATCGAGACCTATCGCAGCTGCCCGCTGCGCTACAAGTTCGCGCGCGTCCTGCGGATTCCCACCGAGCAGACCGTCCACCAGCGCTTCGGCATCGTCGTGCACCAGGTGCTCGAGCGCTACCACTCCGAAGGCGGCAGCACGCTCGCGCAGATGCTGGAGCTGCTGGAGGGCGTCTGGCGCAAGAGCGCGCTCGGCGAGAGCGAGCGCGAAGGAGAGCTGCGCGAGAAGGCGCAGGCCGCGCTCACGCGCTATCACGCGCGGCTGCAGGACCAGGACTCCGAACCGGTGTGGTTCGAGCGAGCGTTCTCCTTCCAGCTCGGGCCCCATCACCTGCGCGGACGAGTCGACCGCGTCGATCGCCTCGCCCCCGGCGGCGACGCGCAGTACGAGCTGATCGATTACAAGACCTCTCGCCCGAAGACCGCCGAGCAGCTCACGCACGACGTCCAGCTGTCGCTCTACGCGCTGGCCGCGCGCGAAGCCTGGCAGCTCGAGTCCTCGCGCCAGGCCTACTACTACGTGCTCGATGACCTCAAGGTTCCGGTCCCGAGGAGCGCCCGCGACGCCGAGTCGGTCAAGGACATCGTGCTCGAGGTCGGCGAGGGCATCCTCGCCCAGGCGTTCGAGCCGACTCCCTCGCGCGCGGCGTGCGCGATCTGCGACTACCGCATCGTCTGCCCCGCCGCCGAGAGCTGACCCGCGCCGCCCGGCTCGCGCGCACCGCGCTGCCCGGCTCGCGCGCACCGCGGTGCGCCCGGCTCGCGCACCGCGCTCGCGCGCTACTTGCCCTCGCGCCCCCGCTGGCGCAGGAAGCGCTGGAATTCGCGTGCGAGGATGTCGCCCGAGGGCAGGTCCTCGGAGGATCCCTGCTCCTCGCTCTGCGCCGCCTGCTCGAGGCGTTCCACGAAGGCCTGGATGTCGGGGTCGCTCTGCACTGCCAGCGCCACCTGGCGCTCGTAGTCCGCTGCCGCGGATTCGAGCTCGGAGACGTCGACGGAGACTCCGATCAGGCCTTCGACCCGCCGCAGGAGCGCCAGCGCGGCCGTCGGGTTGGTGGCCGCGGCGACATAGTGAGGGACCGCAGCCCACAGGCTCACCGACGGCAGCCCCGCCTGCGCGCACGCACCGTGCAGCACGCCGACGATCCCCGTCGGCCCCTCGTAGCTCGAGCTCTGGATGCCCAGCCGCTTCATCAGCGCGGGGTCTGAGGCGTGACCGCTCATCGCGACGGGACGCGTATGGGGCACATCGCCGAGCAGCGCGCCCAATGAGACGACCACCTGCACGCCGAGCGCCTCGGCGAGATCGACGATGTGCGAGCTGAACGCGCGCCAGCGCAGTGACGGCTCCACTCCCTGGACGAGCACGAGGTCGCGGGGCGCTCGCGGAGCCGGCGCCTCGAAGATCTCGACCGCCGGCCACACGATCTCCCTGCTGTCATGCTCGTCGAAGCGGACGCACGGGCGGTTGGACTGGAAGTCGTAGAAGTCCTCGGAGTCGATCCGCGCGAAGCGGCGGGCGCTGAGCGTCGAGGCGAGGAACGAGACCGCGCTCGAGGCGGCGTCTCCGGCGTCGTTCCAGCCTTGGAAAGCGCACACCATGGCCGGGGCCCTGAGGCCATCAGGACGGCGGTCCCAGATGAGTGGCTGCATCCGAACCACCGTACATCATGCGCGGATGGCCACAGCAACGCCCGCGTCGCCGGAGCATGCGCAGACGATCGCCACCCTGCGTCCGCAGGAGGACGTCGACGGCGTGTTCGCTTGCACGCGCAAGGAGCGTCAGATCTCCCGCACGGGGACGCCCTACCTGACGATCGCGCTCCGCGACAGCACCGGAACGATGCTCGCACGCGCCTTCCGGGACGCCGATCTGCTCGCTGGACGCTTCGAGCGCGGCGAGCTCGTGCGGGTGCGCGGGCGAGTCGAGCGCTTCCGCGAGGAGCTCCAGATCGACGTCCACGAGATCGCAAGGGCCGAGGGCGCAGCGGCCGACCCGACCCGCTTCCTGCCTGTCGCCTATCGCGACCTCGACGAGCTCGAAGGCTTCCTCGAGCACCTCGCGCGCGAGGTCTACGATCCCGGGCTGAGGGCGTTGCTGGAGCAGCTGCTCCTCGACGAGGGCCTGCGCGCGGAGATCCGGCGGGCGCCCTGCTCGGTGCCTGCCTCGGGCGGGCAGGGACGCGGCTCCTCCGGCCATCACGCATACCTCGGCGGGCTGCTCGAGCACACCGTCGCCGTGACGAGCATGGCGCTCGAGCTGTGCGCCCTGTATCCGCGGCTCGATCGCGATCTGCTCATCAGCGCCGCGATCGTCCACGACCTGGGCAAGACCGGCGAGTTCACCTACGGCGCTGAGATCGAGCGCTCCACCCAGGGCAGGCTGCTGGGGCACGTCCAGCTGGGGCTGCGGCTCATCGCAAGCCACGCCCCGCAGTCCCTGCAGGACGACCGCAGGCTTGCGCTCGAGCACTGCGTGATGCTCCACCACGGACCCGATGCGGCCCCGGGTCAGCGCTTCGCCTCGCCCGAGGCGCTCGCGCTGTACCGGCTGAACGCGCTCGATGCCCACCTCAAGGGCGCATTCGAGCACGGTTTTCCTGCTCTCAGCGCCTGACGGGGGCTCTCCTGTCCGGTCAAGGGGCGGTCTCTCGATGCCGATAAGAGCGTGATGGGCGACAGCGCCACCACAGCGGCGCCCCCGCCGGGCGCACCCCCCTCGGATATATCGCCGCCGGGCGCGAGCCCCGCAGGGGCACACCCCCCGGATACGCCCGAGTCCCCGGGCGGGTCGGACCTGTACCGGTCGGGGGCGCCCGAGCGCGCGGCCCCCGGCGGAGTTGCACCCGATCGCGGGGCACCAGGCAACGAGGGGCCCAACCGCGAGGGGCCCAACGGCCAGGGGCCCAACCGCGAGGGGCCCAACGGCGAGGGGCCCAACGGCGAGGGGCCCGAGCACGAGGGGATCGAGCGGCGGGGTCCCGATCGCAAGCGCCCCGACGGGGAGGAGAGCAGCGGCCTCTACCCGCCCCGGCGCACCGGGCGCTCGACCCGGATGATCGGCGAGGTGGCGGTCGACCTCGGCTTCGCGGACCTCGGGACCGTGGAGGAGGCGGTGGCGGCTGCTCGCGACCAGGGCCGGCCCACCGGGCTCGTGCTGGTCGAGCGCGGAGTCCTGCGCCACGACCAGCTCGCACGCGTCGTGGCCGAGCGCTTCGGGCTTGACTTCGTCGACCTGTCCGTCTACGACCTCGACATGGGAGCCGTCAACCTCATCAGCTCCGAGACCGCCAAGCGCTATCAGGCGGTGCCCGTCGGCTTCACCGAGGACGGGGCGCTGCTGCTCGCGATGGCCAACCCCACGAACGTCCTCACGATCGACGACATCGGCATGATGACCGGCCGGCGGATCAGGCCGGCGGCCGCCTCGGTCGAGGACCTGAACCTGCTGCTCACGCGGCTCGTGCAGATGGACGAGTCGATCGAGGACATCCCCTACGACGAGGGCGAGCTCGACGAGGAGCACAGCCTCTCACTCGACGAGGCAGACAGCGACGCCCCGATCATCAAGCTGGTCCACTCGATCGTCGCCCAGGCGGTGCAGCAGGGCGCCTCCGACATCCATGTCAACCCCGAGGAGGGCGACACGCGCGTGCTCTTCCGCGTCGACGGGGTGCTCGCGCCGGCGGCCACCGTCAAGCGGCGGATGGCCAGCGGGGTCGTCTCGCGCATCAAGATCATGGCCGACCTGGACATCTCCGAGAAGCGTGTGCCCCAGGATGGGCGCTTTGCGCTGACCGTCGACGGCCGCCGGGTGGACATTCGCGTTGTGACCCTGCCGCTCGTGAACGGCGAGGGGGTCGTGCTGCGCATCCTCGACAAGGGCGTGGTTGTCGACGGCCTCGAGACGCTCGGCATGCAACCTGCCGAGCAGGAGCGCTTCGAACGCGCGATCCAACGGCCGAACGGCGCCGTGCTCGTGACCGGCCCGACCGGCTCGGGCAAGTCGACCACCCTGTACGCGGCGCTGCACGCGCTCAACGACGGCGACCGCAGCATCCTCACGATCGAGGACCCGGTCGAGCAGCGGATCGCGGGGATCAAGCAGATGCAGATCGCTCCCAAGGCGGGAGTCACCTTCGACGTCGGGCTGCGCTCGATGCTGCGCGCCGATCCCGACGTGATCATGGTCGGGGAGATCCGCGACCGCGAGACCGCCCACATCGCGGTCGAGGCCGCGCTCACCGGCCACCTCGTGCTCTCCACGCTGCACACCCGCGACGCGCCCAGCGCGCTCGGACGCCTGATCGACATGGGCATCGAGCCCTTCCTCGTGTCCTCGGCGGTCGACTGCATCGTCGCCCAGCGTCTGGTGCGGATGCTCTGCAAGCACTGCAAGCGTCCGCAGAAGGTCTCCGAGTCGGTCCTCGCCGAACACGGGCTCGCAGGCGCCGAACCGCTCGAGGCCGTCGGCTGCTCGCGCTGCGCCGGCTCGGGCTATCGCGGTCGCGTCGGCCTCTATGAGGTGATGACCGTCAGCGAAGACATCCGCGCCCTGATACTCGAGCGCGCCTCGGTCGATGCGATGGTCGCCGTGGCCGTCGAGCAGGGGATGCTCCGCCTGCGCGACGACGGGCTGGCCAAGGTTCGCGAGGGCCTCACCTCGATCGCCGAGGTCGAACGCATGACCAGCAGCCTGCTGTAGGCGTCCACGATGTCCCGACGGCCGCGGGGGCGCCACGGAGCGCGCCCGGCCGCCACGGAGGTCCGACCGCGCGCCCGCCACAAGGCGTGGACGGCGCCGCGCGGGGGGCGACGCCGTCCGCAGCGCGGGCGCTCGATCTACTTCTTGCGGGCGCTCTTGCGGGCGCGGCTTTTTTTGGCGGTTGGTTTCTGGCCGGTGCCTTTGTGGCCTTTCTTGCCGCCCTTCGCCTTGCCCGTGGGCTTCGGGTTCAGGCGGTCGCCGCCGCTCTGGGCGTCGGCCGGGCAGCCGAACGGGCGGCCCAGGTCGAAGGGCCCGGAGATCGCCTGCACGACAGCGCCTTTTTCGAGATACGCGTAGGTCACGGTCAGCAGCGGATCGACGCGCGGCTCGGCGCAGATCTTCGTGCCGATTGCGAACTGCCCCGTGATGTACTCGTCGCCGGCTTTGGCGGACCCCACGCAGTTGAGCGCGTAGCCCGGCGCTTCACCGGAGCAGGAGAACGTGTCGGTCAGGCCTTTGCCGAGCAGTTCGCTCACCAGCGGCGTGCTCCCTATTCCGGTCACCGGGATCTGCGACTGCAGCTGGTAGCCGGTGATCGGGCCGTTGCAGAGGAACCTGTACTGCACCTGCTGTTCTTCGCTGCCCGCTTCCGGCGTGCCTGCCTGGACGTTGCCCAGGCAGGAGTACTGGTTCGGATTTGATTCGGACGCCTGGCTCAGGGCCGGGGTCGCGAGCAGCAGGGCAAGCGAGCCCACGAGCGCGGCGAGCCACGTGGTTGTCGTGCGGTGGGCTGGTTGGAATACGTGCAACGGGGGTCTCCGTTCGTTGGTTGGCTTGTCAGTCATCGGTGCAGAAGCGCTTCCAGGCTCTGCCTTGGTGAAGATGGGTTCAGCGTCGTGGATGGCCGCTTGCCGGCAGTCACGAAGGGCGAGATCAGCAGCGCGCCGGCCGGCGGCTGGGAGGTGAGCGTCGCCGTCGTGGAGCCGGCCGCAAGTTCGCTCGAGGCACCTGCTGCAATCGCGCCGAACGTGACCACCACCAGGCCACTCGTGCGGTAGGACCCCGACGCGGTGATCGTCGTGAGGGTCTGCTGGAGGAATTCGTCGGCGCTCTTCACCGCGCCGGGCGTGCCCGCGGCGCAGCTCGCGCCGGCCGCGCCTTCGGGGCACGTCGGCTGCAGGATCGTCTCCGTCAGCCGCGCTTCGTTGGTTGCGATCAGCGCGGCGTCGCTCGCGAACGCCGATGCCTCGAGCGCGGACCAGGCGCTGAGCAGAGCGCCCGAGGGAACGGCGTGCGAGTCGATGTAGGGCGCCGACGCGGGCGCCGCGAGTGCTTCGCCGAAGGTCGAGCCCGAAAGCTCGATCAGCCACACCTTGGTGATCGGCGGAAGCGGTCTTGTCGCCCCTTCGCCGCCGGCCTTGTTCTGGCCCGATGTGGGTTTCGCGCCCGACGACGCCGGGGATTCGCTCGCGGACGCCGGTTCACTCGCCGGCGCGCTCGCCGCTGCAGCGCCAGAGCTCGCCGCTGCGGCCGCGCGCCTGTGTCGCCGCCGCGTCGGCGTCGCCGGGACGGTTTCGCCGCCTGCCGGCTGTGAGCCGCTCGCCGGGCCGGGCTTCGCGGCGCTTCCAGCCGCCTGCGCGATCAGCGAGGGCAGGAGCGACGGAAGCGCTGAAGCTCCCGCGAAGGACGCCTCGGGCGCGGGGCCGATCGCCGCACCGACTGCCACGCCCACGGCGAGCATCGCCGCCGCGAGCACCACGGTGAGGCGCCGTGACGGCCTCCACACGCCTCCCTCGCGCCGGCCTGCATCAGCGGTGCTCGCCGACGCGACCGTCGCGGGCGCACGCGCAGGCCCCGGCGGAGGCGCGCCGGGAGACGGCGCTGGCGTATCGGTGGCGTTGGTGGGCTCGTCGAGCATCGGTTCGCTACGAAGTCAAGGCGCGGTGGATTGCGGACTTTTTCAATAAACTAGCTAATCTGCATCGAACTAATGAGGTTATGCTAGTTTTCCGGTGACCGGATGTCAACTACTCGTAATCCCAACCCGAAACGGAGTCCGCTCTCAATGCATCGAATCCGCCGTATCTCCGCCGCCATGATGGTGGCCGGCGTGCTCGGGGTTGCGGCGCCCGCAGCCGCCAACGCCGTCCCGCTAGTCACGATCAGCGGCGCCACCGCCTCCTATCCGCTCGTCTCGCTGCTCGCCGCCAAGTACGTCAAGCTGCACCCGGGCAAGGTCAAGTTCAAGATCACCCAGGGCGGCACGACGGTCGGCATCAACAACGTCGCAAGCGGGAGCGTCACCATCGCCGACGTCTCGCGCGACCCGGAAGCGTCCGACCAGGGCAAGGGCCTGGACTTCTACCCGATCGCCAGGTACGCGATCTGCGTGGTCACCAACAAGGCGAACACGCTCGCCAACCTCACCCAGACCCAGCTCGAGGCGATCTTCTCGGGCAAGGTCAAGACCTGGAGCGCGGTGCCCGGCGCGAACGCGCCGGGAGGCATCGATGTGATCACGCGCACATCGGTCGCGGGGGTGCTCACCAGCTTCAAGACGCTGCTGCTCGAAGGCGGAAAGATAGAGAGCAGCGCCACCGAAGAGTCGACCGAGGGGCTGTTGAAGCAACAGGTCGAGAGCGACCCGAGCTCGATCGGCTTCCTCTCCAACTACCAGGTCGAGCAGGGCGGCTTGAACGCCGTGTCGATCAACGGCGTGGCCTGCAACAAAGCCACCGCCATCTCCGGAGCCTACCCCGGGGTCGCCCACTTCTACGAGGTGACCAAGGGCTTGGCCAAAGGCGCCGCCGCTGCCTTCATCGGCTGGATCGACAAGTCCTCGGCGGCCAAGAAAATCATCTCCAGCCAGTGGATCCCGATCGCCTGAGGCGTTAGGTGCTCGAGCGACTGAGGAAGCCCTGGCCCGACTACCGCGCCGAGCGAACGCTCGGCGCGGTGTCGTTGCTGGTGGGGGTGGGTGTGGTGGCGATGATCGTGTTCGTCGCGATCCGCGCCTGGCCGATCTTCGAGCACAACGGCCTGAGCTGGGTGCTCGGCGGCGGGCACTTCGAAACCGAAGTGTCCGCCATGGGATCCGCGGGCGCGCACGCGCCGGCCAGGATCTACCACCTGCGAACGTGGCCCCTGATCTACGGCACCCTGCTGACGAGCCTGATCGCCGTCACTCTGGGCCTCGTGATCGCGGTGCTCTCGTCGGTCTTCATCGTCGAGCTGGCCTCCGCGCGCGTGCGCAAGGTGGTCATCCCGATGGTCCGGCTGCTCGCCTCGGTCCCGTCGGTCATCTACGGGCTGATCGGGATCCTCGTGCTCGTGCCGTTCGTCGGCAACCATCTGATCACGGCCCATGAGAAGGAGTCGGTGCAGAACGTCGTGCAGCTCACCGGGGCGGGACTCGGGGTCACCGCGGTGATCCTCACGGTGATGATCACGCCGATCATGATCGCGCTGATCTGCGAGGCGCTCGCGTCGGTGCCCCCGTCGTGGAGGGAGGGGGCGGTGGCGCTCGGGCTCAACCCCCTGCGCGCGGTGCGCGCGGTCACGCTGCGGGCGATCCGTCCCGCGATCGTGGCGGCCGCGGTCCTCGCGAGCGCGCGCGCCCTCGGCGAGGCGATCATGATCCAGATGGTCTCCGGCGGCAAGACCTTCATCCCCAAGCCGGCCGACGGCATCGTCTTCATCTTCGAGCCGCTGCGCACGCTCGCCTCGGCGATCGTCGACTACCACGAAGGCATCGGCGCGCCGCCGCTGGGCGCGGCTGTGTACTCGTGGGCGCTGCTGCTGCTGTTCGCCGCGCTCGCGCTGTCGGTGTCCGGCTACCTGATCAAGCTCCCGCTGCGCAGGTACCAGACGCGCGGATGAGCACGCTCGCGCCACAGGCCCCCAAGGCTCCTCGCCCGGCGCGCGGGAGTAGCTCCGCACGCGGCCGGCGCTCCTCGGCGTGGACATGGCGCTGGAGCGACCGGCTCGTGCTGGCGTGTGCGTGGATTGCCGGTGTTGGCCTGTGTCTGATCGCCTCCGCGATCGTGCTCTACATGGGCTACCGCGGCATCCAGTACCTGCGCCCCGGCCTGATCTTCAGCCGCCCGCAGCTGAGCGCCGATCAGGCAGGCTCCGGCGGCTTCCTCGACCCGTTGATCGGAACCGTGCTGCTGACCGTGATCGGTATGACGCTCGCGATGCCGATCGCGCTCTGCAGCGCGGTGTGGCTCGCCGAGTACGGTCGCCCGAGCTGGCTGGCGCGTGTGGTCGAGTCGAGCATCGAGGTCATCGCCGGCACGCCGGACATCGTGATCGCGATCTTCGGGCTGGCGATCTTCCAGCTCTCGCTGCTCGCGCCGCTGTCGTTCACCTCCGAAGGCGGCGGCGTCTTCGGGCGCTCGTTCATCGCCGCCGGGTCGATGATGTCGCTGCTCGCGCTGCCGCCTGTGTTCGCGGCGACCCGCGATGGGCTGGAGGCGGTGCCCGCGCACATGCGCGAGGCCGCGTTCGCCCTCGGTAAGACGCGCATCACCACGATTCGCCGCGTGCTGCTCCCGAGCGTGCGCTCGAACATCGCCACCGGCGCCACGCTCGGCATCAGCCGCATCATCGGCTCGACCGCGATCGTGATCATCCTGCTCGGCGAGACGCTGCGCACGGAAACCGTCGGGTCGATCCCCGGGGTCAACCTGCTGCGCGGCAGCGGCTCGGCGCTCACGAGCTACGTCTACGACAACTCGCCTGCCGGCGAAGGCGGGGCGCCGCAGAAGGCCTACGCGGCGGCCTTCGTGCTGCTCATCTTCGTGCTCGGGCTCAACCTGATCGTCGACCGGATCGGCCGCGCTCACGCGGACTCCACGGGCATCGCCGTGGTCGGCGCCACCGTCTAGGCGCGCGCGCTCGTGCCCGCCCCGGGAGCGTCGCGCCGCGGCGCGCGAAGAGACTTGGCAATTGGCGCAAAAAGCGCTAACCTCAGCAATCTGATGGCCAAAGTCAAGTCGATTGAGAAAGTGTCCGATGAGTCCTGAGGAGATGCTTCTCGACCCGCCGCGCCCCGCCATGTACGGCGATCAGGATCTGCCCACACGGACACCCCCCGGCGAGCAGCCGGCGGCCGGGCCGGCGCCGGTGCCGCCCGTGCGCACGATCATCGTCGATCGCGCTCCGACACCGGTGCGTCCGCGGGGCGAGCGCGAGGCCGTCAGGCTGGCGCCGTCGCTCGCCGGGCCGGAGCGCCTGAGCCTGCGCGACGTCGGCGTCGCCTACGCCGGCAAGGAGGCCGTGCGATCGGTCTCGCTGTCGATCCACCAGGGCGAGGTGCTTGCGCTGATCGGTCCGTCCGGGTGCGGCAAGACAACGCTGCTGCGCACGCTCAACCGCCTCACCGAGCTCACGGCGAGTGCGTCGCGGACCGGTGAGATCCTGCTCGACGGCGATGACATCCACGACCTCGTGGACACCGAGCTGCGCTCGCGCGTGGCGATGGTCTTCCAGCAGCCCAATCCCTTCCCGATGTCGATTTTCGACAACGTCGCCTTCGCGCTGCGCGAGCAGGGGCGCAGGCGGCCCGGCCGGCGCGAGCTCGAGCCGCTCGTGGTCGACGCCCTGCGCAGGGCCGGCCTGTATGAGGAGGTTCGCGACGACCTCGACCGTCCTGCGCTGCGCCTATCGGGCGGCCAGCAGCAGCGGCTGTGCATCGCGCGGGCGATCGCCCCGCGGCCCGAGGTCCTGCTCATGGACGAGCCGTGCAGCGCGCTCGACCCGATCTCGACGGGCGTGATCGAGGAGCTGATCGGCGAGCTGCGGCGCGACCTCGCGGTCGTGATCGTCACGCACAACCTCGCCCAGGCGCACAGGGTGGCCGACAAGGTGGCCTTCATGTATCTCGGCGACCTCGTCGAGTACGGACCCGTCAACGACGTGTTCGACGATCCGCGGGCGGCGCGCACCCGCGAATACGTGCAGGGAGCCTTCGGATGAGCATCCGGGCTCGGCGGGCTCCGCGCTGCGAGGCGGCGCGGATCCGGCGCGTGCTCGCGCTGGCCGGGTGCGGCGTGATGGCCGTCGCGCTGCCCGCGTGTGAGAGCACCGAGCAGGAAAGCGCCCAGATCGGCCGCGAAAGCCAGCTCGCCGCCGCGCAGCTCGCCCCGGCGCATGCCGCGGGTAAGCACGCCGCTTCGGTGCGCGGTTCGGCGCACACCTCCGGCCGCCCCGCGCACGGCCGGCAGCGGGGGGTCTCGGGATGACGAGCCTCGCACCGGTGCCATCGGAGAGCTACGCCTGCAAGCACTGCTCGGCGCCGCTCGTGGCCGACCAGCGCTACTGCCTCTCGTGCGGGCAGCCCTGCTCGCCCGTACGGCTCGCGTTCCTGGACGTGCTCGAGAGCGACTCGCCGCTGCAGCCCGGCGCCGCCGCGACCGCGACCGCGCCGGTGGTCTACACGCCGTACGTCGAGCCTCCGGCCGGGCCCGCGTGGCTGCGCCGCTATGCGCCGCTGTTCGCGGTGTTCTCGGTGCTGCTGCTGGCGATGATCATCGGCCTGCTCGTCGGTCACTGGGTGACCCAGAGCAAGGCTCCGAGCCAGCAGGTCATCAAAGTCGAGGGGCTCAGCGCCGCGCCGCTCGCCTCCGCCGCGAGCACCACGCCCACGACGCCGACGAGCACGCCGGCTGCCAAGACGAGCACCGCCTCCTCCTCGGCGAAGGAAGAAAAAGAACAGGAAGCCGAAGCCAAAGCCGAAGAAAAGAAACCGGCCGCGCCGCCCAAACCCGTCAAGGTCAGCGAAGGCACGCTCAAGAAACTGACCAACTCCACCGGCAAGAAGCACCAGGAAGAAATCAACAACATCGGCACAGCCCCGATCGCGGTGCCGTGAGCACCCCCGGCGCCAACGGCAGCGGAGCCCGCGCCGAGGAGGGGGCGGCCGCTCCCGCGGCGCGCGGCGTGGTCCTCCCCGTGGCCGGCCTGGGGGCGCCCAGCGGCTCGATGTCCGAGCTGCGCCAGAAGCGCCTGGAACTGGCCGAGCGGGTGGCCGCGCTCACCTGGGACCTCGGCGGGCTGGCCTACGAGATGGCCATCCGCGACCACTATCGACTAGACGTGCTGGCCCGCAAAGCCTCCGAGCTCCAGGAGGTGGACGCCCAGCTGGGCGAGATACAGCGCCTGCTCGCCAACGCCGAGGCGGGCATCGAGGGCCAGTGCCGCTCCTGCGGCGCCGTGCACAGCCGCGGGGCCGCCTACTGCTGGCACTGCGGCGCCCCCCTCCTGAACGAGGCCCGCCCGTCGGTGCTGCACACCGAGGACACGGCAGGCACCGAGGGCTGAGAGGGCCCGCGAACGCGCCGGGCGCCCGGGTGCGGCGCCCGTCGGCAACGATCGTCTAGGCCCGCCCGCGGCGGCCGGTCCTCGGGGTAGCGTGTGCGCGGTGAGACCAAGCCCCCCGGGCGCGCGCCCGACGCACCGCTCGAGACCGGTCGCCGTGGGGCTCTCGCTGGCGCTGGTCGCGATCGCGGCAAGCATCGCCCCGCCCCTCTCGCCAGCGGCCCGCGGCGCCTCGCCCAGCCGGCCGGGCTCGCCGCCGCGCGAGTACGGCTGCCCGATCTTCCCCGCCAGCAACGCGCTCAACCAGGACATCTCCCATGCCCCGGTGGATCCGAACTCGGCCAACTACATCGCGAGCATCGGCCTGACCGCGCACCTGCACCCCGACTTCGGAACCGATCCTAGCTACGGCATCCCCTTTGCGGTCGTCGGCCCGCACCAGCCGAGGGTGCGCATCACCTTCACCGAATTCGGCGAAGAATCAAACCCGGGCCCCTACCCGGTCCCGCCCGGCGCGCCGGTGGAGGGCGCCGGAGAAGCCGGCGATCGCCACGTGCTGGTCCTGCAGCGCGGCAGCTGCACGCTGTATGAGCTCTACGCCGCGCAGCGCAGCGGCGCGGGCTGGCAGGCGGGCTCGGGCGCCGTCTTCGACCTGCGCAGCAACGCGCTTCGCCCCGAAGGCTGGACCTCAGCCGATGCCGCGGGCCTGCCGATCTTCCCGCTGCTCGTCCGCTACCCCGAGGTGGCGGCGGGGCAGATCGACCACGCGCTGCGGGTCACCGTCGAGCGCACCCAGCGCGGCTACATCCACCCGGCGACCCACTTCGCCTCCCCGAGCAGCGATCCGAACCTGCCGCCGATGGGCCTGCGCCTGCGGCTGAAGGCGAGCTTCAGCCTCGCCGGCTTCCACGGCGAGTCGCTGGTCGTGCTGCGCGCGCTCAAGCGCTACGGCCTGATCGTCGCCGACAACGGCTCGCCGTGGTACATCACGGGGGCGCCCGACCCGCGCTGGAACGATGAGGACCTCGAACAGATCAAGCGCGTGCCCGGGTCCGCCTTCGAAGCCGTGCGAACCGGACCGATCCTGCACGCCGGCTGACGGGGCTGACGGCCAGCGGCTTGCGGCTGACGGCCAGCTGCTGACGGCAGCGGCTTGCGCGAGCGGTGGGTCTGCCCGCTGGGCCTGCCGCGAGCGGTAGGTCTGCCTAGGCCTGGTGCGTCGGCTCGACGGGAGCCTGCGCGGGCGCCTGCGCGGACGCCGGCGCCTGCACGGGCTGCGCCGCCGCCGGCTGCGCGACCGGCGCCTCGGCGGGCGGGGGCTGCGCGGCCTGGGTCAGCGCCGGCTGGGCGGCGTTCTTCGCGCCCGTGCCCGACTCGCCGCTGATCGAGTCCTTGAACTCGCGCATCCCGCTCCCGAGCGAGCGGCCGATCTCAGGCAATCGCTTCGCGCCGAACACCAGCAGCAGAATGACCACCAGGAAGGCGATGTGCAGTGGATTGTCTAGTCCCATCAGCTTCGCTTCAGTCTAGGCGATTCTCACGCTCCCTGCGGGGGCCTCGCTGCGGGGCGCCGCTGATTGCGGCTTGTTGCCCTGCAAGCGTGCTCCGCACGAGCTGTGCGGCGACGAGTACCAACAGTAGCGCGAACGCGTCGCGCAGGATCGTGCCCGACAGCGCGTTCGCCAGCGCCACGCCGCCGGCCGCGCCCAACAGCGACAGGCCGCCCAGCAGCACGGCGTCCCTGCGGCGCACGTTGCCGTAGCGGTCCTGCCTGTAGGTCCCGACGATCGCCACCGGCACGATCGCCAGCAGCGAGGTCGCCTCCGCCTGGTGCTGGCCGAGGCCAAGGAAGATCACGAGGCCGGGCACGAACAGCACGCCGCCGCCCACCCCGAGCAGGCCGGCGACGATCCCGCCCGCGAGCCCGATCGCGATCGCGCCCATCACCGCAGGATCAGCTCGACTGCGCTTGCCACGAGCACCGCCGCGAACAGGAGCGCGATCGAACGCGTGTGCATTCGCTGTTGCAGGCTCGTGCCGATCACGACACCCCCGACCGCGGGCACCCCTATGAGCACGGCGTCGAGCACGTGCACGTTCCCGTAGAGCCCCTGCGTGGCCGCGGCGAAGCCGGCGATGAAGATGATTGCGGCGAGCGACGTCGCCGTCGCGGCGCGCTCGTCGTAGCCGAGCCACAGCACCAGCAGCGGCACGATCACCGTCCCCCCGCCGACGCCGAAGAGACCGCTGAACACGCCGGCCAGCGTCCCGATCGCCATCAGCCTCAACGTGCGAGCTGCGCTCTCCTCAGCCACCGTTTGCACGAGCGGACGGGTCGGCGACCATGCGCGCCATACTAGACGTCGTGTCCCCCGCTGCAACGCTTGTGGAGGCGCTCGAGCCGATCCGCTCCGACCCCGCGCATTCTGCCGTGCTGCTCGACATCGACGGCACGTTGGCTCCGATCGTCCGACACGCCGCCGACGCTCACGTCCCCGAGGCGACGCGCACGCTGCTGATAGAGATCGCCCGCCGCTACCGGGTGGTCGGCTGCGTGAGCGGCCGTCGCGCCGCGACGGCGCGCCAGATCGTGGCGATCGGGACGATCGCCTACATCGGCAACCACGGCGGCGAGCTGCTGCGGCCGGGGGCGACCAGTCCCGAGGTGGATGAGGAGCTCGCCGACTGGACGGCGCGGGTCCGCGCGTTCGCGGGCGGCGCCTACACCAGCGAACATCAGCGGCTGCGCGTGCGCAGCGAGGACAAGGGCGCGATCGCTGCGTTCCACTGGCGTGGCGCCCCCGACGAACAGGCGGCGGCCGCGGCGGTCGCGGAGATTGCCCGGCGGGCCGAGGGGGAGGGCCTGGTGGTGCACTGGGGGCGCAAGGTGCTCGAGGTGCGTCCGCCCGTGATCCTCGACAAGGGGCTCGGCATCGCCGCGCTGCTGCGCAGAACTCCCGTCAGCGCGGCCGTGTACGTCGGCGACGACAGCACCGATCTCGATGCCTTCCGCGGGCTGCGCTCGCTCGTGCAGTCGGGGGAGCTCGCGCACGCGGTGTGCGTCGCCGTCAGCTCCGACGAAGCGCCCCCCGAGCTGGCGCAAGAGGCCGATCTGGCGGTGGACGGCCCCGCGGGCGTGCGCGGCCTGCTCGAGGCGCTGCTGTAGCAAGGTGCGGTTCGTCGATTTTCTCAGGACCACCGTTCTGCTCAGCGCCGGCGCGGCCACTGCGCTGGCGGCCGTCACGGTGCTGGCGTCCGCCGCCAATGCGAACGACTCCCTGACCGCGTTCGCGGTGGGCTGGTGGGTGATCGCCGCTGTGATCGGACTGCGCCTGGGCCGGCGCGCGCAGACCAACTCGCCGATCGCGCGGCTGCTCGCGGGCGCGAAGGCCAGCACCTCGCTGCCCGAGCACCATCCGAGCGCGATCCTGCTCAACCGGCTGTGGCCGCTGTTGCTGTTCACACTGCTGTCCGGCGGCCTGGCCTTCCTCGCACCCCAGATCCCCGGCATCGCCACCGGCTTCGCGATCATCTGGGCGCTGGCCTGGCGCCGCCAGGACTCGGCTGTGGCGGCGATCGAGGAGCGCGACGGCGCCTGCTTCTATGTGCGCCGCACATCGCCGGTGCGGCCGATGGCGCTGGTGCGCACGCCCGGGTTCAAAGCCACCCGCGTCGAGCGTGTCAACGGCGCCGTGACCTGAGATGCACGCGCCGCGTGCGGTCGATGTGCTGATCGTCTCACTCGGCTCCACCGTCGGGCTGCGCAGGGCCGATGATGAGCTCGAGCAGTCTCTGCTGCGCGCGGGAGCAAGCGTCGCGGTGGCGCGCGCGCAGGCCCCCGCGGAGCTGCCGACGCTGATGCTCACGGACCTCGCCTGGGCGCGCGCCGCGCGCGCGGCCGCGGCCGAGACCTTCAAGACGCTCGCGGGCTCACCGCCGCAGGCGATCATCTACTCGACCACGACGGCGGCGCTGTTGTGGCCGCGTCCCGGGGCGATCCGCTTCGACGCCCCCGCCAGCGCCAATCGCCCGGGGCGACACGGGCTGTGGCAGCGGCCGCTCGAGCGCCGACGTCTGGCGCAGGCGCCGCTGCTGGTGCCCCAGAGCGAAGGCGCCCTCGCCGAGGCGCCGCCGAGCGCGCGGCGTGGCGGGCGGGCGCTGGTGCTGCCCGTCCCGGTCGAGCCCTCCGGGCCGCCGCAGGCGCGGCGCGACATCGCCGCGATCACCTATGCCGCCAACCCTTCCAAGAAGGGCCTCGAGCGGGTGCTCGCGGCGTGGCGTCGGGTGCGCGCCGGGCGGCGCTCGGAGGGGCCGGAGGAGCTCGTCGTGGCCGGCGCCGCCGCAAGCGAGCTGCAGCAGGCAGGAGTGGACCTCGCCGGCGAGGATGGCGTGCGCGTCGTGGGCGCGCTGCCGGGGCCCGAGTACCGCGCACTGGTGCGCCGGGCGCGCGTGTTCGTTTGCGCGCCGCGTCGCGAGGACTACGGGATCGCCCAGCTCGAGGCGCTCGCCGACGGCTGCCAGCTCGTCACCACCCCCGCGCCCGGCCCGTATGCGGCCCTGCCGATCGCCCGCTCGCTCGACCGCCGCCTGGTCAGCGACGACCTCGACGGGGCGTTGCGTGCGGCGCTCGAGGACCCGCGTCCGGACTACGCCGCGCGGGCGGCGCTTGCGCTCGTGCCGTTCAGCCGCGCGGCGGCCGACCGTCTCGTCGCCGAGGAGCTACTGCCCCGCCTGCTGGCCTGACACCGCCGGGCGCAGCCGCGCTCGCTTGCCCAGCCCTGCCAGCTCCACCCACGGACGCGTGTTGGCGACCTGCTCGGGGCCGAGCCAGGCGCGGCGCGCCGTGGCCACGCCCCAGCGCATGTTCGCGAGCGTCTGTGTGCGGTGGGCGTCGGAGTCGATCACGATCAGCACGCCGGCCTGCGCGGCCGCGCGCGCGTGCACGTCGGAGAGGTCCCGCCGGTCGGGGTTGGCGTTGATCTCGAGCATCGTCCCGGTGCGCGCCGCCGCTGCGAACACCGCGTCGAGGTCGATCGCGTAAGGCGCGCGCCGCTCGATCAGCCTGCCGGTCGGATGGCCGATGGCGTCGACCAGCCGGTGCTCGATCGCGGCGATCATCCGCTCGGTCATCGCCTGTTCGCTCATCCCGAACGCCGTGTGCACGCTCGCGATCACCCAGTCGAGCTCGGCGAGCAGCTCGTTCTCGTAGTCCAGCGATCCGTCGGGCAGCACGTTCACCTCGCTGCCCGCCAGCAGCTCGATGCCTGCAACGCGAGCGCCGGCCTCCCTGACGAGCCCGATCTGCCGGCGCAACTGCTCGGGCGAGACGTCGTTGCCGAAGCCGTGACTGGCCGAGTGGTCGGTGATGGCCAGATACTCGTACCCGCGCCGGCGCGCAGCCTGCGCCATCTCCTCGATCGTGTTGCGCCCGTCGGAGGCCACCGTGTGGCTGTGCAGATCGCCGCGGATGTCCTCCAGCGCCAGCAGCCGCGGCAGGCCCCCGGGTGTGCGCGCGGCCTCCAGCTCGCCGCGGTTCTCCCGCAGCTCCGGCTCGATGTAGGCGAGGCCCAGCCGCGCGTAAACCTCCTCCTCCTGCGCGCACGCGCTCGTGACCCCGGTCGCGTCATCCAGGATTCCGTACTCGGAGACGTGCAGGCCGCGCCGCACCGCTGCTTCGCGCAGCGCCGCGTTGTGCCGCCCCGAGCCGGTGAAATGCTGCAGGAGGTTGCCCAGCTGCGCCGGTTGGGCGATGCGCAGATCCACGGCCACGCCCGAGTGGGTGCGCGCCCGCGCGCCCGCCTCGCCGGCCGAGCTCACGCTCTCGATCTCCTCGAGCCCGGCGAGACCGCGCGCCAGCTCCGCCGGGCGGGTCGTCGTGGCGATGAGGTCGAGGTCCTTGACGCTGTCGGCCTGGCGACGGACCGATCCCGCGAGCTGCACGTGCGTGCCCGCGCCGCCGCGCTCGCTGAGGCCCGCGACGAGCGCCTCGCCGATCTCGATCGCCCTCGGCAGGAGGATGCGCGGCGCCGCCCGCGCGCCGGCCTGCTCGGGCAGCTCATCCAGCGCCGCCAGCACGCTCGCCTCGAGCTTCGGCCCGAGTCCCCGCACCGTGCGCAGCCGCTGCTGCAGCGCCGCCTCGCGCAGCGCCTGCGGCGAGTCGACTCCGAGCTCGGCGTGCAGCAGGCGCGCGCGCTTGGCACCGATGCCGGGCAGGCGCGTGATCGCGATCAGGCCCGGGGGGAACTTGGCACGCAGCTTCTCTGCGGCCGGGATCGTGCCCGTGTCCACCAGCGCCTGGATCTTCTCCTGCAGCGTCTGGCCGATGCCGGGCAGCTCGATCGCACGCCCTTCGCGCGCGAGCGCGGCGACAGAGACGGTCGCCTCGCGCACGGCCTTCGCCGCAGTCCGGTAGGCCAGCACGCGATGGATGTTCGCGCCGTCCAGCTCGTACAGATCGCCCAGTTCCTCCAGGGCGTCCGCGATCACGGCATTGGGCAGGTTCACTGCTCTAGGGTACGCCGACCGATGTCCGGTGAGCCCTGGCTGATACTGCCCACCTACAACGAGGCCGAGAACGTGCGCCCGATCGTCGCCGCCGCGGGCGAGGTCCTCGCCCGCGCCGCGCCCGAGGGGTTTCGCGTGCTGATCGTCGATGACGGCTCGCCCGACGGCACGGGCGAGCTCGCCGACCGCCTCGCCGCCGAGCACGATTGGGTCGAGGTGCTCCATCGCGCCGAAAAGAACGGCATCGGGCCCGCCTACCTGGCAGGCTTCCGCTACGCGCTCGACCGCGGCGCCGGGTACGTGATGGAGATGGACTCAGACTTCTCCCACGACCCCGCAGACCTGGCGCGCCTGCTCGACGCCGTCCGCGGCGGCGCGGACCTGGCGCTCGGCTCGCGTTACGTGCGCGGTGGCGGCGTGCGCGACTGGGGCCTGTTGAGGCGCTTCATCAGCGAGGGCGGCTCGACCTATGCGCGCCTGGTGCTCGGCCTGCACGTGCGCGATCTGACCGGCGGCTTCAAGTGCTTCCGGCGGGAGGTGCTCGAGGCGATCCACTTCGACCGCGTCCGCTCCCGCGGCTACGCCTTCCAGGTCGAGCTCACCTACCGCGCCGTCGAGGCGGGCTTCAGGGTGGTGGAGGTGCCGATCGTCTTCCGCGACCGCCAGCAGGGCACGAGCAAGATGTCCTGGCGGATCGCCGCGGAGGCGATGTGGCTCGTGCCGCGGCTGCGCTTCAGGTAGTCGCGCGGATCGCCGATGCAGAGGCGATGGACGCCTCGGCCTACGCCTTCGCCCATGGTGTGCGCCACACGCGGGCCACGCTGCGCGCATGGCAGACCCGCCCTGCCCGCGTGTTCGCCGGCTGGGTCGCGGGCTCGTCCGTGGCGGCGGCGGGGCTGCTGCTCGCCGTCTGGGCGGTCGCCTCACTCGACGGCAGCTACCAGCAGATAATCGCGCTGCAGCCGCCGTTCGCCGTGGGCGACCTCGGCAACGTCTGGGGAATCCTGGCCAGCAACCTGCTCGTGCTCGCGCTGCACGCCATGGCCTGCGTCGCGGGGTTCATCGCCGGCAGCTCGCTGCCGCTGCAGGCACAGCAGCACCGTGGCCTCTCGCGCTGGGTGCACGAGCACGGCGGCCGGCTCGCGATCACCTTCGTCGTCGCTGCGACCGCGTTTTCCCTGAGCGCCCAGGCCTACACGATCGGACACAGCCTCGCCGGCGTGTCGGGCTTCCTGCGCGTCCCTCCCGGCCTGCTCCTGCTGGGCGTGCTCCCGCATGCGATCCCCGAGCTGATCGCACTGTTCCTGCCGCTTGCAGCCTGGATCATCGCCAGCCGGCGGGGGGAGTGGGAGCAGCTGCTCGCAGCCACATTCGTCACGGTCGCGGCCGCGCTGCCGGTGCTGGTGATCGCGGCGTTCGTCGAGGTGTATATCTCCCCGCACCTGTTCACCGCCCTCACCCACATTCACCCGCCGATCGTGCGCCGCTCCGAAGGCTGGACGATCATCGTGCACTGACCGGGGCAGCGATCCGCCCCGCTAGCGCTTGGATTCCCTTTTCTCCCTGGCCTGATCGCGGTCCTCGGCCCGCAGCAGATATGCGAGCAGCAGCAGCGCGCCCACGAGGGCCACGCCGATCACGATCTTGCCGCTCACCGCCAGTGGCACCAACATTGATCACACGATAGCCCTCTGCTCCTGCTCACCTGCCCGAGCGGCGGCAGCCGCGGCCAGATGCCGCGCGGTCAAATCCCACAAACGGGGGATTGGTTGGGCGCGGCGGTAGCCGCGGCCAGATGCCGCGCGGTCAAATCCCACAAACGGGGGATTGGTTGGGCCACGCACCCAAACTAGCCTTCGGGCAAGGTCATCGGGCTGATCGGCCCGCCCCCCAGACGCCGATCCAAACACGACGCACTTGACGCGCGTGTTGCCCGGTGGCCTACTTCTCACTCCTCGCCGGCCGAGTGGATGCACTACCGCCGGGTAGTGCAGGCCTTCCTTCACTTTGTATAGTGATGGGTAAGCGACCAAGGAGACCCCATGGCAGGCACCCTTTCCCAAGTGACGGACACCAACTTCGACGCCGAGGTGATCGAGGCCGAAGGGCCCGTCCTCGTCGATTTCTGGGCGCCCTGGTGTGGTCCCTGCCGCGTCGTGGCCCCCGTGCTCGAGGAGATCGCCTCCGAGCGGCCGGACCTGCGGATCGTCAAGCTCGACATCGACGAGAACCCGCAGACCGCAGCCCGCTTCCAGGTGCTCTCGATCCCCACGATGATCCTCTTCAAAGGCGGCCAGCCGGTCAAGACCGTGATCGGTGCCTACCCCAAGAAGAAGCTCGAGCAGGAGCTGGATCCGGCGCTGAGCGCAGCCTGAGTGCGGTGCCGCAGCCTGAGCGTCACGCTCAGGCCGCGCGCCGCGCGCGGCGCAGGCTGAGGCTCAGCGGCAGCCCGTCGATCTCGGTCTGCTCGGAGTAGTCCATGGCGGCGCTCTCCTGCGTCGCACGGCCGGCGAGATAAAGCGTCACGGCGAGCGTCTCGCGCTGGATGTACTCGCCGTGGGCGGCGGCCGCGTCCAGCAGCTCGGGGGCGCCGAAGAGCGCGAGCTCGATGCGGTCCTCGACCTGCAGGCCGGCGGTCTTGCGCGCGTTCTGCACCGCGTGCACGATCTCCCGCGAGCGGCCCTCGCGGCGAAGGTCATCGTCGACCGCCAGGTCCAGGGCGACCGCGTGCGCGCCCTCTCGCTCGACGCTGTAGCCGTCCGGGGCGCGCAGCGTGAGCAGGATGTCCTCGGCGGATAGCACGTGCTCGCGGCCGCCCACCGAGATGCCCACGCCGCCGCCGTCGCGCAGTGCCGCGAGGACGACCGCAGCGTCGAGCGCCGCGATCGCCTCGGCCGCCAGCGGCATGTCCTTGCCGAACAGGGGTCCCAGCGACCGGTAGTTGGCCTTGACCTCGTAGCTGCCGAGCTCATCCGCGGCGGCAACAAAGCGCATCCGCCTGACGTTCAGCTCCTCGCGCACGACGTCGGCCAAACGTTCGATCGCCTCGCGCTCGCGCCCGTCCGCCACGACGACCGCCTCGCCCAGCGGCTGGCGCACCTTGAGCTTGGCCTTGCCCCTCGCGCCCAATCCGAGGCGCACCGTTTCGCGCGCGAGCGCCATCGCCTGCTCGAGCTGCTCGTCGCGCGCGCCCACGTCGGCGGCCGCGGGGAAGTCGCAGAGGTGCACGCTGGCGAGCGATCCGTCGAGATTGTCGTAGATCTCATCGGCGATGAACGGGCACAGCGGCGCCAACAGCTTGGCCACCGTCAGCAGGCAGGTGCGCAGGGTCGCAAACGCCGCCGCATCCCCATCCCAGAAGCGCCTGCGCGAGCGGCGCACGTACCAGTTGGAGAGCTCGTCCAGGAGCGCCGCGATCGCGCGGCCGGCCGACGTCGCGTCGTAGGCCTCGAGCCGCTCTGCGACGAGCTCGGCGGTGCCAGCCGTGCGCGACAGCGCCCAGCGGTCGAGGTCGCGGTCGGGTCCGTCGGGCTCCGCCACCGCCGCCGCGCCGCCCGCCGGCGGTCCGAGCGCCGCTCCCCCGTCCACCGCGCTCAACTGCTCCGCGGCGGCGTGGGCGTAGAGCACGTAGAAGTAGTAGGTCGACCACAGCTGCTTGAGGAACAGGCGCACGCCCTCGCCGATCGCCTCGGCCGAGAAGCGATAGCCGTCCCACGGCTGCTTGGAGGTGAAGAAGTACCAGCGCAGCGCATCCGCGCCGTAGGTGTCCAGCACCTGCCACGGCTCGACCGTATTGCCCCGCGACTTGGACATCTTCTGGCCTTCCTCGTCGAGGATCAGCCCGAGGCAGACGACGTTGCGATACGGCGCCGGCTGCCCGAGAAGCGTGGCCACGGCCAGCAGCGAGTAGAACCAGCCGCGCGTCTGGTCCTGGGCCTCGCAGATGAAGTCCGCCGGAAAGCGCTCGGCGAACACGCCCTCGTTCTCGAACGGGAAGTGGTGCTGTGCGAACGGCATCGCGCCCGAGTCGAACCACACGTCGATCACCTCGGGCACGCGCCGCATCAGCCGCTCGCACGACCCCGTGCTCTCGCCCTCGCCGTGCGAGCAGGGGAACTCGAGCTCGTCCACATACGGACGGTGGTGATCGGCGAGCGTCGTGCCCGAGCGTTGGGCGAGCTCGGCGAAGGAGCCGATCACGTGCACGTGGCCGTCCTCGCAGCGCCACACCGGCAGCGGCGTGCCCCAGTAGCGCTCGCGTGAGAGCGCCCAGTCGACGTTGTTCTTCAGCCAGTCCCCGAAGCGGCCGTGCTTGACGTGCGGTGGATGCCAGGCGACGGTCTCGTTCGCCGCCAGCAGCTGCTCGCGCAGCTTGGAGGTGGCGATGTACCAGGACGGTTTGGCGTAGTAGAGCAGCGGCGTGCCGCAGCGCCAGCAGTGAGGGTAGGAATGCTCGTAGTCGCGCACGTCCAGCAGCAGGCCGCGCGCGCGCAGGTCCTCGATCAGCTCCGCGGTCAGCTCGGGGTCCTTGACGAAGCGCCCCGCATAGGAGCGTCCGTGGCGGTCGAGCACGCGTGCGTCGTAGGTGCCGTCCGGCTGCACCGGGTTGTAGAGAGTGCCGGCGATCGTCGGGTCGAATGGCACCTCCGGCGCGGCCGCGGCCACGCGATAGTCATCCTCGCCGAAGGCGGGGGCCAGGTGCACGATCCCGGTGCCGTCCTCGGTCGTGACGAACTCGTCCGCCAGGATCGGCAGGGGGCCGGGCGCGCGATCGGTGGCCGCGAAGATCGGTCCTTGATAGCTCCGGTAGCGCTCTACGAGCTCCGCGCCCGAGAAGCGCTCGAGGATCTCGTGGGACTCGCCGAGCACGCGCTCCGCGCGGGCCTCGGCGAGCACGAACAGCTCGGCCCCGACGCGCACCTTGACGTAGCCGGCACTCGGCGAGACCGCCACCGCGACGTTCCCCGGCAGGGTCCACGGTGTGGTCGTCCACACGAGCAGCTTCTCCTCGCCTGCGGATCCCTGATCCGGCAGCACTCCCAGCTTCAGAAAGACGCTCGGATCGACCACGTCGCGGTAGCCGAGCGCGACCTCGTGCGAGGACAGCGTGGTCTCGCAGCGCGGGCAGTAGGGCACGACCTTGTGCCCCTCGTAGAGGAGCCCACGCTGCGCGATCTGCGCGAGCGCCCACCAGACCGACTCGATGTAGCTCTCATCGAGCGTGCGGTAGGCGTGCTCGAGGTCCAGCCAGAAGCCGATCCGCTCGGTCAGCCGGTTCCACTCCTGCACGTAGCTGAACACCGATGCGCGGCACTCGGCGTTGAACGCCTCGATCCCGATCCGCTGCTCGATCTCGGCCTTGGAGGAGATGCCGAGCTTCTGTTCGACCGCGATCTCCACCGGCAGCCCGTGGCAGTCCCATCCGCCCTTGCGCTCCACGCGATGCCCACGCATGGTCTGAAAGCGCGGGTAGATGTCCTTGAAGACGCGCGAGAGCACGTGGTGGGTGCCCGGCGGCCCGTTTGCGGTCGGAGGGCCCTCGTAGAAGACCCACTGCGGCGCCCCCTCGCGCCGTCGCAGCGATTGCGCGAACACGTCGCGCTCGCGCCAGCGCTCGAGCACCTCGAGCTCGAGCTGCGCAAGCTCCTGGTGCGGGTCCACCGCGCGCGGTGGGATCAACGGGTGTGCGGGTCGGCTCGGCATCGGGCGGCCCATTGTAGGTGGGGACATTTCTGCGGAGGGCCCGCGCGGTCCGCTCCTACGATGGAGCCGTGCGCCTGCGCCTCTACCACCATCCCGACGGGGCCCGCGTCGCATACCGCGAGCTCGGCGCCGGCCCGCCGCTGGCGCTGCTGCACTCCGCGATGCTCTCGCACCTGGAGTGGGAGCCGGTGGCAGAGGAGCTGGCCGACCGGTTTCGCGTGGTCCTGCCCGACCTGCCGCTGCACGGCGACTCCGAGACGCGGCCCGGCCATCCCTACACGCTCGACTGGTTCGCCGAGGTGCTCGGCGGGTTCGCCGCGGAGGTGCTCGGGCCGGCGCCATTGCTGGGCGGCCACGACGCGGGCGCGGAGATCCTTCTGCATGCGGTCGCCACGGAACGTGTGCGCCCGGCGCGGCTGGTGCTGATGCCCAACCGCCTGCACGCCGCGCCGGCTCAGCCCGTGCTGCGGGCCGCCTGGCGGACGGCCACATCCGCTGCGGCGGTGCCCGGCCTGGACTGGCTGCTCAGTTACGCCACCCGCGCCGTGTTCAAGCCCGAGCGGGGGCTCCAGCTCTCCGCCCGCGGCAACCCCGCCGCGTGCGACCTCGTGCGCCACGCCTTCGCAGACGTCCCCGGCAACTCGAGCCTCGCCCGCTCCTGGGCCAAGTGCGCGCGCGCGTGGCCGCGCGGGGCGCAGTCGCAGCTGCGCGAGCTGTATCCGCGGCTGAACATGCCCGTCCTGCTGCTGTGGGCCGACCGCGATCCCATGTATCCGCTCGCCGCCGCCGAAGAGGCGCTGGCGCTGCTGCCCGACGGCCAGCTGCGCGTGCTGCAGAGCGCGGGCTTCCTGATCGCCTACGACGATCCCATCGGCCTCGCGCGGGAGCTGGTGGCATTCTGCGGGTAGGGTTCTGCTCCGCCGTTGTGCGGCGGCGCCGTCCCTTGCGCGGCCACGGCGTCGCAGATCGCAAGAATCTCGCCTTCAGCATAAGGAGACCAAATGGCAGACGAGCAACAGTTGTGGGGCGCGGAGACCGCCAAGGCCGTCGAGAACTTCCCCATCTCCGGGGAGACAGTGCCGGCGTCGGTGGTCCATTGGCTGGCGCGCATCAAGGGCGCGGCGGCCGCCGTCAACGGCGAGCTCGGCCTGCTCTCCAAGCGCAGCGCGGCGCGCATCGAGAAGGCCGCCGCCGAGATCGCCGCCGGGCGCCACGACGGTCAGTTTCCCATCGACGTCTTTCAGACCGGCTCGGGCACCTCGACCAACACGAACGCCAACGAGGTCATCGCACGGCTGGCCGGCGCGGGCGTGCACCCCAACGACCACGTGAACATGGGCCAGTCCTCCAACGACGTGTTCCCCTCGGCGGTCCACCTCGCCGCGCTCGACCTCGCCCAGAACGAACTGCTGCCGGCGCTCAAGCAGCTGGAACGCTCCTTCGCCCGCAAGGCCAAGAGCTTCCAGAACGTCGTCAAGGCCGGGCGCACCCACCTGATGGACGCGGTGCCCGTCACCCTCGGCCAGGAGTTCGCCGGCTACGCCGCCCAGATCGCGCTCGGCTCCGAGCGCGTGCAGGCGGCCCTCATCCACGTCGGCCAGATCCCGCTCGGCGGCACCGCGACGGGCACCGGCCTGAACACCCATCCGCGCTTCGCCGAGAGGGTCCGCGCGCGCCTGAAGCGCCAGTCCGGCCTCAAGCAGATCGCGGCTCCACTCGACCCGTTCGAGGCGCAGGCCAACCGCGACGCGCTCGTCGAGCTCTCGGGCGCGCTGAAGGTGCTCGCCGTCTCCCTGACCAAGATCGCGGGCGACCTCGCGCTGATGGGCTCCGGCCCCCGCGCCGGAATCGGCGAGCTGCTGCTGCCCGAGCTGCAGAAGGGCTCCTCGATCATGCCCGGGAAGGTCAACCCGGTGATCCCCGAGGTCGTCCTGCAGGTCTGCGCGCAGGTGATCGGCAACGACGCCGCGATCACGGTGGGCGGCATGCAGGGCCAGTTCGAGCTCAACGTCCGCATCCCCCTGATCGCCCGCAACCTGATCCAGTCGCTGCAGCTGCTGTCATCCGCCTCGCGGGCATTTGCGGAGAAATGCGTCGATGGCATCGAGGCCAACAGGGCAGGCACCGACGCCTCGGCCGGGGCCACGCTCGCGGTCGCCACCGCGCTCAACGGCGCGATCGGCTACGACAAGGGCACGGTGATCGTCAAGAAGGCCACCGCCTCCGGCCGTCCGCTGCGCGAGGTGGCCCTCGAGGAGGGCGTCGATGCCAGGCTCTATGACGAGACGATCAACCTGCGCAAGATCGCGCGCGGAAATCGGGCTTAGGAACGACCCGGCGAACTACGAGCTCGGCAGCCCGGCGAACAGCCGGGCCACGACGCCAGCAGCCGGCTTGGCGGCCCCGGCGTAGGTGAACAGGCCCTTCTGGTTGATCCCTTCGATCAGTCGCAGGTGGGGCAGCACGCCGTGGATCACGCCGCCCTCGAAGGTCGGGGTGAGGGGGTAGTCGCGAAGCACCCACACGAGCATCCCGCTGAGCTGCGGGTCGGCCCCGTAGACGGCGATGTGCGCGGCCAGCAGCCGCGACTGGTAGGCGTAGCTGCCCGGGCTCCCGGGCGGATTCAGCGTGTTTGATTCGGCGCCGAACTCGCTGATCAGGAGCACCTTGCCGGCGAAGGCCCGCTGCATGGCCTGCAGGCGTGCGCGCATCTGGGCGTTCAGCTGGGCGGGCGTGTCCTGCGGGTTGTCATACCAGCCCGTGTAGTCGGTCTCGGCCACCGCATCGGCTTGGGAGTACAGCGCTCCGGGGTGCTGCGGGGGGTGATCGCCCCACACATCGACGGCGACCATCCTGGTCGGATCCTGCGCATGCAGCCAGCGCGCGGTGTCCTGCACGTAGCGCACCTCCGCGCCGTCGCGCCCGTTGCCCGCGACCTCGTTGACCACGTTCCAGGCGAAGATCGACGGATGCAGCTCGGCGGCGAGCGCCGCGCTGTGCGCCTGCGCTTCGGCCCCCGCCAGCAGGGCCGGCGTGGTGGCGTACCAGTTGCCCGCGCCTTCGACCGGACCGATGCCCTGCCACACGAGGATCCCGGCGGCGTCGAGGCGTTCGAGTAGCCCCGGGTCGAGCGGGTGCTGAGTGCGGGCGGCGTTCGCCCCGATCGCCTTCAGCTCGCTCACGATCGTTTCCTCGTCGGCCGGCGTCAGCGCGTCCCCGTGGCCGAGCGCGTCCTCCTGGATGGAGGCGCCGTGCAGCAGCAGGCGCTGGCCGTTGAGGTACAGGCGGCCCGCCTGCCAGCTCAGCTGGCGCAGGCCGATGTGCGCGGAGTAGCTGCTCTCGCCGCCGACGGCCAGCGTGAGCAGGTAGAGGCTGGGGCTCGCCGGCGACCACAGCGCCGGCGCGGGGACGCTCACGCTCGCGCTCACCTGGGCGGCCTGGCCCGGCGCGAGCGTGACGGCGGCGAAGCCGATCGGGATGCTCTGCCCGCCGCGGGCGAGCGTGCCGGTGGGCACGATCGTGCGGCTCGGGCCGTAGTTGTGCACCTCCACGCTCACCCTCACGCTCGCCTCGGCGGCGTCCGGGGCATCCGGTGTGAGCACTGTCTGCACGGCAGGATCGGACAGTTCGCTCTGCCCGAGCAGGCGTACGTCCACTTCCCCGTCCAGGCCGCCCCAGTTGAACCACGTGCGGTGAAAGCCCTCGCGCGACTGCTCGGCAGGGTTGCGCCAATCGATGCGCACGACCACCGTGTGTTCGCCGGCCGCGAGCGCGCTGCGCATTTCAAACGGAAGATAGGAGCCCTTGTGGGACCCGAGCGCGTGACCGTCCAGCCAGACGCTCGCCTGGAAGTTGGCCGACTGGAAGCCGAGTGCGTAGACCCCCGCGACCGGCGCCTGGAAGCTCGTGCGATACCACGCCACCGAGCCTTCGTAGTTGGGCGCGCCGGCCGCGCCTTTGAAGGCCATCTGGTTGAGCGCGTTCGGAACGCTGACCGCGCTGCCGCCGAAGCCGCCGCGCTGCCACCCGAGCGACAGGCCGCGGTTGGCCGGATCCTTGCGCAGCGTCCATGCGCTCAGGCGAGTGCGCCCTCCGGGGCCTTCAAAGATCAGCGGCTGGGCGCCCGGCGCCAGGGGGGCGGACGCCGGCGGCCCTTCGGCCGCGGCCACAGTCGCGCCGAGCCCCGCGCAGAGGGCGAGCAGGGCGAGGGTTCTCCGTTTGGGGATCGAGCGCACGTCGTCCCTTCAAACAACCGCGAGGACCGTTCAGAGCGCCGCCGCCACCGGCGGCTGCCGCGCCGCGCCGAGCAGCCGCTCGAGCAGCAGGCGGGCGCCGGCCTTGGACAGCGGCTCGTTGAGGTTGCCGCACTTCGGCGACTGCACGCACGACGGGCAGCCGCTCGCGCATGAGCACTCGGCGATCAGCCGCAGCGCATCCCCGCAGAGCTCCTCAAAGCGCGAGAAGGCGGCCCGCGCGATCCCGATCCCGCCGGGATGCCCGTCGTAGAGGAAGATCGTCGGGCGGCCAGTCTGGGGGTGGAAGTTCGTCGACAGCCCGCCGATGTCCCAGCGGTCGCACATCGCGATCAGCGGCAGCACCGCGATCTGGGCGTGCTCGGTGGCATGCAGCGCTCCCAGGAGCGTCTCCAGCGGGATCCTCTCGGACAGCTCGTCGCCGTCCAGCTCAAACCACAGCGCCTGCGTGGGGAAGCTCGTCGGCGGCAGCTCCAGCGCCACGAGCTCGAGGTGGGCATGGTCCGCCAGGCCCCGGCGCTGGTAGGCGAGGACGGTGTCCGTCACGCTCACCTCGCCGAATGACAGCCTCACCCCGAGGGTCTCCCTGCGGTCGAGCAGGCGCACGATCTCCGTGTCGGTCTGGCTCTTGGGCTGGGTGTACCAGTCGCCGCCGAACGGCGCCACGAGCGCGCGCCTGCGCTCGAGGTCGAGCTCGCGCACCTCATAGGAGCGCCCGAGATGCATGTAGATCGCGCCCTCGTGGACCGTCGAGTGGGCGCGCGCCGCCTCGGTCGTGCCGAGCATCTCGCCCGATGACACGTCGACGATCGCAAAGCTCTCGGGAGAGGCCGAGCGCAGCGACACCTCAGCCGCGGGGTAGCCGCCGGGCCGGCGCGGCACATATGTGCTGGCCGTCAGCCCCAGGGGGGTCGAGTCCTGATTTTCGAGCCTCCCGTGCCGGGTGGTGTGAGCGGGTCTGCGACGTAGCTCGCCGGCGCTCTGCAGAAGCTCGGCGTGGGTCTCCCAGCGCGGGCCGAGGAACTCGGCGTCATGGTCGTCCAGCGGGCCCTCGTGGGCCGCGCAGAGCAGGTGCTGGCGGAAGATGAGCGGGCTCTCGTGATCGAGGATCGCGGCCTCGACGGGCCGGTCGAGAAAGTCCTCCGGGTGGCGGCAGAAGAACTGGTCCAGCGCGTCCTCGCCGGCCACGTAGACCGCCAGGCCGCGCCCGCGCCGGCCGGCCCGGCCCCACATCTGACGCAGCGAGGCCACGGTGCCGGGGAACGTGACCACGACGGCCGCGTCGAGCTCGCCGATGTCGATGCCGAGCTCGAGGGCGTCGGTCGTGATCACCGCGCGCAGCTCTCCCCGCGTGAGCCTGCCCTCGAGCTCGCGGCGCTGCTGGGCGGTGTAGCCGGCGCGGTAGGGCACCACGAGCTCGGCCAGCTGCGGGTGGGTGCCCTCGAGGTCCTGCTTGACCAGCCTGCTGAGCACCTCTACGCCCTTGCGCGACTTCATGAAGCAGATCACGCGCGCGTCGTCGCGCACGAGCCGGGCGAGCAGCTCGGCGGCCTCGGCCAGCGCCGAGCGGCGCGTGCCCAGCGCCTCGTCGGTGAGCGGGGGATTCCACACCGCGATCTGCCGCCGTGGCGTCGGCGAGCCGTCCTCGTCGATCAGGCTCACCTCCTCCAGGCCCGTCAGGCGCTCCGCCAGCTCGAGCGGGTTGGCGATCGTGGCGGAGGTGAGCAGGAAGATCGGCTCGGTGCGGTAGGCGGCTGCGATCCGCCGCAGCCGCCGCAGCACGTTGGCCACGTGGGACCCGAACACCCCGCGGTAGACGTGGGCCTCGTCGATCACCACCACCGCGAGGTTCGAGAACAGATCGGCCCAGGCGGCGTGGTTGGGGAGGATGCCGACGTGCAGCATGTCCGGGTTGGTCAGCACCACGTTCGCGCTGCGGCGGATCTGCGCGCGGGCCTCCCGTGGCGTGTCGCCGTCGTAGATCGCCGGGCGCACGCGCTTGGTCAGGCCGAAGGACGCCAGCGCCCGGGCCTGGTCCTGGGCGAGCGCCTTGGTCGGATAGAGATAGAGCGCGCGCGCACGCGCCTGTTCGCAGAGGATGTGCAGCGTGGGCAGGTTGAAGCACATCGACTTGCCCGACGCGGTGCCGGTCGTGATCATCGTGGGGCCCGCCGAGGCGGCGTGAATCGCGCGCGCCTGATGGGAGTACAGGCGCTGCACCCCCAGCCTGCCGAGCGCTGCCAGCACGTCGGGGTGCAGCCCCTCTGGGGGCTCGACGAGCCGCGCGCGGCCAGGGCCTTCGTTCGCCTCGCGCACGAGCCGGCCGTCTCCGCGGCCGGCGTCCAGCAGCGCGCTCCAAGGCTCGATTATGCGGTCCCGGGCCACGAGCTTGAGATAGTAGAGGCGATGTCGTCGACCGCCGCAGAGCGCTGGGCCGAAGCCCGCACCTTCCACCATTCGCTGTTCCCGCCCGAGCGTGTCGCCGCCGGACGCCGGCAGAGCGTGTCGGTCTGCCTGCCCGCGCGCGAGTGCGCGCAGACCGTCGGAACGATCGTCGCCACGCTGCTCGACCTGAATGATGCCGGCGTGATCGACGAGGTCGTGGTCGTCGACGCCGGCTCCGCAGACGGCACCGCCGCGGTGGCCGAAGACGCCGGCGCGGTCGTCTGGCAGGAGGCCGAGCTGATGCCGGACTACGGGCCGGTGCTGGGCAAGGGCGACGCGATGTGGCGCGCGCTGTCGGTGCTCGACGGCGAGATCGTCTGCTTTCTGGACGCCGACACCGAGAACTTCTCCGCACACTTCGTCAGCGGGCTGCTCGGCCCACTCGTGTGCCGCTCGGGGATCTCGCTCGTCAAGGCCTTCTACCGCCGGCCGTTGCAACCCGGCGGCCTCCCCCGGTCGGCGGGCGCGCCTGCCGCCTCCGAGGGCACGCCTGCCGCCTCAGCGGGCGCAGCTGCCGCCTCCCAGGGCCCCGCGGGGGCTCCGTTTGACTCCGAGGGTGGCGGGCGCGTCAACCACCTGACCGCGCGCCCCGCACTCGGGCTGTTCTATCCGGAGCTCGCGGCGGTTCGTCAGCCGCTGGCCGGCGAGGTGGCAGCCCGACGTGAGCTGCTCGAGCGGCTGCCGTTCGCGACCGGCTACGGCGTGGAGATCGCGATGCTGATCGACAGCTGGCGGAAGGTCGGTCTGGAGGGGCTCGCGCAGGTGGACCTCGACGAGCACCGCAACCGCCACCAGTCGCTGTCCGCGCTCGCGCCGATGGCGGCCACGGTGCTGGCCACGATCGCGCAGCGGCTGCAGCGGGAAGGGCGACTGCAGGGCGTGCCGGAAGGGCCGCTCGAACGCCCTCCGCTGGCGAGCGTGACAGTGGCATGAGCATGCGCTGCCTGTATCTCGATCTCGACGGGACCCTGCTCGGCCGCGGCGCCTCGTTGCTGCACGACGGCGAGGGTGGCATCTCGATCGACGGGGTGCGCGCCATGCAGGCCTGCCTGCGCGCGGGCGTGGAGGTGGTGCTCATGTCCGGCCGACGGCGCGTGCAGGTCGCCGAGGACGCGCGCCTGCTCGGGCAGAGCTCCTACATCTTCGAGGCCGGCGCCTGCGTGGTGCTGGAGGGTGAGGAGCACTGGCTGACCGGCGAGCTGCTGCCGGGCGAGCTCACGATCGCCGAGCAGATCGAGCGCTCGGGCGCGCCCGCGCTGCTGCTGGAGCGCTACCGGGGCCGGCTCGAGTACCACGAGCCCTGGCATCTGCAGCGCGAGGTGTCCCACCTCTTCCGCGGCCTCGTCGACGCGGTCGAGGTCGACCGCGTGCTCGGCGAGCACGGTCACGCCGACCTGCGCCTCGTCGACAACGGCGTCGTCGGCCGGCGGTCGGCCGCACTGGCCGAGCTGCCCCACGTGCGCGGCTACCACCTGGTGCCCGCCGGCGCCTCCAAGGCTGCCGCCGTCGCCTTCCACCGACGGGCGCGCGGTCACCCGCGCAGCGAGACCTTCGCCGTGGGCGACTCGCGCGAGGACCTGGCCTGCGCCGCGCACGTGGAGGTCTTCTGGCTGGTGGCCAACGCGGTCGAGCGCGACCCGTCGATGCGCGAGGCGATCGCAGTCCACGACAACGTGCGCGTGGCGGAGGCCGGTCATGGCTCCGGCGTCTACGAGGCGGTGCTCAGCACGCTCATGAGCGGTTGACGCTCATGAGCCGTTGACGGCGCCTCGCTCCTGGCTGCCGGCATCACCCGCGCGGTCGACTCGGCGCCGCGACAGCGCTCTCCACACGCGGCGCCAGAGCCCCGGCTTGGGCCGCCTGCGCCACAGCGCCGGGGGTGGGACGGTCGCGCGCACGAGCGCCACCCAGTCGTCGAGCGGCAGCTCGCCGGAGATCAGCCTGCCGAGCGCGCCCGTCACCGGCGCCCCGACATCGGCCGCCTCGAGAGCGCGGGCGAGCAGTGGCACCGACTCCAGCGCCTCGACCGCCTGCCCGATCCGGCCCGGGATCTCCGCGGCGGGCACGCCTGCGGCGAGCAGCTCTCCAGCGCGGCGGTTGCGGCTCTCGCGGCCGAGCGCCGTGGCCACCAGGTCGCCGGCGCCGGCCAGCCCGATCATCGACTCGGGCCGCGCTCCAAGGCCCTCGGCGTAGCGCCAGACCTCAGCGAAGATGTGCCCGGCGGCCGCACCTGCCGCGTTCAGCCCCTGTGCCTCGGTGGCCCCGGCTGCGAGCGCTGCGGCGTTCTTGGCTGCGCCCGCGAGCTCGACGCCGACGGGGTCGTTGGAGCGCTCGCACACCACCCCCGCGCGCGTGAAGACGTTGGCCAGCGCGCGCGTGAGCTCCTCGTCGCTCGAGGCGGCGACCAGGGCCGCACCCGCGTGCACCATCTCCTGCGCGTGCGCAGGCCCGCCCAGGCACGCTACGCGGTCGGCGCCGAAGCGCTCGCTCAGGAGCACCGTCGGGGGCAACCCGGCGGGCGGGACCAGCCCCTTGGCCACCGACACCACCGCCGTGCGCCTGCCGAGCCCGACGGCGGCGAGGTTGGCGATCACCTCGCCGAGCCCCCACGAGGGCACGGCCAGGAACACGTAGTCGGCGCGCGCCACGCCCGCGGCTGCAGACTCGATCCGCAGCGCCGCCGGCAGCTCCACGCCCGGCAGGTAGGCGCGATTCTCGCGCTCGCTCTCGATCAGCGCCGCCTGCTCCTCGGTGCGCGTCTGCAGCGTCGTGCGCAGTCCCCCGCGCGCGAGCAGCACCGCGAGCGCCGTGCCAAAGGAGCCGGCACCGATCACCGTCGCGCGGCGGGCGCCCGGCGCGGAGAGCAGAGGCGCGCGAGCGGGGCGCGCCGCCGGTTGGTGCTCGGGCTCGGTTGCCATGGACTCCGCGCGAGCCTAGCGCTCCGGCTGACGAGCCGGGCCTCGCGGGTGCGATCGTGGCCCAGCGCCCAGCGCCCAGCGCCCAGCGCCCAGCGCCCAGCGCCCAGCGCCCAGCGTCCAGCGCCCAGCGTCCAGCGATCACACGAGCCCTGCGAGCCTGCGGCCGGCAAGCGCCAGCGCTCGCGCGCCGCGCGCCTCGAGGATGAGCTGCAGGTCGAGGATGCGCGCATCGAGGAGATCCAGGGCGTTTGCCGCGGTGATCGCATAGGCCGGCACCCCGCCCTGACGGGCGCGCGTGGCCAGCTCGAAGGTCACGCTGGCGGCGAGCGTTGGCCGCTCCAGGCGCTCCGCCGCGACGATCACCGCGCGCGCTCGGCGCATGCGCGCATCGAAGTCCAGCAACTCCAGCTGGGCGCGTACGTTGCCCGAGCCCGGCGGGCACCGATCGAGCGGGCAGAGGTCGAGTTCGCTGCGCCCGCCTGCCCGCAGGCCGCGTGCGATCGCCGCAAGCACGCTCTCCGCGGGCAGCCGCGGCCCGAAGGAGCCGCCCGCAACCAGCAGGCACTGCGGTATCGGCGGCTGCGCGCCGACACCGCGCCGTCGTCGCGCACCCGGGGCGTGCTCGGTGCCGGGGGTCACGATCGGGCATCCTTCCAGCAATGGTCGCGCGCAAGGGTGAGCACGTGCTCGTCGAGGTCTGTGGGCATGAGCTGCGCGTGAGCAATCCCGACAAGTTGTTCTTCCCCGACGCGGGCTTGACCAAGATGGATCTCGTCAACTACTACCTCGACTGCGAGCAGGCGGTCGTCCGCCACCTGCGCGAGCGCCCGACGGTGATGAAGCGCTGGGTCGATGGGGTGGCGGGCAAGCCGTTCTTTCAGAAGCGGGTTCCCGACAGCGCGCCCGAGTGGCTGGAGACTGCCACGGTCACCTTTCCCAGCGGCCGCCACGCGCGCGAGCTCGTGCCCAACGACGCCGCCCACCTGCTGTGGGGCGTCAACCTCGGCGTGATCGACTGGAACCCCTGGCCCGTGCGCCGCACCGACCTCGACCATCCCGACGAGCTGCGCGTCGATCTCGATCCCGGTCCGGAGATTCCCTTCGCCGAGGTGCGCGAGGTCGCGCTCGGTGTGCGCGGGGTGCTCGACGAGCACGGACTGCGTGGCTTTCCCAAGACGTCCGGATCGCGAGGGATGCACGTGTACGTGCGCATCGAGCCCGAGCATGGCTTTCAAGAAGTGCGCCGCGCCGCGCTCGCGCTCGCGCGGGAGGTCGAGCGGCGGATGCCCGGCCGAGCGACCAGCCGCTGGTGGAAGGAGGAACGCGAGGGCGTGTTCATCGACTACAACCAGAACGCCCGCGACCGCACCGTCGCCTCGGCCTACTCCGTCAGGGCCGTCCCCGATGCGCGCGTGTCCTGCCCGCTGGACTGGGATGAGGTGAGCGACGTCGAGCCGGCCGAGCTGACGCTGACGACGGTCCCCGCCCGCCTGCGCGAGCACGGCGACCCGTCGGCCGGGATCGACGAGCACCCCGGCCGCCTCGACGGGCTGCTCGAGCTGGCCGCCCGGGACGAGCGCGAGGGGCTCGGCGACGCCCCCTGGCCGCCCCATTTCCGCAAGCACAAGGGGGAGCCTCCGCGCGTGCAGCCGAGCCGTGCGCGCGCGCCCGGAGGGGAGGCGACGTGAGCCTCCCGCTCACACCCCCGCTCAAGCCCCAGCTCGCGCTCTCGCGCAGGGAGCTGCCGGTGGGCGAGGACTACTGCTATGAGGTCAAGCTCGACGGCTTTCGCTGCCTGGCCTTCGTCGACGGCGAGAAGATCTTCCTGCAGTCGCGCAACGGCAAGCCGCTCGGGCGCTACTTCCCCGAGCTCACTCTCCCGGCCGGCCGCTACGTGCTCGACGGCGAGATCGTGGTTCGCGACGGCGACGGCCGCGAGGACTTCGACGCGCTCGGCCAGCGCATCCATCCGGCCGTCTCGCGGATCGAGCGCCTGGCCGCCGAGACCCCCGCGGTGTATGTCGCCTTCGACCTGCTCGCACACGAACAGGACTCGCTGCTGGAGCTCCCGTTCGCGCAGCGGCGCGCCGCGCTCGAGGACCTGCTCGCCGACGAGGCGTTCGCACGCTCGCCGGTCGAGCTGATGCAGACCGTCGCCACGCCGCAGGCGGCCGAGCGCTGGCTGGCCCATGCGGAGGGGGCGATCGCCAAGGAGCGCTCCGCGCCCTATCGTCCCGGCGAGCGCAAGGGCATGGCCAAGGTCAAGCGCGTGCGCACGATCGACGCGGTGCTCGTCGGCTGGCGTCCCGGCAAGGAGGCCGGCACCGTCGGCGCGCTCATCCTCGGTCTCTACGACGGCCCCGAGCTGCGCGTCGTCGGGCACTGCTCCGGTCTCAGCGCCGCCGAGAAGAGGCGGCTGGTCGGCTTCCTCGCGCCGTACGAGTCGGGCGAGCGCGGCTCGGCCGACCCCAGCCGCTGGAGCGCCGGCAAGGACCTCGAGTGGGTCGCCCTGCGCCCCGAGCTCGTCGTGGAGATCGACTTCGATCACGTCTCCGCGGGACGCATCCGCCACGGCGCCAAGCTCCGCCGCTGGCGCGAGGACAAGCCCCCGCGGGAGTGCCGCTACGAGCAGCTGTTTGGCTGAGGTCCTCTAGCATCAGCGGGGTGGACGGCGACAGCGTGCCCACGGCGACCGTCGCCGAGGAGGAGTACCTGCAGATCCTCTTCTGGCTGCAGGAGGCCGGCCTGCCGATGACCGGCGCCAACGTCGCCCGCGCTATGCAGCTCTCGGCGCCCACCGTGCACGAGATGATCGGCCGCCTCGAGCGCGACGGATACATCACCCGCGGCCCAGACCGCGCGATCGCCTTCACCGACAGCGGCGCCGAGCACGCCGAGGGCATCGTTCGTCGCCACCGCCTGATCGAGCGCTTCCTCACGGATGTGCTCGGCGTGCCCTGGGATGAGGTCCACGAGGAGGCCGAGCGCCTCGAGCACGCGATGTCGCCGGTGCTCGAGGAGCGCATGCTCGCGGCGATCGGCGACGCCAAGACCTGCCCCCACGGCCACCCGATCGTCGCCGGCGCGCGTCAGGCGGGAGTGCCGCTGGCCGACGTCGCGGTCGGTGCGGACGTGCGCGTCCTGCGCTTCGAGAACGAGGCCGAGGACCTGCTGCACTACCTCAAGGCCTCCGGCATCGAGCCCGGCCTGGAGGGCACCCTCGCCGAGCGCGACGAGAAGCACGTCGTCGTGGAGGCCCGCGGCGGTGAGCGTCTGACGCTCACCCCGAGCGTCGCCGAGACTGTGTCGGTGATCGCCGACCCCTCCCCGCCCGCGCGCACCGCGCTGCCCGAGCAGCTGGTTCTCGGACAGCGCTACGGCCGCTAGGCGGCGCGGCGCCCGCTCCGCGGCGCCAGCTCCGCGGAGACAGCTCCTGGGTGCCGCGCCCCCGGCCGGCTGGCAGCTATTCGACCAGGTCTGCGACCGGGCCTTCGCCCCCGACGAGCGTGAATTCCCAGCTTGTTATGTCGAGCGAGGTGTTGCAGGGCGTCATCGCGCCGGCCTCGTGTGCGAGTTTGCCCGCCAGCGTCACGGCCGCGGCTCCGCTCAATGTCACGTGGCCGCTCAGCTTGGTCCCTTCGAAGGTGCAATGGTATTTCGCTCCGAACGTTTCAACGCCGATTTCGATGACGATGTCGCCGGTCAGGGTCGCTTTGCCGTTGGCGCCGAGGCCGAGGGTCCACGGCAGGAGGCCTCTGTTGCCGAAGAGCAGCTCCGCCCTTTTCGGCATGTCGTTGCATGGCCCGCCCCTGTTTGAGTCGAGCGCGAGTTCGTCTGTCTTCTGGGCGTTGCTCGAGACGGTGAGTTCGTCCTTCACCCCGATCACCCCTTTTTCGCAGGCGTACTTACCGAACTTGTAGTCGATCGGCGTGCGGGGCGTTTCCAGCGATTCCCCGACCGCAAGGTGTTTGCCCGTTTCCAGGTAGTACAGCGACAGCACTTTCGTCGCCGCCGATGCCGCGCCGGCCCCGATTGCGCCGATCGCAAGCAAGGCTAGGGCGATGCCCACGGTTCTCCTGCGTCGCATGTCTGCCCCCTTCATTGGCGTGCACGGTACCGGTGAGCACACGATACATCCTGTCCTGCGCCCACGGGTTGTGCCGGCTCGGCGTAGGCGCCTACAGCGAGCGGTAGGCCTACCGCTCGGCGTAGGCGCCTACAGCGAGCGGTAGGCCTCGGCCAAGCGCGCGACGCCCGCGTCGATCTGCTCGGGGGTGACGCCCGAGTAGGCGAGGCGCAGCGTGTTCTCCCCGCCCGCCAGCAGGAAGTCGGTGCCCTTCACGAACGAGACCCCGCGCTCGGATGCGGCCTGGAAGAGGGCGTCCACGTCGGTGCCGGGGGGCAGGGTCACCCACATGAAGTAGCCGCCCTGGGGCTCCACGAACTCGGCCTCCGCGAGCTCGCGTCGCAGGGCGCCCGCCAGCGTCGCCGCGCGCTCTGCGAGCGCCGTCCTGACCGTCTCGATCGAGCGCTCGATCGCCCCGGAGGCGCAGAACTCGTACACGATCGACTCAGCCACCATGCCCGGCGAGATGTAGGTGTTCGTGGCCCGCTGCGCGACCCCGTCGATCACGTCCTGCGGGCCCACGAGGTAGCCGACGCGAACACCCGGGCAGACCGTCTTGGTGAAGGAGGACGCGTACACCACCCGGTCGGGGTCCAGCGAGAGCATCGTCGGCAGCGGCTCGCCGCTGAAACGCAGATCCGCGTAGGGGTCGTCCTCCAGGACCAGGAAGCCGTGCTGATCGGCGAGGGCGAGCAGCGCGTGGCGCTTGGCCAGCGACAGCGTGTATCCGGCCGGGTTCTGGAAGTTGGGGATGATGTGCGCGAGCTTCGGACGCACACCGCCGCTGAGCAGGCGGCCGAGCGCATCGGTGTCGATGCCGTCCGGCTGCAGCTCGACCGCGTGCAGCCGCGCTCCCCGCTGGCGCAGCGAGAGCAGCGTGCGATCGTAGGTTGGGCTCTCCACGATCACCTCATCGCCGTCGCGGACGAGATGATCGAACAGGAACGCGTCGGCCTGCAGCGAGCCGTTGGTCACGAGCACCCGCTCGGGCTCCACGCCGTGACGATCGGCGATCCAGGCGCGCAGGCGCGGGTAGCCGACCGACGTGCCGTACGCGGTCGTGCCCGCCGGGTCGCTCTCGAATGCGCGCACAGCCGCGTCGCGCAGGCCCTCGACGTCGACGATGTCGAGCGACGGCACGCCGCGCGCGAAGGAGATGGTCGGCCCGGTGGGCGATGGCATAGCGGCGAAGCTTAGGCGTCCGAGCAGCTCGTCGTAGTCGTGGGTCAGCTCGCGCGCCGCCTGCTCGAGCCGGTCGCGGAAGCGCAGCAGCTCCGCCGCGGTCGGCGGCGGGGCGGCCGGCGGTTGCGCCGGCCGCGCCAGGGGTTGCGCCGGCCGCGCCAGGGGTTGCGTCGGTGCGGCCGCTGGTTGCGTCTGCGCGGCAGGGGGCCCCGTCGGTGCGGCCGAGGGTTGCGCCCAGGCCGGCGCGGGCCCCGGCGCCCGAGCCCCCGGCGCCCCCGCGGCGCGCGAGGCTCCCGCGGCCGTTGAGTCGGACTCGATCGTCTCATCGACGAGTCTGCTGGCACCGAGCGCGTGCGCAGGCTCGGCGATGGGCGGGCCCGACGGGGCCTCGGGCTGCCCGCCGCCGCCGATCGCGTCGAGTGCGCGCTCGAGCTCGAGCAGCTTGCGCTCGAGCTCGCCCAGCGTCTGTGCCAGCTCCTGGTCCATCGTGTGCCTAGCCTAGCGAGCGCTTCAGGGCGCGGCGAGCGACGCGCCGCCGAGGACCTCGACCGCGATCTCGGCCGTCTCGGTGGGAGTGCGCCCGACGCGTACGCCCTTTGCTTCGAGCGCCTGCGCCTTCGCCGCGGCCGTGCCGGCGGAGCCGGACACGATCGCCCCCGCGTGGCCCATCTGCTTGCCCGCTGGCGCGGTGAATCCGGCGATGTAGGCCACCACCGGCTTGCTCATCCGCTCGGCGATGTACTCGGCCGCCTCCTCCTCGGCCGAGCCCCCGATCTCGCCCGAGAGCACCACCAGGTCGGTCTGCTCGTCGTCCTGGAAGAGCTCGAGCACGTCCACGAAGGACGAGCCCGGCACCGGGTCGCCGCCGATGCCGACGATCGTGCTGCAGCCGAAGCCCGCCCGCGCGATCTCGTTTCCGATCTGATAGGTGAGGGTCCCCGAGCGGGAGACCACGCCCACGTTGCCCTGCTTGAAGAACGAGGCCGGAATGATCCCCACGTTGGCCTTCCCCGGGGAGAGGATGCCCGGACAGTTCGGGCCGATCAGCCTCGTGCCCGGATGCTCCCGCAGGAGCGTGTTGTACACGCGCAGCTCATCGTGTGCGGGGATCCCCTCGGTGATCGCGATCACCAGCTCGACGCCCGCGGCGGCCGCCTCGAGGATCGAGTCGGCAGCGAACCTCGGCGGCACGAAGATCATCGCCGTGTTGGGCTGCGCCGCGGCCATGGCCTCCTCCCAGCTGTCGAACACCGGGATGCCCTCCACGTCCTGGCCGCCCTTGCCCGGCGTCACGCCGCCGACCACGTTGGTCCCGTAGCTGCGGTTGTTGAGCGTGTGGAAGGAGCCCTCGCGGCCGGTGATGCCGGCGACCGCCAGGCGCGTGCGCTCGTCCACGAGCACCGACATCAGGCCACTGCTCCCACGCTCTGTCCCGCCGCCAGCGCGACGACCTTCTCGGCGGCCTCGTTCATCGTCTGCGCCGCATACACATTGGGCAGATCCGCCTCGCCCAGCAGCCGGCGCCCCTCGACGTCGTTGGTCCCGTCGAGGCGCACGACGAACGGCACCGTCGGTTTGATCTCGGCGAACGCGGCGATCAGGCCCCTGGCGACCTCGTCGCAGCGCGTGATCCCGCCGAAGATGTTGAACAGGACCGCCTTGACGGCGTCGTTCTCGAGGATCAGCTGCACCGCCTGCTTGATCTTCTCCGCGTCAGAGCCGCCGCCGGCGTCGAGGAAGTTGGCCGGCGAGCCGCCCGCGCGCGCGACCACGTCGAGCGTCGACATCACCAGACCGGCGCCGTTGCCGAGAATGCCGATGTCGCCGTCGAGCTTGACGTACTGCACGCCCTGATCCTTGGCCCGGCGCTCAATCGGGTCCTCGTTCTCGCTGTCCGACAGCGACTGGCTCTCCGGGTGGCGGTAGAGCGCGTTGCCGTCCAGCGAGACCTTCGCGTCGAGCGCCTTGACCTCTCTCTGCGGCGTGACGATCAGGGGGTTGATCTCCGTCAGCGTGGCGTCCTCTGCAAGCCAAACCTCATACAGCGCCAGGAGGGCGTCGGCCACGCCCTCTATCACGTCCGCCTCCGCTCCCCCCGCCTTCGCGATCTCCACTGCCTCCTCGCGGGAGAGGCCGAGCAGGGGGTCGACGTGGTGGCGGATCAGCTTCTCGGGCGTTCGCTCGGCCACCTCTTCGATGTCCACGCCGCCCTCGACGCTGAACATCACCAGCGGCTTCTTGGCCGAGCGGTCGAGCAGCACCGAGGCGTAGTACTCGCTCGCGATGTCCGACGCATGCTCGACCCACAGCTTGCGCACGGTGTGCCCGCGGATGTCCATGCCGAGGATGTTGCCCGCAAGCTCGCGCGCCTCACCCTCGTCGGCGGCGAGCTTGACCCCGCCGGCCTTGCCCCGGCCGCCGATCAGCACCTGGGCCTTGATCACCACGGGATAGCCGACCTCCCGGGCTGCCGCCAGGGCGTCCTGCACGTTCGTGACCGCCTTACCTGGCGACACCCTCAGGCCGTGGCGCGCGAACAGCTCCTTGCCCTGGTATTCCAAGAGGTCCATCTGCGGCGCGGGACTCTAACGCAAGACGGGTGAGCGCGCGCCTCACGCCCGGCAGGGCATAATGCCGGACGCGATGGCCATCCCAAAGAACGTAACTTTCGTCACCTTCGACGTCTACGGCACGTTGATCGACTGGGAGACCGGGATCTACGACGCCTTCGCCAAGGAGGCCGCGCGGGACGGCGCGGAGATCGACCGCAACGTGCTGATCCCGCTGTTCCACGAGATCTCGCGCGAAATCGAGGCCGGCTCCTACGAGCTCTACGCGGAGGTGCTCAGGCGCACGGCGATCGAGATCGCCAAACGCCTCGACTGGGCGCTCGAGCCGTCGCGCTCGGGCTTCCTGCCCGACTCGGTCCAGCGCTGGCAGCCGTTCAAGGAGACCAATCCCCAGCTGCAGAAGTTCGCCAAGAAGTACAAGCTGGGCCTGCTGTCGAACATCGACGACAAGCTGCTCGGGCAGACACGCCGCCACATCCCGACCGACTTCGACCTCGTCGTCACCGCCCAGCAGGTTCGCTCCTACAAGCCCGAACTGCCCCACTTCACCGAGTGCGCGCGGCGGATGGGCGGCAAGCGCGGCTGGGTGCACGTCGCCGCCAGCCACTACCACGACGTGGTGCCGTGCGTCAAACAGCGCGTGCCGGTCATCTGGGTGAACCGCAACAAAGAGACCCTCGACTCCTCTCAGAAGAAGCCCACGGCCGAGGTCTCGAGCCTCAAAGAGGCCGCTAAGCTGCTTGGCGTCTCCTAGACGGCCGCGCCGAGATGCGTGCCGTCTCGCTCCATCGCGACGTGATCGTCCTGACGAGCCGGCTGCTGCAGACCAACTGCACGATCGTCCGCGGTGCGATCTCCGCCGGGGAAGAGCCGGCGAGCGCCGCCGCCCCGCGCCGCGCGGCGGGCGTCATCGAGGTGCGCTCCTCAGAGCCCCGGCGGCCTCCGGCGGAGGCCTTCATCATCGACTCGCCGATCCTCCCCGACGAGCTCGATCTGCTGCCCTCGCTGCTCGAGCAGGCTGGCTTTCCCGAGCCCAGCGGCCTGCTCGCCACGCACGCCGACTGGGATCACCTGCTCGGCCGCCTGGCCTTCCCCGAGGCGCCGCTCGGCTGCGCGGAGAGCAGCGCCGAGCGCCTGCGCGCCGAACCCGGCGCAGCGCAGCGCGAGCTGCGGGCCTTCGATGAAGAGCTCTACCTGGTGCGCGCGAGGCCGCTCGCGCTCGGCTCCGTGCAGGCGCTGCCGGTGCCGGGGCGCTGCGGGATCGGACAGCACGAGCTGGAGCTGCACGCGGCCGGCGGGCACACCCAAGACGGCATGGCCGTGTGGATCGGCTGGGCGAGCGTGCTGGTGGCCGGCGACTACCTCTCCTGCGTGGAGATCCCGACGATCGATCGCGGCGGCCGGCCGGAGGCCTACCTGGACACGCTCGAGCGTCTGCGACCCCTGGTCGCGCTCGCGGCGCACGTCATCCCGGGCCATGGCGCGGTGCTCGATTCAGAGCGCGCCGGGGCCACCCTCGATGAGGACGTCGCATACCTGCATGCCCTGCGCGAGCAGGGCGCGGCGGCGGCGCTGCCCGCCGGGCGACGCTCGCGCCGCCAGCGCGAGCTGCACGCAGCGAACCTCGCCGCGCTCTAGCTGCCCTCCGCCGCGCTCTTGATGGTCGCGATCGGCGCGCCTGCCTGGATCGGCGCGCCCTCGGTGATCGGCAGCTCGACGATCGTGCCCGCCTTGTGGGCGGTGATCTCGTTCTCCATCTTCATCGCCTCGATGATGCACAGCAGCTGGCCCTCCTGAACAGTGTCGCCCTGCTTGACGAGCACCTTCCACATGTTGCCCTGCAGCGGCGAGGGCAGCACGTCGGGGCCTTCGGCGGTCGTCGACCGGCGCTCGGCGCGGCGCGGCGCGGCGCGCGGCGCCGCGCCGTTGGCGGGCGCCCTGGCGCCCTCCGCGAACGGGGGTCCGACGACCCGCACCTCAAAGCGCTTGCCCGACACCTCCACGGTGTAGGTCTGCTCGACCCTCTCCTGCTCCTCCTCGCCCGCCGCCGCGGCCGCCGGCGCTGGGAACGCCAGCGTCTTCAGCCACTGGCGATCCTCGAGCAGGTCCCTGCAGGTCTCCCCGCGCGCCCACTGCTCGGTGGCCAGCAGCGCCTGGTGGAAGGGGATCAGCGTCCGCAGGCCCTCGATCTCGAATTCGCCGAGCGCGCGCAGCATTCGCCTGGTGGCCTGCTCGCGGTCGGCATCCCACACGATCAGCTTGGCCACCATCGGGTCGTACATCGGCGAGACCTCCCCGCCGGCCTCCACACCCGAGTCCACGCGCACGCCGGGGCCGCTCGGCTCCCTGTACGCGCCGATCTTCCCCGGCGCCGGCGCGAAGTTCTTGGCGGCGTCCTCGGCGTTGATGCGGCACTCGATCGCGTGTCCGCGCAGCACCACGTCCTCCTGTGCGTAGGCCAGCTCCTCGCCGGCCGCCGCGCGGATGCCCTCCTTGACGATGTCGATGCCCGTGGTCATCTCGGTCACGCAGTGCTCGACCTGCACGCGCGTGTTCATCTCCAGGAAGAAGTACTCCGGCTCGGCTCGGTCGCGCGCGGAGAACAGGCCCTCGATCGTCCCCGCTCCCACGTAGTCCACCGCCCTGGCCGCCTCCACGCCGATCTGCCCGATGCGCTCGCGCATCGCCGCGTCCACGATCCACTCCGGCGCGGGGGACTCCTCGATCACCTTCTGGTGGCGTCGCTGGATCGAGCAGTCGCGCTCGCCGAGGTGGATCACGTTGCCGTGGCGGTCGGCCAGCACCTGCACCTCCACGTGGCGCGGGTCGTGCAGGTAGCGCTCCAGATACACGGTCGCGTCCGAGAAGAACTTCTCGCCCTCACGGCTGGCCCCCTCGAAGGCGGCCTCGAGCTCGTCCTCGCTCAGGGCGACGCGGAAGCCCTTGCCGCCGCCGCCTCCAGCGGCCTTCACGGCGACCGGGAAGCCGATCTCCTTCTTGGCGATCCGCAGGGCGTCCGCGACCGTGGCTACGGGCTCGATCGTGCCCGGCACGATCGGCACGCCCGCCGCCTGCATCAGCTCGCGCGCCCGGGTCTTGGAGCCCATCGCCTCGATCGCGCTCGCAGGCGGGCCGATGAACACGATGCCCGCCTGCTCGCACGCCTGCGCGAACGGCGCGTTCTCGGCGAGGAAGCCGTATCCGGGATGGATCGCCTCGGCGCCTGCCCGTGCGGCAACCTCGAGGATCTTCTCCACGTTCAGGTAGTTCTCCGCCGCGGGCCCCGGGCCGAGGTTGTACGCCTCAGCGGCGCGCCTCACATGGGGGGCGCCGCTGTCGAGCTCGGAGTAAACGGCCACGCTCGCCACGCCCAGCTCCTCGAGCGCACGCACGATTCTGACCGCGATCTCGCCGCGGTTGGCCACCAGTACCTTCGCGAACATGCTCTCGGCAGGTTATTGCAACCCCCGTCCGCAGGCGGCGCAGATCCGGCCCCCGTCAGGCGCCCGTCGCCGCGATCATCCCCGCGCCGACGGTCACGTTGCTCGTCTCGTCGATCAGAATGAAGCTGCCCGTGCGGCGGTTGCTCGCGTAGGGGTCGAGCACCAGCGGCGAGCTGCTGCGCAGGCGTATGCGCCCGATGTCATTGAGCTCCAGCTGCTCGGGCGGGGGGATCCGCTCGAGCGCGTGCACGTCGAGGATGTCCTCGATCCCGTCCACGATCGCCGTCGCCGTGCGCGAGGTGTGCTTGATCAGATAGCGCCCGCCGCTGCGCAGCGGCTGCTCGGCCATCCAACAGACGTCCGCCTCGAACTGCTGCGTGACGATCGGGGCCTCCTCCGGGCGGCAGATGAGCTCGCCGCGCGAGATGTCCAGCTCGTCCTCGAGGCGCAGCGTCAGCGACATCGGCGCCATCGCCGCCTCGACCTCGCCGTCGTAGGTGTCGATCGCCGCGATCCGCGTGCGCCCGCCCCCGGGCAGCACCGCCACCTCATCGCCCCGGCGCAGCGCCCCGCTGGCGAGCTGCCCGGAGTAGCCGCGGTAGTCGCGATACTCGTGATCGCCGGCCGCGGGGCGGATGACCCACTGCACGGGGAAGCGAGCCGGCTTCTCGTCGGGATGGTCGTAGGCGACCTCGACCTGCTCGAGCAGCTCCAGGAGCACCGGCCCGTCATACCAGTCCATCAGCTCCGAGCGCTCCACCACGTTGTCGCCGTTCAGCGCCGATATCGGGATGTAGGAGATGTTCTTCACGCCGCCGAGCTTCTCCGCGAAGCCGGCGAACTCCTCGACCAGCTCCTCAAAACGGGCCTGGGAGTGGCCCACCAGGTCCATCTTGTTGACCGCCACGACCATCTCCGGGATGCGCAGCAGCGCCGAGATGAACGCATGGCGCTTCGACTGCTCCAGCACGCCCCTGCGCGCGTCGAGCAGCACCACCGACACGTCGGCCGTCGAGGCGCCGGTGACCATGTTGCGCGTGTACTGCCGGTGGCCCGGACAGTCGGCGATGATGAAGCGGCGGCCGGCCGTCGCGAAGTAGCGATAGGCCACATCGATCGTGATCCCCTGCTCGCGCTCCGCGCGCAGCCCGTCGGTGAGCAGCGCCAGGTCGAGCGTCCCCTCGCCGCCGCGACGCTCGCTCGCCTCGGCCACATGCTCGAGCTGGTCCTCGAACACCTGCTTGGAGTCGTAGAGCAGCCTGCCGATGAGCGTGCTCTTGCCGTCATCGACGGAGCCCGCGGTCGTGAAGCGCAGCAGGTCGAGCGTCACCGCGAACCGCCCGCCGCGTGCACGACCACGCGTACGCCGGCCGGCGCGCGGAGCGCGCCCCCATCGACGATTGCGACGGGCACTAGAAGTACCCGGCCTTCTTGCGATCCTCCATCGCCGCCTCGGACACCCTGTCGTCCGCCCGGGTCTCGCCGCGCTCGGTGATCCGCGTGGCCGCGATCTCGACCACGACCTCGTCGAGCGTGCCCGCCAGCGAGCGCACGCCGCCCGTGCAGCTCATGTCGCCCACGGTCCGGTAGCGCACGGTCTCGGTGAAGACCTCCTCGCCGTCGATCAGCTCGGTGCCCTCGCGCCACGCGTAGAGCATGCCGTCGCGACTGAACACCGCGCGCTCGTGCGAGAAGTAGATCGAGGGCACCTCGAGCTGCTCCTGGTCGATGTACTCCCACACGTCCAGCTCCGTCCAGTTCGACAGCGGGAACACGCGCACGTGCTCGCCCTTGCGGATGCGCCCGTTGTACAGGTTCCACAGCTCCGGGCGCTGGCTCTTGGGGTCCCACTGGCCGAACTCGTCGCGGAAGGAGAACACGCGCTCCTTGGCCCGCGCGCGCTCCTCGTCGCGCCGCGCTCCGCCGAAGGCCGCGTCGAAGCCGTGCTCGGCGATCGCGTCGAGCAGCGTGACCGTCTGCAGGCGGTTGCGCGAGGCTCGCGGGCCGGTCTCCTCGACCACCCTGCCGCTGTCGATCGAGTCCTGCACGCTCGCCACGATCAGCCGCTCGCCAAGCTCGGCCACGCGCCGATCGCGGAACTCGATCACCTCGGGGAAGTTGTGCCCGGTGTCCACGTGCATCAGCACGAACGGGAACGGCGCCGGGCGAAATGCCTTCTCGGCCAGCCGCAGCAGCACGATCGAGTCCTTGCCCCCGCTGAACAGCAGCACCGGGCGCTCGAATTCGGCGGCCACCTCGCGCATCACGTGAATCGCCTCGGACTCCAGCGCCCGCAGATGGCTCAGCTGTGGGCGGGTTGCCACGCTCACGGCTCGATGATCTCCACGTGCAGCCCGCACTCGGTCTTGTCGGTCCCCGCCCAACGGCCCTCGCGGCCGCTGCCCGGCTGCGTGCACGGCGCGCAGCCGATCGACTCATAGCCCTGGTCGTGCAGCGGGTTGTAGGGCAGATCGCGCTCGTGGATCCGACGCCACAGGTCCTTGTCGGTCCAGTGGGCGAGCGGGTTGTACTTCCACAGGCCGCGCCGCTCGTCGCGTTCGATCAGCTCGGTCTTGGCGCGCGTGGGGCCCTGCTCGCGGCGAATGCCCGTTATCCAGCCCTCGGCGCCGGCGAGCGAGCTTTCCAGCGCCGCCACCTTCGCCACCGAGCAGCAGTGCTCGGGGCCGCTCCACGGCTCCCCGGGGCTGCTCGCGTCCCGCACCTCGATCTTCACGCCGAAGCGCTCCTCGAAGGCCCTCCACGTCTGCAACGTCTCCGGGAAGAGAACGCCGGTGTCGATCGTCACGATCCTCACGGCCTCGCCCGGGGAGGTGGGGGTCATCTCTTCATTGAGCCGCAGCAGCTCGTCGAGCAGCACCGACTCCTCCTTCTGGAAGGAGCAGAGCAGCACCGCGCGATCGCGATGACGCGCCGCCTCGCGCAGCGTGTGAGTCAGGCTGAGCGCCGGGTCGAACATGGGCGTGGCCTCCGCTCTATGGCTTTCTAGTCGCTGCATCTGATCTGGCCTCGTCTCTTCATGATCGGATCTATACCGCGCACTCGCCCTCGCCCCGGATGACCTGGAAGGGAACGCTCCGGTTCCAGTCGACGAACTGGTTCATGGTCTCCAGTCCAAAATCGACCGGCAGGGAGAGATCCTTGACCAGTGATTCGAGTTCGCCGGTTCCAAGACGCTCCACGAAGCCGTTCCACTCCTCGCCCTCGTTGCGCTCTGCCTCGTAGTGGACGATCCAGCGTTCGATCGCCTCCGGGATCCGCTTCGCCGGCAGGCGCAGTTTCAGACGCGTGCCGAAGCGCACATCGCCGCCTTCGAACACCCCGCCCACGTGCGGCACGTAGGCCGGAATCGTGTGCTCGCCGACTTTGATCGACGCCCCGTAGAAGCCGATGCTGCCCACGTGATGCTGGCCGCAGCCGTTCGGGCAGCCGCTGATCTTGATGTTCAGCCGGCGCGTCAGCTCATCGCTGATGTCCATCGCTTCGATCCGCTCCTGCACGGCCTGGTTGAGGCCCATGGAGCTCGTGATGCCGAGCTTGCACGAGTCGGTGCCCGGGCAGGACACCACGTCGTTGATCTCCCTCGAGCCCGCGTCGCCCAGGCCCAGCTCGCCGAGGGCTCGCCAGAGGTCGTACACGCACTCGTGGCGCACCCAGCGCAGCACCAGGTTCTGCTGAACAGTCGTGCGCGCGTAGCCGCCCGAGTAGTCGCGCGTGACCGCGGCCAGGCCCCTGAGCTGCTCCGGGGTGAGATCTCCTCTGCGCACCTTGACCTCGACCGCCACGAAGCCCTCCTGCTTCTGCTCGCGCACGTTCGCCGCGCGGAAGCGCTCGAACCGCGAGCTGTCGCCGTTGGGGCTGCCGTAGCTCTGCGGCGGCGCCGGCGCGCTCTCGCGCTCGTCGTCGAGGAACAGGCGATGCTCGATCGAGAAGTCCCGCTCTTTGACCCAGTCGCCGCGCAGCTCCTCCTCGACCTGTGCGCGCAGCTCGTCGATGCCGTACTTGTCGACGAACACCTTGATCCGGGCGCGCGCCCGGTTTGAGCGCAGCCACTCCTGACGGTCGAAGATCCTGAACACGGCCTCGGCGATCTTCAGGTAGTCGCCGTTGTCGAGCTCCACGAACTCGTACAGCACCGGCGCGACGCGCGGCATGATCGAGGTGCCTCCCCCGACCAGCATCTGCACCCCCCGCACCTCGCCCGGACGGCTGGGGTCATCCGAGGGGCGCACGCGCGCGCGGAAGGCGATGTCGTGGATTTCGCTGATCGCCCGGCCCTCGGCGCCGGCGTCGAACGCCGTCTTGATCTTGCGCGGCATCGCCTGGGTCGTCGGGTGGCGCACGAAGTAGCGCACGTACGCGCCCGCGTACGGCGTCAGGTCGAACAGCTCGTCCTTGGCCACTCCCGCCCATGGGTCGCCGGTCACGTTCCTCACCGTGTTGCCGCAGCCCTCGCGACTGGACAGCCCCGCCTCGCCCAGCTCGCGGATCGCCTTCTCGGCCTCCGGCAGCGGGACGTGGTGCATCTGGATGTTCTGGCGGGTGGTGATGTGCCCCTTGCGCAGCGGCACGTACTTCTCGATCACGTCGGCGAACTTCTCCAGCTGCTCCGGCGTGACGCCGCCGAAGGGCAGCTTCACGCGGATCATCTGCACGTCCGGCTGACGCTGGCCGTAGACACCCTGCTTCAGGCGGAACTTGATGAACTCGTCCTCGGGCATCTCGCCGGCGAGGAACTTCGTGGCCTCCGTCTTGAAGTCGTCGTACTCCCGCTGCAGGATCGGGATCACGTGCCCGGGCACGTTCTGGAGGACCTCCGGGTCCTCGAGCGTGCCGCGCTGGGCGGGAATCGAAACTGGCTCCATCTGTGCGACCTCCTGGTCCGGACGCCTGGGCCCGGGCTGCTGTCGAGACACCTACGCGGAGTTTATTGCGCTAAAGCCTAGCGGCTTTTAGGTATTTATCCAGGGGTCGGCGATATCGTCGCGGGGCTCTCGCGAGACTCCCTCGAGGATCGCCTCGCGCCGCCAGCGATCCCCCGCCTCCGCGCCCTGCGCGGCGGAGGCGGCCGGCGCCGTCGCGCGCATGAACCGCTCGAGCGCCGCCGCGATCGCCGCCGCCTCCTCGCGGGAGGCCGTCATAGCGGGATGTTGCCGTGCTTGCGCTTCGGGCCCGGTTCGCGCTTGCTCTGCAGCGTGTTCAGCGCCACGATCAGCTTGGGGCGGGTCTCGTGCGGCACGATCACGTCGTCGAGATAGCCGCGCTCGGCCGCCGTGTAGGGGTTGGCGAAGCGCGCCTTGTAGTCCTCCATCAGCTTCTGGCGTCGCTCCTGCGGCGTGGGGCTGGCGGTGATGTCGCGCCGGTAGATGATGTTGACCGCGCCCTCGGGGCCCATCACCGCGACCTCGGACGTCGGCCACGCGAAGTTGAAGTCGGCCAGCAGGTGCTTCGAGGCCATCACGTCGTAGGCGCCACCGTAGGCCTTGCGTGTGATCACCGTCAGCTTCGGCACCGTCGCCTCGGTGAACGCGTACAGCAGCTTGGCGCCGTGGCGGATGATCCCGCCCCACTCCTGGGCTGTGCCGGGCAGGAAGCCGGGCACGTCGGTGAACGTGATCAGGGGGATGTTGAACGCGTCGCACGTGCGCACGAAGCGGGCGCCCTTGGCGGAGGCGTCGATGTCGAGCACCCCCGCCAGCTGCGCCGGCTGGTTGCCCACGATCCCGACTGCGAAGCCGTCCAGCCGGGCGAAGCCGCAGATGATGTTCTTGGCGTAGTGCTCGTGCACCTCGAAGAACTCCCCATCGTCGACGATCAGCCTGACCACGCCCCGCATGTCGTAGGGCTTGTTGGGGTTGTCGGGCACGACGTGGTCGAGCTCTGGATCCATCCGCATCGGGTCGTCGCTCGGCTGCACCCGGGGCACCGTCTGCAGGTTGTTCTGGGGCAGGAAGCTGATCAGGTAGCGGCAGTCCTCCAGGCAGGCGTCCTCGTCCTCGCTCGCGAAGTGGGCCACGCCCGACTTCGTGTTGTGCGACATCGCCCCGCCCAGCTCCTCGAAGCCGACCTCCTCGCCGGTCACCGTCTTGATCACGTCGGGCCCCGTGATGAACATGTGCGAGGTCTCCTTGACCATGAAGATGAAATCGGTTATCGCCGGCGAGTACACGGCGCCGCCGGCGCACGGGCCCATGATCAGGCTGATCTGGGGGATCACGCCCGAGCACTTCACGTTGCGCACGAACACATCCCCGTAGGCCCCCAGCGAGACCACGCCCTCCTGGATGCGCGCGCCGCCGGAGTCGTTGATGCCTATCACCGGGCAGCCGATCTTGGCCGCCAGATCCATGATCTTGCACATCTTCTCGCCCATCACCTCGCCCAGCGATCCACCGAACACCGTGAAGTCCTGGCTGAACACGCACACGGTGCGACCGTCGATCGTGCCGTGGCCGGTCACCACCGCGTCGCCCCAGGGCCTGTTCTTCTGCATGTCGAAGTCGTAGGTGCGGTGGCGCACGAACGTGTCGAGCTCCTGGAAGGACCCGGGGTCGAGCAGCTTCTCCACCCGCTCGCGCGCGGTGTACTTCCCGCGCGCGTGCTGCTTCTCCTCCGCCTCCGGAGCGGAGTGAAGAGCCGCTTCGCGCAACTCGGTCAGCTGTGCCAGCTTCTCCTCGTAGGTCTCGGGCGCCTTCTGCCGCGGCGCCTTGCGGTGTCCGCCGCGCGAGGCCGCAAGGAGCGCGGCGTCGCTGTGTCGGTCGTGGGGGTTACTGGCCATGGGAGGCGGGATGTTAGCCGCGCCTCAGCCCGGTCTGCCGGGCCGCGACGCGACGCGCTCGCAGATGACCCAGCTGAGGTTCCACACCTAGCCCTCTCGCCAGGCCCACAGCAGACCCGTGTGGCCGAGGTTGCGCGACTCCTCGAGCCGCCCGTATCCGGCGGCGCGCAGCAGCCGACGCGCGGTCGCGCGCGGATCGGGCTCGGGCCAGCCGCTCGCGTGCCACTCGAGCACGACGATCTCCGCTCGCAGGCCTTCCAGGCGACGATCGGTGAGGATCGGCCACTCCCCGCCCTCGATGTCGATCTTCAGCAGCTCCACTTCGTGGTCCTCGGCAAAGAGATCGACCGTCGGAACGGTGATCGTGATGCCGTCCTCCAGGCGCAGGGCATCGGGCGGACGGACGCCGCGGTCGGCCGCAGCCACAAGCTTGGACTCCGCGAACAGGCCGGCCACGAAGGGCATCTCGCCCGCCTCGTTGCTCACCGCCGCCGCGACCACCGTCCAGCGCTCCTGAAAGCCGTTGGCCGCGATCACGCGGCGGAGTATCGATAGGTTGGTGGGGTCGGGCTCGAAGCTTCGGATCGTCGCAGCGGGCCAGCGGGCGAGCACATAGATGCCGAACAGCCCGATGTTGCCACCGAGGTCCAGGACCCTCGGAGCGGCCTTGGCGTCGAGGGCCGCAGCCACCGCCGCCGGCGGCTCGTAGTCGCTCGGGCCGTGTCCCGTGGCGAAGATCTCTTTGAATATGTCCAGGTCACGCGTGCGGTGGCGGAGGAAGATCTGCAGTCCGGAGTCCCTCAGCCGATAGCGCGCCAGACGTGGCGGGCCGAGCTCCCGCAGGGTGAAGCGCAGAGGCTCGCGCACCGCTCTGGCGGCCCGCACCGTGCGGAGCAGGTACTGCGTCGGCCGCGACCGCAGCGCCACAGCAACCCCGCCGACACTCAGGAACGCGAGAACGGGCGATGGTGTGCTGCCCCGAGGCGGTCCAGCACCGCGGTCAGCAGCGCCGTCGCCTCCTCCGCGGCCGCCTCCTCCACGGCGCCCGGGCCGGCGGGCTCCCCGGCGGCCACCTCCTCCGGCGCGACCTCCGCGACGACCTCCACGGCGAGGTCGGGGCGGGCGAAGATCTGCTCGCTCTGCCGCGAGCGCATCTCCGACGAGTCGCCCGCCGCAGCGGCCGCCGGTGCGAGAGCCGGGTGCGTTCTGAACGGGTCTGCGGCCGCGACCGCCTCCGGCGCGAGCGCGAGCCTCAGCGCCGCGAAGGCGTCGGGCAACTGCGCCGGCGGGGGCACCGCGGCGGCCTGTTCCGCTTCGGGCCTGACGGCGTCCACGCGGCGGCGACGACCGAACAGCCGCGCGAAGAAGCCGCCACGCGGCTCGAGCTGAGCCTCCTGCCGGGCCCACGTGGCAGCCTCCGCCACAACGCCCGCTTCGCCCGAACGCGGCGCCTCCTGCTCCGTCGCGGATGGGCCCTCCGGCTCGACCTCGGCCAGCTCCGCTGGAACCTCGTGCTCGGCCAGCCGGTGCTCAGGGGTCAGCTGGTGCTCAGGGGTCAGCTGGTGCTCAGGGGTCTGCTGGGGCTCAGGGGTCTGCTGGGGCTCAGGGGTCTGCTGGGGCTCGAGCGACTCCTCGGGCGCGCCGGACGGCTCCGGCTCGAGCGACTGCCCCGGCTCGAGCGACTGCCCCGCCACGGTGGCCTGCTCGGCCGCGGCGAGGTCGCGGGTGAGGCTGAGGGTCACTCGGGTTCCCCATCCGGACGGCTTGATGTGCACGGTGCCGCTCGCCCCCCCTGCCTCCCACTCGAGCTCGCTTTCGGGCTTGGCGCGGGTGATGCGGATCTCGCCCAGCTCGCCGAGATGGCGGGCGAGCGCCTGCGGGTCGCTCAGCTCGGCCCACAGCTCGGGCGGCGACTTGACCAGCGTCCGCTGCACCTCCGAGGAGATCATCGCCCAATCATTTCGAGCGATCTGCCGCTACTCCTTCAGCGCAGGGGATGCTAGGCGGCTGAAGGCGCCCCCTGCGGGCGCACCAGTCCGCGCTCGTACAGCAGCTCGGCCAGCTGGACGGCGTTGGTGGCTGCGCCCTTGCGGAGGTTGTCGGCGACGATCCAGAGGTCCAGGGCGCGCTCGTTGCCGGGGTCGCGACGGATGCGGCCGACGAAGACCTCGTCCTTGCCGGCTGCGTCGATCGCGAGCGGGTAGAGCGCGGAGTCGGGATCGTCCAGGACCCTCACGCCCGGCGCGCTGCGCAGCAGCTCGCGGGCACGCTCGGGGGAGAGCGGGTCGCGCGTCTGCACGTTGACCGCCTCGGAGTGCCCGGTGAGGACGGGGACGCGCACGCAGGTGGCGCTGATGCGTATCGACGGGTCGACGAGGATCTTGCGCGTCTCGTTCATCAGCTTGCGCTCCTCGTCAGTGTGGTCCTCGCCCGCCGCGAAGCTGCCCGCGTGGGGCAGCGCGTTGAACGCGATCTGGTGCGCGTACTGCTCGGGCGGCGCGATGTCACGCTCGTGCAACAGTGCATGGGACTGGTCGAGCAACTCGTCGACCGCGCGCCTGCCGGTGCCGGAGACCGCCTGGTAGGTGCTGATCACGAGCCGCTCGATTCCGGCCGCGTCGTGCAGCGGCTTCAGCGCCACGACCATCTGCATGGTCGAGCAGTTCGGGTTGGCGATGATCCCGTGATGGCCCTCGAGCGCCTCGGGATTGACCTCGCTGACCACCAGCGGGACCTCGTCGTCCATCCGCCAGCGCGAGGAGTTGTCGATCACCGTCGCGCCCGCCGCGGCAAACTTCGGCGCCCACTCCCCCGAGGTGGAGCCTCCGGCTGAGAACAGCGCGAGGTCGAAGCCCTGAATGGCCTCATCGCTCAGTCCGCGCACGAGCAGGCCTCCCTCGAGCTCTCGCCCGACCGAGCGCTCGGAGGCGAACGCCACGATCTCGCCGGCAGGAAAGTCGCGCTCGCGCAGCAGGCGCAGCATCAGCGTGCCCACCTGCCCGGTGGCGCCCACCACGGCGACCCTGAGACCGTTCTGCATGCCAATCAGGGTATCGGTCCACGCCGGCGCCGCGAGTGCTGTGGCCGCGGCGGCGCGCGCTCCGGCCGGCCGTTGCTCAAGCGCCGTGCGACCGAGCTCAGGCGCCTGTGGCCATGAACACGATCGTGACCAGCACGAGCACGCTGAGCAGCGTGCCGACGCTCGAGAGGCGGCGAACGGCTGCGCGGTACTCGTCGCTCAGCTCCACCGACCCCGCGCCGGCAGAGGCCAGGTCGCGTTCGGCGAGCGTCTCCGCGCGTTTGGAGGTCGGGATCATGACCGAGCCGATCAGCGCACCGATGACGATCACCACGGCGAGGCCCCACTGGACGAAGAACTGGCCCCAATGGTGTCCCTTGCTCGCCAGGTAGATGCCGGCGAGCAGGACCACGAGCAGGCCCGGGTTGACGAGCACGCGCTCGATCGTGTACTCGACGCGATGCAGCAGCGGAAGGCTGCGCGGGTCGTGGCGGGCGGCCACGGAGAACATGATCGGGTAGGCGAACGTCACGCCGAAGGCCACGACGACGGCCATGATGTGGACTGCGAGGACGATTTCATAGAGGGACGCGGCCGGGGTCGAGATCACGCACGCACCTTAGCCGCTCGGGTTGCGCCAGGCACGCGGCGGGGCGCTAGAAACGCGGCGCGTAGGAGCCGAACACGTCCTGCATGGCGGTGCAGACCTCGCCCAGCGAGCAGCGGTCCTTCAGTGCCTGGCGGATCGCCGGAAGCAGGTTCTGATCACCGCGGGCCACCTCGCGCAGCTCCTCCAGGCGCTGCCCCACCAGCTGCTGGTCGCGGTTGGCCTTGAACTCGGCCAGGCGCGCCAGCTGCAGGCGCTCTGACTCGGGGTCCACGCGCAGGAGATCCGGCACCTCGATGTCGTCCTCCTGGTAGGCGTTGACGCCGACGACGATGTCCTGGCCGATGCGATAGCGCTCCTGATAGCCCCATGCCGACTCGTCGATCTCGCCGGTGATGAACTCGATCGCGTTGACCGAGCCGCCGAGCGCGTCGACCTTCGCGATCAGCTCGTTCGCGCGCGTTTCGATCTCGTCCGTCAGGGCCTCCACGAAGTACGAGCCGGCGAAGGGGTCGACCGTGTCCGCGGCCCCGGACTCGTGCGCGAGGATCTGCTGGGTGCGCAGCGCGATCTTCGCGGCCCGCTCGGTCGGGAGCGCGAGGGCCTCGTCGAAGCCGTTGGTGTGCAGCGACTGGGTGCCGCCGCAGACGGCCGCAAAGCCCTGCAGCGCGACGCGCACGATGTTGTTCTCGGGCTGCTGGGCGGTGAGCGTCACGCCCCCGGTCTGGGTGTGGAAGCGCAACATCGTCGCCTTCGGGCTCCTCGCCCCGAAGCGCTCGCGCATGATGTGCGCCCACATGCGCCGGGCCGCGCGGAACTTGGCCACCTCCTGGAAGACGTTGTTGTGGCCGTTGAAGAAGAACGCCAGGCGCGGCGCGAAGTCCTCGACGTCGAGACCCCTCTCGATCGCAGCCTGCACGTAGGCGATCCCCGACGAGAGCGTGAACGCGACCTCCTGGACGGCCGAGCAGCCCTTCTCGCGGAAGTGGTAGCCGGAGATCGAGATCGTGTTCCATCTCGGTATCTGCTGGTGGCAGTACTCGAACAGGTCGGTGGTCAGGCGCATCGTGGGCACCGGGGGGTATATGTAGTTGCCGCGCGCTATGTACTCCTTGAGCACGTCGTTCTGGGTGGTGCCGCGGAGCTTCTCGCTGGGCACGCCCTGCTCCTCGCCCACGAGCTCGTAGAGCAGCAGCAGGCAGGCGGCGGGCGCGTTGATCGTCATCGACGTGGACACCTGATCGAGGGGTATGCCGTCGAAGGCCGTGCGCATGTCGTCGATCGTGTCGATCGCCACGCCCGTGCGGCCCACCTCGCCGAGACAGCGCTGGTTGTCGGAGTCGAGCCCGAGCTGGGTCGGCAGGTCGAACGCCATCGACAGCCCCGTGGAGCCCTTGGAGAGCAGATAGCGGTAGCGCTCGTTGGACTCCCTGGCCGAGGCGTAGCCGGCGTACTGGCGCATCGTCCAGGTCTGCTTGCGATACATCTCGCGATGCACCCCGCGCGCGTAGGGGAACTCGCCCGGCTCACCCAGATCGAGCTGCGCGGGCAGGTCGGCGTCGGTGTAGAGCTCCGCAACCTCGATGCCCGAGTCGGTGAAGCGGCGGGGATCGTCGGGGCCGACGATCGGGGCGACGGTCAGGTGCTCCTCGGTGGTGGCCATGTAGGGAAGGATAGTCCCGGGAATCACTAAGCTTCCCCGCCATGGCCACCTGTCTTGTAACCGGCGGCGCCGGCTTCCTCGGATCGCACCTGTGCGACGAGCTGATCGCGCGCGGCAACCGCGTGATCTGCGCGGACAACTTCGAGACAGGATCGCTGGCCAACATCGAGCACATCCGCGACCCCGAGCGCTTCGTGCACGTCGGCGTGGACATCATCGAGCCGTACTTCATCGAGGAGCCGGTCGACTTCGTCTATCACCTGGCCTCGCCGGCCTCGCCGATCGACTACCTGCGGCTGCCGCTGCACACCCTCAAGGTCGGCTCCTACGGGACCCACCACACGCTGGGGCTGGCCAAGGCCAAGCGCGCCCGCTTCTTGATCGCCTCGACCAGCGAGGTGTACGGCGACCCGCTCGAGCATCCGCAGTCGGAGAGCTACTGGGGTCATGTCAACCCGATCGGCCCCCGCGGCGTCTACGACGAGGCCAAGCGCTATGCGGAGGCGCTGACGATGGCCTACCACCGCCAGCAGGGGGTGGACACGGCGATCGTGAGGATCTTCAACACCTACGGCTCGAGGATGCGCCCGCATGACGGCCGCGCGATCCCGACCTTTCTGCGCCAGGCGCTCGCCAAGCGGCCGATCACGGTCTTCGGCGACGGCAGCCAGACGCGCTCCTTCTGCTACGTCACCGACCTCATCCGCGGGATCATCGCGCTGGCCGAGTCCGGCTTCCACGACCCCGTGAACATCGGCAACCCCGACGAGTTCACGCTGCTCGAACTGGCCGAAACCGTGCAGGAGCTGACGGGCTCGGCCTCGGAGATCGTCTACGAGGCGCTGCCGGTGGACGATCCCAAGCAGCGCAAGCCCGACATCTCGCTCGCGCGCGAGCTGCTGGGATGGTCCCCTGAGGTGTCGTTGCGAGACGGCTTGCAGCGAACGATCGATCAGTCGGGCGTCGAGCTGTTGATCGGCGGCTCGTCCTGAGGCGTCCTCCGGCTGCCGATCGTCGGGGGGTGGTCGCGTGCTCGGAGTCGCCCAGCCTGCTCAGCTACCGCTCTATATGCGAGTCTGAGGTGTTGTGAGGAGCGAGATGGGACCAGGCTGGCCGAGAACGTCAAGTCCGCCGGCTCCGAGCGTGCGCAGCACCCCACCCGTGACCCCGCCGACGAGGCCTCCGGCGGCGAGGTCGGCGGCCAGCGAGTTGAGCGAGCGCCTCGTGCGCTCGGCGGATCACGACATCCGCCGCAAGCGTCCGCCGGCGCTGTCGTTCCTGCTGCGGATGACCACGCTCAGGCGCGTGGCGCGCGTGGTCTCGCTGCTCGCGCTGGACTTCGCCGGGGTGGCGCTCGCGATCCTCACCGCGCTCGTGGTCAAGGAAGCCGTGCACGGCAGCGTGAACACCTCCAACGCGGTCCACGGCACCAAGCAGTTCCTGGCGTTCGCCTACCTGCTGACGGCGCTCCTGTTCGCACGCTCGGGCCTGTACGCCGAGCGGGCCGTGCGACCCGGCCTCTCGCGGATCGTCGGCTCGCTCTTCCAGGTGGCCTTCGTCGCGCTCATCTTCGCGGTCGTCAGCGGCGAACACTTCTCCAGCTACTACCTGTTCTACGGCTCGCTCGCCTTCGCGATCTTCTACATCTCCACGCTGCGCGCTCTCTATGAACGGCTCACCGCGCTCGTGCTGCGAGCCGCCGGCTACCGTCGCCGGGCGGTGATCGTCGGCAGGGGCAAGCACATCGGCGAGGTTGCCCACGCGCTTGCGGACGCGCCTCACTCGCCGATCGAGGTCGTGGGATTCCTCTCCCCGAAGCTGCTCCCGGCCAACGGCCTGCAGCCGCTCGGCGCACTCGACGATCTCGACCGGGTGCTCGCCACGGCGCGAATCGACGAGGTGATCATCGCCGATCCCGACTTCCCCCAGGACGACGCCGTGGAGCTCGTGGACCAGTGCCACCGGCGCGGCGTGCGCGTCCGCCTGGCGCCCTCGACGATGGAGATCCTGATCCACCGCGCGGAGTTCGTGCCGGGCCAGTCGGTACCGCTGTTCGAGCTCGGCCCGCCGGTCTTCGAGGGGGTCGACTTCGCGCTGAAGCGCACCTTCGACATCGTCGGCGCCACGTTCCTGCTGGTCGTGCTGAGCCCGCTGCTGCTGGCGATCACGCTCGCCGTGAGCCTCTCCTCGCGCGGACCGATCTTCTACCGCTCGATGCGCCGGGGGATCGGGCAGCGTCCGTTCGCCTGCCTGAAGTTCCGCACGATGCATACCGACGCCGAGGAGCGCCAGGCCGACCTCGAAGAGTTCAACGAGGCCTCCGGCGCGCTGTTCAAGATCCGCGATGATCCGCGCCTCACCCGCGTGGGCGGACTGCTGCGGCGCTTCTCGCTGGACGAGCTGCCCCAGCTGGCGAACGTGATGCGCGGCGAGATGTCGCTCGTCGGGCCGCGGCCGCTGCCCGAGCGCGACTACGAAATGCTCGAGGACTGGCACCGCAAGCGCTATCTGGTGCTCCCCGGGATCACCGGCCTGTGGCAGGTCTCGGGCCGCTCCGAGCTCGACTTCGACGAGCTCGTGCGCCTCGACTTCATCTACCTCGAGCGCTGGTCGCTGGCGCTGGATCTGACGATCCTGCTGAAGACCATCCCCGCCGTGTTCTCACGCCGCGGCGCCTACTGAGGCTCGAGACCGTCGATCCTCGGCGCCTTGGCCGGGCGCTGGCGCAGGCTGCTCCTGGCGCCGCGCGGCTGCTCGGCGGCGGTGGCCGCGCGCACGTAGACGCCCCAGGTCGCCCGCGCAGCGTCCTCCCAGCTCCAGGGCGGGGGCGGGGGGGCCGGGCGCTGCGCGTGCTCGGCCGCGGCGATCAGCGCCTGCAGGTCTCCCGGCGCGACGAACGTCGCCCGGCCGTCCAGCACCTCGCGCAGGGCCGGTGCCTCGCAGGCGACCACCGGCGTGCCGCAGGCCAGGGCCTCGACCGCCGGCAGGCCGAAGCCCTCCTCCTCGGAGGCCAGCAGGAGCGCGCGGGCGCCGCTGTAGATGGCGGCCAGCTGCTCGTCTGCGACCTGACCCGTGAGGGTCACGTCGGGGAGCTCGTGCGCCCAGGGCCGGGTCGCACCGACCATCACCAGCGGCAGCTCGCGGGGCGTCGCGGCGAGCTTGGCGATGTGCTTGCCCGGGTCGGGGTGCTGCAGCCCGCCGACCCAGACCAGATACCGCTCGGGCAGCTGAAAGCGCGCCCGCGCCGCGGCGATCTCGCTCGCCGATCGCGGGTACATCGCCACGTCGGCCGCCTCTCCGATCACGACGATCCGATCGCGCTCGACGCCGAGGTGGGTGACCGCGTCGCGGGCGACCGCCCTGGTCGGCACGATCACCGACACCGCGCGCTGCACCGCCAGCCGGCGCAGGCGCAGGCGCAGGCCCGTTCGCAGGTGCTCACTGCGGCGCTTGAGCGCCGCGAGGTCGTGCAACGTGACCACCATCGGGCAGGGGCTGTGCAGCATCGCCCCCTCGATCCAGGGCGAATGGAACACGTCGGTGTTGCGCGCCCGGGCGGTCGCCGCCGGGCGGTGCGCCTCGACGATCTCATCGCCGGCGGCGACGGTGTCGCGGAGGGCCCGCAGCAGACAGCGCGAGTAGCGCCCGACGCCGTTCGGATCGGACACCGGGCGGCTGTCGAAGGCGACCCTCACGGTTGCCTGCTCACCTCGAGCTCATCCTCCTAACGCGCACGCAGGCAAGATAGTCGCTTCGCGCAGGCTTGGATAGAGATGAGAGCATTGGTGCACGGTCGTTGCGACCTCGCGCGGCGCGTGATGCAGGACGCCGGCCGCGCCTCGTCCGTCTAGATTGGGCCGGCCATGCCCTCGCGCGACTACCACGAAGAGCTGTGGAGCGGGGTGCCCGAGGGGCTCGTTCCATCGGACTTCGCACTGCGCAGGCGCTTCCTGCTCGGACACGTCAACGCCGGCGAGCGGGCACTCGACATCGGCTGCGGCGAGGGCTGCTTCGCGGCCGAGCTCGAGCGGGCCGGGCTGCAGGTCGTCGCGGCCGACGTCGCCGAGGAGCCCCTGCGCCGGGCTCGGGCTCGCCACCCCGGGCTCGACCTGCGACTCCTCGACGGCGAAGGGCCGTGGGAGCTCCCGGATGCGAGCTTTGACGTCCTTTGGGCCGGCGAGGTGCTCGAGCACGTCGCCGATACCGCCACCTGGCTCTCAGAGGCGCGTCGCGTGCTGCGCTCGGGCGCGAGCCTGCTGCTCAGCACACCCGCGCATGGGCCGCTCACGCTCATGCACGCGGCGCTGTCGCGGCGCGCGTTCGCAACCAGCTTCGACCCGCGCAGCGACCATCTGCGCTTCTACACGCGGGACACCCTCACCCGGCTGCTCGAGGACTTCGGCTTCCAGCAAGTCGAGGTGCGCGCAGCCGGCGGGCCGCCCGGCGCGCGTCGAGTTCTGCTCGCGCGCGCGATCCGCTCGCGCTTCTGAAGGCCGGTCTGCTCCGCGGCGCGGCGAGCGCCGCCGACGCCTGCAGCGCCTGTATGTAGTCGTTGTGGATTTCGAGCGCTTCGCGTTCCTTGGCAAGCGCTTCGGGCGCGATCGACTCGGGGTTGAGATAGATGGCCGCCTGCAGCTCGCTGACCGCCGCCCTGGGGTTGCTCGCGAGGTCGTGGCGGGCGAGCGCGAGCCAGCTCTGCGGGTTGGAGGGCTGCAGACGCACGGCCTGCTGCAGCGTGGCCCGGGCCTGCGCACCGTGGCCGGCCGCCTGCTCGACCGTGGCCAGCGTGAACAGCGCCTGCACCGACAGCGGGTCACGCGCTACGCCCGTCTGAGCGGCCGCGAGCGCAGCGGTGGGGTTGCGCGCCACGAGCGCAAGCGCCTCCTGGGACGCTTTGACCGAACGCTGTGGCTGCCACTGCGACCATGCCGCAAGCACGGCGGCCACGATCGCAGCGCTCGCCACCGCAAGGCGGATGGGGCTCAGCTGATCGCGCGCGGGCGCCCGCGCGCCGGCCTGCGCGGGCGCGGTCGGATCGGGCGTGGCCGGATCGGGCGTGGTCAGACCGGGCACGGTCAGACCGGGCTCGGAGGGTGCCTCCTGCGCCTGGCCCGGCCGCTGCGAGGCGACGCTGAGCGGCCGCTGAGGGGCGACGCTGAGCGGCCCGCGGCCGGCCAGCCAGCCGGCACAGAGCAGGGTCGCACAGGCGACCCCGGGCACGTACCAGGTCCAATCCACGAACGAGTGAACGCCGAACACGATCACGACGCAGAGCATCGTGAGCATGCCGATCCGCTCCGGCGTGTACTCGGTGAGGGATCCACCGCTCAGGCGGCGCCAGCCGGGGCGAGCGCCGGATCGGATCTGGAGCCAGCTGCGCCAGCTCGTCCACCGGCGGTTGAACGGGTGCGTCGGACGCCCGGCTGCGGCCATCCAGGTGAGCAGGAGGGCGAGCGCGAGGGCGAGGCCGACGGCGCCGAGGTCCGCGAGCGTCTGCACGATGAAGCCATGGGCGTTCTTGACTTCGATCGCCGCGGTCCGGTAGCGCAGTTGCGCGGTGGCGTATCCCGAAGCTCCGACCCCGAGCAGGGGGTGAGCGTCGAAGATCTGCAGCGCCTCCTTCCAGTAGCGCGCGCGTACGCTCGCGACCGCCGTCAGGCGGCCGGGCGTGTTGGGCGGCGGTTTCGCGTCGGGGTTGGTCAGCGTGTTGACCGCATTGGAGACGCTGCCCGTGAGTCCGCGCTGGCTGTGCGCGAGCGCGCCCGCGCTCGCGATCACCGCGAGCACGATCAGCCCCAGCAGCGCCATCCCGGCGTGCCGGCGCAGGGCCGGCGGCGGAGCCCGCCGGCCGGTGAGGAAGCCGATCGCGATCCCCGCGGCCAGCAGCAGCAGGAGCATCGCTGCCAGCAGAACTCCCAGTTGGTGCCCGGCTGCGGTGCGCGCGCCGAGGGCCACGTTTTCGGCGCTCAGCGCGTGCCTGGAGAAGTCCCAGGCCGCCACCGCCCCGGCGCCGAGCGCTCCGAGGATCAGCACCGCCGCCCCGCGTAGCCGCAGGGGCACGGTGCAGAACCACGCAAGCAGGCCGACGGCGAGCGCAGCCACCGCTCCGCGCGAATAGGCGAGCAGGAGGGTGAGGAGCAGCAGCCCCATCGCCGGGTACGCCAGCGCGCTCAGCAGCGCGTGGCCGGTCCTTCGCGCGCCCAGCCACAGGCAGCAGATGGACCCCATGGCAGCCGTCAGCCCGAGCGCGTTCCAGTAGCCATAGGGCGCCTCCAGGCGGGCGTAGATGTTCGACCGGGCGAGCTGGTCGGGGAAGATCTTGCTCAGCAGCGCGTAGCCGCACACGACCACCGCCGCCAGCGCCAGACCGCCGAGGATCGCCGGCCAGCGCTCGGGGGAGAGGCGCACGAGCGCGACCGTCGCGCCGAACACGCCGCTGAAGGCGAACATCCTGCCGGCGTCCTGCCAGCTGTTGTCCGGCTGGACCGACCACACGACCGACATCGCCGTCAGCGCGGTGAACGCAAGCAGCAGCCCGACCGGCCAGAGGCCGTAGACGGGCCTGCCGGCAGGGGTCAAGAGCACCGCGGCGGCGACCACGACGCCAGCCCCGAGCGTGAGCGCGATCTCGGTCGTGGTGACCGGTTCGAGGTTGAATTCGAAGTTCAGGCCGCCTTTGGCGTAGAAGGTGACCGCGCAGAGAACCGCCGCGACGAGCAGCGTGGGCCACCACAACGCCTGGCGCGGCGGGCGCGCTGCCTGCGCCGGGGGGCGCGGCGGCACGACCGCGCCGGGCGAGCGGACCGGCGGCGCGGCACCCGCCGCCGACGCGAGCTCAGTCTGGGCGGCGGGCACGGACACGGTTTCGCAGAGCGCCGCCGGCAATCACGAGCAGACAGGCGAGCAGGAAGGCGACGGCGGCGAGCAGCGGAGTGGGCAGCGAGCTGAGCGCCGATGCGATATCCACGTGCACGACGCCGGGATGGATCACCTGCCCGCCGACCTGAACCGGCACGGGCGCACCGTGCGCGGCGCGGGTGATCGCCCGCTGCTCGGCGGGAGTTGCGGCGATCGGCACGGCGGCGACGCCGGCGGCCAGCGAGCCGGCTCCGCCGCCCGCCGCCGCGAGCTGCGCCTGACGGATCAGCGAGGAGCAGTTGCTGTACTCTTCGGTTTCCGCCGTCAGGTCCTTCAGGGCCCGGCTGTATGCGCTCTGGCTGAACCCGCCGAGCGGCTGTCCGTGCACGCAGCGCTGGATGATCGTTTCGCCGATGTCCGCGCCCGCCGGTGTGGCGAGCGACAGCGCCATGAGGAGCAGCAGCGCGGCCGACCGGACGAGTCGGCTCTTCGGGCGGGCGGTTCTCATCGGCTGACCGTGCAACGCTAGCAACGCCCGCGGGAGAGTCCGAGGCTCGCGAGCGCACGCGAGAAGCCCTCTGCCCAGGCCGCGTGGCTGAAAGCGCTCACGTCAATGGCACCGGCTTCGCCGAGCCTCCTGCGCAGGCCCGCATCCGCGGCCAGCCGGGCAATCGCGCCCGCCAGTGCGGCGACATCCCCGGCCGGCACGATCAGCCCGTTCGCACCGTCGCGCACCAGGCCGCCGGCGGCGGCCCCGACGGCGTCAGTGGCGATGACGGCTAGTCCGCGGTTCATGGCCTCGTTTACGACCAACCCCCAGGGCTCGCGAAAGGTGCGCGTCGGCAGGGAGGGGATGACCAGCACGTCGCAGGCTGCGTAAACGTCGCGTAGGTCCGCCGGCGCCAGCGCGTCGAGGCCGACGATCGGCGCGCCGGGCACTTCGCTGCCTCCGTCGCCGTACACGCGCTGCGAGCCCACGCCGGCGAGGATCAGCGCCGCCGGGGGCGAGCTCAGCCGCGCCCGCCGCCACGCCTCCACCAGCACGGCGACGCCCTTCTCGGGCGCCGGGCGACCGACGAACAGGAACCTGACCTGCGCCCCCGTCGGCCAGCGGCTATCGCTCGGAGGGGAGATCGCGGGCGAGCGCCAGAAGTCGTTGTCGACCGACTGCGGCGCCACGTGCACGTTGCGCGCACCGCGCGCGCCGACGTAGGCGCTGACGTGCGGGCCGTACGTGACCACCGCGTCGGCCGTGCGGTAGAGGCGCCGCAGCGGCAGGTAGCTGAGGGCGTGGGCGGCGCTTCGCGGGTGTGCCCACAGCGAGGCCCATAGGATCAGCGGCACGTGGCCGCGGCGTGCGCCCATCCAGGTCGCCAGCGGCGCCAGACGACCGCCCGTGGGGCACACCACGGCACGGTGCTCGGGGCTCTGCGCGAGGGCGCGCAGCTCGCGCGGGCGCACGCGGCGGTGCGGGAACGGCAGCGCCCCCCCGGCGTCGGCGCCGCCGTGCTGGGAGCGCCCACCGAACAGCGCCACCTCGAGGCGCTCGCGCTCGTGCAGGCGTGCGAGCGCGCCCACGCGATATGCCGGGACGTGACCGGTGACGAACAGGACGGGCTTCACCCGAGCACGTGCTCGTAGGCGGCCAGCGTCTGCTCCCCGCAGCGCTCCCACGTGAAGTTGGCCGCCACGGTCGCCCGCGCGCGCTGACCTGCCTCACGGAGTCGGTGCGGATCGGACAGGAGCTCATCGATGCGCTGGGAGAGCCGCTCGATGTCGCCGGGCGGCACGAGCATGAAGCCGTCGCCGGCGGCGGCGATCTCCTCGGGCCCGGGCTCGCCGCGGCAGCCGATGGCCGGCACGCCCGCGGCCATCGCCTCGATGTAGGCCACACCGAACGCCTCCTCTGTGGACGGCATCACGAACAGCGTCGAGCGGCGCGCCTGCTCGATCGCCTGCTCCGGCGCCAGCTGGCCGCGGAAGTCGACCCGCTCGGCGATGCCCAGGCGGGCGGCAAGCCCTTCGAGCGCGATCCGCTCGGGGCCGTCGCCGACGATCGCGTAGCGCAGCGTGGGGTGGCGCGCTCCGAGCACGGCCACTGCCCGCAGCACGTCCGCGTGGCGCTTGCGGGCCACCAGGTGGGCCACCGTCACGAGGGTGGCCGGGCCCTCTCGCCGCGGCGGGCGCTGGGCGGCGGGCAGTTCGGCGCCGAGATGCACGACGCGCGTCTCGCCCGCGCCGTGGGCGCGGGCCAGCTCGGCGATGCCCTCGCTGTTTGCCAGGACCAGGCGGGCGGCGCCGAGGGTGCGCGCCACCGCCTCCGCGCCCCCTGGGCTGCGGTTGGCCGTGTAGAGCACATCACCGCCGTGCACCGAGACGATCAGCGGCGCGGCCATGCGCGCACGTCGAGCCGCGTCGCCCGCCGGCACCGCGTTGTGGGCGTGAATCACTTCAAAGGGAAAGGAGCGGGCCAGCCGGCGCAGCGCGAGCGCGAGCGCCGGCGCGGCCCACGCCCCCCAGCGCGCATACGCGCTCTCGCGGGGCGGTGAGACGTAGGAGACATAGCTGACCTGTAGGCCGTCGCGAGTCTGCCTGCGCGGCTCGCGCATGCGACTCGCCAGCGCGCTTGCAGCGGCCGCCGGCCCGGCCGCGAGCGAGGCGCGCGGGGGAACGAGGCGGTGCAGCACGAGCACGCGCACCTCCGCGCCGGCCTCGCGCGCGGCCAATGTCTGGCGATGAGCCCAGATGCCGAGCACCGGATCGCTGCTGCTCGGATAGAACTCGGCGAGGACTGCGACCTTTGGCCTCACGGGCGCGATCGCCTCACCAGCTGCGGTGGGTCGTGAGCGTGCGCCCGGCCTCGCGGGCGCGCAGGTAGGGGCGCTGCGCGAGGAACGCACGCGCCTCGGACACTGCTTCCGCTCGCCCGTAGTCGGCCGCCGCCGGGGCCGCTCGATGGCGAATCGAAACGGCGTCGATCACACCGCAGCGCCAGCCGTGCTCACGCGCCAGCGCCGCCCAGTGGGCGTCCAGGCCCCAGCCCATGCGCAGATCGGGGAACGGAAGCAGAACCGGAAACGTGACGCGGGCGAAGCCCGTCACGGGGCCGATCTCCACGAAGCTCGTCTCGCGCACGACGCTGCCCGCCCGCCGCCGGGTCACCGGCCAGGCCGCGTGCGAGTCCAACCGATGCGCAGGCTGCGCGAGCGCGAGCGAGAAGCGCTCGCAGAGGAACAGGAAGCGGTCGAGGAAGCCGCGCGGCAGCTCCACGTCGTCGTCCACGACCAGCAGCCAGTCGTGGGCGCCGGCCGGGTGATCGGCCAGCAGCAGGCTGAGATTCTCGAACTTCCCACGCTGCTGCGGCGGGCAGGTGTACAGCTCGACATCATGGCGCGAGGCCAGCAGCTCGCGGCGCATCGCCGCGGCCAGCGCGTGCCGCTCGGGGCGAACGACGCCGAGCACGAGCACTCGCCGCAGCGGCGGGAAATGACGCGCGGCGAGAGCCAGCCGCAGGCGCCTGCCGCTGGCCAGCTCCCAGGCGTTGACCGCCTCATCGCTGACGGCGCGCCGCACCGCATCGAGGCCGCCGACCGTGCCGCTGGTGCCGGACAGGAAGTCCTCCGCGCCGGCCTCCGTGCTCGGCGCGTCTGCGGCGCCACGTTTCCGCCACGCCTCGCGCACGCGCCCGGCGCTGTGTGCCGCCATCGTGAGGCCGGCCGGGCAGCGGCGGCGCAGCACGTGTCCGAGGCAGCCGGCCAGCGTCCGCAGCTCGTCACGCCTCGAGGGGGCCACCCCTCGCCGGGCATCGAAGCGCCGCGCCGCCCGACCCCGCACGTAGGCCATCCTGCAGAGTGAGCGCAAGCGCGCGTCCGCGCCGGCGCGGCGATGCTCGACCGACGCCCCGGCCACGTACAGGATGCGTGCGCCGGGCGTCTGGGCACGCAGGCGTTCCTGCCACTCCTGCTCGTCGCCGCCATGCTCGAGCGAGACGTCGAATGGTCCCACGCGTTGCAGCGCGCTACGGCGGATCGCCATGTTGGTGCCCCACGCGTGGGGCGCATCGACGTCCTGAGCGCCGAGGTCGAGCGCCGTGATGGGCGGAGCCTCGCGTCCACAGCTGCGTGGCGCGCGACCCTCGAGGCGAGCCCGAATCGGACCCGTGAACACATCCACTTCCGGGTTCTCGCGGGCCGCGTCGAGCAGCGCCCCGAGCCAGCCCGGGCTCGCGCGGATGTCGTCGTCGATGAAGATCACGAGCTCGCCCGCGCTGCGCTCCACGCCGGTGTTGCGCGCCGCGTTCAGGCCGCGCGGCTCGGGATGGGGCTCGTAGCGGGCGCCGAAGCGTGCGGCCAATGCGCGCGCCGCCGGCGACGGTCCGGCATCGTCGATGACCAGCACCTCGGCGCCGGCCGCGCCCGCCGGCGCGGCCGTGGAGGCGAGCGCCACCTCCAGGTAGGGCAGGCGCGCCCGCGTGGGAATCACGATCGAGGCCGGAGTCATGCTCGCAACAGTCTAGGTTTGCGGCTGTAGGCTGCGAGCGGCCGATGGTCCTGTTCCTGCACAACCGCTACCGCAACACCGGGGGCGAGGAGCGCGTGGTCGAGGATCTGCTGCGGCTCGTGCGCGAGCAGCTCGGCGAGCCGGCCGAGCTGCTGCTGCGCGACTCGGCCGGCCTCGGGCACGGGCGCGCCGCGGCCGGACTGCTGCGCGGGGGGCTCGAGCCCGAGGACGTGGCAAGGGCGGTTCGACTCGGCGGGGCGCGCGTGGTGCACGCCCACAACCTCCAGCCGGCGCTGGGCTGGCGGGCGCTGGCCGCGGCGCGGGCCGCGGGCGCGCGGGTGGTGCTGCACCTGCATCAGTACCGCCTCGTGTGTGCGATCGGCGTGTGCTTCACCCGCGGCGCCGAGTGCACGCGCTGCCACGGGCGCAACACACTCCCGGGCGTGGGCTTGAACTGCCGTGGCAGCCTTCCCGAGGCGCTCGCCTACGGCGCCTCGCTGGCGCTCTGGCAGCGGCGCCTGGTCGCGCAGGCCGATGCGGTGATCGTCCCCAGCGCGTTTGCTCGCGAGCGACTGCGCGAGCTGGGGGCGCCGCTGCCGTGGGGGCGTGTGCACGTGCTGGCGCCGCCCGTGCGCCAGGCGAGCTCTGCCGCGGCCGCGCGCTCCGCCGCGCCCTCGAGTTCCTCCGCGCCCTCGGGCTCGACCGCGGACCCCTATGCGCTCGTCGTATCGCGGCTGTCGCCCGAGAAGGGCGTGGACGTCGCGATCGATGCGTGTCGAATGGCGGGCATCGCGCTGGTGGTGGCCGGCGATGGACCCGAGCGGGCAGCGCTGGGCGAGCGCGGCGGCAGCCGCGTGCGCTTTCTCGGCAGCGTGGACGACGCCGAGCTCGGGCGGCTGCGTGCGGGCGCCGCGATCGCGCTCGTGCCCTCGCGCTCGGCGGAGACGTTCGGGCTGGCGGCGGCCGAGGCGATGGCCGCCGGCCTGCCCGTGGCGGCGAGTCGCGTGGGGGCGCTTCCGGAGCTCGTCGCCAACGAGGGACTCGTGCCCGCGGGCGACGCCGCCGCGCTCGCTCGCACGATCGCGCGCCTCGCCGGCGATCGTGCGGCCGGCCTGCGCGGGCGCGAGCGGGTGCGCGCCCTGTGTGCGCCCGAGGTGGTCGCGGATGCGCTGGGCGCCGTCTACGCTGGTGAGCGCCCGCGAACGCCGAGCACGTAAGCTGCGGGGCCGTGTCCGCCGCCAGCAGTGCTCTGATCACAGGCATCACCGGCCAGGACGGCTCGTTCCTGGCGGAGCTGCTACTGGAGAAGGGATACCGCGTCACCGGCGTGATGCGCGAGGCACCCTCGCAGCCACTGGGCTGCTCCGAGCACCTGCGGGGCCAGCTGGAGCTGGTCCAGGGTGATCTGCTCGATCCGAGCTCCCTGCGCGCGGCGATCGAGCAGGCGCGTCCCCGCGAGATCTACCACCTGGCAGCGCCCTCGTTCGTGCCCGCATCCTGGGAACGGCCGGCCGAGACGCTCAGGGCCATCACCGGCTCCTGCGCCGGCATCCTCGAGGCGGTGCGCGAAATCGATCCCGAGGTCCGTGTGTTCTCCTCCGCGTCCGGCTCGATCTTCGGCGAGGCGCCCGAAAGCCCGCAGCGCGAGGACACGCCGTGCCGGCCGACCACGCCGTATGCGATCGCCAAGCTCGCCGCGCACGAGCTCGTGGGCGCGCTGCGCACCCACGACGCTCTGCACGCCAGCTCGGGGATCCTGTTCAACCACGAGTCCGAGCGCAGACCCGAACGGTTCGTCACTCGCCGGATCACCCGGGGGGCGGCCGCGATCGCACTCGGTCTGCAGGATGAGCTGACGCTCGGCAGCCTCGGTGCGGTGCGCGACTGGACGTTCGCCGGAGACATCGTCCGCGGCGCCTGGCTGATGCTGCAGCAGGATCGCCCCGACGACTATGTGCTCGCAAGCGGCGTTGCGCACACGGTGGCCGAGCTCGCCGAGCTCGCGTTCGCGTGCGTGGACCTCGAGGCCGAGCGCTATCTGCGCGTCGACGCGTCGCTGGTGCGGCCGGCCGAGAGCACGCCGAACGTCGGCGATTCGACCAAGGCACGCGAGCGGCTGGGCTGGGAGCCGCAGTTGAGCTTCGCCGAACTGGTGGAGCGGATGGTCGAGGCCGACCTGCGAGCTCTCAGCGCCGCCGCCGCCCCGTCCTGAGGGGCGTCCCTCCGCCCCGTCCCGAGGCGCGCGTGCCGGCCCCGTCCCGCCGCGCGCGTGCCGGCGCCGTCCCGAGGCGCGCGCGCCGGCGCCGGGCCGCGCCGTCGAAGCCAGGCCTTACACTGGCCGCCTGGATGACCACCGTAGGCGTCATCGGGCTGGGCTACGTAGGCTTGCCGCTGGCGGTCGCCTTCGCCGAGGAGGGCTGCGAGGTGATCGCGGTCGATCTCGACGCGCGCAAGGTCGAGGCGATCGAGGCGGGGGAGTCCTACATCGAGGACGTCTCCTCTGAGGGCCTGCGCGCCGTCGCCGATCGCATCCATGCCGGCACCGGCTATGCGCCGCTGAAGCAGGCCGACGCGGTGCTGCTGTGCGTGCCGACGCCGTTGACGCCCAACCGCGAGCCCGACCTCGGTCCGCTGATCGACGCCACGCGGGCACTCGCGGAGGTACTGCAGCCCGATCAGCTCGTGGTGCTCGAGTCGACCACATATCCCGGGACCACGCGCGAACGCGTCGCGCCGCTGCTGGCGGAGTCCGGTTTGACCGCGGGAAGGGACTTCTATCTGGCCTTCTCGCCCGAGCGGGTGGATCCCGGCCGCACGGACTTCACGCTGCGCAACACCCCCAAGGTGGTGGGCGGGCTCACCGAGGCGTGTGCGGATCGCGCGCTTGAGCTCTACGGGCTGGTCTGCGACCGGCTGGTGCGCGTCTCCAGTCCCGAGGCGGCTGAGCTGACGAAGCTCCTCGAGAACATCTTCCGCTCGGTGAACATCGCCCTGGTGAACGAGCTGGCGATGCTGACAGACCGGATGGGGATCGACATATGGGAGGTGGTGGAGGCCGCCTCGAGCAAGCCATACGGGTTCATGCGCTTCGAGCCGGGCCCCGGAATGGGGGGGCACTGCCTGCCGGTCGATCCGTTCTACCTGAGCTGGCGGGCGCGCGAGTTCGACATGGCAACCGAGTTCATCGAGCTGGCCGGCAAGGTCAATCAGCAGATGCCCTACCACTGCGTGGCCAAGGCGCAGCGCGCGCTCAACGACAGGGGCATGTCGGTCAAAGGCGCTCGGGTCGCGGTCATCGGCGTCAGCTACAAGCCCGGTGTCGGCGACATTCGCGAGTCGCCGGCGCTGAAGATCATCTCGCTGCTGCGCGATCTCGGGGCCGACGTGCTCTACCACGATCCGCACGTGCCGAGTCTCACGGAGTTCGCGCTCGCGAGCACGCCCCTGCAGGAGACCCTCGCGAGTGCTGATCTGGCCATCATCGTCACCGCCCACCCGGGGGTCGACCACGAGCTCGTCGCCAGGCGTGCGCCGCTGGTGCTCGACCTGCGCGGCGTGACGCGTGCGCCTGGCGCAGGCGCCGCGAACGTAGTCCGGCTGTGACGCCGCAGCAGGCACGGCCCACGCCAGATGCGCGCGGGCCGCTGCTCGGGCAGGACGTGCAGGTCGGTGAGGGCGTCGTGTTCGGGGCCCACGTGGTCGTACACGACGGGACGCTCATCGGCGATCACGTCACGATCGAGGACCATGTCGTCCTGGGCAAGCGGCCGCGACTGGCGCGCCACTCCGGGGCGCGGGGAGAGGTCGGCTCGCTGCGGCTGGGCGCGGGCGCGAGCGTCGGCGCCGGCGCGGTGATCTTCGCCGGGGCGAGCATCGGCCGCGAGGTGATCCTCGGCGACCAGTCGTTCGTGCGCGAGCGGGCGTCTATCGGCGAGGGATCGGTCATCGGGCGCGGCAGCGTCATCGACAACGACGTCACGGTGGGCGCCAGGGCGCGCCTGCAGACCGGGGTCTACGTGACCGCGTTCACGGTCGTTGAGGACGATGTGTTCATCGGCCCGGGCGCGATCACCACCAACGACGACACGATGGGGCGCCACGGCCCCGAGCTGCCCGCTCGCGGCCCGACGCTGCGGCGCGCCTGCCGGGTCGGCGCCGGCGCGGTGCTCGTCCCCCGGATCGAGGTCGGCGAGGAGGCATTCGTGGCGGCAGGGGCTGTCGTGACGCGCGATGTCCCGCCCCGCGCGGTGGTCATGGGCGTGCCGGCGCGCGTCGTGCGCGAGGTGCCCGACGGCGACCTGCTCGAGCGCTGGCGCTAGGACACGGCGGCGCGGACCGCCGCCACGACGTCGGCGGCCTGAGCGCGCGTCAACACGGGGCTCATCGGGATCGCCAGATGCGTGCGCGCGGCCTGCTCCGTTCCCGGCAGCGCGCCGGCCGCGCCCCATTCGCGCATCGCCGTCTGCCTGTGCACGGGGACGCGGTAGTAGGGCTTGTGGCCGATGTCGGCGGCGGCGAGCGCGCCCTGCAGGCGCTCCACCTCGGGATGGGCGATGACGTACAGATGCCACGCCGGTGAGGCGCCCCGCACCGGCCGCGGCAACGCCACCAGCTCGCCGAGCCCCGCCCGCTCGTAGTGGAGCCCCGCCCGGCGGCGCCCCTGCGCCCACTCCTCGAGGTGTGGAAGCTGTACGCGCAGGATCGCCGCCTGCAGCTCGTCCAGGCGCGAGTTGTAGCCGACCGTCTCGTAGGTCACCTTGTCGCGCGAGCCATGGAAGCGCAGGATGCGCGCGCGTTCGGCGATCTGCTCGTCGGAGGTCGTGATCATGCCGCCGTCGCCGAAGCAGGCGAGGTTCTTCGAGGGGAAGAACGAGAACGTGGCGGCCGTTCCGAGTGCGCCGGGGCGACCATCCTCGGACGTGGAGCCGGCGGCCTGCGCGGCGTCCTCGAGCACCGGCACGCCGAGCCCCTCGATCTCTGCCACCGGGGCGACGTTGCCGAACAGGTGCACCGCCACGACGGCCTTCGTGCGCGGTGTCATCGCCGCGCGCACGGTCTCGGCGGTGACGCAGTAGGTGGCGGGGTCGATGTCGCAGAAGACGGGCCTCGCGCCCGTCGGCGGGATCGCCTCGGCGGAGGCGAAGAAGGTGAAGGAGGGGACGATCACCTCATCGCCCGCTCCGACGCCCATCGCGCGTAGGGCGATCGTGATCGCGTCGGTGCCGTTGGCCACGCCCACGCCGTGCTCTGCACCGCAGTAGGCCGCGAACTCGTGCTCGAAGGCGTCCACTTCCGGGCCGAGGATGTAGCGCTCGGAGTCGAGCACGCGCGCGATCGCCGCCCGCAGCTCCTCGTGCAAGCCGATCAGCGGCGTCGAGGTGTCAAACAGCGGGACACCCATCGCTTCAGCGCCCCGAGAGCGACTCGAGGTCGGCGCGTGTCATCAGGCGGATCAGCTCCTCGAAGCTCGTACGCGGCTTCCAGCCGAGGTCGCGCGCAGCCTTGCTCGGGTCGCCGATCAGGTGGTCCACCTCGGCGGGCCGAACGAACGCCCGGTCGATCGTGACGTAGCGCTCGAAGTCGCCGAGCCCGGCCTCGTCGAAGGCGATCTCGCAGCATTCCCGCACCGAGTGCGCTCGCCCGGTGGCGATCACATAGTCCTCCGGCACATCGCGCTGGAGCATCAGCCACATCGCTTCGACGTAATCCTTGGCATAGCCCCAGTCGCGTTCGGCCTCCAGGTTGCCGAGGCGCAGCTCCTTGGCCAGCCCGTGCTTGATCGCCGCCGCGTGCCAGGTGATCTTGCGGGTGACGAACTCCAGGCCGCGACGGGGGGACTCGTGGTTGAACAAGATCCCCGAGGTCGCATGCAGATCGTAGGACTCGCGGTAGTTGACCGTGATGAAGTGGCCGTACACCTTGGCGACGCCGTAGGGAGAGCGGGGGTAGAAGGGGGTGGTCTCGGTCTGGGGGACCTCGCGCACCTTGCCGAACATCTCACTGGAGGACGCCTGGTAGAAGCGCGCACGCGGACACACTTCGCGCATCGCCTCGAGCATCCGCGTGACGCCGACGCCGGTGAACTCGGCGGTGAGCGTCGGCTGGATCCAGGACACGGCCACGAACGACATCGCCGCGAGGTTGTAGATCTCGCTGGGATTGGACGCTCGCAGCGCGTCGACGAGCGAGCGTTGGTCGAGCAGGTCGCCCTGATGCAGCGTGATGCGGTCGCGGATGTGCTCGATCCGCTCGAACTTCTCGGTGGAGGCACGGCGGACCATGCCATGGACCTCATAGCCCTTCTCCAGCAGCAGCTCGGCCAGATATGAGCCGTCCTGGCCGGTGATGCCGGTGATCAGTGCTGATCGGCGGTCGGGCATGCAGCGCGGGAGCTTATCGGCCGCCGTCGATGGGGCGGGGCGCTCCGCGCGGAGCCTCACGCCGTATCGGACGCCGCCGCGTGGGTGGCCGCCCGCGGCTCCCCCGCGCGCGGCTCCCCCGCCTTCGGCTCGGGCGGCATGCCCTTCAGCCGGCGCAGCCAGCGCACCGTCGCCGCGATCCCGTCCTCGACCTCGATCGCGGACTCCCAGCCGAGCAGCCGGCGGGCCTTCTCGACCGATGGCCAGCGGCGCTCGACGTCCACGGCGAACGTGGGCAGGTGCTTCAGGGCGAACGCGTCCTCCTCCTCGCCGCACGCCTCCCACACGATCCGGGCGATCTCCGCCACGGTCAGCTCCCGCGAGGCGGAGATGTTGAAGTCCTCGTTCAGGCCGGCGGGCGAGCTCATCGCCGTGACGATGCCGTCGGCGATGTCGTCGACGTGCGTGAGCGTCCTGGTCTGCTCGCCCGAGCCGAATATCTCAAGCGGGCGCTGCCCGGCCAGCACCTTGCTGATCAGGTCCGGCACGGCGTGGGCGATACCGGGTTCGGCGTCGGGCAGCTCGCCGGGCCCGTAGGCGTTGAAGGGGCGACAGATCGTGTACGGGAGGCCGTGCTCGTCGTGGGCGGCGCGGCAGTACACCTCGCCGGTGAGCTTGGAGAAGCCGTAGGCGGAGAGCGGCACGGGGCAGTCCGGCAGGTAGTCCTCGGGCGTCGGGAACACCTCTGCCCGCTCGAACACCATCGAGGAGGAGACGTACACGAAGCGCTGCACCTCGAGATCGAGCGCCGCCCGGATGACCGAGTTGTAGAGGGCGTTGTTGACCTCGGTGAGGGTGTGCGGGAGCCGGTGGAAGTTGGCGATCCCGCCGACGATCGCCGCGAGATGGATGACGTGGGTGCAGCCCTTCGTCGCCGCATGTGCCTCCTGCGGCACACGCAGATCACCCGTGTGCACCTCGGCGGCCTCGCGCATCCACTGCGGCGCGGAGCGTTGGTCGGACACGCGCACCTCATACGCCGGGTCGCCCAGCAGGCGCCTGACGACCGCTGCCCCGATCGTGCCGGCGCCGCCGGTGACGAGAACCCTGTTCACCCGGGCGCCCCGAGAGCGGCCAGCTCGGAGGCGTAGGCGAACACCTGGGCGGCTCCCCAGCAGTTCCACGGGTCGACGACCAGGCAGTCGCCGGCTGCGTGCTCGGTGATCGCGGCGAGCGTTCGCGGATCGCAGAACTCCGAGTGGTTGGTCGCGACCAGCACCAGCTCGGCTCCGCCGACGGCGTCTCGCAGCGATACCGTCGGCGTCGGCACGTGCGGGTCGTGCGCGACCACGTCCGCCAGCTCGCGCTCGAGCAGGCGGATCAGCTTGTGCGCGAGCGAGTCGCGCTCGTCGTCGGTGTCGGCCTTGAAGGCCAACCCGAGTACGGCGACCCTGCGATTGGCGAGCGATCCCAGACGCCGCTTGGCTCCCTCGAGCAGGAACAGCGGGACGGACTCGTTGACGCGCGAGACCGCCAGCAGCATGCCCGGCGCGGCTGAGCGCTCCTCCGAGAAGGTGAAGTCCTTGCGCAGGCACGTCCCCGCGGTCAGCCCCGGCTGGGCGATGCCGCCGCGCGGATAATCGTGGTTGATCAGCTCGATCACCTCGAACACGTTCGCCGAGTAGCGCTCGCAGTCCATCATCAGCAGGTTGGGCAGCGCGAAGTTGGTGTAGCGAAGGATGTTCGCCCAGATCTTGGCGAGCTCCGCCTGCGCGGGCGTGGTCTGCACGATCGGTGCTGCGAAGACACCGAACAGCTCCGCCACGACCTCTCCGGAGCGCTCGCCGACGCCCCCGATGATGCAGGGCAGCGTGTCGATCTCTTCGAGGAACCGCCCGGCGGCGATGCGCTCGGGAGCGTGAGCCACGAACACCTCCTCGCCTATGTCGAACCCGCGGTGCTTGGCCAGGTAGCCGGCCACGAACTCCGTCGTCCCCGGCGCCACGGTCGAGCGCAGGATGAGCGAGTGTCCCGGGGCGAGTACGCCCAAGAGGTCGTCGAGCGCCGAGCGGATATCGCGCATGTCGATCTCGATGTGCGAGAACGACGGTGTTCCCAGGGTGATCACGATGTGCCGTGCCTGGGCGGCGTCGACCACGCGCTCGGACAGAAGCAGCCGACCGCTCGGATTCACCCGGTCCAGCAGCTCCTGCGCCCCGTTCTCGGCGAACGGCATCCGCCCATCGCGCACCGCGTTCAGCCGGCCGCGATCGTTGTCGATCCCCACGACCTTCAGGCCCCGGTCGGCGAACGACAGGGCAAGCGGCAGGCCCACGCGGCCGAGGCCGATGACGGAGACGTCGGCTGTGCTCTGCTGTGTGGCCATCAACGCCAAGAGGATACCCGCGCGTGGGCGCGGCCCAGACCGCATGCGCGCGCTCATGTGGGCGCGCACGCGCGCGAATCAGCCCCGGGTCATGTGCGCTCGCTCCGGCGATCGGCCCGGCGCTCGCGCACGTACTGGCGCAGGAAGCCCGCGATGAAGCGGGGGTTGTAGCGCGCGTAGCGCGGCCACAGTCGGCGCGGCTCGCGCGAGAGTCGATACACCCACTCCAGGCCGCTTCGCTGCATCCATCGCGGCGCCTGCGAGACGAGGCCGGCGTGGAAGTCGAACGCTGCTCCGACTCCCACGAGCAGCGTCGCGGACAGGCGCGGGCGCATGTGGAGCATCCACTTCTCCTGCTTGGGCTGTCCCGTGCCGACCCAAACGACGGCCGCGCCCGAGGAGTCGATCTCGTCGATCAGCCGCTCCTCCTCCTCGGCGGTGAGAGCGCGGAAGGGCGGAGAGAAGCCGCCGACGATCTCGAGGCCGGGGAAACGTTCGCGCAGACGCCGTTCGAGCAGGGCGAGCGCCTCGGGCGTGCGACCTCCGTACAGGTAGATCGGCGTGCCCGTCGCGGCCGCCCGCGCGCAGAAGCGGGCCATCAGGTCGGGGCCGTAGACGCGAGTGGCGGCGCCGTGGCCGAGGGCGCGCAGCGCCCATACCAGCGGCTGGCCGTCGGGCACGGCGAGGGTGGCGCCGAGCACCGCCGCGCGGGTCTCGGGATCCTCCTGAGCGGACATCACGAGGTTGACGGCCGCCGCCGTCACGTATCCGCGCTCGCCGGCGGCGATCATCGCCTCCATCCATGCGATCACGTGCTCGTAGTCCGATACCGCCAGCGGCACGCCGAGTATCTCTGCGCGCGCCGGCCGGGCCGGAGCGTTGGGGGCGGGGGAAGGCGAGGGGGAAGGCGAGATCGGCGGAAGATACCCGGCCCGCGCCGAGCGACCACGGCTTGCGGGCCCTCGGCGATCGCCCGGGCGCGAAGCCCGTTCTACCAGATGGCAGAATTCGCCCAACTGGCGATATCCATAATCTCTTCGCGATGAGCCCGCTCGCCCTGCGCCGCTTCCGTGCCGAGCGTCTTCTACGCCAGGAGTTCCGGGCGCTGCAGGGAACGGTGCTCTCCACGGTGCGGGGGCGTCTGCGCGCGGGCGGCCCGGGCCTCGATCCGAGCGACCTCGAGGCCTGCTACGCCCAGGCCTGGCAAGGGCTGTACATGGCCGTGCTCGAGGGGGAGGAGATCGACAACCCTGCAGGCTGGCTGGTGCAGGTCACCTTCCGCCGGGCGATAGACGAGCAGCGCGCGCGCACACGCCGGCCCTGTGCGGGCGAGCCGCCCGCATCCGGCACGGGCGAGCGCCGCGCGGCGCGCGAGCCCGGGTTCGAGGGCGTCGTTCACGAGTGTGACTTCGCTGCCGAGCTCGATGACCGGGTGCGGCTGCGCCAGCTCTGGGAGGGACCGCGCGCGCGCCTGAACGCGCGGGAGCGCGAGGCCGCCGTGCTCTGCTACCTGCAGGGACTGACCCGCGCCGAGGCGGCGGCGCGCATGGGCATGAGTGAGACAGCGATGCGCAGGCTGATGGAGGGGCGCGGGGGCGGCCGGCCGGGCGTGGCCGGGAAGGTCGGTTCGCTGGTGGCGACGATCCGCGGCGGCGACTGGTGTGCGGAGCAGGGCTCGCTGATGCGCGCCCTGGCCTACGGGATCCTCGATCCCGAGGGGGAGCGCTACCAGCTCGCGGTGATCCACCACGGCCAATGTCCGGCCTGCCGCGCCTACGTCAACTCGCTGCGCGGTATCGCGGCCGTGCTGCCGCCCGGCCTGCTGCCTGGAGGCCTCGGCGCCGCGGTGCTCGCGCAGGTCGGCGCCGCCAGCACCGCTGCGAGCGCCGCCGGCGGGGGTGCCGGGGGGAGCGCCGGGGGGACCATCGGGACCGCAGGAGCAAACGCCGGAGTGCAGGCTGCGCGGCTCGGCGGCGCACTGTCCGCGTCGGGCGCCGGCGGCGCCGGCGGGAGCTGGCTGCTCGCGGGCGGACCACTTGGCGCCAAGTTCGCCGTCGGATGCGTGCTCGCACTCGGCGTCGGCGCCGGCTGCCTCGCGCTCGAGAACCCGGCCGCGCGCGAGCACGTAGCGCTTCGTGCGCGCGACTCCTCGCCGGCGCGGACCGCGTTGCCCGGCGCCGTCGCGCCGGCGGCGGCGCTCCGCCCGATCGACGGCCCGACCGGATCGGCGCTCGAGCCCGACCAGCGACAGGTGGCGGCGAGCGCAGCGCTCACCCCCGCGAGCCTCGCCGGCCGCGAGTTCGGGCCCGAGCGGGCGCTCGGGCCCGCGCATCCTGCACCCGGCGCCCCGGCGGGCGGTCGCGGCCCGACGGCAAGATCGGCATCCAAGCGTGGGCTGTCCGCGGCCGCAGGCGCTTCGCAGCCCGGGAGCTCGAGCTCCCCCGAACTTGCCCGCCCGCAGTCGAGCGCCGCCCGCGCCGGGGGCGGCGCACCGGCCGCTGAGCGGGAGTTCGCGCCTGGCTAGACCGAGGCGCGGCAAGAAGATGGCCATCGGGGAGGTACTAAGCGCTCTGTGCTTTTCCTCGACTGCCCAGGGGGGGCGGGCTGTCGCCCCGATGGCCTCCTTCAGCCTAGCGAACCCATAGCGATTTGATATCGCAGGCACGCATCTGCTTATGGGGCGTCCAGCCCAGCGCGGGCTCGATCAGGCTCTGGGAAAGACCTTGCCCAGGCGCGCGAACGCGAGCGGATTGCCGCGCGGGCGCAACCTCCCGGTGGCGAGGGCCCGAAGCGGGTCAAGTCGCTGCCCGACGATGTCGACCCAGTCCTGGTAGGAGACTCGCAGGCGCAGGTCGGGCTTGGCCGCGCCTCCCTGCTCGACCCGGCTCGAGCCGTTGTTGACGGTCATATGCCAGGTCGGGACGTCCGGGTCGGTGAACTCCCATTGGAAGGTCGTGGGCCGCGTGAGTCCGTGGTTGGGGTTGACCTGACGCTCAATCGTGTCGAACAGCAGGGCCACCGTGTCGGGGTCGCGCATGGTGGGCCCCTCGCGGACGCCGATCACGCCCGCTTTGGCGAGCGCACGCCCGCGCTGGGAGACCTCGAGCGGGGAGAGCCCGGGGGGCAGCAGCGCCGGGCCGGGGAGCGTCTCGAGGGCGAGCCCGGCCGAGCGCAGCTTTGTCGACATCGAGGTCAGGCCTTCGACCCCGACCTCGTCGTAGGTCGATCCGAAGACCGTGATGTAGCGTTCGTCCCACCCCGGCGGCATCAGCACCTGGGCCGTGTAGCGGGTGACATCGTGCAGGATGCCGGCGACCGCCTTGGGGACGCCAACGGGATCTTCGCGGCGCAGATCGGCGAGCAGCTTGACGCCGAAGCCGATATGGCGCTGCTCGTCGGCTGCGATGTTCTCCATGCCCGCGCGGAAGGCCGGCAGCTGATCGCGCCGCTGCAGATAGCTGCAGATGAAATGCTGCCCCGGCTGCGCGAGCGATGCCTCGATGACGACGTGGTACAGCGTTACCGCGGCGGCGAGCTTGGCGGGGGAGCGGTCGGCGCGCAACTCGTCTGCCATGCGATCGAGACGGTCGAAGATCTTGCGGAAGCCCGGGGTGAGCTGCGGCTTGATCGCCTGCAACCCGCTGGACATCGAGCCGTCGCCGATGCCGCAGACCTCCTGCATGAACCGCTTGAAGAACACCGCGTGACGGGCCTCGTCGACCTGCTGGGTCGTCAGGAAGTACTTCTGCTCCTCCCGCGGTGCCGCGTCGATGTAGGGGGAGAGGTTGTCGGCGACCGCATCCTCGCCCCAGAAGAACAGGCAGTAGTTCCACACCGCGGCCTGGCGCTCGAAGTCGGTGAAGTCCTCCCGCCACTGGCGCGCGTCCTCGCTGAAGTCCAGCGCGGTGGCCGACCAGTTGCTTCGCTCCCAGCGCGCGTAGAGATCCTCGTAGGAGATCGCGTCGGCCGGCAGGCTGCCCAACTCGCCGGAGTCGGGCGCTGTCGGGGTGGTTGCAATCGCCATCGTGCCTCCCTCTCTGGGCCGCTACCGATAGTGGACGTTATCGGAATAGCGCTCGCTCTGTCAAGTAGGATTGATGGCTCATGCGAGCAACCCGGACCGAACGGGAGGCACCCGGTCAGGCCGAGGCGCCGGCTGACGCCGTCACGACGGCGTCACGGATGACGCGCGAGCAGAGCCGCGCGAACACGCGCGAGCGGCTGCTGACTGCGGCGAGGACCGTGTTCGCGCGCAGCGGCTTTCACGGCGCCTCCGTCGAGGAGATCGCCTCGGAGGCGGGGTTCTCCACGGGTGCGCTCTACTCGAACTTCGACGGCAAGGAGGACCTCTTCCTCGTGCTGATGGAGCGCGCGATCGACGAGCACGCGCGCGAGATCTCCGACGCGGTGCGCGCGCGGGCGTCGATGGCCGAGCGTGCCACCGGTGGAGCGCGGCAGTGGATGACCCTGATCGAGCGCGAGCCGGAGCTGCTGCTGTTGTTCATGGAGTTCTGGGCATACGGCGTGCGCGACGCCGAGGTGCGCTCGAAGGTGGCCGCGCGCTTCGCGCAGATGCGCGAGGTGCTGACCAGGCTGATCGCCGACGGCGTGCGCGAATTCGACCTCGAGCTGGACATCCCCGCCGAGCAGCTGGCGATCGCGATCGACGCGCTGGCCGATGGCATCGCGCGCCAGAAGCTGGCCGACCCCGACGCCGTGCCCGACGAGCTGATGGGCAGGGTCCTGTCGTTGCTGTTCGCGGGCGCTACTCGACCGGCGCGAAACACAGACACGCGTAGTGGACCGTGAACAGCCGCCGAGCGAGCGCCGGCGCCAGCCCGTGCAGGCCGCTTCGCAGAGCCCACCTCGCGGTCCCGGCCGCCCGCTCATAGCGCGTGGTGGCGAAGAAGCGGTGGACCTCGCGCGGGAGTGGGTCGTCGAGCTCACCGCCGAGCTGGAGGCCCGCGCGCTCGACGATCTCACGGACCGCTGAGCGATCCAGGCGCTGCAGGTGGCCGACCTCGGCGGAATGCTCGCGCTTGCCCGACCGGCGCGCCGACAGGTTGGCCTCGAGCGGAACCTCCAGCACCACCACCCGGCAGGCGCGCGCCACCTCGGCCAGCAGCGCGGTCGGGTCGGGCACGTGCTCGAGCACGTGCGAAAGGACGCCGAGGTCATACGCGCCGTCGGCTGCAGGCAGATGAAGCCCGTCATACAGCTCGACCGAATCGATCTCGGCGCGGTCGCGGGCGATCTCGACGGCCCGCTGGGTGATCTCCACTCCCGCCAGACGCCCGCCGAAGTCGCGCCGGTGGAGCTCTGAGAGCAAAGCCCCGTCGCCGCAGCCCACCTCGAGCGTGCTCGTCGGGTTGAGCCCCGCCGCAGCGCACAGGGCGAGCACATGGTCGGCCTTGCCGACCGCGCCGAGTGCGCGCCAGCGCGCGTACAGAACTCCCTCGGCGGGCTCGCTCGAGTAGGCCTGGTCATAGAAGCGGACCAGCTCCGCCGGGTCCTCCACCTCGGGGATTATTGTGGGCTCGATGACGGCCAAGCTCACGGCGTCGCTGCGCGAGGCGCCGGCGACGGTCCCGGCACTCGCTGCGCTCGCGCTGTTCGTCGTGTGGGCGACCGACCAAGCGGGCTACCCCGTCACGCATTGGGGGCCCGGCGGGGTGATCGTGCTCGTGCTGCTGGGTCTCGCCGTCGCGATCGTCGGCTTACGAGCGGCGGCGGTGCCCCTGGCCGTGAAGATCGCGCTTGCCGCGCTGGTCGCCTACACCGCATTCAGCTTCCTGTCGATCCTGTGGGCGGCCGTGCCCGGCGATGCTTGGGAAGGCGCGAACCGTACGCTCCTCTACCTGCTCGTCTTCGCACTGTTCGCCTGCTGGCGCCAGCAGGGGGCGAGCGCGGCGCTGCTGCTCGGGGCCTGGACGCTCGCGCTCATCGTCCTCGCTGCGTTCACGGCGCTGCACGTGGACGCGGCCGGCGGGGCAGGCCTGCGCTCGCTGCTTCCGGGGGGGCGCCTGGTCTATCCGAGCGGGTACCCCAACGCCAATGCCGCGCAATGGCTGATGGCGTTCTGGCCGGCGCTGCTGCTGGCGCGCAGCGAGCGCCTGCCGTTTGGGCTGCGCGGGCTGCTGGCCGGGGGGGCCGTGCTGCTGGCCGAGGTGGCCCTGCTCAGTCAGAGCCGCGGCTCGCTGTATGCCACGCCGGTCATGCTCGTCCTGGTGTTCGCGCTGCTGCCCGGCCGAACGCGGACCTTTGCGCTGCTCGTGCCCGTCGCCGCGGGCGTCGCGGCGGCCGCTCCGGCGGTGCTCGCCGTGGGCGACAATCTCAACAACGGAGATGTCACGCCGGCGGCGGTGCACAGCGCGACGGCCGCCATGTTCGCGGCGGCCGTCGCCGTCGGGCTGGTGGTGGCCCTCGGAGCGGCGATCGAGAGCCGGCACCGATTCTCGCGGACGTGGCGGCGACGGATCCGTACCGGCGTGCGCGTCAGCGCGGTCGTCGTGCTGGTGATCGTGGTCGCCGGCGGCCTCGCCGCTGCCGGCAACCCGGTCACGCGCATCAAAAGCGGCTGGGACAGCTTCAAGGGGGGATACGCGGCCGACAGCACCACCGGCACGCGGCTCGTGAGCGGTCTGGGGAGCAACCGCTACGACTTCTACCGGGTGGCGCTCGACGAATTCCGCTCCCATCCGCTGGTCGGGATCGGGGTTGACAACTTCCAGCAGCAATATCTGGCCCGCGGTCGCAGCACCGAGACCCCGCGCTATCCGCACAGCGTCGAGCTGCGCACCCTCGTCGAGACCGGCGTGATCGGCGCACTGCTCGCCCTCGTCGGCCTCGGGGCGGCGCTGGTGGCGGGGGCCGGCGCGCTGCGCAATCCCGATCCGCTCGCCGCGGCGGTCGCTGCGGCTGCGCTCGGCGGATTCGCCTACTGGGTCGTGCACGGCTCGGTCGACTGGTTCTGGGAGTTCGCCGGCCTGGGAGCGCCGGCGTTTGCGATGCTCGGCTTGGCCTGCGCGCTCGCGCCGGGCTCGAGCCGGGCACGCTCGCGCGAGCAGGGGCCGTCGCGGTGGTTCACCTTCGGGCCCGGATCGGTGGGGCGGCGTGCGAGCACGCTGCTGGCCGTGCTGGTCGGGCTTGCCGCGGCGGCGTCCCTGGCGGCGCCGTCGTTGAGTCAGCTCGAGGTCCAGAGCGCGGCGAGCATCTGGACGACGGCCCCGCAGAGCGCCTACTCACGCCTCGATCAGGCGGCGCGGCTGAACCCGCTCAGCGATGAGGCTTATCTCGTGGCGGGAAGCATCGCGGTGCGCTACGGCGAACTCGCGCGCGCCGATCATGAGTTCTCACTGGCGCTCATGCGCACGCCGGGTGACGCCTACGCGACGCTCGAGCGGGGTGCGATCGCCTCGGCGAGGGGGCAGCGCACGGCGGCGCTGAGACTGCTCGCGCGCGCGGTCCGGCTTAACCCCCGCGACGAACTCACTCGTCAGGCGCTGCTCATCGTGCGAGCTGGGCACCGCGTGAGCCTCGATGAATTGAACCGCTCAATCCTCCTCAAAGCTGAGCAGCTTGCGTGAGTGTGCGCACACGATCATGCAAGTACGCCGGTTTGACTCGACATAGACGCCGACGTCCGGTAGCGTGTGCGCCTGGATACTCCTAGGTTTGCTGGCGGCCGCGCGCATACGAGTGCGTCGTGGAAAGTTGGCGGGGAGTGGGGCGAACGACGTGAAATGTGGCACGGAGCGTGGGCGGATGTGCACGGGCCAGGGAAGACACCCAAGGCAAGGACGCATGAGAAGCCATTACAGGAGAATCCCAGTTGCCGCGCTTCTGGCGGTGACGCTGACAGCTGCCCTTCCCGCCGCCGCCTTGGCCGGCTCGCTGTTGAGTGGTTACGGTGGTCCCGGCGAGGGCAACCAGGCGATTCTCGGCTCCGCGCTGCTGAACGGGTCAGGTCACCGCGGCGGAGGTGGCGGGTCCTCCGGCGGGCCATCGACCGGCGGCGGCTCGACTGCCGGGGGCTCGACTGCGGGCTCCACGACGAGCTCGGGCAGCGGGGTTGGCGCCGTGCCGGCCGGCCTGGCGTCCGGGCGGAGTTCCGCCAAGCCCGACACGGGCGTCAGGAATATCACGGGACGGACGGGGTCATCCAAGCATGGCTCCAACGCGCAGACCTACACAGGCGTCACGCGGCCGGCGTCCTCCGAGGCGTCCGCCGCGGGCTCGGGCACCCTCGGGCTCTCCGGCGCGGACGTCCTGTACATGCTGCTTGCGCTCGGCGCGCTGGTCTTCACGGGCGCGCTCACCGTGCGACTCGCACGTCAGCCGCGGGTAGGAAGGCCGGTAATTAAAGCCATGTCAACCACGACCCGAGTAATCCGGTAGCCACGAGGACGCCCGGCACAGTCATGGACCAAGCAAGGATCACTCAGCAGACCTCCACCACGCTTCCACTGCACGGTGATCTGGCGCACGACGCCCCGTGGCCGAGAGCGCTGCGCGGCCGCAAGTTCGCCGGCCCGTTGCAGTGGGTCCTCGAGGGGACGGGCTGGGACGTGGTGCGCCCGACTGCCGACTTCGTGCTGCTCTGCACGGCCGTGCTGATCGCGATGGGAGGTGTGCACGAGATCTTGCACCCGACGGCGGTCAACGCTCCGCTGCTCGCGCTGCCGCCGCTCGTGATGCTGCTGTTCTACCTGCGTGGTCTCTACCGCACGCGCCTGCGTGCACTCGTGCTCGACGGGCTCGTGCCGGTCTTGAGCGGGGTCTCGATTGGCGCCATGTCGGTGGCCGTGATCGGCATGTTCGCCAATGGGCACGTGCCGAATCAGGTCGCCTGGCTGCAGGCGTGGCTGTTCGCTCTGCTCGCGGTCGGACTCGGGCGCCTCGTGCTCTACTCGGCGCAGCGCTGGGCGCGCGCCCAGCGGCTGATCGGCAAGCCCGTGCTGATCATGGGCGCGGGAATGGTGGGGGCGCAGGTGGCGCGGCGGCTGGAGAGTCACCCCGAGTACGGGCTCTCACCGATCGGCTTCCTCGATGCCGAGCCCCGTTCGGTCGCCGAGGTCGGGGGTCGCGACGTGCCGATCCTCGGCACGGCCGACGACCTCGAGGAGACGGTGAGGAGCACCGGTGTCAAGCACCTGATCGTCGCGTTCTCATCGGTTGCCGACGCACGTATCAGCCGTCTGATCCAGCAGTGCCAGGAACTTGGCGTCGAGGTGTCGGTCGTGCCGCGGATGTTCGACACGATCAACGATCGTGTGGGCTACGACACCGTCGGCGGTCTGCCGCTGATGTCCTTCACGACGGCTGATCCGAACGGTCGCGAGTTCGCCCTCAAGCACGCCCTCGATCGTGTCATCGCGTTTGTGCTGCTGGTGGTGCTCTCGCCGCTGGCCCTCTGCGCGGCCGTGGCCGTCCGTCTGAGCTCGCCGGGCCCCGCGCTGTTCAGCCAGCGCCGGGTCGGCCGCGACGGCAAGGTGTTCAACTTCTACAAGTTCCGCTCCATGCGGCTGGCGCCCGGGCAGAGCGAGCCCGGCGAGGACAGCGTGAGCGCGATCGACTTCCTGCTCGGCGGGGATACCGCCCCCGGGGGCGTCGAGGGCGAAGATCGCCGCACGCTCGTGGGGCGCTTCCTGCGGCGCACCTCGCTCGACGAGCTGCCCCAGCTGTTCAACGTCCTGCGCGGCGACATGAGCCTGGTCGGCCCGCGTCCCGAGCGCCCCGAGTTCGTCGAGCTCTTCAGGCAGGACATCATGCGCTACGGCGACCGCCACCGGGTCAAGTCGGGGATCACCGGCTGGGCGCAGGTGCACGGGCTGCGCGGACAGACCTCCCTCGCCGAACGCGTGGAGTGGGACAACTATTACATCGCCCACTGGTCGCTCGGACTGGACCTGAAGATCCTCGCGCTCACGCTCGTGGCGCTGTTCCGTAACGCGGAGTGATCAGATGCTCTTCTGGGCGCTCTTGCCCGGCCCGCTCCAATACTGATAGACGCGCACCCGCAGGTGGCTGGTCCCCAGGGCCGCCGGCAGTTCGATCGAGTAATGGTTGGAGCGGTTGAGTGTGAAGAAGGCCTGATAGCGCAGCACCTTCCCGCGGAAGGCTTCCAGGTCGAGGTAGTCGCCGACCGGTCCGGACCCGCTCGCCGTGAGGTTCCCACCCGTGCGGCGCAGCTTCAGCGTGACCGGGCTGACGTTCCCGAACGGCGAGCTCAGCACGCTCGACAGTGCGGCGAACGCCGGCTTCTGTTCGCCCGTCGCGGACAGCGCGCCAAAGTCTTCGAGCTTGGAGCTCTGCAGCTTGTAGACGACCTCGGAAGCCACGTAGGAGGTGTGGGCGAGGGCGTGGAATATGTTCCTCAGGTTTTCCGCCTGCGTCCTATCGGTCACACAGGCCTGTTCCTGCTCGATGCTTTCAGGCCAGCAGCTGGGCCAGCCGAACTCGTTCAGCCACAATGGCTTCGTATCCCCGTTGGCCAGCTGGACTTCGTGGGTGGCGCGCAGCGCCGCAAGGGTGAGCGTGTAGAAATGCACGGCCAGGCCGTCGTAGTAACCCTTGATGCCCGCCGCGTAGAGCAGGCGCAGGAAGACCCCGTTGGAGCCGACGATCGAGCCACCGAGGACCGGCACCTGCGGGTTGGCGTGCTTGATGGCCGGGTACGCGGCTCGCAGCAGCGCCGCGTAGAGCTGGGCTTTGTTGGGGCCGGCGAAGTACGCTTCGTTGGCCTGGTCCGGCTCGTTCCAGACCTCGATGGCAGCCAGGCGCGTACCGTATCGTTGCGCCAGGAAGGCGACGAAGGCGGCGTAGTCGGATGGGTTGCTTGGCGGCCAGGCGTTGGCATCGCTCGGCTGTCCGGGTACGCATTTGCTCAGCAGCGACGGCGCCGCGGAGGATGCCCAGCAGGGAGTGTTGTCGACGAGCATGATCACGCGGATGCCGTCGGCGGCGGCGTCGCTGACCAGGCGATCGGCGGCGGCGAGGGTGCCGGGGTCGATCTGGCCCGGGCCCAGGGGCTCGAGCGCCGACCACGGGACTTCCAGGCGCACGACCTTTGCATGCAGCGCGTGGGCGAGTTTGATCTCCCCGTCGATGCCGGCCAGGCTGGCGCCGGGGTTGATCGCGGGGATGTTCACGCCCCCCAGGGGTGGAGCTGCGCTCGCATGCGTTTTTGCGGCGTGTCTCGCCTGTCCCGGGGCGGCCAGCACACACATCCACAGCGCAGTGAGGAGGAGGATCGTGATCGTCGTGCGCTTCACCATGTGACCGATGACCCTAGTGGATGACGATCGGCGGCGATGCAGCATCTCTGGCACGGCTACGCTGTCGCTCGATGTCCCCGACCTGGATCTGGATGCAGATCGCGATCGTCATATTCGTCGTGATCGGGATGATCATCGCGATCACCAAGCTCGCGTGAGCGTCCGGCCGTGGCCGATCGGGTGGCCCGCGCTCAGCGACCCAGGCGTCGGCGCCAGCGGCCGGCGCCGCCGACGCGGACCGGTGGACGCGAAGGGATCTCCTCACCGCTCAGGATCGCGGCCGGCACGGCGCACGTCAGCCACTCGCTGAGTGCGCCCAGCCCCGCCTGCTCGAGTTGCGCCGCCATGCCGGGCGGTCGCCGCTCGTGATCGTGGGCGTCGGAGCTCACGTTGTGGAGCATGCCCTCTCTTGCCAGCTGCAGCGCGAAGCTGCGCACCTCGCGCCCGAAGCGGCCCACCAGCGAGCCGGCGGTGACCGACGTGAGAACGCCGCCCTGCACGAGCGATGCGAGCATGCGCGGATCGCGGCGAAGGGCCTGGCAGCGCTCGGGATGTGCCAGCAGAATGCGGTGGCCGCGGCGTTGCAGCTCGAACACGGCTGCGTCCAAGCCGGTCGCCACCTCGCTGAAAGGAGGCTCCACCAGCAGCCACTCGCCGGCTCCGAGCGCGAGGCGCTCGAGCTCCGCCGGCTCGATGTCGGCGACGCGCGTGACCGCGATCTCGGCGCCGGGACGGACCTCCAGCTGCACTCCCTCGGCGGCCAGCCGCGCGCTCAGCTCGCGCACGAGGAGGCCGATCGTCTCGGCATCGTTGCGATAGCGCCAGCTCACGTGCGGCGTCGCGACAACCGTATGTATGCCCGCAGCGACGGCCGCGCGGGCGAGCATCAGCGAGCCCTCGATCGTCTCGGGCCCGTCGTCGATGCCTGCAAGCACGTGGCAGTGCAGGTCGATCATGGCATCCCGAGCAGCTCCGCGACGACTTCGGTGCGCGCCATTGAAGTTAATCTATTGGCGCTAAGACGGCGGCGGCGCGCCGGCCTCACCGTCAGGCGCTCAGCGGCACGGATATGATCACCGCGCTGGCCGTGATGGCTCAACCCGCGACCTAGCAAGGAGAATCAACCATGTTCAAGTCGATCGTAGTGGGCACCGACGGCTCTGATACCGCCAGTCAAGCCGTGCGACAGGCTGTTGACCTTGCTCGTGCGGTCGGGGCCAAGCTCGAGCTCGTGAGCGCATACGAGCCGGTCCCCGCGCAGCGCCTGAGCAAGGAACAGCAGCAGGCGCCGGAGGACCTGCAGTGGGCGATCAACCCGCGGGAGGACGTGGACGCAACGCTCGAGGCGGCCGCCGCGATCGGACGCGAGGCGGGCGTGACCGTAGATGTGTACGCGCGCCAGGGCGATCCCGCCGACGCGATTCTCGATGTCGCCGAGGAGCGGGAGGCCGACCTGATCGTCGTCGGCAACAAGGGCATGACCGGCGCCAAGCGCTTCCTGCTGGGCTCGGTGCCGAACAAGGTCTCCCACCACGCCCCCTGCTCGGTGATGATCATCCGCACGACCTGAGCGGCTGCGCCGCAGGAGAACGCGGCGCTCAAGCGCTGCCGGGCAGGCTCGGACCGATTCTGAGCATGCGCTGCGCCACGATCCAGCCGTCGTCTCGCAGCCGCCGCAGAGGGCCGGTGCCGGCCACGTTGAAGCGCCGGGCGGTGCGCCCCGGATCGGCCAGGTCGCGCAGCAGCCGCCGCGTTCTGCCGCGGCGCAGCTGACTGGCGGTGCGCCGCAGGCTCAGGCCCTTCTCCGCCGGCAGGTGCCACAGCCCGATCGCCAGCGGATCTGCGACCCGCACTGCGTGGCTGCGCGGGCCTGTCGTCATGCGCCTGGCGATGTGGGACAGATCGCTGAAGCGGACGCTCCCGACGGCGCCGGCGAGCGAGAGGATCTGCTCCTCGTTGGGAAGCGTCTTGCCCTCCGCGGCCAGCCGGGCGTCGAGCTTCTCGCACGCGCTCACGAGGTCGCGCAGCGCGGCGGGCGTGCCGCAGAGCAGCTCGCCGCCGACCCACGGCGGGACCGCTTCGGACCCGCCCATGCTCCTCGCCAGATCGCCGATCCCTCTGCGCGTGCGGCCGTAGGCCTCGAAGCCGACCGTGTCCCAGTCCGGCGGGTAGTCGATGTGGATGCAGCCGATCTCCGACGCGGCCGGGGCGGCCGCGAACACCAGCTCCGGATCGGCCCACACGCAGTCCAGATCCGTCAGCCAGATCTTGCGCTCGGGCGCCTGGCCCTCGGCGGCTGAGAGGATCGCGTCGAGCAGGTAGCGCGAGGAGAGGTAGATCTCGGTGCCCGGCTTGGGCCGGTGGCGGTAGGCGGTGGGAAGGATGCGCACGCCCAGTGCCTCGATGCGCTCCAGCAGCTCCCCGCCGAGGTGTCCGAGCGCCTCGCGGTCGCGCAGGTTGGTGGCCAGCACCAGCTCGCAGTCGAGTTTTCTCAGCGCCAGCGAGGCGGCCTGGGTGAGGGCGCACTCCAGGTAGCGCGTTGCCACAGCCGCTGAGGATGAGGCCGCGCGCGCGGTCGGGTAGTGGAAGCCCTCATCGTGCCCGTGCACGTACAGGTATTGCACGACGATCGGTGTCAGGGGTGCGCTCATCGCCTGAGACCTTCTCGACGCCCCGGGCCGTGAGCTTTAGGCCGCTGCGTGCAGGGAGCGCGAAGATCTCACCGGCTAGGCTGCGCGGCGCGACCTGACGGCTGCCTCGACCCGATCGGTGAGCGGGGCCGGCATGGCCAGCACCGCCCGCTTTGCACGGTAGCGCAGCACTTGCGGCATCATCTCGGCGCGCGTGCGCGGCCAGCGCCGATTGCGCACGATCAGCCCGCCCCAGGTGAGCGGGTCATCGCCGTCGGCGAAGCGCATCTTGTAGGGGTGGGTGCCGGCTCCGAGGTCCAGCCGTCGCTCGCCGCGAGCGATCCCGTCCTCGAGCGCGGCGAGGATCGTCAGCATCGTCGGCTTGACGTCGGCATGCTCCTCCATCCAGCCGCCGTTCCAGTACTTGATCTCCCCGCCGGCCGCGTGGAAGAGCTGCACCGAGATGAGCTCGCCGGCGATCTCCGCGGCCCACAGGCGCAGCCGGTCGGGGCCCAGCGCCGCGGCGGCCTCGTGCAGCAGCTCCCTCACGTCAGGGCGGGTGAGCCTCGAGGGGGCGCGCCCCTCCCAGCGGGCGGCGTGCAGCGCCAGCAGCGCGTCGAGCGCCCGCCCGACCTCGCCGGGATCGACGATCTGGCGCACCTGCCCGCCGCGCTCGGCCAGCCGCCGGCGCATGCGCCGCATCTGACCGCGGAAGTTGCTCGAACGGCCGGCCAGCCACGCCTCGGGCGGCCCGCCCGGCAGGGTGACCGAGGGGGCCGGCAGCAGCGAGTTGCGATAGCGGGTCAGACGCAGGTCACCGCGGGCGAGCAGGCGGGTCCAGCCCGAGCTTGCGGGCACCGCCTCGAAGGCGATCAGGTCGGGACGCGGGCGCATCCGCCAGATCGCGCGAAGGAGCTCGCCGCGGGCCTCGCGCTCGCGTCCGGGGACGCAGAGGATGTCGACGCGGTCGGATATCTCGGCCCCGAGAAAGCGCAGATCCACCCGCGCGCCGGGGCCGCGATCGGCGAACCATGGCGCGAGCGCGATCACGCCGTCGCGGTCGCGCACGACCACGATCCGCAGCTCGCCCGCGCTGGGAGCCATCCGCCGCCACCAGGCGAGCATCCAGCCGGGCGCGCACAGGGGCAGCCCCTCGCGGACAGCGAGCTCGTCCCAGGCCGGCGCAAGCGAGCCCGCCGCCTCGAGATCATCGATGATGTCGACGTCGAGCATCTGCGTCGCGATCATCGCACGGCGGCGCTGCGCTCGACCTCGGCGAGCAGCTCCTCCCAACTCGCGGCGTACGGTGCGATTCGCTCGGCCAGGCGGGCGAGCGAGCGGAAGTCGTCATCCTGCTCCCAGGAGGTGTGCAGGACGATCGGCACCCACGTTCCCGGCGCCATGTCGATCAGCCGCTCGGCGGCCGGCAACACGGTGCGAGCGTCGGCGTAGAAGGGCGCGTAGCAGGGGAGCCACACCGCGCCCTCGCGCCACAGCGGACCGCCGTGGAAGCCCATCAGGGCGACGCTCTCGGGACCGCCGCAGATCACCTCGAAGCGCTCGGCGAGCTGGGGGTACTGGGCGGCGTCGAAGCGGTTGAACGGGGGCACGAAGACACGCGTCTCGCCGATGCCGGCCGCCTGCAGCCGGCGACGGCCGTCGTCGAGCAGCGCCTCGAGCTGCCGCGGCGCGAGCCCGCACAGCTCCGAGCGCCGGCGCGGGCTGGCAAAGCGCGTCCGGTGGGTGTCTCCGTGCTGGGCGAAGGTGACGCCGTCGCTGCGCATCTGTTCGAGCAGCGCGATCTCCTCATCGCCCAAGGCCCGGCCGCCGCTCGCTCCGGCGGTGAGCGGCGCGTGGGTCAGCTGCGGCAGCACCGACATCAGGTGGACCAGTCCGGCGGCGGCCATCACGTGATGGAAGCGACGCGACATGTCGATGTCCTGCGGGCGGTCAAAGGATGTGTAGTAGGGAAACTCATCGACCCTCACGAGGAAGCGCGGCGGTCCCGATGCCGCCTCGCCGAGAACGCTTCTACGGGCGTCGATCAGGCGCTGCAGCCACGCGCGCTCCCACTGCAGCCATCCGAGCTTCATGGCGATTCGCTGCGCTGCGCGCAGCGGAGCCGGCGGCACGGGCCGCGGTTCGAGCACGCCCCTCGCCGCCCGCGGCAGCTCGGCCGCATCGGCCTCGCCGAGGTGCAGGCTGACGTTGCGCGCGAGGTCTGCGTTGCTCTGCACGCGCGGCGCCCTCTTCACGCGCTGTGCCGGCTGATGCCCACCCGGGAGGCGGCGCGGCGGGCCAGCTCGGGGAGGTAGAAGCGCAGCAGCGGGTTCAGATCGCCGCGCGCGACCATGCTGTGGGCGCTGCGCGGGGCCAGCGCGAGCGCTGTCGCGACCCCCTTCAGCCCGTCGGCGTGGCGTGAGGCGGCGAGGTCGCGGTTCAGCCACTGAAAGCGCGCTCCCACCCGCTGGGGGCCGAGCGGCGCCACCGGCTGTCCGACGGCCAGGCGCGCCCAGGCCGCGGCCACGTTGACCCCCGCACGGCCCGCCAGCGCGATGCCGCCGTAGAAGCGGCCGTTGAGCTCAGTGAAGCGCGGCACGCCCCGATCGTCGAGCAGGTACTCGATCTCCGCCAGCCCGAACCATCCCAGCAGCCGCACCAGCTCGCCGACGCGTTCGGAGAGCTCGACGTCGGGCGCGACCGTGCGCGCGCGGGCCGTGACCCCGGCCTCGGCCGGCCACGAGCGGTCGCAGCGCTGCTGGACCTCCGCGACCACCTGCCCCTCGCGGTCGACCACGACCACGACGGCGCCGAGCTGGCCGGCGATGCACTCCTGCAGCAGCGGCTGCGCACCTTCGGCGCGCAGCTCGGCGACGAACGCAGCGGCCTGCTCGGCACTACTGAAGCGCCGTGTTTCATAGCGCTTCGGCACGTGGATCCGGGCCTTGACCACGATCGGTCCGCGCCACGCGGCCAGCGCCGCCTCGCTGGCCTCGACGGTGTGGGGAACCGCGAGACCGGCCGCCTGCGCGGCGTTCGTGAACGCCAGCTTGTCGAAGGAGCGCTCGACGATCTCATGCGCGGCGTAGGGGACGATCGCGGGAGCGATCTCCTCGCGCCGGCGCGACAGCACCAGCAGGCCTACGTCGTAGGCGCAGAACACGACCTCGTAGCCGCCCGTCCGCACCGCCTCGGCGATGTCGGCGATGAAGCGGTCCTCGTCGGTCTCCGCTTCCTCGATGTGGTGATGTTTGCCGGTGAGCGCCGAGGTCGACACGGTGCTCGGCTGCCAGGCGCCCGTCCCGACCTCCCAGCCGTCGGCGTGCAGCATGCGCGCCGCGGCCAGCGACGCGCGGTCCCGGGACTGATCGACGATTAGTGCGCGCATCGGTCGCTGTTGCGGTCTGCCGAACCTCTGAGGGAGATGAGTGTGACAGTTCAGCCCGACGGGCCGCCGGGGATGATCCGCGCTGCGGTGAGCACCCGGGCCGGCGGACGCTCGGCTGCGACAGCTCCTGCCCAATGCTCCAGGCCCGTCCTCGCAGGCCGAGATAATCCACCTGATGAAGATCGTGAGCGTGATGACCACCGACTCGAGCGGCGGCGCGGAGTTCGCCGCCGTCGAGATGCTCGAGGCGTTGCGTCAGCGCGGCCACGACACGGTGATGCTCACCGACATGCCGGGGATGGCGCGAGACACCGAGGTGCGCGTGAGCCCTGTGGCGATCGGCCCGAAGCTCTCGACCGGCAGCTGGATCGCTCTGGCGGTGCGCTGGCCATGGCTGCTGGGGCGCCTGCGCGAGGCGCTGCGGGCGGAGGCCCCCTATGACGTGCTGATGGTCCATTACAAGAAGGAGCAGCTGCTCGCCGGCATGCTGCCGGCGGCGCTGCGCCGCACGGTCGTCTGGGCCGAGTGGGGACCGGTGCCGTTCCCGCTGCGCCGCGGGATCCCGCGGCGCGCCTACCTGCGCGCTGCCGGGCGGGCCGCGCTCGTGATGGCGATCTCGGAGGGCACCCGCCGCTCGGTCGCCGACGTCGGCGTCGCACAGGAGAAGATCGTCGTCGTCCCGAACGTGATGCGTGTCGAGGAGATCCGCTTCACAGAGCGGGGCAGGGCGAGCTTTCGCGATCGGCTCGGGATCCCGCAGGATGCCTTCGTCGTAGGCTGCATCTCGCGCTTTCATCCCAAGAAGCGCAACGACGTCGTCGTTCGCGCGGTCGACGCCCTGGAGGATCGGCGGGTGCACCTGATCCTCGCCGGCAGCGGCGAGACCGAGCCCGAGCTGCGGGCGCTCGCCGAGCCGCTGGGGGAGCGCGCGCACTTCATCGCGACCCCCGGCGCCGAGGTGCCCGACGTGCTCTCCGCCTTCGACGTGTCGGTGTTCTGCCCGAGTCCGACCGAGGGCGCGCCGCGGGCGGTGATCCTCGGCATGCTCGCCTCGCGCCCCTGCCTCTCGACCGGCGCCGAGGGGGTCGCCGACATGATCATGCCCGAGTTCGGCGGCATCGCATCTCCCGAGAACGATCCCGATGCCCTGCGCCCGCTGATCTCGCGCTATCTCGAGGATCCGGACCGCGTCAGGCGCGACGGCGCGGCGGCGCGCGCCTACGCCGAGCGGACCTACGCCGCACCCGTCGTCGCCGAGCAGATCGAGCGGCTGCTCGAAGACGCCATCGGCGCCGGCGCGCGCTCGCCCGTATGAGCGCCGGTGCTCGGCGGCGCCTGCTGATGGTCGAGCAGGGCGGCCGCGGCGGCGTCGCGGACTACACGGCGGAGCTCGTCGCGGCGCTCGCCGCGGAGGGGTGGACCGTCACCCTCGCCACGGCCGCAGACCACCGCTATCGCCCGATCGAGGGCGTCACCGTGAAGGGGGTGTTCCACTACACGCGCGGCCGCACGCGGCTCGCCCGCGCGCTGCGCGCGCGCGGGCTCGGCAGGCCGATCAACGGCCTGCGCTTCCTCGTCGCGCTGCCGCGCCTGATGCGCCTGGCCGCGCGCGCGGACATCGTGCACTCCCAGGGCTGGGAGATCCCGCAGATCGGCGCCCTCGCCGTCGCCTGCGTGCGCCTGACCGGCACGCCTGTCGTGCAGACCGCACACGGGATGTTCGACCGCGCGACCACGTCCCGGGGCGCGCGCGGACCGGCGCGCCGGCTGACCGCCCGGCTGACGGCGCGCACGATCGTGCACACGCAGGCCGATCTCGCCCGCGTCACGCCCACGCTCGGCGGCCGTGCGGTCGTGATCCCGCACGGCGAGTACGGTGGGCTCGCGCGCAGCGGCGGGCCGGCCGAGCGCGAGGCGGCGCGCGCCGCGCTCGGCCTTGCTCCCGAGGCGCCTGCGACGCTGATGTTCGGCCAGCTGCGCACCGACAAGGGGCTCGAGGACCTCGTCGCAGCCGCCGCGCGGGTGCCGACCATGCACCTGCTCATCGGCGGGCAGGACGCCGGCGGCCTTGCGGCCGTGCGCGAGCGTCTGGACGCGCTCGCCGGCCGCGTGATCGTGCGCGAGGGATTCCTCGAGATGCGCCAGGCCGCCGAGCTGTTCGCTGCCGCCGACACGGTCGCGCTCCCGTACAAGGAGGCCAGCCAGAGCGGCGTGCTGCTGCTCGCCTACGGCTTCGCCCGCCCGGTGATCGTCTACCCGTCCGGTGGGATGGTCGAGGCGGTGATCGACGGCGAGACGGGCTGGGTCTGTGCCTCGGCGAGCGTCGATGCCCTCGCTGAGGCGCTGGCCGCGAGCGTCGCGGCGGGAGCGCAGGAGTGCCTGCGCCGCGGCGCGGCCGGGGCGAAGCTCGCCGAGGAGCGCTTCTCCTGGCCCTCCATAGCTCGTCGTACCTCCGAGCTCTACGAAGCGGTGCTCGCCGGATGAACGTCCCCCGGCGCCCATATCCTTGGCGCGTGATCGAGGACTTCGCGCTCGTGGCGGAGACGAGGTGAAACGCGCGGTGATCCTCGCCGGCGGTGAGGGCACCCGCCTGCGTCCGTACACCACCGTGCTGCCGAAGCCGCTGATGCCGATCGGCGATCGGCCCGTGCTCGACATCGTCGTGCGCCAGCTCAAGGCACATCGCTTCGAGCGGATCACCATGGCCACCGGCTATCTCGCCGAGCTGATCGAGGCCTTCTTCCGCGATGGCGAGAGCTACGGGATCCCGATCGACTACTACCGCGAGCGCGAGCCGCTCGGCACGGTCGGCGCCCTCGCCCTGATCGATGGTCTCGCCGAGCACGATGTGCTCGTGATGAACGGCGACGTGCTCACCGACATCGACTACGGCGCCTTGCTCGAGCGCCACTCCGCCAGCGATGCGGCGGCGACGATCGCCACCAAGACCCGCAAGATCCAGGTCTCCCTGGGCGTGCTGCGCTTTGGCGACGCGGGCGACGAGACGCGCCTCACCGGCTACGACGAGAAGCCGGCGATCGACTACGTCGCGAGCATGGGCGTGTATTGCTTCGCCCCCCGCGCGCTCTCGTTCATCGAGCCCGGGGAGCACCTGGACTTCCCCGATCTGATCCTGCGGCTGATCGCGGCCGGTGAGATCGTGCGCTCCTGGCCGAGCGAGGACTACTGGCTGGACATCGGCCGCCACGACGACTACGAGCAGGCCCAGGAGGAGTTCGAGTCGGTGCGCGACCGGCTGATCCCGCAGGAGCGGTAGGCGCTAGGAGAGCGCTGCCCGCACCGCGTCCACGACGGTGTCCACCTGCGCCGTGTCCATGCTCGAGCTGAGCGGCAGCGCGCAGTGGCGGTCGGCGACCTCGGTGGCTCGCGGGAGCCCGTCGGCCGGCGCGATGCGGCGATACTCGCTGAAGCTGTGCAGCGCCGGATACCACGTCGTCTGGATGCCGTTCGCTTTGAGCTCGGCGCGCAGGCGATCGCGCGTCTCGCGGTCGGCCAGCAGGACCGGGAAGGCGAAGTGCGAGGAGCGCTCGACGGCCTGCTCCTCGAACGCGAGCTCGATGCCGGGCACCTCGGCGAGCCGCTCGCGGTAGGCCTTCACGGTGGCGCGGCGGGCGGCGATGTCCTCGCGCAGGCGTCCCAGGCGGCTCAGGCCGAGGGCCGCCCGCGGCTCGTCCAGGCGGAAGTTGAAGCCGATGTCGATCACGTCGTAGGCGGGGTCGTGACCGCGGTGGCGGTCCAGGTGCTGCTCGTCATCGCATGCGAGCGCAGCAGCCGCACGCGCTCGGCCAGCCGCTCATCGGCGGTGCTCGACCATGCCACCCTCGCCCACGCACAGCTGCTTCTTGGAGAAGAAGCTGAACGCACCGAGCTCGCCGACCGTGCCGACCTGGCGAGCATCGCCGTCGACGTACGCGCCGATCGCCTGGCGCAGTCCTCGATCAGCACCAGCCCGTGCTCGTCGCAGATCCCGCGCAGCGCGGCCACATCGGCGGGATAGCCGCAGAAGTGGACAGCCACGACCGCACGCGTGCGCGGCGTGATCCGGCGCACGACGTCCTCGGGATCGAGGTTGAAGTCCCGCGCGCTGCGTACGTCGCAGAGCACCGGCTCGGCGCCCACATAGCGCGCGGCGCAGGCGCTCGCGACGAACGTGAACGCCGGCACGATCACCTCATCCCCGGGACCGAGCCCGGCGGCCAGGCAGGACAGGTGCAGGGCGGCGGTGCCGCTCGAGACCGTGGGCGCGTGGGGGACGCCCACGAAGCTCGCAAGCGCCCGCTCGAAGGCCTCGGTGCGAGGGCCCATCGTCAGCCAGCCGGACTCCAGGCAGTCGAGCACGGCCTGCACGTCCTGCTCGGGGACCGAGATGTCGGTCAGCGGGACGCGCCAGTCGCTCATCGCGCGAGCGCCTCCGCGAGCGCGGTGGCGACCCGGTCCTGGTCGGCATGGCTCATGTGGGGGTAGAAGGGGAGCGTCAGCTCGGTGCGCGACGCCAGCTCGGTGACCGGCAGGGAGACCTCCGGAAATCGCTCGCGGTAGGCCTTGAAGCGGTGGATAGACGGGTAGAAGATGCTCGTCTGGATCCCCATCTCGCGCAGCCGGCTGCTCACCTCGGCCTGGCGTCCGTCCTGCTCGATCATGATCGGGATCACGTAGCAGGAGGAGCCGGGCACGTCGGCGTCCTCGAACGGCAGGATGATCCCATCGATCTGCGCCAGCAGCGAGCGGTAGCGCAGGGTGAGTTCCCGCCGGCGCTCGATTTCGGACTCGAGTCGCTGCAGGCGCGAGAGCAGCAGCGCCGAGCGCGGCTCGTCGAGGCGATAGTTGAAGCCGAGCCCGATGACGTCGTAGGTGTCGGTGAGGCCCTCGTGGCGCGCCCACGTGCCACTGGTCATCGCGTGGGAGCGGCGCGAGCGCACGAACGAAGCGACCTCGTCGCTGTCGGTGCAGAGCAGGCCCCCCTCCCCGGCCGAAAGCACCTTGTTGGAGAAGAAGCTGAACGCGCCCGCCAGCCCCCACGTGCCGAGCTTGCGCCCCCCGAGCGTGGCGCTCGGCGCGTGGGCCACATCCTCGATCAGCGCGATCTGATGCTCGTCGCAAAGCCCCTTGATGCGGTCGACCCGTGCCGGGTATCCGGCGTAGTGCACGACGCACAGCGCCTTCGTGCGAGGCGTGATGCGCCGCTCGGCTTCCTCGGGGTCGAGGCTCGGGTTCTTGCGCGAGCTGATGTCCGCGAACACAGGCGTCGCGCCGCAGTAGAGCGCGGCGGCGGCGGTCGCCGCGAAAGTGAAGGAGGGCACGATCACCTCGTCGCCGGGGCCGACGCCCGCGGCCAGGTAGGCGAGGTGCAGCGCGGCGGTGCAGCTGGAGACCGCGATTGCGTGGCGCGCGCCGAGGTGCGCGGCGAAGGCCTCCTCGAACGCGGCCGTCCGCGGGCCGAGCGTCAGCCAGCCCGAGCGCAGGGTGGCGGCGACAGCCTCGAGGTCCTGCGGCTGCAGCCGCAGGTCGAACAGCGGGAGTTCGGGGAAGGTCTCGGCCGTGGCCATCTTCAGCGGGCGGGCACCTGCGAGGACGCTCAGGGAACGTTCTTGTAGCGGGCGTCGAAGGGATCGCCGAAGGTCCCGGCGTCGAGCGCCGCGATGACCTCGGCGATGCCGTCGGGCACGGTCATCAGCGTCTCGAACCCGAGCTGCTCGCGGATCCGGTCGAAGCTCACCTTGTAGTCGCGCGGATCCTCGTCGCGGTGGACGTAGCTCACCCTGCCGCGATCGGTCTGCTTGCGGATCTCCTCGACGAGGTCGAGCTTGCGGTAGTTCTCGCCCGAGCGCCCGGCGTTGAAGACCCTGCCCGCGACCCTCTCCTCGGGGGCCTCGAGCACGGTGCGAACCGCGCGGCCGGCGTCGCGCACGTGGATGTAGGGCCGCCAGAACTGCTCGCCGAAGACCTCGAGCTCGCGGTCGGCCCACAGTTCGCGGGTGAACTCGTTGACGGTGAGATCGAAGCGCATGCGCCGCCCGACCCCGTAGACGGTCGCGAAGCGCAGGCAGGTCGGCTTGACGCCGTTGGCGCCGCCGCCGAGGATCAGCCTCTCCATCCCGACCTTCTGCTCGGCATACAGCGAGACCGGGCTCAGCTCGCCGTCCTCGGTGATGGGAACGGTCGGATCGGCCATGCGCCCGTAGTTCGAGCAGGTGGAGGCGAACACGAGCCGCTGCACTCCGGCCTCGGCGGCGTCGGCCACGAGCCCCTCGGTTGCCTGCACGTTGACCTCGTCGGAGAGCTGCGGATCCCGTCCGCACGCCGGATCGCCGACGATCGCCGCGAGGTGCACGACGGCCTCCACGTCGGCGAGCGCCCGTCTGCGCGCCTCGGCGTCGCGGATGTCCGCCCGGAACACCTGCACGCCCGCCCGCTCCTGCTCGGCAGCGATGTCCTCCTGTCCGTGCAGCAGCGAGTCGAGCACCCTCACGTCCCGCCCCGCCGCGAGCAGCTCCTGCACGAGCAGCGCGCCGATGTAGCCGCTTCCGCCGGTGATCAAAGTCGCCCTGCTCACGCGATGCTCCTCTCTGTCGTCCCTGCCCGGTGCCCTTGGCGCCGCCCTGGAGAATCGCTCGCGGATGCCCCCGAGGACCACGGCGATGCGAGACGTCGAAGATCCTACAGCGCTCGCGGGCGGGAACTTATGTCCGCTTTAGGTCCGCGCCTTTGCCCGCCTCCGTAGCCCGGTCCGGATCCCGCCGATATGCAGGGATACTGTGAGTCGCACCCGAACGAGCACACGATCCCCATGTCGACCATAGCTCGCCACGCCACACGGCAACGCGCCTCGCGAGACATCCTCATGCAGGTCGTCGTGCGCATCGGCAACCTCGCGCTCGGCGCGCTCGTCACGGCGCTGGTGGTGCGCACGCTCGGCAAGACCGGCTACGGGGAATGGTCGACCGGCTTCATCGTGATCGGGCTGATCGCCTTCTTCGCCAACTTCGGGATGGAGGGTGTCGCCCTCCGGGAAGCCGCTCGCGAACCAGAGCAGGAGCACGAGTGGATCGGCGCCGTGATGCTGCTGCGCCTGATGCTGATCCCGCCTGTGATGCTCTGCTCGGCCGCCGCGATCATCGCGCTCTCCCGCAGCCATCAGATGCTGGTCGCGGGGCTGATCCTGATCGTGACGATGCCGTTCGGCGGGGTCAGTGCGTTGGGGCTCCTCTTCCAACTGCGCGTGAACAACCGCGTGCCGATGCTCGTGCTGACCCTCAGGAGCATCCTCTGGGGGGTCGCCGTCCTGTTCATCTTCCTCAACCACGGGGGCATGATCGAACTGGCGATCGCGATGGCGCTCACGAACGTCGTGGGCTCGGTGGTCCAGGCCGCGGCCGCTCTGAAACTGGGCGCGCGACTGCCGCGCCCGTCGCGCAAGCGGCTGCGGAGGATCGTGAGCGTCGGTCTGCCGATGGGGATTTCCGGCGTGCTGATCATCTCCTATGCGCGAATCGATCAGATCATCGTGTTCCAGATCGCCGGCAGCGGCGCGTCGGGGCTCTACAGCGCGGTCTACACCCTGCTCGATCAGTCCCACTTCGTGCCGATCTCCGTCCTCACGACGCTCGCGCCGGTCATGGCCGCATCCTGGCCGGGGGACCGCGCGCGGCTGCTGCGCACGGCGCGCCTGACCGCTGAGCTGATGGCGGTCACCTCGCTGGGGGCGCTCGCCTTCGCGGTCGTCGCCGCGAGCCCGGTCGTGGAACTGATCTTCGGGAAGGAGTTCGCGTCGGCCGCGCCGGCCCTGCCGGTGCTGGGCGCAGCCTTCGTGTTCATCTGCTTCGGCTACCTCAACGGCAACCTGCTGGTCGTGCTCGGGCTGCAGCGGCGCCTGCTGTGGATCAGCCTGGTCGCGCTGATCGTGAATCTGTGCGGGAACCTCGCGCTCGTGCCGCTGATCGGCTTCATGGGTGCGGCGTGGATGACGCTGGTGACGGAGGTGGTGGTGTTCACCGCCAGCCTCTCGCTGATCCTGCGCACGCTCGAGCTGCCGCTGCCAAGGCCGGGGCGGATCGGCAGGACGGTGCTCGCGGCCGTGCTGCTCGGGGTGGCGCTGGAGGCGCTGAGCCTGGCCAACGCGTCGCTGGCGGTGCTGGTGATCGCCGCCTGCCTGTGCTATCCGGCGCTGCTGTTCGCGCTGCGCGCCGTGGGCATGGACGATGTGCGCGTGGTCGTGGGACGCAGGACGCTCGCCTAGCTGCCGGTGGCGAGCAGCCGGCGCAGGCGCTCGGCCAGGCGCGCGAACTGCTTCCTGGCGTCGTATTCGCGCTCGCAGCGCAGGCGCGCCTCGGCGGCCAGCTGCGCGCGTCGCTGCGGGTCGCCGAGCAGTGAGCGCAAGGCCTCGCCGAGGGCGCGCGGGTCCCCGTAGGGCGTGAGCACGCCGGCGCGGCCGTGGTCGAGCAGGTCGGGGATGCCCCCGACGCGCGTCGAGACGACCGGGGTGCCGCAGGCCATCGCCTCGAGCACCGCCCACGGGCATGCGTCGCCGTAGGTCGGCAGGCACAGCAGGTCAGCCTGCTGCTGCAGATCGAGCAGCTGCGGGTCGCCCGGGGTCAGGCGGTGGAGGCGCACGCCGGGGCGCTCGGCCACCGCGGCGGGCGTAACCAGATCGAGCTCGAACTCGCGTCCGAGCCCAGCGCTCATCGCCTCCAGCAGGTCGTTGCCGCCCTTGCCGGCGAAGCGTCCGCCGATGAACAGCACCCGCGGGCGCTCGCGATCGCGGCGCGTGCTCGGGCGGTAGCGCTGCAGGTCGAGCCCCGGGTGGTGCTCGATCACGCGCGCCCTCGGCGCCTGTCGCTCGACCGCGCGGCGCGCCCACGGGGTCCAGGCGAGCACGAGCGCGGCCCGTCGCAGCGCGCGGCGCTCGAGAGCGATGCTCGGCGCGATCGCCGTCGGTCTATGGCCCTGCTGCAGACGCCACGCCGGCATCGCCCACCAGTCGTGCGCGGTCGTGTCGAGCGACAGCGCGACCGGGAGCGACCGCATCAGCGCGGCGATCGTCAGGGCGACCGCATGACTGTGCACATGCACGATGTCGGCCGGCCAGAGCTGCAGCTCCCGTGCGAGCTGCGCACGCGCGTGCAGCGACTGGACCAGGTGCCAGCGCAGCGTGCGAAAGTCCAGTCCCGCGCCGGCCAGCAGCGGGATCTGACGGCTGGCGGCCGCGCGCTGCCAGCGGTTGAGGGGCGTGAGCCCCGCAAAGCGGGCCTCGACGCCCGGTGTCGCGCTCAGCCCGACCCGCAGCGCGGCGTTGAGCTGCCCCTGGCCCATGATGTGCGTGCCGAGGTTGCCCTCGTTGAAGAACAGTACGCGCATCTCAACCGGAGCAGGACATATAGCAAGCGATGCTGACGCGAGGCGGCGCTACCGTTCAGCGCTGATGCGCATCCTCGTCGTCTCGACGCTCTACCCCCCGGTGGCCTTTGGCGGCTACGAGGTCGAGTGCTCGGGCGTGGCGGAGCGCCTGCACGAGCACCACCACGTGCTCGTGCTGACCAGCGACGAGGATGCGGCGCGCGCCGGGGAGCAGGCGGCGGTCCGCCGCGAGCTCGCACGCCTGCCGCCCGACTCCCGGGGAGCGCGTCGCGCGCCGCTCGCGTCCGTGCGCGCCGTGCGCAGCGCCCGCCGCGCGCTTGCGTGGGGCCCGGACTTCGTCTATGTGTGGAACGGCTCCTCGATCCCCCAGGCGGCGCTGCGGGTGCTCGCCGACAGCGGGGTCCCGCTCGCGTTTCGCGTCTGCGAGCACTGGTTCGGCGGCATCTTCATCAACGACCAGTTCATGCGCGAGCTGCTGCCCGCCGAGCGAGCGCCCGGGCGCGCGGCCTGGTCGGCCGCCTGTCGTGCGCTGAACCTGCTGCCGTCGCTGCGCCTGGATCCGCGGGCGCCGCTGCGCACGGCGATCAGCTGGAACTCCGAGTCGCTCAAGCGGATGGTGGCGGTGCAGCCGTTCATCGAGCCGGTGCTCGAGCGCGTGGGCCACTCGGTGCCCCGCTACGGCGATCTCTACGCGGCGGTCGTGCGTGAACCGGCGCCGGAGCCGGAGATCATGTTCCTCGGGCGCGTCACTCCCTACAAGGGCGTCTGGACCGCCATCGAGGCTCTGGCGCTGCTGCGCTCAGAGCACGGCATCCCGGCCAGCCTGGTCGTGATCGGCCCCGAGGACGGCGATCACGCGGCCGACATGCGCGCCCTCGCCGAGCGCCTGGGCGTGGCCGCGCAGATCAGCTGGCGGGGGCAGGCCACCCCCGAGCAGGTTGCCGCCGGGCTGGCGCGGGCGCACGCGCTGATCGTCTCCTCGGCGTGGGACGAGCCGTTTCCGCTGGTCACGATCGAGGGCGCGCTCGCACGGGTGCCGCTCGTGGCGGCCGACGTGGGTGGGATCTCGGAGGGGATGGCCGACGAGCAGCACGCGCTGCTGTTCCCGCGCGGCGACGCCCGTTCGGCCGCTGCAGCGCTCGCGCGGACGCTGCTCGAGGTCGAGCAGACCGAGGCGCGCGTGCAGCGAGCGCTGCAGCGCGCACAGATGTTCCGACTCGGCCCCTATCTCGACGCCCAGGAACGCTTCGTCCTCGACGCGCACGCCGCCCTCGGGGGCGCCGCGCTGCCAGCCGCCGCGGCCGGCAGCGTCGCAGCCGCCTGACGGTGCGGCCTGCCGGCAGAGGGCTGAGCGGCGCCGGGTCCAGCGGCGCTCAGAGGAACTCGGCGAGCCCGTCGGTGTCCACATCGGGTATGGCGAGGGCGCGCAGCAGTCGCTCGGCGACCTTGCGCCAGGTGAAGAGGCGCGAGTGGCGCAGGGCGAGATCGCCCATTCGCTGTGCGGTTGCCGGATCGGCGAGTTGGGACATCGCCGCATGGATCTGATCGGCGTCGAGCGGGTCGACCACGAGCCCGCCGGGGCCGATCATCGTGGCCGCCCCCCCGTTGGTGGTGCCGATCGACGCGACGCCGGCTCCGGCGGCCTCCACGTAGGCGATCCCTGCCGGCTCGTGCAGCGAGGGCATCACGAACACCGTTGCCGCCCCGAGCAGCGCCGCGACCTGCGCGCGATCGTCGGCGTCGGCGCGGGCGAGGGCGCCGTGCCCCACGACACCGGGCAGATCCAGCGGAGGGTGCTCGCCGACCACGTCGAGCTTCGCGTCGGGGTGTCGCTCCCTCACGCGGGCGAACGCCGCCAGCACGGCCGGCCCGTTCTTGCGTGTCCAGTCCAGTCCGATGAACAGGTAGCGCGGCCTGCTCCAGTCTCGTGCGCTCACATCGGGCGCACGGTGGTTCTGGCCGTTGCCGACGACGAACACGCGATCGCGCCGGATTCCGTAGTCGCTCGTGATGCTGTCTGCGACCCAGTGCGTGGTGCAGCAGCAGGCCACGGCCGCGTCGTAGATGCTCCGCTGGCGGTCGGCGTAGCGCCGGATGTCGGCCTGCGAGAGCGAGCGCAGGTGGGGCCAGGGGTAGCTGCGCTGGGCCTGCAGCACGGTGGAGTCCTCGTAGGTGACCACCCGCTGGGCCCGTGGCAGGCGCAGCTCGCAGCCCCGCTGCACGATCCCGTCGAGGGAGCCGGCCGCCGCGAGGTGCCGGCGCATCAGCAGGGTGCGCGCGGCGATCGTCGGGCGCCCGAGCCTGGCAGCGCTTGCCACGCGCGCGGCGCCGGCGCGCGGATCGCGCAGATCGCGCGGTCGCATGCGCACGGCAACACTGCACAGGTGGGAGAGCTCTCCCACGGGCGCCGGGAGCTTGCCGCTGAGGGGCACGGCCTCCGCCACGAGCTCCTGCAGCGCCGCCAGCACGGAGCTGGCTGGTCCGGAGTCCCCATGCGGATTGCTCGGATCGAATGGGGCCGCAAGACCAACGCGTAGCGACAGGGGTGAGCGCACCGTTGGACCCGCAAGATACAGCCTGCCGGGGCGTCTGCCGCGAGCGCTCGGCGGACCACTGGTCCCGCGCGAGCTCGCCGTCGGGCCGTCAAGGGTTTGCCCGCCGCGGCCGATAGGAGCAGTGGTATGAGCACCGCCACGATGGCGCCGAGAGATGTCCCTCGCCCTGGCCGCTGCGCGCCGCGACGCGGTGCCGTCGGGCCCGGGTTCTACGGTGCGCTCACCGGCGACAGCCAGGTTGCGGGCAGCCGCCGAGATCGACGTATCATTGAGTCGGTGCACCGCACTAATGGAGCAGCCGGATAGCCGTGCCCGATAGCGAGCCCCTGCCTACTCCTCCTGCCGCTGCCACGGTCTCCCCGTTTGAGCTGCTGTCGGTCCTGTGGCGGCGCAAGCTGATCGTGATCGTCGTGGTCGCGCTGAGCGTGGCGATCGCTGTCGCGCTGTCGCTGCGCTCTCCCAAGCAGTACTCCGCCTCGGCACAGCTGCTCTTCCGCGACCCCGGCTTCGCCCAGGCCCTCTACGGCAACAACCTCTTCTCGACGGGCCAGGAGGAACCGCAGCGCACCACTCAGACGAGCATCGACGTGGTGACCTCGCTCAACGTGGGCCAGGAGGCCGAGAGCCTGCTGAAAACCAGAGAACCGGTCAGCTCGCTGGTCGAATCGATCTCCGTCACACCCGCCACGGACGCCGACATCGCCACGATTCAGGCGACCCGGGGCAATCCCCGTGAAGCGGCGGCCGTCGCCAACGCGTTCGCCGAAGGCTACATAATCTATCGCCGCCAGACCGACCGCGCCACGGTCGCGCAGGCCGAAGAACTCGTGAGCCAGACGGCAAAGACCGCCTCCCCGGCCGAGCAGCTGAAGCTCGCCGAAAGCCTCCGCCAGCTGACCGCGCTGCGCTCGCTGCAGACGGGCGACGCCGAGGTGATCGCCCGCGCGGAGCCCGACCCGAACCCGGTCTCGCCCAAGCCCAAGCGCGATGCCCTGCTCGGATTCGTAGTGGGGCTGTTCCTCGGCTGCGGCCTGGCGCTGCTCGTCGACTTCCTCGACCGGCGGCTGAAGACGGTCGATGACTTCGAACGGGCGTGCCCGGACTACCCGATCATCGCGAGCGTCCCGCACACGCTCGCGCACGCCACCGCGGGCCTGCAGCTCGCCGGACCCGTCGGCGAGTCCTACCGCATGCTGCGCGAGGGCCTGCGCTTCCTCGACCCCAGCGGGCGCGCGCGCTGCTTTGTCGTTACGAGCGCCGACGAGAGCGAGGGCAAGAGCACCGTCGCCGTCAACCTCGCCTCTGCGCTCGCCGCGATCGGTCGCAGGGTGATCCTGGTCGAGGCCGACATGCGCCGCCCGGCGGCCGCAGTGCAGCTGGGGATCCCCCGCAACCTCCCCGGGTTGTCCGACATGCTCGTCTCGAGCTCGGGCCTGGAAGAGTTCCTGGTGACGATCGACGGCGAGTCCGAGCTGGCGGTGCTGCCGAGCGGGACGATTCCCCCGAACTCCGCCGATCTGCTCAGCGCGGGGCGCATGGGCGAGGTGCTCTCGCTGATGCGCGCGACCGCTGACCTCGTGATCATCGACTCGCCGCCCCTGCTGCCGGTCGCCGATACGCGCGTGCTGCTGCGGCTCTCAGAGGTCGATGGCGTGATCATGGTCGGCCGCGGCGGGTTCAGCCGCCGCGACCGCGTCAAGGCGGCCGCGCGCGTGCTCGCGCAGAGCGGCCGCCGCGTCTTCGGACTGGTGCTCACGGACATGAAGACGTCCACCTCGAGCGGCTACTACTACTACGACGAGCCGAGCCAGCCCAACGGGCGTTCGCGCCCGCGCGGCGTCAAGTCGCCGGCCTGACGCCTGCCCTCTCGCGGCGAGAGCCGCTGCCCGAGTCCCGGCACCGGCCGCGCGAGATGGGCGATCCGCGTCGAGAGCAGGCCTCCCATGGCGCCCAGCAGCAGGTCGATCTGCGCCCAGTAGAAGCTGTCGTAGAAGACGGTCACGATCGCGATCCCGAGGATCCCGAGCGCCAGGGCCAGCTCATAGGGCGGCGTTATCCCGAAGCGCAGGCAGCGACCGATCACGCGTAGTCCGACGCCGATCGGGATCAGCGCCGCCAGCAGCCCGACGAGGCCCATGTCCACGGTGATCGACAGGTAGCCGTTGTCGATCGCGCCGATGTTCGTCTGGTTCTCAGACTGTTCGGCGGAGAACCCCGGCGCCCCCGCGCCGAACACCGGGCGCTGCCCGATCGCCTGAATTGCATAGCCGTAGCTCCATTTGCGGTGCGTGACCGACTGGCTGCTGCTGATGCCCGCGCTGAGCTTCTGTTCGACGATGCGGTGCAGCGACCCGCTGCTCACGATCACGGCCGCGAGGATGACCACGATCGTGGCGATCGCCCTGAGCGCGCGGTAGTTGCCCGCCCTGGCCTGCAGCAGCGCGACGACCAGCAGGATGCCCGTGACGGCGATCCACGAGCTGCGCGACCCGCTGAAGATGAGCAGTGAGGCGCTCCCGACGGCCAGCGCGGCGGCGAGCAGTCGCGAGCGCTGGTAGGCGAACAGCAGGGCCGCCGGCAGCAGCCCCACCATCAGCGCCCCGTAGGTGATCGGATAGCCCACGAAGTAGCCGACACGATTCCCCGGAGCCCTCAGATAGGCGTCTGCGCCCATCAGCCCGAGCGCCAGCACCCCGCCGAATGACGCCGCCAGCCACCCCTGCTGCTCACCGAAGCGTCGTGCGCACAGGAACGTCACGCCGGTGAACAGGAAGCCGACGATCCCGGCTTTGATCAGCGCCGAGAGGCTGCCGAGGTTCTCGTGGATCAGGATCGCCAGGCCGGCGAACAGGACGGCCATCAGCAGAGCCCCGCGGCTGGGACGCGTCCGGCGTCCTCCGACCGCCAGCGACCACAGCCATGGCGCGAGCGGGGCGGCGGCGATCGCGGCGCAGAGCACCTTCTGGCGCACGAGCGGAGCTTCCGCCGCTTCGGCGATGAACGGGTACCACGGAGCGACCGACACGATCACGATCGCCCACGGGAACGCCCTCTCGCCGAGCATCGCCAACCCGAGGATCGCCGCCACGACCACGCAGATCAGGACCGCGTCGCTCGGTTTGCGCGCCGCCAGCACGCCGCCGAGCAGACCGAGCAGGATCGCTCCGCCGGCGGCCACCTGCCAGCGTCCGAGCGCGCCCGCCGCCGGGTCGCGACCGCGCGGCGCCGACTCGTGGGACGCTGAAAACCCTGGCACTCGTCCCTCAATCACGACCATATGATGATCGATCGCGCCGACGAGGTCGAGCATGATCCCGACCTCGCAGGGCGGATGCCTCGATCACGGTGGGGTGCGACCTGCGCTCCCGCTCAGTTGCGCAGCGCGGCGAGAGCCGCGTAGCTGAGCTTGTGCGTCCCCGATGCGCTCTCGATGCCGTACCAGTCGTTCGTTCCGTAGTCGCGGTAGTTGAAGATCGTCACGTCCGCGATGTAGCCGGTGCCCTTTGCCCAGTTGACGAAGTTCGTGATGTTCTGGGCCTGTTCGGCTTCCGTCCACTGCAGCGAGTCCCCCGTCGGGGGCTGGCCGACGGCCGTCGGCCAGCCGACCTCGGTGACGTAGATGGGGATGTTGGGGTGCTGTGCGTGTGCTTCCTCGATGTGGTCGCGTGATCCGAGCGCCGAGGTTTCGCGATCGCTCGTGCCGCCGTAGGAGTGCATCGTGATGCCGTTGATGTAGCTGCCCACGTTCGGGTCGGCGGCCCACATCTCCTGGCCCCAGGTGGTCGGGCCCTCGCCGCCGTCGTAGGAGGCGAGCAGCGGGGGGTAGGCGGAGCCGAAGTTGGCGACGAAGGCTTCGTGGACGACCTTCAGCAGATGGTCATACGCCGCGGCGTTTGCCGAGCTCCCGGCGTTCGATCCCCAGCCGATCCACTTGTTGCCCGGCTCGTTGAGAACCTCGATCGCGGCGAGCGCGGGGTTGGCCTTGTAGAACGCCACCGCCTGCGCGGCCCATTCGGTCGCGTTGACGGCGCTCACGCCGCCGCTGTTGTACGGCCCTGACATGTCGTCGATGACCTTCACCCCGGCGGCGGTCCAGCCGGCGATGCTCGACGGCGAGTCGAGCCGGACGTAGGACGCGGCTCCGGCGACGTCGGCGGCAAACGACGACGGCCAGCCTCCGGCGTCCACACCGACCCACATCGGGGCGGTCAGGATCGACGTGGGCGGGGTCTTTTCCGATTCGGTGGGGGGAGGCGGCGGCGGGGGAGGCGGCGGAGGCGGCGGGGTAGTGGCCGGGTAGGAGATCTCGACTTCGGGCGCCCATGCGCTGCCGTTGACCGCCGTGCGCACGCTGTAGTGGACCGTCGCTCCCGGCACGGGGGCCGGCGTGACCGACGTGCCGCTGACCTCTGTGTAGTGGTCTTCACGGCCTGGCACCTTGGTCACGAACACGTATGTGCTGACGCCGCCGACGGCGTTCCAGGAGAGGGTCTGCCCGGAGACGGTGATGACCGGCGCGGCCTGCTGGTCGACCGGCGCCGCAGGGGCCGTTTCGCCGCCTGCGGGGTAGGTGATCGACTTTTCGGCCGCCCATGCGCTGCCGTTGACCGCCGTGCGGACGCTGTAGCGGACGGTGAAGCCAGGAACCGGCGGGGGCGTCGTTGAGGTGCCGCTGAGGAGCGAGTACTGATCGCTCTCGCCCGGCACCTTGCGAACCAGCACGTAGCTGTTGACGTCGGCTATCCGCGTCCAGCTGAGGGTGTCTCCGGAGACCGTGATGGTGGGGGCCTGCAGAGCGCCCGAGCCGCCCGTCCAACTTGCCTTGCTGGCTCTTGCGCCTGCGCTTCCGCCGGCGACGGCAGCGAGGTGCCGCTCGGCGTCTGCCAGCCTGCGTCCCGCCCGCTGAACCGCCTGGCGGGCTGCGCGGCAGCGGCCCGGGCGCGCGTGATGAACGGCCAGGCACCGCTTCAGTTCCTTGGCCCTGGCGACCAACAGCCGGTCTGCGGTGGTGCTGCGCCCGGCGGCCGCCGCGAGCAGGCGCGGCACGCTCTGGGCGTGGGAGTTTCCGTGCGGCGAGGCGGCGGCGTTGGCGCTGGCGCTCGCGCCGAGCGCGGGCAGCGCGACGCACGCGGCGAGGGCAAGAGCGCCGAGCTTCCCCGGTGCGCGCGGCGGGCGAAGATGGGACTTGGTCATGCCTTCTCCTTCGGTGGCCGGGCTGTCTGCGTGAGACCCCTGGCTTTGCGAATCCGCCTCGCGGCGGGGTTGCCTTTGTCGGGATGTGGCAAAGACGCTTCGTGCGCTTCAACTCAGAACTCGCGCGCTGACGGCCTTTGCTTGAAAGCTGCAATTGCTCTGTCGGAGCGCAGCCTGGCCGCGGTGAGCCGCGGGCGAGGCGCTGGACGCATGTATGCCGGCGCTCGCCGCGAGCCGCGCGATCGCTCTGACCGCTGGGCTCTGCTACTCGCCGCCCGGCCGCGTCTCGCCCAGCCCGGCCACGGGGAAGCCGCGCTGTGTGAGCGCCTCGATCGCCGGGTCGGCCTGCGCCCGGCGGCGGGCGATGAAGCCCCGCGCCAGTCTCGGCGAGAGCAGCGCGACCACCGCCTTGGCTCGCGTGGCACGGTCGAAGCCGCTTCCCCGGAGCAGCCCCAGCGAGCGCCGTCTGGCGTCTGGCGCGTGCGTCTCGAGGGCATGCCGGGCCTGCTCGCGCGCGAGCCACTGGCGACGTGAGGCGAGCAGCGATTCGGCCGTGGCGCGCTCGGCCGGGCCGAGCTCGGCGCTCGTGAGTGTCTTGCTCGTCATCCGCACGAGCGCCTCGACGTTGGCAACTCGATCCAGCGAGGAGCGGCTGCCGGGCGTGAGCCGCCAGCGGTAGAGCGGCTCGCCGATGAACGCCGCCGCCCCGCCCGCGAGCACGAGGCGAATGAAGCACTCCCAATCCTGCATCACCTGAAAGCTCTCGTCGTAGCCGCCTACCGCGAGCAGGCTGGAACGGCGAATGGCGGGCCACAGGAAGAAGCACCTCCGGAGAATCGCGCCGCGCTGATCGACGTCGGCGAAGGGAATGATCGCGGCGAGCCTGGTCACGCGCGCGCCGTCCTGCTCGATGAACGCGTCGCTGGCCACGATCTCGACGTCCGGGCGGGCGGCGAGCGTCGCGGCGATCGCCTCGAGCCGGCGCGGCAGGAAGGCATCGTCCTGATCGAGCTGCACGAGGAAGTCGCCGCTGGCCGCGCGCGCCGCGGCGTTCATCGCAGCGGCGATGCCGCCGTTCTCCTGGCGGAGGATCTTTACCTCGGCGCACAGCGGGCCGAGGGCGGCCTCGAGATCGTCGGGCGAGCCGTCGTCACAGATCACGATCTCGTGCGCCTTGAGCGTCTGCTCGAGCACCGAGCGCACGGCGTCGGCGATCACGTGCTCGCCCCGGTAGTAGGGGATCACCACGCTGAGGCTCGGCGGGGTCTGGGGCTGGAGCTGCCGGGTCGGGTCCGGAGCCGTGACCGTCCAACCGGCCACGAGCGAGTCGGGAGTCATGTGCCGGTATACCGATCCATCGAGGAGCCGATCTGCCGCGTGCGCCTCAGCGGTCGACCACCAGCTTCAAGAGCGCCTCATACTGCTTGGGCGGCAGCGCTCGCTCGGCGGTGGCGCGGGCGCGTTTGAGCACGAGGCCGGGCAGTGCCACGCCGTAGGTCCGGGCCATGCGCGGCGACGGCGGCATGAACATCGTCCAGGCCGCCGGGTCGTTGCCGTTGGCGAAGCGCAGCTTGTTCGCGTAGGCGCCGACGCCAAGGTGTATACGCCGAGCGTGCCGCGCGTGCGCCTCCTGCACGACGCGCAGCAGCGCGAGCTTGGCCGGGGCAAGTCGCGCGTACTGCTCGTCCCAGCCGGTGTTCACGGTCGCGAGCTCCTCGCCGGCGAGCAGGCCGAAGTCGACGCATATCGGTGACCCTCCGATCTCGAGCACGCACATCCGCAGGCGCCCCTCGCCCAGGAGCTCCTGCCCCAGCTCCGCCAGCCAGTCGGGCAGACGGTTGCCGAGCGCGGCCAGGCGCGAGTAGCCCCGACCCTCCCAGCGGTTGGCGTGCAGGCGCGAGAAGGCCTCGGCGTCCGCGCGGAAGGTCTGGGCGGTGCTCCAGCGGGTCGTGCCGCCGGCCTCGGCGAACAACCGCTCGCAGCGGCGCAGATCGTGCCGCATTTTTGAGCTGAGCGAGGCGAACCACGCCTCGAAGGACGGCTCGCGGAGAACGATCACCGGCGCGTCGCTGATCCGCAGCTGGCGGGAGAGGCCGAGCACCGGACCGGGCCACTGCGAGCGCAGGGCGCTGGTCCAGTGCGAGGCCACGGTCATGGGGCCGAACGCCACGACGTCGGGTCGGGGCTGCGCGCCGGCGAGCGCGCGGCCGACCTCGGCCATCACATCCCACTCCCGACCCGCCAGCGCGAGCGGCTGCATGCACATCCCGAACTCCCCGGCCATCAGCCGATACTCGATGACCCCGTGGCGTCCCGACGCCGCGTAGAACGGAGCGAGGCCGATCAGCTTGCCACGGTCGCGCACGGCGACGACCCGCGCCGCGAAGGCGGGCTCGGCGACGTGATGCCACCAGGAGAGGATCCACGCGGGCGCGGCCACCGGATTGGATGCGGCCACGGCCAGGGCATCCCACTCCGGCGCGAGCGTGTGCAGGGCTCGGACGTCGGTGATCAGCTCGGCGTCGCTCACGCGGCGAACTCTAGTGGCCGTATCAGCGCGCTGAGCGCCTCGATCGAGTAGCGCTCGGCGGCCAGCTCGCGGCCGTTGCGGGCGAGCTGCGGCGCCCCGTCGCGCAGGACCTGGACGAGCCTCGCGGCGAACTGCTCGGCGGTGTCCCCGATCAGGCAGTGCTCGCCGTCGCGAACCGCGAGCCCGGCGACGGCGCGCGGAGTGGCTATCACCGGGAGCCCGTACGCGAGCGCCTCGATCAGCTTCAGGGGCGTGCCACCGCCCTGCAGCAGCGGCACGACGGCGCACGACGCGCTCGCATACGCGCCGGCCAGGTCCTCGACGAAGCCGAGCAGCTGTATGCGGGGATCGGTGCGCGGCGGCCGCTCGAGCCCGGCGCCGACCACCGCCAGGCTGGCGTCCGGCAGCTCGGCCCAGACCCGTGGCAAGACCTCATCGAGCAGGAACCGGAGCGCCTCGCGGTTGGGCCGGTAGCTGAAGTTCGCCACGAATATCGCCCTGCGCTCCTCTGCGCGGGGCGTCACGGGCGCGATCGCGCTGACGTCGACGACGTTCGGCACGTAGCGCAGGCGCGCCCAAGGGCACAGCGCGCGGGCCAGCTCCAGATCTGCCTCGCTGACCATCCAGGACTCCTCGGCCCGCGCGAGCAGCCCCCGCTCGAAGTTGCGCAGCGCGCGGGTGCCGCGCGCGCCGAGCTCGTCGAGATCGCCCCGGAACCCGGACTCGAAGTTGTGCGCGTTGTAGATCACCGGCCGCCGGCGCGCCAGGCGCGCCAGCGCGGCAGCGGTGATCGGTCCGTCGGCGATCACGCGCCCGCGGTCGGGTTCGCCTGCGAGCGCCGCCGCCGCCGCGGCCAGCTCGCGCGAGACGCCGCGCGCGAAGCCGGCGGGCACGCCGCCCAGGCGCGCGGCCGCGTAGGCCAGCAGGCGCTGCAGGCCGCGCGAGGGCACCACCTCGCACAGCTCGATGCCGGGTATCGCCCTGAAGGCCGCGTCGGGCTCTGCCGCTCCGAAGCGGACGTAGAGCATGGTCAGCCCGCGGTGGGAGGCGAGCGCGCGCGCGACCCCGTAGGTGCGCACCGCCTGTCCGGAGCGCAGCACGGGCGTATGGGTCGTCACGAGCAGGTCTCTCACAGTGCCTCGATCGCGATCGCGATCTCCTCCAGGCGCGCGTCCCAGGAGTGCGCCGCGGCGGCTCGCGAGCGCTCGGCCCGGCGCTCGGGGCTGTCCTCGGCGAGGGCCTGCTCGAGCAGCTGGGCGACCCCCTCGGCGTCGGCGGCGGCACGAACCTCGGGGAGGCCACTCAGCGCGGGAAGCGGCGTGGCCACGACCGGCAGGCCCGCGGCGAGGTACTCATAGACCTTCATCGGAAAGATGCTGTCGGTCAGCTCGTTGCGCGCATAGGGGATCAGGCCGACGTCCGCTGCCCGCAGCACGTCGGGGAGCTCGGCGTAGGCGCGCAGGCCGAGCAGGTGGACGTTCGGCTCGGCGGCGAGGGCGGAGACGTCGGTGCGGGGGTCACCCGGGCCGACCGGGCCGACGAGCGCGAAGGACCAGTCGGGGCGGGCGCGCGCGAGGCCCAGCAGCAGCGGGATGTCGAGCTTGGCTGCGACGATGGCGCCGGTGAAGGTGATCCGCGGGCGCGGCAGGGCTGCCATCGCCTCGTCGACGCGGCCCGGCCGCAGCGCGGCCCCGAAGAGCTCGGTGTCGGCGACGTTGGGCGCGTAGAGGACGTGATCTGAGAGCCGCTGCATCCGGCTGGCCAGCGCGGGCGCGCTGGCCAGCACGAGGTCCGCGCGGGCCGCGAAGCGCTCCTCGGCCGCCCGGAAGCTCGCCGTGTCGATCTGGGAGTGCGCCGATATGTCATCGACGCAGTGGTAGACGATGAGCGACGGATCGAGCGCGTCGATCAGCGTCTCGGCCTGGGGCACGTAGGCCCACAGCAGCGGGCGCGAGAACCCGATCCGCCGCGCGGCCCGGCGCACCTGCGCAGCCAGCAGCCGGCGGTTGAGGGCTCGCGCCAGGCGATTGCCGTGGAGCGGCACCACCAGCGGCGAGAGGACGTGCAGACCGTCGACCTCGCGCGGCGGGGCCAGGCCCCGCCGCAGCCGCCGGGCCATTCGCGCCAGGTCGCGCCCGGCCAGCTGGGGCCGGCGCAGGCCGAGCGACTCGATGAACAGCACGCGGTTCTCGCGCGCCAGGCGCCACATCAGGTGGTGCTGGTTGGTCCACAGCTCCGTGTCCCAGTCGGCGAAGCCGACGCACACGATGTCGCGGCCTTGCAGGCGCGGGGGGTCGGGCATCGGCGCCATGATCCCAGGCGTCGGGGCGTGTAGTCTCGCGTCGGTGCAGCCAGCAGGTCCAACTGCCGGGCCAGCGCCGCTCGAGGAGTTGCGCGGGCGCTTCCCGCGGGTGGCGGTCGTCCACGACTGGCTCACGATTCCCGGCGGCTCCGAGCAGGTCGTGCTCGAGCTGCTCGAGATGTTTCCCCAGGCGGAGCTCTTCACCTCCGTCTATGACCCCTCCCCGTGGCCCGCCGCGATCACCGCGCGCAAGGTGCACAGCTCATTCCTCAACCGGATCCCCGGCGCCGTGCGCCACTACCCGAAGCTGCTGCCCTTGATGAACACGGCCTTCCGTTCGTTTGACCTGTCGGGTTTCGACCTCGTGCTCTCCAGCAGCCATGCCTGCGCGAAGAACGTGCGCGTCCCGGCGGCCGCGCTGCACGTCTGCTACTGCCACACGCCGATTCGCTACGCGTGGGAGGAGGACTTCCTGCGCGGCGAGGATGTGGGTGCCCTCACGCGGCTGGCGTTGCCGCCGCTGCTCAGCTGGCTGCGGCGGCAGGACCTGGCCGGGGCGGCCGGGCCCGACGTGTTCGTCGCCAACTCGCGCCACGTCGCCGAGCGGATCCGGCGCTACTACGGGCGCACGGCCGAGGTCGTGCACCCGCCGATCGATGTCGAGCACTTTCTCGGGGTGGCCCGCTCGCCGCAGGACTTCTACCTGAGCTTCGGCCGCGTCGTCCCCTACAAGCGCGTCGATCTCGCGGTGAGGGCGTGCGCAGGCCTGGGGCGGAGGTTGAAGGTGGCCGGCGACGGTCGCGGCCTCCGTGCCGTGCGCGCCGGCGCCGGGGAGGGCGCCGAGTTTCTCGGCAAGGTCGCGCCGGCGCAGCGCGACGAGCTGCTCGCGGGCGCACGCGCCCTGCTGTTCCCCGGCGAGGAGGACTTCGGGATCGTCCCCGTCGAGGCCCAGGCGGCCGGCGTGCCGGTGATCGCCTACGGGGTCGGGGGGGCCGCGGAGTCCGTGCTCGACGGCCACACCGGCGTGCTGTTCGCCGAGCAGAGCGCCGCCGCGCTCGAGGCGGCGATCGAGCGCTTCGAGGGCCTCGATCTCGATGCGGCGCAAGCCCGCGAGAACGCCAGGCGCTTCGGACGCGAGCGCTTCCGGGTGGAGATGGCGGCGGTCATCGATCGGGCCTCCGGGGGGCAGCCGCCGCGGTAGTGTTCGCAGTCATGCAGGAGGTTCTGCCCGGGGTGTTTCACTGGACCGCGCGCCATCCGCGGATTCAGATCGAGGTCTCCTCCTACTGGCTCGAGGAGTCGGGCGTGCTGATCGATCCGCTCGTGCCGCAGGAGGGCCTCGAGTGGTTCGCCGAGCGCACGGTCGCGCCTACGGCGATCCTGCTGTCCAACCGCCATCACTATCGCGAGTCCGACCGCTTCGCCGAGCGGTTCGGGTGCTCGGTGCATTGCAACCGGCTCGGCCTGCACGAGTTCTCCGCGGCTCAGTCGGTGGAGGGCTTCGACGTCGGCGATCGGCTCCCCGGCGACGTGATCGCCTGCGAGCTCGGCGCCATCTGTCCGGACGACACCGTCCTGCACATACCCGCCAGCGAGGCGGTCGTGTTCGCCGACGCGATCGTGCGCGGCGGCCCCTACGGACAGGGCGGCCCGCTCGGCTTCGTGCCGGACTCGCTGATGGACGACCCGCCCGCCACCAAGCGCCGACTGCTGGCGGCCTGCGCGCGCCTGCTCGACGAGCTCGAGTTCGCGCACCTGCTGCTCGCCCATGGTGGCCCGGTGATCGGCGACGGGCGCGCGCTGCTGCAGGACCTCGTGGACAGCGGCGGGCGCACGGCGTTTGAGATGTAGAAGCGCGGGCGCGGACGCAGGACGGGATGCCGGCGTGCTGGGCGCGCCCGGCGCCCGCCGCGGGTAGCGGCGCTCGGTGGCGCGCTTGCAAGAGGCTAGGCGACGCTGAAGTCGAAATCGCGCCCGGCCCCGCGCGTGCCGGTGTTGGCAAGCGGAGTGGCCTCCAGCCGGTAGTGGCCTGCCGGTAGCGCGGCGAGGTTGAGCTCGACGCTGTTGGCAGCGAGGTGTCCGCTGTACTTGAGCTTCACCCTCGTCGGCACGTACATCCAGCACGAACGGGCGCGTTTGGTGCAGTGGTGTGAGAGCGCGCGGCGGAGGATCTCGATTTCGACCGTTCCCGCTGCCGAAAGGCTGAAGCTGATCCGAGTCTTGTGCCTGCGGCTCGCGATCGCGGACAGGAGCGAGGAGATCTTCAGGTGCGCGAGGCTCGGCGGCGGTTCGCCGGCGGTGATCGCCGCCGGGGGCCTCGTGGACGTTGAGCCGAGGCTGCCCGCCGCCGCCTGCCCGGCGGGCGCTTCGCTGGGCGGGGCCGGTTCCGAGGGGGCTTTGTGTGGATCCGGCGGTCCGAAGCCGATGACGTCGCCTTCACTGTTCCCGACATAGATGCGGCCGTCGTTGGCGTAGGGGCGGGAGAACTTGTTCGCCTTGCCGATCGGAGCCGACCACAGCTGCTGCAGTTCGCCTTTGACCGGCACCGCGTCATAGGCGCGCAGTTCGGCGTGTTCGCAGAAGGTTTCCGGCTTGCACCATGTGATCCAAACAACGCCCGTGCCGCTCGCGGTGCCGTTGGACGTGACGATCGGTGAGCCCGAACCGAATGCGAGATGTTCGTTTGCCGAGGTGACTTCCAGCGTCGGCTGTTCTCCCTTGGATACATACTTGAACGAAAACAGGTGGCCCACACCCCCTTCGGCGGAGTGCCCTTCCGAGACCGTCGGTATGTACACGTAGCGTTCACCCGCTTCGCTGCCGGCCCACAGCGTCGAGCTGTCCCACTCGCCGCCGTAGTTTTCGTTTCCCACCGTTTCGACGTCGGCGTCCGTGCCGCCGGGCCCTTGGGCCGCTCCCCCGAGTTTCTCTCTGTTCAGGAGGTAGATGCTGCCTTCCTTGCTCGCCTGGACGAGCAGGTCGGGCACTTTTGTCGTGCCGAAGTATTCGGAGGGGAGCGCGAGCGGGGCCGCTGAGCCCAGGTCGAGATCGTGTTCATCGAGGTATTCGTTGTCGTATGGAGAGAAGAAGTCCTTCGCCTCCAGGCTCTCGTTCGGCTGCACTTCGACTCGGACAACCGACTCCGCCAGCCGTCCGTTCGGCGGTTTTTCCCCGGGACCCGGCAATGGAAACGCCTTCGCTCCGTCGCCGGGCCCGTTGCCCGTGCTGAACAGGATCTGCCCGGGGCCGTCTGAGACGAGGCCACCGCCAGACTGCCAGATCGACCCGCCGTCTTCCGCCGTCGCCCACGTCGCCGTGACTTTGGCGGTGGTGGTCGAGACGCCCACGAGCCAGCCCTGGTAGGGCGGACTGTCGCAGTGGCTCCCGAAGGCCGCGTAGACGATCCCATTCATCAACAACAAGGCCGGGCGCTGGAGCTCCTTCGGGGGGCTGAATTTGATGCCCGGGAGGTTTTCGGCTTCGCCTTTGATTTCGACCGGGAAGCCGGGAGCTTCGACGCCGGATGCCATTTCGACGGCGCGCATCTGCCAGACGATCGCGCCCGATTCCCCGTTTACGTATCTGTTGTCGACGAAGTACGCGACGTCGTTTTCGGTGTCGATCACCGGAGTGCCCGTGACGCCGATCTGCGGGCTGAGGTCTTCGCAGTCGATTTCCGGATCTTCTGCGCTCACAGCCGTGCCGACTTCGCGCGTCCATTTCACTTCCCCCGTTTCGGGGTTCAGGCCGTAGACCATGTCGTCCTCGGTGGCAACGAGGAGCACGCCATCGGCGATCAGAGGCTGCGCGTAGATCTGGCCGTTGAGGTGGTCATCGAAGATCGGCCCGAAGGTGCCGCCGCTGAGCAGTTCGTGCGTCAGCGCCGGCTGTTCGCGATACCAGCCGGTGCGAAGGTTTTCGGCCGCACCCGTCACTTCGGCGGGCGCCGGAGCGGCGCTCGCGAGCGCGATCACGAGGACGGCGAGGAGGACGCCGAGCCCGCACCCAAGCGAACGCTGTGCGCGAGCTGCGGGCTCGCGCCGGAATGTACCTCCGTTCGATCGCCCCAGCGCCGAGAACACGGCTGCAAAGGGTAGCCGAGGGATTCGTGTCAAGCCCGCAGCCCAAACGCCCGTTCGGCCTCGTCGGCCACGTGGCGGGCGATCGCCAGCGAGGAGGTGGCGGCGGGCGAGGGGGCGTTGCGAACATGCAGCGCTCGATCGGTGGTGGAGAAGACGAAGTCGTCGACCAGGCTGCCGTCGCGGCCGAGCGCCTGCGCACGCACGCCGGCGAAGGACGGCTCGACGTCGGCGGTTTGCAGCTCGGGCACGTAGCGGGCGGCGGCGCGCACGAACGCCGAGCGCAGGGCCGCGTGACGCAGCTCGGTCAGGCCCGTGCTCCACCAGCGGGCGAGCATCCGCCACGTGCCCGGCCAGCGAAGGGTGTCGAGCACATCCCTGCCATGCACGGTTCCCAGGCGGTACGCGTCGCGGGCGCCGGCGATCAGCGCCGTCGGACCGATCAGGACCTCGCCGTTGATGTGCTTGGTCAGGTGGACGCCGAGAAAGGGCAGCGAGGGATCGGGCACGGGGTAGATCAGCGAGCGCACGAGCTCGCGGCGCTGGGGCACGAGCCGCAGATAGGCTCCGCGGAAGGGCACGATCCGCGGATCGGGATCGGCTCCGGCCCTCACCGCCAGGCGATCGGCCCAGGCGCCGGCGCAGAACACCGCGTGCCTCGCCTCGGTCGCGCCCTGTGAATGGGCCAGCCGCAGCGAGCGCGTCCCGATCGTCACGTCCCGGACCTCACAGCCCGTGACCACCTCGCCGCCTGCTTCGAGTACGTCCCGCGCATACTCACGTGCCACGGCGGCGAAGTCGGCGATGCCGGTGCCCGGCGAATGCAGTCCCGCGAGCCCGCGCGCATGTGGCTCGATCTCCTCGATCCCGGCGGCATCGATGCGGCGCAGGCCCGAGACGCCGTTGGCCCTTCCCCGGCGCTCGAGCTCGTCCAGCCGCGAGAGCTCGGAGGCGTCGGTCGCCACGATCACCTTGCCGCACCGCTCGTTCCCGATCCCGCGCTGCTCGCAGTACTCATACATCTCGCGCGCGCCCTCCACGCATAGGCGCGCCTTGAGCGAACCCGGCTGGTAGTAGACGCCGGCATGGATCACCCCCGAGTTGTGTCCGGTCTGATGCGTCGCGAGCTCGCGCTCGCGCTCGAGCACGCACACGGAGGAGCGCGGATGGCGCCGGATCAGCTCGCGCGCGACCGCCAGCCCCACGATCCCGCCGCCGACGACCGCGAGCTCGCAGCTCTCAGGCGCTGGCGCGCCGATGCGTTCGCCGCTCGACACGCGCTGCAGGCTACCTGGCCACCGCGCCGGGCCCGCCAGGCGCGGTGGCCGCGGCCGCGTCGAGGAGTCCGGCCCCGTAGAGGCGTTCATCGCCGCCGCCGCCGAGCCTGCGCGCGGTCGCGCTCAGGCGCGCGGTCAGCTGCGCGGGCGTCGGGCGAGGACCGAGCACCCCGCTGGCGATGACCAGCGCTGCGGTCGCGGCGACGTGCGGGGTGGCCATCGAGGTGCCTTCGTAGCCGGAGGGCAGCCCGAAGCGGCCGAACGCGGAGCCGGTGAAGGTCTCCTGGTAGATGTCGCCTCCCGGCGGCTGTTCGGGGTGGCAGTTGGGATCTCCGGGCAGATCCGCGTCGGGGCCGCCCCCGGGCGCCACCAGGGTCAGCCCGGGTCCGTCGTTGGAGTAGGAGGCCAGGCAGCCGTGTTCGGTCGTGGCGCCGACCGAGACGACGTCCGGCGCGCGCGCCGGATAGGCGATGGCGCTGTGGCCCTCGTTGCCCGCGGCCGCTACGACCAGCACGCCGCGGTGGTCGGCGTAGCGGATCGCTTCGATCAGCTCGGGGATGTCCGAGGCGGTCACGCCCGGGGAGAACTCGAGGCTCAGGTTGATCACCTGCGCACCATGTCTGGCCGCGAAGTACACCCCTTCGGCGATCGTGGAAGCTTCGCCTTCGCCGTCGGTGTCGAGCACCCGGACCGGCATTATGCGCGCTCCGAACGCCAGGCCGGTGAGGCCGATGCGGTTGTTCGTCGCCTCGGCGATGGTCGCGGCTACGAACGTGCCGTGGCCGTTGCGATCGTTGGGAAAGGGGCTCCTCGCGACGAAGTCATATCCCTGCACGAACTCATAGGGGGTGAAGTCTGGCGAGCGGCGGAAGGGACCGCGGTTGGCATAGGCGACGCCGGTGTCGAGGACCGCGACCGTCGCGCCCTTCCCGCCGGGGGCGCCGTCGGCGGCTACGTTGGTCCATGCTTCCGGCGCGTTGACGCCGAATTCTCCGGCGAAGTTCCACTGCAGTTTCTGCCAGTCTCCGGCTTCGTCTCCGCTGCCCTGGTCGTCGGGGATGAAGCCGCCCGCGGCGCGCGCCCTGTAGTCGGGCACGGCCCACTGCACGTCGCGCCGGCTGCGCAGGCTTCGCAGCGCCGCAGCAATGCTGACGTGGGGGGCCAGGCGCAGCAGCCGGGTCTGGGCGACGGGCGCGATCGGATCGGCTGCGCTGGCCGAGCGCGCGCTCGCCGCACGACCGCGGCGGGAAGGCCCGGCGGCGTAACGGACGACGATCTCGTTGGGGGCGTAGGCGCCCGGAACCCCTGCGAGCGCTGTGGATGCGAACGCCAGCAGGCCGGTGGCGACGGCCGCGGCGCACCGCGCGATCACGACCGGCCTTGGGCGGGTGCGGCTGGGCGTCGGTCGGAGAGCGGGGGAGAGCATGTCGGTTTGATTAATGATGATGTGCCGCCGGCGGCGGTAGCCACTGTCGCAGAGATCCCGGCCGAGACCGATGAGCGAGCGCTTCTTCCCACGCGATGATTACTTCATGCGCCTGGCCCTGCGCGAGGCCGAACGAGCGTTGGAACACGAGGACGTGCCGATCGGCGCGGTGGTCGTGCGCGCGGGCGAGGTCGTCTCGGCGGCTCACAACGAGCGCGAGCTGCGCCAGGACCCGACCGCGCACGCCGAGATCATCGCCCTGCGTGAGGCCGCCAGCGCGGCGGGCACCTGGCGGGTGCTCGACGCCGTCCTGTATGTGACGCTCGAGCCCTGCGCGATGTGCGCCGGCGCGATCGTGCTCGCGCGGGTGCCCCGCGTCGTCTATGGCGCGAGCGACCCGAAGGCAGGGGCCTGCGGGAGCGTGCTCGACGTGCTCGGCGAGCCGCGCCTGAACCATCGTCCCGAGGTGGCGGGCGGTCTGCTCGCGCACGAGTCCGGCGAGCTGCTGAGCGCGTTCTTTGCGTCGCGACGCTAGGCGCCGTCATCCGGCCGGCGATGGCAGTGGCGTCTGCACGACCGCGGCGCCAACTCGTCCTGTGATGATCTAGCCTTGGCTGCGTCCCCCTGGAGGGGTGGCAGAGCGGTTGAATGCGGCGGTCTCGAAAACCGTTGTGCGCCTGATTGGCGTACCGAGAGTTCGAATCTCTCCCCCTCCGTTGTAGAGCCTGA
>CAWDNA010000008.1:0-241179 GCA_963803565.1 uncultured Solirubrobacteraceae bacterium
TGCAGGAGTGCACGTTCTACGGGGTTCCCGACGACGAACCAGGAGAAACGCGCCACAGTCGGTCATGTTGTAAGAGCACCGATCGCGTCGCCGATCAGCGTCACGCCGATGAGCAGACAGATGACGGCGATGATCGTGGCGTTCTCGCGGGCCATCCAGTCCTGCAGCGCGCCGAGGATGGTCGTCGCTCTCTCGCCTGCGAAGAGGTCGATCGCCAGCGGCAGCGCAATACCGATGCTGGCGATGAGAACGAACACCGCCAGCGCCACGGCCTGGCTCGCCGTGCTCGCCCCGGTCTGCGAGATCGCCGCGCAGGCCCCGAGGATGAGGATCAGGTTCTTTGGTTTGACCGCCGCAAACAGCACCGCCGTGCCAGCCGACTTGGCAGGACTGAGCGTATCGACCGCCTTCATCCAGTCGCGAAGCTCAGGCTCGGAATCATCGCGCGGCCTTCCTCGCCACTGCGTCACAGCGAGCACGAGCAGCGCTATTCCCAAACCGATCTTCAAGACGCTCACCCAGTCGGCCGGACCGCCCGCCTCGCTGGCCCTCTCGTCGCCGGCGATCAACAGCAGGGCCGCGCCCACGACAGCAAGGGCGATCATCCACCCCGCGAGGAAAGCCAGCGCAGCACGCCGCCCCTTCGGGGCACCGAGCATCAACACGACCATGATGATCGGCATGGGGCTGAGAGCAACACCGACCCCAAACGGCAGGGTCTGCCCGATCGCTTGGCCCATCAGCTATTGAACCTAGAGCAGCGCTCCGAGCGTCCGCGAGCGCCCTTGCGGACTGCGGCCGGGAGGCCTGAGCGTCGACGGCAGTGCTGCGGCGAGGATGAGATTGCCGCGCAGCTTGAGCTTGCCGGCAACGAACAGGCGCTGGGCGCTGGCAGCACCCCCGACCAGGCGCAGGAACGCCACGGGCTCGAGTTCGAGCGTCAGCGTCGGCCTGCGTGCGCCGCGTCTCGACGTCGCGCAGCGGCCGTCGGCGAGCCTGAGCTGGTAACGGTCGATCTCGCCGTCTCGCCGGCCGGTGATCCTGAACTCCACAACCGCGTTGAGGCGCGGATCCGGCTGTGCACGCTGACAGATCGTGCGGAAGATCTGCCATAGCAGCAGGCGGCGAAGCCGGCTGCGCATGACCGACTGCAGTCTCTGCGCCGAGGACCCCCGCACCCACCAAGCAAGCGCCTCGGCCTTCAAGTCGGGAAACCAGCGGCGGCGCATCCGACAAAGCCTGCCAGAGTGCCTGACACCGAGGAATGCGCCCCGCCGGGGCAAGTGGCGAGGCGTGCTGCCGCGGACTGCGAACGGCGGTCGTATCCTGAGAGCTGGCAAGTGTCTTCGACCACCCGATCAGGCTCGACCGCGGCGGCATGAGAATCCGAGTTGCATTGGCGGTTGCCGTGCTCGTCGTGGCAGGCTTTGTGGCCTGGCTGTCGGGCACGCCCAATCGCGCTCTGGCGACCGTGCCGTGGCTCGGGTTGAATGGCAATACCGTCAAATACCTGGGCCCGGTGGACACCTTCTCAAAGCAGGGTGTGGTGTATGACCGCAGCTTCGAGCTGGATGCGGGCGCGGTGCCGAGCGAATTGGAACATGGATTCGAAGGCGCGGAATTTGAGAAAAAGCTCAAGGAAGACCACGAATACGGCATGATCCCCGTGAGCGTGATCGAGTACAGGGGCTACGGCGCCGAAGCGCCGTTCACCTCCGACCCGAACTTTCCCAGGGAAAGAACGCAGAGCGAAGAACGGGAAGGCAAAAACACGATCGCCGGCTATGTCGAAGGCTTCGTGAAGTCGGCCTCGCGGATCCTCGAACTGGTGAAGGCCGCCTACCCGGGCATGCGGGTCCTGTTCGAACCGATCAACGAGCCGTGGGGGTATACGACGCCCGAGTACTATGCGCCGGAATACGCGGCCGTGATCGCCAAGCTGCTGCCGGCGGCGAAGGCGGCGGGGATCCCCTTGGAAGACATCTACGTCGCTGCGACCGGGGCTGCGAGGTTCGCCCAGCAGGGGAGCGAACCGACGAGGTGGAACCCGGTGGGATGGGTGCGGGCGATGTATGCGGCCCAGCCGGCGCTGACGACGGAGGTGCAGGGCTGGTATGTGCACCCGTACGGTCCGCCACGTGGCACGCGCGGCGGACCGATGACGGAAGGCATCGAATCGGTTCCGCTCGTGCGCGCGAGCATGACATCCGGAGAGAACAACATCATCGTCTCGGAGGTGGGCTACTGCGATGCGGAACTGGGTGGCCCGGAATGCGGCGGGTCCGATTACCCGTTCGTGGAAAACGGGACGCAGGCAGCGGAAGCGTTGACGGAAATGCTGAAAGTGGCGAGCGCCTACCACCAGGCCGGGTGGCTGAGGGCGTTGATCGTGTACTCGCGCAACTCCGGCGGCTGGGCCATGCAGACCGCCCACGGCGGGCAGGTGAAGTTCACGCAGATGGGTGAAGCGCTGATGGCGTTCGCCCACTCGCAGCTGGCCTCGCGGCCCGCGGCCGATGCTGCCCCGAGCGGAGCCCCGCCGCCGGGCCTGGCGGGGCTGTCGTGCGCGCCGGGCTCGCTGTGCGCGGCGCTCGGGGGTCTGTGGCTTTAGCTCAGGCGCGGCCTCCTCCGATGCGCCGCCGCAGCTGATGCACGCGGCGGAGCTCCCGGACGGACTCGTCGACCCCGCCGAGGGCGCCGGCGGCGTCGTCCCCGAGGAGTTCGCTCTCCAGGCGATGGCGAACGAGCTCGCCGGCGATCGCATCCACGCGCTGTGCGCCCGCGCCCGGGCGTGAGCTGACGGCTCGCTCGAGGGTGAGGCCGCGGAAGAGCAGCCCGACCCCGTCATCGACGGCCCAACCGCCGGGGAGCACTCCATCGCGCACGCCGGTCAGCCACACGGGCAGGCGCTCGGGCTCGCCGTCGGCGTGGACGGAGAGCGACCCTTCGAGCACGCCCAGCCCGGGCATCGGCTCGGGCGGGCCGCTCGAGCGCGTGACCCCGCCTTCGAACCAGCACATCGCGCCGGCGCTCAGGCCGGCGAGGACCGTGCCGCGCCGCCACGCCTGCACGAGCAGGCGGTCGAGCCCGTGGGCCTGCCAGATGGCGAGCAGGTTGCGCATCGAGCCGCCGCCGGCGTAGATGATGTCCTGGGCGAGCACGATCTCCTCGAGCGATCGTGTGGAGTCCTGCAGGCGGAACAGCGACAGGTGCTCGGCTACGCACGTGCGGTGAGCAAAGCGTGCCTTGAAGGCGTTGATCTGCGCTGTGGTGTCGCCCGAGGCGGTGGGCAGGAACAGCACGCGCGGCTCGGCGACGGGAACGAGGGACAGGACGAAGTCGTCGAGCAGCGGGTTGGTCGGCTCCATCGTGAAGCCGCCCCCGCCCATTGCGAAGATCAGCCGGTCGGCGATCGCGGCGGTCGACCCGGGGGGGCTCACGCGACCAGCGGCTCGGGGGCGGGGGAGGCCGGCGCCGGCGCGCCCCGCGTCGGCGCCGGCGCGGACGCGGACGCGGAGACGGGCACGGGCTGGCCGGCATCGCTGCTGCGGGCGCCGAGGTAGACCGCCGGCAGGCGCGTCTCGAGCACGGCGTCGCCGTGCGGCTCGACCCTGTAGGCGCAGCCGCCCGGTCGTGAGCTCAGGACCCGCTCGAGGGAGGTCCCGCGGAAGTGCAGGGCCACGCCGTCCTCGACGGCGAATCCGGGGGACATGCCGTCGCCGACGAAGCGGTGGTACTCCGCGCGCCGGTCGGGCTCGGCGTCGTAGTGGACGCAGTTGGAGTAGGGCAGCAGCCCCAGCCCGCGAACGGGCCGGGGCGCACCGTGGAAGGCGCTGAGGGCCTGTTCGAACCAGCAGAGCGAGCCGGCCGACGGCCCGCAGAGCACGACGCCCCTACGCCAGGCCTTGCGCAGGATCGCGTCCAGCCCATACGCGCGCCAGGCGCCGAGCATGCTCACGACGTTGCCGCCGCCGACGTAGATCAGGTGCTGGGCGAGCAGGTGGGTCGCGAGATCGTCCTCGACCCCGCCGGTGCCCTGGTCGCGACGGAACAACGACACGTGGCTCGCCTCGCAGCCGGAGGAGAAACGGCGGTAGAAGCGCACCACGTAGTGGTCGGCATCGCCCGAGGCGGTCGGCAGGAAGCACACCCGCGGACGGGCCACGTCGATGAGCGAGAGCACGTAGTCGTCCAGCAGCGAGCCATCCCTCTCCATTGAGAAGCCGCCGCCTCCGAGGGCGACGATCTGGGGAGCTTTGTGTCGCATGGCTCGCTTTGCTCGGCATTGATCATCGATGCAACATGGGCAGTGTGCTGCAGCATGGCGGGGCGGGGCCCGCGCGGGTATGGACCCACGTCCGAGATTCGCGGGGCCGGCGATCGACACTCGCCCATAGCTCGCCGGCCCAGATCGCCTGAGCGCTTAGGCAACATTCAGCCTTCTCACACGCTCCTCCTACACACCGCGGCGATGCTGCCCGCGTGAGCTTTTCGTGGGAGACAAGTTCGGCCGCCTCTGCACCGGCCTCTGCGGCGCCGGTCGCCGCACCTGTTGGCGCTGCCTGGCGGGGGCGCACGCGGGCGCGGGCGCGCGCGGCGCGCGCTCCGCGCCCGGAGCTGCTCGGCCTGATGGCGCTGGCGGCCGCGTTGAACCTGTGGGCGCTCGGGCGCAACGGCTGGGCGAACGACTACTACAGCGCGGCGGTGCGCTCGATGAGCTCGAGCTGGCACGACTTCCTGTTCGCCTCGCTGGACCGCAGCGGGGTGATGACCGTGGACAAGCCGCCGCTGGCGCTGTGGGTGCAGGCGCTGTCGGCGCGGGTCTTCGGCTACCACCCGCTGAGCGTGCTCGTGCCGCAGGCGCTGATGGGGGTGGCGAGCGTGGCGCTCGTGTATGACCTCGTGCGCCGGCGCTTCGGCCGCATGGGCGGCTTCGTCGCAGGGTTGGCGCTGGCGCTGACCCCGATCACGGTGGCGATCTCCCGGCACAACAACCCCGACGCGCTGCTCGTGCTCTGCTGCGTGGCCGCGCTCTGGTGCGCCGTGCGGGCGCTCGAGAGCGGACGCACGCGCTGGCTGGTGGCGGCGGGCGTGTGTGTGGGCCTGGGCTTTGAGACGAAGATGGGAGTGGCGCTGACGGTCGTGCCGGGCATCGCGCTGGCATGGCTGTGGGTCTCCCCGGCCGGACGCGGTCGCCTGCGCGCGGCCGGCCAGCTGCTAGCGGGCGCGGCGGCGATGGTGCTCGTGGGCGGCGCCTGGCCGGCGCTCGTCGAACTCGTGCCGGCGGCCAGCCGGCCGTGGATCTCGGGCACGAGCGACAACAGGATCGTGTCGCTGATCTTCGGATACAACGGCCTCGGCCGCGTGGACGGACAGTCCGGCGGCCCGGGCGGTGGCGGCGGCAGCATGTTCGGCGGCGGCCCGGGGCCGCTGCGCCTACTGAATGAAGCGCTCGGCGGCCAGGCGGGCTGGCTGCTCGGCTTCGCGGTGCTAAGCGGCGTCGCGATCCTCGCCGCGAGCCGCCTGCGGCGCTCGGATCCGCGCACCGGCTGGCTGCTCGCGGTGGGCGGCGCGTTCGCGGTCACGGCCGTTCTGTTCAGCGCGGCGAGCGGGATATTCCACCCCTACTACGTCTCGCTGCTGGCGCCCTCGATCGCCGCGCTGACCGGCGCCGGCGCGGCGCAGCTGATCGGCGCCGGGCGCATGACGCGCCTGGCCGGCGTGCTCGCGCTGGTGGCAGGCGTGCTCGTGGAGATCGCGGTTGCCAACCGCTACCCCGGCCAGCTGCCATGGCTCGAGCCGGTGCTGATCGTCGTCGGTGGCCTCGCGGCGCTCGCGCTGCTCGCGTTCAGCGACCGGCGCGTGCGCGTGGCGGCGCTCGGCGCGGCGCTTGGCGCGCTGCTGCTAGCCCCGGGGGTGTGGGCGCTGGACACCCTGGGCCACGCGACCAGCGGAACCTTCCCCGCCGGCGGGCCGGCCTCGGTTCAGGGCGCCGGCGGGGGGCTGCCCGGCGGACCCAGCGGATTTGCCGCGAGCACCCGGAGGCCGGCTCTGCCTGCGGGCGCAGCGGCGAGGAGCGCCGTCCCCTTCGGCCTGCCCGGACTGGGTGCCGCCCAGTCCGGCGCGCCCGGCACGGGCGGCGCTTCGGGCGCCGGCGGTCCCGGCGTGGCCGGTGGTCCCGGTGTGGCCGGTGGTCCCGGCGTGGCCGGCGGTCCCGGCGCTGGCGGCGGCGCCCCGGGGTCGGCGGGCGGAGCGTTCGGCGGAGAAGGAGCGGTCAAAGGAGTGCTCTCCTACGTGGAGGAGCACGGCGGCGGCACGATCGCGGTGTCCAGCCAGTCGAGCGCGGCCGCGGCGATCATCCGCGAGAACGCGAACGTGGCGGGCATCGGCGGTTTCTCCGGCCGTGAGAGCGACGTGAGCGCGCAGTGGCTCGCCCAGGAGGTGCGCACGGGCAAGATCCGCTGGGTGCTCGCAGAAGCCGCCGCCGGCGGTCTGGCGGGCGACACGCGCACGGGCTCCAGACAGGCGCTGGCCGCCGTGGCGGCGGCCTGCCGGCGGGTGACGCTGCCGGCGAGCTCGACCTCGACCTCGGGCTCGAGCTCGAGCACGGTTGGCGCCGGCGCGAGCAGTGCCGGATCGGGCACGCTGTATGACTGCCTGGGGCGCGCAGCGGAGCTTGCGAGCGCGGGCGCGCGACAATCCAGCTCGTGAGGGTCCTGGTCGTCGACGATGACCGCGCGGTGCGAGAAGCTCTGCGCCGTACGTTGACGCTCGCGGGATACGAGGTGCAGATGGCCGAGGACGGCGAGCAGGCGCTCGAGTCGATCGTGCAGTCGCTGCCCGACGCGGTGGTGCTGGACGTCGGGCTGCCGGGCGTGGACGGGCTGGAGGTGTGCCGCCGTGTGCGCAGGCTCGGCAACCGGGTGCCGATCCTGATCCTGACCGCGCGCGATGCGGTGGCCGACCGCATCGATGGCCTGGATGCAGGGGCGGATGACTACATGGTCAAGCCGTTCGACGTGGGCGAGCTGAAGGCGCGCCTGCGCGCGCTGCTGCGCCGCGCAAGGCCCGAGGCGGACACGGACGTGCTGTCCTTCGCCGAGGTCCGCCTCGATGCCACCCGCCACGGCGCGCAGGTGGGGGAGGTCTTCGTCGAGCTGACGCGCACGGAGTATCAGCTGCTCGAGCTGCTGCTGCTCAACCCGCGGCAGGTGCTCTCGCACAGCCTCATCTACGACCGGGTGTGGGGCTATGACTTCGGTCCGGCGTCCAACGCGCTGCGCGTGTACGTCGGCTACCTGCGCCGCAAGCTCGAGGAGGCCGGGGCCCGCAACCTCATCCACACGGTGCGCGGCGTGGGCTACGTCCTGCGCGAGCCCTAGCGGAAGCGGACGGGGGATGACTCTGCGCACGCGCATAGCGGCGGTGGCGAGCCTGTCGGTGGCGCTCGCGGTGCTGGCGGCTGCGGTGGGCCTGTATGCGGCGGTGCGCTCGGACCTGCGCGGCGAAATCGACAGCGCGCTGCGGGCCCGCGCGCGGTCGTTCACCGGCCCTCTGGTCCCGGGGGCGGCGGGCGGACCGGGCACCGGCGGCCCCGCGCCCGACGGCGGCGCGGCGGGCGGTGGCGGAGCTTCGCGAGACGGGGACCTCGGCGGCCGAGGGCCCCTGCCGGGAGTCGGCGGCGGCGCGGGCGGGTTCCCGGGAAGCGTTCAGCCGGCGCCGTTCGGTGCGGCGTCGGGCTACGTGCAGTTCATCTCACCCGACGGCAGCGTGGACGTGCCCGCCGGCCAGGGCGTCGCGCCGACGATGATCGCCGCGACGCCGGGCGACCTCGCGATCGCGGCGCGGGGCAGCGGCAGCAGCATCACCGACAGGAACGTCAACGGGACCGAGCTGCGCGTGCTGACGACCGGCACGGGCCCGGCCGGGGCGGTGATGATCGCCAGGCCGCTGAGCGAGGTCGAACACGAGCTCAGCAGGCTGCTGCTGATCCTTGCGCTGATCGGCGGCGGGGGGATCGTGCTGGCGGCGCTCCTGGGCGCCCTGGTGGCGCGCACGGCGCTTGCGCCGATCGGGCGCTTCACCGCGCAGACCGAGACGCTGACCGGCAACCTCGACCTCTCGCGCCGGCTCGAGGTCGGGGGGCGCGACGAGCTGGCGCGCCTCGCCGCGAGCTTCAACGCGACGCTGGACGCGCTCGAGCGTTCGGTGCAGGCCCAGCGCCACCTGATCGCCGACGCGAGCCACGAGCTGCGCACCCCGCTCGCGTCGCTGCGAGCGAACATCCAGATCCTCGGCGAGTCCGAGCGGCTGCCGGCAGGGGAGCAGGAGGGGCTGCGGCGCGACATCGTCGATGAGCTCGACGACCTGACGGCGCTCGTGGGCGACGTCGTCGAGCTGGCTCGCGGAGCGAACGCAGACGGGCCCGATGACGAGGTGCGCCTGGATCAGCTGGTCGAAGCGGCGGTCACGCGCACCAGACGGCGCGCCGAGCTGCGCTTCGAGCTGCGCCTGCAGCCGACGGTCGTGAGCGGGCAGGCCGACCGCATCAACCGGGCCGTCTCGAACGTGCTCGACAACGCCCGCAGGTGGAGCCCCGCGGGCGCGACCATCGAGGTCAGCCTGAGCGACGGCGTGCTCGAGGTGCGCGATCACGGCCCGGGCTTCGAGGAGGCGGATCTGCCGTTCGTGTTCGATCGCTTCTACAGGGCCGAGCAGGCGCGCAAACATCCCGGCTCGGGCCTCGGCCTGGCGATCGTGCGCCAGGCGGCCGAGGCGAGCGGCGGCTTCGCCGAAGCCCAGAACGCCTCCGACGGCGGAGCGCTGCTGCGCGTGAGCTTCGGCCCCGCGATGCGCTCGCACGACGCCTAGCAGCAGGCCCGAGGCGCACGCCCGACGCCGGCCCGGGGCCTTGCTCCGTCACTGGCTGTCCGGCCAGCCCAATGCGTGCCCGAGGTGACGCCCGGAAAATGCGCAGCGAGCGTGAAGGAAATCTGCAGGGGACGTCTAAAGAAGCCGTCGAAGCCGCAACTTTAGGGGACGGTTGGCGTCTCTGTGGGTAGAGCCGTGCTGTGTCGTCGATAGGGAGGGTTCTCATGAGGGTCCACGCTCGAAGCTCGTTCTTGGCGCTGCTGGTGGGAGCGCTCGTCGTGTGCTCCATGCCCGCGGCCGCACAGGCGTTCGGCATCGAAAAATTCTTCGCCGGAAACTGCATCAAAAACGAAAAATGCGGCCAGGGGGCGAAAGCGCCCTCAAAGGCGGAAGAAGAAACGAACGGCTACCGCCAGACCGGCGGCGACGTGCCCTTCGGCGTGACCGCCTTCAAACTCAAAACGTTCGTCCCCCCTGCGAACGAAAAAAACGAACTCGGACAGAGCGTGCCGGAAGGCAGCGTCAAGGAACTGCGTGTGGACGTCGCGCCCGGGTTCGTCACCAACCCGCAGGCAGCGCCGAAGTGCTCGGTGGCCAGCTTCACCTCGACGGAACTGCCGGGAACGGGGTTCTTCTTCGAATCTGAATGCGGACCGACGACCGTGATCGGCAAACAGGAAGTCGAAACGGCGATAATCATTCCCAAAGGCGAACCGTTCGAAGGCAACTACCTGGACGTCAAACTCACCGGCAAGGTCTACAACCTCGAACAGGCGACGGGATTCGGCTCCTACTACGGCGTGGCGCTCGCGACCGGCTCGAAATTCGCGGGCAAAGAACTGTATGCGCACAGCATCATCGAAGGCAACGTCGAATGGGGCAGCGACTACCACGACTACTTCGTCACGAAGAACATCTCTCCGGGGCTGATCGAATCGCGGCTCAGCTTCGAAGGGACCAACGCGAACACGCTCGGCTTCCTGCGCAACGCCACCAACTGCTTCGTGCCCGGAGCGGAAACCACGACGGGGATCGCAATGACCTCCTACGAAGGAGCCCCCTCGAGCGCCTCCTACCGAAACGAAGTGGGAGCGGTGGGCTGCGCGCTGGGCTTCGGCCCGACGGTCGCGCTGACGCCCGAAGCGTCGAGCGTCGATCAGCCCGACGGGATCGAAACCAAGGTCACCGAGCCTCACCCGGCCAACCCGGCCGAACCCGACACGGCGGCACTGAGGACGGCGACGATCACGCTGCCGGAAGGCCTGACGATGAACCCCTCGGCCGCCGCGGGCCTGGCGGGCTGCACGCGCACGCAGAGCGGGATCGAATCGCTCAACGCGACGACGTGCCCGTCGGGCAGCCGCATCGGCACCTTCGAACTGGAAGTGCCGACGCTGCCGGCGCACTCGCTCAAAGGCCCGATCTTCCTCGGCCAGCCCGAAGGCAAATCGATCGAAGGGCCGCCGTACACGATCTACCTCGACGCTGAGTCCGCACGCTACGGCGTGAAGGTACGGGTGGAAGGAACGGTCAAACCGAACCTCGCAACGGGACGGCTCGAAACGGTCTTCGCGAACACCCCGCAAACGCCCAACAACCTGCCGGACGCGCCCTTCAACGAAGCGATCCTGCGATTCAACGGCGGCGCGTTCGCACCCCTCGCCAACCCGCTGACGTGCACCAGCGAAACGCGGTTCTCCTTCGGCCCCTACTCGGGGAGCACGCTGACCTCGCTCGGCGGCTCGCCCTTCGGGCTGACGGGTTGCAGCGCGACGCCGCCCGCGTTCGCGCCCACCCAGTCCGCCTCGGTGGTGCCGGCGAAAGGCGCTTCGGAATCGAACTTCACGTTCAGCCTCACGCGGCCCGAAGGCCAGCAGTACGTCTCGCAGGTCAGGACCGTGCTGCCGGCAGGCCTCGCCGGGAAGATCCCGACGGTGACGCAATGCGCCGAAGCGCAGGCCAACAGCGGCACGTGCCCGGCCTCGAGTCAGGTCGGAGCGGTGCGCGTGCTGGCCGGCTCGGGCGAACCCTATCCGTTCACCGGAAGCGTCTACCTGTCCGGCCCCTACCACGGCGCCCCGTACGGACTGGTCTTCGAGATCCCCGTCGTCGCCGGGCCGTTCAACCTCGGCACCGAAGTGGTGCGGGCGACGATCGAAGTCGAACCGTACAGCGGCCGCGTGATCGTCTCGAGCCCGCTGCCGACGATCAGGGCCGGCATCCCCGCGCGCGTGCGCTCGGTGACCGTTGAAATCAACCGGCCGAACTACATCGTCAACCCGACCAGCTGCTCGCCGCTGTTGGCGACCGAATCGACGCTCACCTCGACGCTGGGTGCGATCGCGTCGATCTCCAGCCCGTTCCACCTCGAAGGCTGCAGCGGCCTTGAGTTCAAGCCGAGCTTCAAGGCGAAGACGAGCGGGAAAACCTCCAAAGCGAACGGCGCGAGCCTCGAAACGACGATCAACCAGCCCGCGGGGCAGGCGAACATCAACTCGGTGCTCGTCCAGCTGCCCAAGCAGCTGCCCTCGCGTCTGACGACCCTGAACAAAGCCTGCCTGCAGGCCGTGTTCGAATCCAACCCCTTCCACTGCCCGAGCGGATCGTTCGTGGGCGGCGCGCGCGCGAACACGCCGCTGCTGCCGGGCAAACTGCAGGGGCCGGCGATCTTCGTCTCCCACGGCGGAGAGGCCTTCCCCGACCTCGACCTCGTGCTCGAAGCCAACGGCGTGCGCGTGATCGTGGTCGGCAAAACGAAAATCACCAAAGGCATCACGACCACGAACTTCGCCACGACCCCCGACACCCCGGTGTCGAGCATCACGGTCAACCTGCCCACCGGTCCGAACTCGGCGCTGGCGGCCTTCGGGAACCTCTGCACCTCCCAGCTGGTCATGCCGACGACGATCACCGGGCAGAACGGCAAGAAGTTCAAACAGAACACGATCATCTCTCCCACCGGCTGCGGCGTGCAGATCGTGGGGCGCAAGGCGATCGGCAACACCGCCTACCTGACGGTCAAGACCTTCGCGGCCGGCCGCATCAGCGGCAGCGGCAGTGGCCTCGCGACGGTCGTCCGGCACCTGAACGCCGCGAGCAACGCCACCCAGCTGAAGGTCCCGCTGACGAGCTTCGGGCGCAGCCGGGGCCGCCCGTTCAGCGTCCAGGTGCGGGTGGGCTTCGTGCCCAAGAGCAAAGGCGCCAGTTCGGTCGCCTACACGACCGTCACCTTCCACTAGCAGGCACACAGCTCAGGGCTCCGTGTGGGGCGGCGACGGCCGCCCCACACGCCGCTCGCCAGCTGCGCCCGGTGCGCACGCCGCTCGCCCGGTGCGCACGCTGCTCGCTCGCGCCCGGGATGCCCTAGATTGAAGGGATGGATGTCGCTACGGGTATGGATACCTCGGCGTCCTCGCCGGAGTTCGACCGCCTGCTCGCCGGCCTGCGCCGCCTGACAGCGCTCGCCGACGGGGCCAGCGACGCGCAGGAGATCCTCCGGGCGCTCGGCCGCGAGCTGGTGTCCGTGCCCGGCGCGGAGGAGGTGCACGTCTATCATCTCGCCGCGCCCGGGGCGGAGGACGACCTCGTGTCCGTGTACATGTTCGCGGGCGAGGGGCTGTTGAGCTATCTGCAGCCGCGCTCCGAGCGCCCGCCGGGTGTGAGCTGGGTCGCGAGCACGGGGCGCAGCTTCCTCGCTGCCACCGGCGATGAGCTCGCGGCCAGCATTCCCAGGCTGACGCTCACCGGTGCGATGAGCTGCGCGCTGCTGCTGCCGCTCGTCGAGCGGGAGGAGGTGGAGGCTGTAGTGGTGCTCGTGCGCAGGTTCTCCGAGGCGTTCGCGGCCAACGCGGTCGAGCTTGCGACCGCGCTCGTCGAGCAGGCGTCCACCGCGCTGGCGCTCGTGCAGGCGCGCGCCGAAGCCGGCACCGACCCGGTCACCGGCTGCATGAACCACCGCGCGATGCGCCGGCGCCTGGACGAGGAGATCGGGCGCGCGATGCGCGCCGGCGGCCCGCTGTCGTGCATGCTGATCGACCTCGACAACTTCAAGCTCGTCAACGACCATCAGGGCCATCCCGCGGGGGACGCGGTGCTGCGCGCGGTCGTGCATGCGCTGGTGGGCGAGTTTCGCGCGTTCGACCGCGTCGCCCGCTACGGCGGGGACGAGTTCGTCGTGATCCTGCCCAACGCGGGTCTGGAGAGCGCGGCGGCGGCGGCCGCGCGGGCGCTCGAGCGGCTGCAGACCCTGTCGGTGCACGACACGGCCGGCGAGGGCGTCTCGGCCTCGATCGGGGTGGCCGAATGGCAGGCCCCGATGGGCACCGACGGGTTGCTGGAGGCCTGCGACGCGGCGCTGCTGCGCTCCAAGCGCGAGGGCAAGGGGCGCGTTACGCGGGCCGCCGCTCTGCTCTGAGCACGCGCCCCCTCGCGTTCGCCGCGACCCCCGGGGTCCCGACGGCGACTCTGCGAGACTTCGCCCTGCCCCTGTAGACCCTGGACAGCCCGGGAGATGCCCATGTCGGAGAACAGCTTTGGCGCGAAGGACACCCTCGACGTCGGGGGGAGCCGGTATGAGATCTTCCGTGTGGACGCTCTCCAGCAGCGTTTTGACGTTGCGCGCCTGCCGTTCTCGTTGAAGGTGCTGCTCGAGAACCTCCTGCGCACCGAGGGCAACCGCTCGGTCGCCGCGGCGGACATCGAGAGCCTCGCGAGCTGGGATGCCAAGGCGCAACCGAGCAAGGAGATCGCCTTCACGCCGGCGCGGGTGCTGATGCAGGACTTCACCGGCGTGCCCGCCGTCGTCGATCTGGCCGCGATGCGCGACGCGATGGCCGAGATGGGCGGCGAGGCGGCCGGGATCAACCCGCTCGTGCCGGCCGAGCTCGTGATCGATCACTCCGTCCAGGTCGACGCCTTCGGCACGCGCGAGGCCTTTCGCGTGAACGCCGAACGCGAGTTCGAGCGCAACCAGGAGCGCTACGCCTTCCTGCGCTGGGGCCAGGGCGCCTTCGCCGACTTCGCCGTCGTGCCCCCCGATACGGGGATCGTCCATCAGGTCAACCTCGAGTACCTCGCGCGCGTGGTGTTCGCAAACGAGAAGACCGGCCAGGCCTATCCGGACACGCTCGTCGGGACCGACTCGCACACGACGATGATCAACGGTCTCGGCGTGCTCGGCTGGGGGGTGGGGGGGATCGAGGCGGAGGCCGCCATGCTCGGCCAGCCGATGTCGATGCTGATCCCGCAGGTCCTCGGCGTCGAGCTCTTCGGCCAGCTGCCCGAGGGCGCGACGGCCACCGATCTCGTGCTCACGGTTACGCAGATGCTGCGCGAGCGCGGCGTGGTGGGGATGTTCGTGGAGTTCCACGGCGACGGTCTGGCCGGCCTGCCGATAGCCGACCGGGCGACCATCGGCAACATGTCGCCGGAGTTCGGCTCGACCTGCGCGATCTTTCCGATCGATTCCGAGACGCTCAGCTACCTGGAGCTCTCCGGGCGACCGCGCGAGCAGGTCGCGCTCGTGGAGGCCTACGCCAAGGAGCAGGGGCTCTGGCACGACGAGCACTCCGAGGAGCCGACCTTCTCGGCGGAGATGGCGCTCGACCTCGGCACGGTCGAGCCGAGTCTCGCCGGTCCCAAGCGACCGCAGGACCGGGTCGCCCTGAGCGCCGCTCGCACCGCGTTCCGCGCGGCGCTGTGCGACTACGTGCCCACCGACGAGGAGCAGCTGGACGCTCACGACGAGGCCGTGGCCGAGTCCTACCCGGCCTCCGACCCGCCCTCCAACGGCGTGCCCGGGCACCGGCAGCCGCATGCCGAGCCCGCGGAGGCCGTCGCAGCGCGCGCGCCGGCGGCAACGCTCAGGCGCCGCCACGTGGCGGTGCCGGTGACGATCGATGGAACCACCTTCGAGCTCGACCACGGCCACGTGGTGATCGCGGCGATCACCAGCTGTACCAACACCTCCAACCCCTCGGTGATGATCGGCGCTGGCATCCTCGCGCGCAACGCGCTCGCGCGCGGTCTGCGCTCCAAGCCCTGGGTCAAGACCTCGCTCGCGCCCGGCTCGAAGGTGGTGACCGAATACCTCGATCGCGCCGGGTTGACCGAGCCGCTCGAGCAGCTCGGCTTCAACCTCGTCGGCTACGGCTGCACGACGTGCATCGGCAACTCGGGCCCGCTGCCCGAGGAGATCTCCGCGGCGGTCGCCGACGCCGACCTGGCGGTAGTCTCGGTGCTGTCCGGCAACCGCAACTTCGAGGGCCGCATCAACCCGGATGTGAAGATGAACTACCTCGCCTCCCCGCCGCTGTGCGTGGCCTACGCGCTGGCCGGCTCGATGGACGTGGACATCGTGGGCGATCCGCTGGGAACCGACGATCGCGGCAACGAGGTCTACCTCTCCGAGATCTGGCCGTCGGCGCACGAGATCGCCCAGACGATCGCCGAGGCCGTGCGCGCGGACATGTTCCGCCGCAGCTACGGCGAGGTGTTCGCCGGTGATGAGCGCTGGAACGGCCTGGCCGTGCCGACGGGCGAGCGCTTCGCGTGGGAGGAGGACTCCACCTACGTGCGCCGGCCGCCCTACTTCGAGGATCTGGCGCGCGAGCCCCGGCCGCTGCGCGACATCGCCGGCGCGCGCGTGCTCGCGCTCCTCGGCGACAGCGTCACAACCGACCACATCTCGCCGGCCGGCTCGATCAAGCGCGACGGTCCCGCGGGGCGCTACCTTCAGGAGCTGGGGGTCGCGCCGAGGGACTTTAACTCCTACGGCTCGCGCCGCGGCAATCACGAGGTGATGATGCGCGGCACGTTCGCCAACATCCGCCTGCGCAACCTGATCGGGGGTGCTCGCGATCCGCTGCCTGAAGGCGGCGTCACCCGCTACCTCGCGGGTGACGGCGATCCCGCCCACGCGGAGGTGATGTCGATCTACGACGCGGCCGTGGGCTACATGCAGGAGGGCATCGAGCTCGTGGTGCTCGCAGGCAGGGAGTACGGCTCTGGCTCCTCGCGCGACTGGGCGGCCAAGGGCACCAAGCTGCTCGGCGTGAGGGCGGTGATCGCGCAGAGCTTCGAGCGCATCCACCGCTCCAACCTGGTGGGGATGGGCGTGCTGCCGTTGCAGTTCCCGGAGGGGGAGGGCGCTGCTTCGATGGGTCTGACCGGTGAGGAGGTCTTCTCGGTGAGCGGGCTGGCCGACGCGATGGCCGGCGGCGGGGGACCGCCGCGCGAGGTTCGCGTGCGCGCCGAGCGCGGGGACGGCCAGGCGCTGGAGTTCGATGCGCGGGTGCGCATCGATACCCCGCGCGAGGCTGAGTACTTCCGCCACGGCGGCATACTCGAGTACGTCCTGCGAGGACTGCTCGCCCGATGAGCGAGGCGACGGGGGCATCGCCGGCCCCGGCCGATCCGCAGGCCGGGGTGCCGCAGATCCTGCGCGACCTGCTCGCGGCGCGCGGACCCTCCGGCTATGAGAGCGCGCCCGCGGGCGTGTGGCGGGAGGCGGCGAGCGCCTTTGCCCAGGTGAGCACCGACGTGGTCGGCACGCCGCTGGCGCTGGTGTCTGCAAAGCACGACTACGAGGCCCTCGGGCGGCGGCTGCTCGTGATCGGCCACATCGACGAGATCGGCCTGATCGTCACCCACATCGACGACGAGGGCTACCTGTGGTTCCGGCCGGTCGGCGGCTGGGACGCGCAGATCCTCGTGGGCCAGCGCGTGCTCCTCGACACGGGCGAGGGGCCGGTGAACGGCGTGATCGGCAAGAAGCCGATCCACCTGCTTCGTGAGGAGGACCGCAAGAAGGTGGCCGACATCCGCGACATGCACATCGACATCGGCGCTCGTGGCGGCGAGGAGGCGCGGGCGCGGGTGCGGGTCGGCGACGTCGCCGTGATCGACGCCGAGCCGGTCGAGCTGCCCAACGGGCGGCTGGCCTCGCGCGCGCTGGACAACCGTCTGGGCGCGTTCGTCGCGCTCGAGGCGGCGCGTCTGGTCGCGCAGGCGGGTGGCGCCCAGTGGGAGCTCGCGGCGGTGGCGGCGGTCCAGGAGGAGATCACCTTCGGCGGCTCGCGCACGAGCGCCTTCGCGCTCGAGCCCGATGCGGCGATCGTCGTGGACGTCACCCACGCGACCGACGCCCCCGGCGTAGACGTCAAGGAGGCCGGCAAGCACGAGCTGGGCTCGGGGCCGGTGATCAGCCGCGGCTCCACCCTCAACCACGGCCTGTTCGAGCTGCTGCGCGAGACGGCCGAGGCGGAGAAGATCCCGTTCACGATCGAGGCCTCGGCGCGCGCCACCGGCACCGACGCCGACGCCGTCCACACCAGCCGCAGCGGTGTGCCCACCGCGCTGGTGTCGATCCCCCTGCGCTACATGCACTCGCCCGTCGAGCTGGTGCAGCTCGACGACGTCAACGCCTGCGCCCGCCTGATCGCGGCGGCGGCGCTGCGACTGGACGGCGCCACCTCCTTCGCGCGCTGAACAGCGCCCGCCGCGAGCCCGCCGCCAGCGCCCGCCGCGCGGCGAGCGCCCTGGGGTTCGAATGCCCCAGGCGCTCGAAAGCCCCAGGCGCTCGAAAGCCCTAGGCGCTCGTGAGCTCGGTCATCGCCGAGATCTTGTAGGCCTCGCCCGGGCAGCCGCCGATCACGAGCATCTTCAGGCCCTCGGGGCCGGCGTAGACCTTGCGCTTGGTGCCCGCGCCGACACGCACGAGCATGTCCTCGTCGAGCTCCACCCGATCTCCGTCGATATCGAGCCAGCCGGAGCCCTCGAGCGGCAGGTAGACCTCCTCCTGTCCATCCTCGGCGTGGTCGTGCTCGGGGTAGTCGCCGTAGTCGGCAGGCATTCTGATCACCTGCATGCCGAACGAGCTGACCCCCAGCTCGGCTCGAGCCTTGATGAATCCGCCGCCGAAACCGGCCTCCATCTCGTTGAGTCGCTTCGCGGTGTAGTCGGCCATGCGAAGACCCTATCCGATTGCCATCGGCAGCAGCAACGCGAGCTGGCGGGAGTGCGCCAGCACCGTCCCGTCGGGTGCCCAGATGATCGTGTCCTCCTCGAAGAAGCCTTCACGGATGACGCCTCCCCTGACCCGCACCAGGCACAGCTCCCGAGGGTCTGGATCGCCGCCGCGCGGCGTGGGCGTGCGGAAGTGGATGGTGAGATCGATCGTGGGCGCGGCGTTCGGCTCGGGCAGGCGCATGAACGGGGCGGGGACGAGTGCGTCGGTGAAGAAGGCCAGCGAGAGCGGGTCGACGGCCCGCGGCTCGGCCAGGCCCAACCAGCCGCCGAGCTCCATCGGCTGATCGCTGCCGCCGAACGGGGCGCCCCCGAAGCGCGGCTGCAGGGTGATGTAGCGGGTGAACGGCGGCGCGCCGTGCTCGAACAGCGTGCCCGGCTCGCGCGTGTCCTCGGCGGGGGCGACCTCGGGCATGTCCACATCGGAGATCTCCGGGCCGCTCCACGGGAGCGAGAATGCGGCGAGCGCGAGTGCACACAGCTTGCCCTGCTGCTCCAGCCGCGCCGAGAGCGTGCTCAGCGAGCGCCCCCGGCGCTCGATCACGGTGCGGATCGCGATCGCGCCGGGCTCGGGCGCGCGCGCGTAGTGGATCGTGAGCGAGCGGGGCGAGCGTGCTGGGTCGGCGACCGTCTGCATCAGCGCGCGCAGCAGCATCGCCGCGAGGTAGCCGCCGTGCGGCCCGCGGCCGGCGCGCCAGTCGGGCGAGACCTCGGCGGCGAACAGCCGCTGTGCCCCGGATCCCCCCTCGCTTGCAACCGCGGTGTCCGTATCGAACTTGCCGCGCGGCGAGGGTGCCTGCTCAGCCACGCACGAGCCGCTTGTAGGTGATGCGGTGCGGGCGCTCGGCGGCGGCGCCGAGCACGGCACGGCGATGCTCCTCGTAGGCCTCGAAGTTGCCCTCGAACCATGTCACCTGGGAGTCGCCCTCGAAGGCCAGCACGTGAGTGGCCACGCGGTCCAGGAACCAGCGGTCGTGGGAGATCACGACAGCGCAGCCGGGAAATGACAGCAGGGCGTCCTCGAGCGCGCGCAGGGTGTCGACGTCGAGGTCGTTGGTGGGCTCGTCGAGCAGCAGCAGGTTGCCGCCGCTGCGCAGCAGCTTGGCCAGGTGCACGCGGTTGCGCTCGCCGCCCGAGAGCGTGCCGATGCGCGCCTGCTGGTCGGAGCCCTTGAAGTTGAAGCCGGCCGTGTACTGGCGCGAGTTGACCTCCCGATCGCCGACCTTGAGGTGGTCATAGCCTTCGGAGATCTCCTCCCACACGGTCTTCTCGGAGTCGAGCGCGTCACGCGACTGATCGACGTAGGCGAGCTTGACGGTGTCGCCGAGCTCGAGCGTGCCGCTGTCGGGCGACTCCTCGCCGGTGATCATCCGAAACAGCGTGGTCTTGCCGGCGCCGTTGGGACCGATCACGCCGACGATCCCGGCGCGCGGCAGATCGAATGACAACGACTCGATCAGCAGGCGCTCGCCGAAGCCCTTGGAGAGGGCGCTCGCGGTGAGGACCTTCTCGCCGAGGCGCGGACCGGGCGGGATGTGGATCTGCACGTCCTCGAGCCTCACGTTGCGCTCTTCGGCCATCAGCTCCTCGTAGCGGGCCAGGCGCGCCTTGGACTTCGTTCGCCGGCCCTTGGGGTTGGTGCGCACCCACTCGAGCTCGGCGGCGATCGTGCGCTGCCGGCCCTTCTCGGAGCGCTCTTCCTGGGCCAGGCGCGCCTGCTTCTGCTCCAGCCAGCTCGAGTAGTTGCCCTCGTAGGGGATGCCTCTGCCCCGGTCGAGCTCGAGGATCCAGCCGGCGACGTTGTCGAGGAAGTAGCGATCGTGGGTGACCGCCACGATCGTGCCCTTGTACTCGGCCAGGTGCTGCTCGAGCCAGGCCACCGACTCGGCGTCGAGGTGGTTGGTGGGCTCGTCCAGCAGCAGCAGATCGGGCGCGCGCAGCAGCAGCCGGCAGAGCGCCACGCGGCGGCGCTCGCCGCCGGAGAGCGTGCTCACGTCGGCCTCGGCCGGGGGCAGGCGCAGTGCGTCCATCGCGTATTCGAGCTGGGTGTCGAGGTTCCACGCGTCGGCCGCGTCGATCTTGGCCTGGATCTCGCCGAACTCATCCGCGGTCTCATCGGAGTAGTTGGCGGCCAGCTCGTTGAAGCGGTCGAGCAGCGCCTTGGTCTCGGCCACGCCGTCCTCGACGTTGCCCCTGACGTCCTTTGTCTCATCCAGATGCGGCTCCTGCTCGAGCATGCCTACGCTCGCGCCCGGCGCGAGCGCGGCCTCGCCGCGGTACTCCTGATCGACTCCCGCCATGATCCGCAGAAGCGTCGACTTGCCGGCGCCGTTGTAGCCGAGGACGCCGATCTTGGCGCCCGGGTAGAACGACAGCGAGATGTTCTCGAGGACCGTCTTGTCCGGCGGGTGCAGCTTGGACAGCCGGTGCATCGTGAAGATGTATTGAGAGGACATTCGCACGCAGGATAGTGGGAAGGAAAACCACCCCACCATCGCTAACGTTGTCGGGTCATGCCCGTCACGGTCCTCGACATCGAGCAGCATCTGCTCCTGCTGGAGCTCGAGGCCCCGTTCGACAAGCGCGATGTGCAGCTCGCGCGCCGCAGGATGGCCAAGCGCTGGCACCCCGACGTCGCCCCGGCCGGGCGCCAGTTCGAGCACGAGCGCCATCTGAAGGCGATCAACGAGGCAGCCGACCAGCTGGAGCGACTCGCCGAGGGCTCGCGCGGGGGACGGGTGTCGCGCAACGCGGTGCGCGTGAGCGCGGCCGCCGCGCGCCGAGAGCGCGAAGAGGCGGGCAGGCGCGCCTACGAAGCCGAGCAGCGCGCCCGGGAGCATGCCAAGGAGCGCGCCAAGCACGATCCGTTCGGCAGCAGGGTCCCCGACCATTCGGTCGTCCACCGCTACGCGCGCTGCCTGTCCTACCCCGAGTGGGGCGTCGGGACGGTCGCCGGCATCTACTTCACCGGCGATCCCGAGAGCGACGGCGAGGAGGTCCAGCAGTGGGCGCGGGTGAAGTTCAGCCACGGCATCCGCACGGTGCCGGCGGGGAGCATGCGCTTCGTCGACTTCTCCAAGCCCGACCCGGCCGAGGAGCGCGTCGAACGCTTCCTGATCGCCGCCCAGCGGGCGATGGCCGAAGGCGAGTACCTGCTTGCGGCCCAGCGGCTGATCTACGCGCGCGACGCTGATCCGCGCAACGTGGCCGTGCTGCGGCTCATGACGCTCGCGTTCTGGCAGGCGGGCAAGCTCGAGGAGGCGGGCCGGGCGGTGCGCGACTGGGCTCGCGTCGACGGGCGCCGTCCGGCCGCGCACCGCTTCGCGGCGAGGATCTATGAAGACATGGGCGCGGTCGACCTCGCCGAGGAGGCCGCCGAGCGCGCGGCCCGCCGCGGCCCCTCCGACGCCGGCGCCTGGGAGCGGCTGGGCCGCCTGCGCCTGCGCCTGATGGACCGCGAGGGCGCGCTGGAGGCACTCCGGCGGGCGCTCGCGCTGGGCGCCGGCGAGGATGTGCGCGACCTGGTCGTGCAGGCCCTGGCGATCGAGCCGCGCCTCGCGGGCTCGACGTCGCAGTAGCGGACCCGGCCGGCCGCTGGAGGATGGTGGCTTCGCGCGAGACGGACCCGGACGGCAGCTAGAGGATGTTGACCGCGCGCGAGACGATCAGCCCGATCGTGACCAGCGAGACGATCGACTGGACGCCCATGACGCACTTGGCCGTCGGCGTCAACGGCATCGTGTCGGTCGGGGAGAAGGCGGCCGCATTGGTCAGCGAGACGTACAGGTAGTCGATGAATTTCGGCCGCCAGTTGGGCGGCTCGATGCGGTCGTCGTTCATCTGCGGGAACAGGAAGTCGGGTGGGCCGTCGTGGCCGGAGGCGCGCCGGCCGGGTCCGCCGCGATCCATCTCCCAGTACCACAGTCCGAAGATCAGGAAGTTGGTCAGCCAGATGGCCACGCCCGAGACGATCAGGCGGTCGCCGCTGGAGACGTTGTGGTGCAGCAGGAAGTGGGTGAGCGCGACGAGCGAGAAGACGTTGGCCGCGGTGACGAACGCGGTGAGGCCCAACGCGGTCCTGCGTCGCCGCGGATGCTCGTGTTCGAGCTGGTTTGGTGTGGCCAGGAACATGCCCAGCAGCAGCGCCGCCTCCAGGCCTGGGATCAGCCACGATGGCCCGACGGTGAGCCGCTTGGGCAGCACCAGCTGCAGCGCGATGGCGGCGAGGATGGTCGCCTGCGCCGGCCAGAAGGGCTCTGCGGCGCCGGCGGGAGGGTAGGGGCGGCCGGGCAGGGCGGCGGGTGGCTGGGCCATCGCCGAAGAGCGTATGCGGCCGATCGGAGGTGACTTCGGGCGCGACCGTGCGGGCGCGCGCCGCGAGGGGCGGCGCGCTAGCCTGGAGGCATGGGCATCGAGAATCCCATCCATCTGCTGTTCATCGGCGTGGTCGCGCTCGTGGTGCTCGGCCCCCGTCGCCTGCCCGAACTCGCCAAAGCGCTGGGCCACGGGATCCGCGAGTTCCGCGAGGCGATCAACAGCGAGGCGCAGCCCGACATCGTGCGCGCGCCGTCCGAGGAGACGCCGCCGGAGAGCTGAGGGATGCGGGTCGCTTGGAGGGCGATGCCTCCGGCCGACCGCGCTGTGTGATCCGCCGCAGTCGCTAGGTTCGGAACATGCGTCTGATCGTCGCCCGCTGTGAGGTCGCCTACGCCGGGCGGCTCAGCACCGTGCTGCCCGAGGCTGTGCGGCTGCTGATGATCAAGCCGGACGGCACGTTCATGGTCTGGGCCGACGGCGGCGGCTCGAACGTCAAGCCGTTGAACTGGATGGTCGCGCCGACGCTGATCGAGGAGGAGGCAGCCGCGGACGGGCGCCCGCGTCGGCTGGTCGTGCGCACCCTGAAGGGCACAGGCAAGGAGCGCCAGCAGGAGCGCCTGGAGATCGCGATCGCCGAGGTTCTCTCCGACGTGGAGCACGAGCTTGATGCCGTCTCCACGCTCGCGAAGGAGGGCCTCGAGCGCGAGCTGCAAGAGCTCCTGGCCGACGCGCCCCACTGGTGCGGGGAGGGCTTTCGGCTGGTCAGGCGCGAGTGGCAGACCGATATTGGCCCGGTGGATCTGATGTGCAGGAACGATGCCGAGGAGTGGATCGCCGTGGAGATCAAGCGGATCGCCACGATCGATGCTGTCGAGCAGCTCACGCGCTACCTGCAGCGGATCCGCCTCGACCCCGCGCTCGGCTGCTGCCGCGGCGTGCTTGTCGCGCAGACGATCAAGCCTCAGGCACGCGTGCTGGCCCGCGCGCGGGGGATCGACTGCGTCGAGGTGGACCTGGCGCTCCTGCGCGGTGAACGCCAGCCCGACCTGACGCTGTTCGCAGCCTGAGCGCCGGGCTGAGAGCCCCTCGCCCGAGCCTCGCCGAGAGCCGCTGGCGGGAGCCTCGCTGAGACCCGCTCGCGTGAGCATGGATAGGCTGCTCTCTCCCACGAGCAAGGAGCGCTGCAGATGACCGACGATCCATCCGCCGCACAATCCGCCGAGCCGGTCCTGACCGAGCGGCGCGGGAACGTCCTGCTGATCACGCTCAACCGCCCCGAGGTGCGAAACGCAGTCAACGCCGCGCTGGCGGCCGGCCTGGCGGGCGCGATGGATGAGCTCGACGGCGATGACGGCCTGTCGGTGGGCGTGCTCACGGGCACCGGGGGCTTCTTCAGCGCGGGCATGGACCTGGGGGCCTTCGTCAAGGGCGAGTCCGCCTGGTTCGGCGACCGCGGCTTTGCCGGCATCACCCAGCGCGCCGCGCGCAAGCCGCTGATCGCGGCGATCGAGGGCTTCGCGGTGGCGGGCGGCATGGAGATCGCGCTGTCCTGCGATCTGATCGTGGCCGCGCGCGGCGCCAAGCTCGGGATCCCGGAGGTGAAGCGCTCGCTGGTGGCAGCCGGCGGGGCGCTGCTGCGCATGCCTCGGCGGATGCCCTACCACATGGTCATGGAGTTGGCGCTTACCGGCGACGTGCAGCCGGCGGAGCGCTTCCACGATCTGGGCCTCGTCAACCGGGTCGTCGAGCCCGGTTCGGCCGTCGATGTCGCGTTGGAGCTCGCGGGCACGCTCGCCAAGAACGCGCCGCTGGCGCTCATCGCGAGCAAGCAGATCCTGCAGGAGCAGTTCGACTGGTCCAGCGCGGAGATGTGGGAGAAGCAGGGCGCGATCTCCGGCCCCGTGTTCGCCTCCGAGGACGCGCGGGAGGGGTCTGCGGCGTTCAAGGAGAAGCGCGACCCCGTCTGGAAGGGGCGCTAGCTGCGAGCGCCCGGGTTGCGCAGCGGCGGGGCTGGCCGCGTTGCGCGCGTCGGGTTGCGCGCGTCAGCCGCGCCCGCGCTTGCGCTTGCGCTGGCGGCGGATCTCGAGAAAGCGCCTCCACAGGGCCCGCATCAGCGCTCTCCGGGCGTCTTGCGCGGATACTGAGAGATCGGCTGGCGCAGGTCGATGGCCGTGGTGACGATGCGGTTCTGTTCATCGACGTGTGCGGCCGGGTAGCCCTCGCCCGGGCTGGCGCGCTCGGGCCGGCCGATGTAGCCGAAGTGCATCCCCTCGGGCATGATCTGCATCAGGCGCGGGAACATGTGGGCGCGGGCGCCCATGTTGCGGGGCTCCTCCTGCACCCACAGCACCTCGCGCAGGTTCGGATAGCGCCCCATCAGCTCCAGGATCTGCGCTTCGGGGAACGGGTACAGGAGCTCGACGCGCGCGACGGCCAGGCCGACGTGGGCGGGCCGTTCGGGGTGTCCCACGAGGTCGTAGTAGATCTTGCCCGTGCAGAGCACCAGGCGCGTGACCTGCTCGTCCTGCACCCCGGGCTCGGCGAGCACGGGATGGAAGCGAGTGCCCTCGGCCAGGTCGGCGATCGAGTTGGTCGCCTGCGGCAGGCGCAGCAGCGACTTGGGGGTCATGACGACGAGCGGGCGCTGCTTGGCGATCCGCGCCTGGCGCCGCAGGAGGTGGAAGTACTGCGCCGGTGTGGTCGGACTGGCCACGCGGATGTTGCCCTCGGCGGCTGCCCGCAGGAAGCGCTCCAGGCGTGCCGAGGAGTGCTCCGGACCCGAGCCCTCATACCCGTGCGGGAGCAGCAGGGTGAGCCTCGACGTCTGCCCCCACTTCGCCAGCCCTGAGGTTATGAACTGGTCGATGATCACCTGTGCCGAGTTGACGAAGTCGCCGAACTGCGCCTCCCACAGCACGAGCGTCTCCGGCGCCTCCTGGCTGTAGCCGTACTCGAAGCCGAGGCAGGCGAGCTCGGACAGCGGACTGTTGTGCAGCTCCAGCGGAGCCAGCGCCTCCGGCAGGCTCTGGATCGGGCAGACGGTCTGGCCGGTCTTTGCGTCGTGCAGGACCATGTGGCGCTGGCTGAAGGTGCCCCGCTCGGTGTCCTGCCCGGTCAGGCGCAGCGGCGTGCCCTCGGTGAGCAGCGAGGCGAACGCGAGCGCCTCGGCGTGCGCCCAGTCGATCCCCGGGCCGTGCACGTCGCCGGCGAGCACCTCCCGGCGGCGATCGAGCTGTTTGACGAGCTTCGGGTGGACGGTGAATCCCTCGGGTACGCGCAGCAGGTCCTCGCCCAGTTGGCGCAGGCGCGCGGCCGGCACGGCCGTGTCCACTTCGGGGCTGGGCGAGCGGTCGAGCTGGTACTCCCCCGTGCTGTGCTTCTCCGACTCGTGTTCGGCCGCGGCCGCGATCTTGGCCTTCAGGCGCTGATGGAGGAGCGTCAGGTTGTCCCAGACCTCCTGCGCCTGGCGCTCGACCTCCTCGCGCGTGACCACACCCTCGGCGAGCAGGCGATCGGCCCACAGCTCGGCCACGCGCTTCTTGCTCTTGATCTTCGCGTACATCTCGGGCTGGGTGTAGGCCGGCTCGTCGGACTCGTTGTGCCCGAAGCGCCGGTAGCCGATCAGATCGATCAGCACGTCGTGGCCGAACTCCTGGCGGAAGGCGAAGGCGAGGCGCACAGCGCTCATGCAGGCGGGCACGTCATCGGCGTTGACGTGGATGATCGGCACGTCGAAGCCCTTCGCGAGATCCGAGGCCCAGCGGGTGGAGCGCGCGTCGTCGGGGTCGGTCGTGAAGCCGATCTGGTTGTTCATGATCAGGTGGACCGTCCCGCCGACCTTGTAGCCGTCGAGCGCCTGCAGGTTGAGGGTCTCCGAGACGACCCCCTGGGCTGGGAAGGAGGCGTCCCCGTGGATCACGACCGGCACCGCCGCGTTGGTCTCCTGCTGGGCGTGGGGTCCCTGGCGCGAGGTCTGCGCGGCGCGGGTGGCGCCCTCGACGACGGGCGAGACGTACTCCAGGTGGCTGGGATTGGACTCCAGGTTGACGCGAATGGTCTCGCCATCGGGCAGCTGGTAGAGGCCCTGGGTGCCGTGGTGGTACTTCACGTCGCCGGTGCCGCCCTGGGGGATGGTGGTGACCGCCTCGAGCGTCGAGGCGCCCTCGAACTCGGCGAAGATCGTGTCGTAGGCGCGACCCAGGTTGTGGGCGAGCACGTTCAGGCGCCCGCGGTGGGCCATGCCGATCACCACCTCCTGCCCGCCGTGGGCGGCGGACAGCTGGATCAGCTCGTCGAGCATCGGCACCGTCATGTCGAGGCCCTCGATCGAGAACTGATGCTGCCCGAGGTAGGCCTTGTGCATGAAGCGCTCGAGCGCGTCCACCTCCACCAGGCGCTTGAGCAGCGTGCGCCGCTCGTCGCTGGTCAGCTGCTCGCGGAAGGCACTCGACTCGATGTGCTCGCGCAGCCACACGCGCTGACGGTGGGAGGCGATGTGCTCGATCTCGTAGGCGATCGTGCCGCAGTAGGTCTCGAGCAGGTGCGGGAGCGCGTCGGCGAGCGTGGCTCCCGGCACGTACATCTGAAAGATCCGCGCCGGGAGGCGGGCCTGGATCTCGGGCGTCAGTGCGAGCGCCTCCGGGTCGAGCCCGGGGTCGCCCTCCGGCTCCGATCCGAGCGGGTCCAGGCGGGCGGCGAGATGACCGTGGCTGCGCACGCGGCTGACGAGCGTGCTGGCCGCCTGCACCGCCTGCAGCAGCTCCTCGCCGGCCGGGGCGCCGGCCACCGCCTGCGCGCTCGCGGCCGCGCCCGGCACGGGTAGCGGTGGGGTGGGGCCGAGCTCGACGCCCAGCGAGGCGAACACGTCCTCGTAGAAGCCGTGCTCGCCCTGCAGGTGCTCCTCGATCAGCTTGAGAAAGCGCCCGGACTCCGCTCCCTGGATGATCCGGTGGTCGTAGGTCGAGGTCATGGTCATGACCTTCTCGGCGCCGATCACCGCCCCGACGTTGCCCAGGCCCACGGGGTAGGCGATCGAGCCGGTGGCGATGATCGTGCCCTGGCCGTTCATCAGGCGCGGAACCGAGGCCACCGTGCCGAGCCCGCCGGGGTTGGTCAGCGTCATGTTGGCGCCCGCGAGGTCATCGGCGGTGAGCGTGTTCGTGCGCGCCTTCTCGACGAGCGCGTCGTAGGACTGCAGGAAGCGATCGAAGGGCAGGCGCGCAGCGTCGAGGATGACGGGGACCATCAGCGTGCGCGAACCGTCCCTCTTCTCGACGTCCACCGCCAGCCCGAGGTTCACCTGGCCGTCGTCGACGCGGTGGGGCTTGCCGTCGATCTCGGCGAAGTGATGGCCCATCACGGGCATCTCCGCGGCCGCACGCGCGATCGCGTAGGCGATCAGGTGTGTGAAGGACACCTTCAGCGCGGCCGCCTTGAGCTCGCGACGGCGAGCGTCGAGCACGGTCACCGTGAGCGCCCTGAAGCTCGTCGCCGTGGGAATCGAGCGCGACTGCTCCATGTAGCGCGCCAGCGCGGCCGCTCCTCCCTTCAGCAGCTGTGGTCCCGCCGCCGCCGGGGCCCCGTTGGGGGGTGTGACATCCGCCTCGGCGACGCCGTCGCCGCCGGCCGCGGCGAGCACGTCTGACTTGGTGATCCGGCCCGCGGGCCCGCTGCCTGAGACGGTCTCGAGGTCCACGCCCTCGGCCGCCGCCGCGCGCTGGGCCACCGGCGAGGCCTTCCTGCCCTCGGGCGCCTCGGCGGCCGAGGGCGTTTCACGCTCCTCCACGACGGCCGCGCCGTCGCCGTCCGCGCCGGCATGCCCGTTCGAGCCGTCGGCGGCGCCCCCGTCAGCGGCGCCCCCGCCCGCTGCGCCGGGTCCGGCAGTGGCGGCGCCGTCCAGGACGATGCGAGCAATGACCTGTCCCACCGTGACGGTCTCGCCCTCCTCGACCAGGATCTCGCTCACGGTCCCGCTCGCGGGCGAGGGCAGCTCGAGGTCGACCTTGTCGGTCGAGACCTCGACGATCGTGTCGTCGGCCTTGATGAAATCGCCGACTTTCACATGCCATTCGAGGATCGTTCCCTCGGTGACAGACTCGCCCGCGGCAGGGGTCACGACATCTACTGTCTGCTGAGCCGTGGTGCCCGTTGCCATCGGTCCCTCACTCTAGCGCGGCCGGGCGCTGCGCGGCCTGGCGCAGCCGCTGCTCGCGGATGAACTCATAGCTGCCGAAGAACGGCCCGATGCCGCCCAGCACGGCGACGGCGACGGCGAGTCGCAGCGAGACCACGCGCAGGCGCGCGGCCGCGATGCACGCGAACGACATGAAGATCCACAGCAGCCCGTGCGTCATCCCGAGGGCGAACGTCAGCGGCTCGGGTTTGCCGATCGCGAACGCGCTCACCAGCAACGCGAGGTAGATGCACGAGTGCGTAAACGATGTCCACTTCAGGCGCGTGAAGGACAGCGGCCCGGCGGCGGAGCGCAGGCGGGTGTTCACTCCGACAGCCAGCGGGCCATCCGGGGCAGTATCTCCCCGGCCTCCGCCGGCCACTCGTCGATGTTGCGCGGCCACCACGCGTAGGCGTCATGCTCGTGGTCGGGTTTCACAGTCTCCTCGTCGCCCTCGGCGAGCCAGGCCTGCCCGACGAACATCACCATCTGGTGAGGCAGACGCAACAGCGCCTCGCCGCGAACGCGCTCGGGCGCGACCGACCACTCCTCCATCAGCTCGCGGACCAGCGTGTCGGCGGGGTTCTCCGCCAGGTCGACCGCGCCGCCGGCCCCCAGCGCCCAGCGACCGGCCCACGAGGAGACCCACGCGGCCCGCCGTCCGGCCAGCCAGCGGCCGTCGCTGGAGCGGGTCACGCACAGCGCGGCAACGCTGTGGGAGGCGTCGTCGGCGACGAGCCGCAGAGCCCAGCGCAGCGGCTGCAGCTCGATCTCGATCCCCTCCTTCTCCTGGCGGTAGTCGACCAGGCGCGCGGCCACCCCGTCGTGGCTCGGCGAGCCCCGACTCCTGCAGGTCCCTGATGGCGGCATCCGCAGCCTCGCTCTGCTCGGGCGAGGGCTCGAAGTGATCCTCGCGCCAGCTCGCCCTGACCTGCTCGAGCTCCCACGGTCCGCGGGCGAGGATCTCCGGAGGCTGGGTCGTGGGCTCGGCTTGTGCGGACATGCGTGAGGAAGGCTAGTGAATGTGCCCCAGGCGCCGCTGAGCATAGACTCGCCGGCATGACGATCCGCCGGCGCAAGCACTGGGGATGGGGCTTTGAGGACCAGCAGCCCTCGCCCGCCGAGGTGCGCGCCTCGGCCGCCGCGCTCGCGGCCCAGCTGGGGATCGCGCCGCGGGGAGGTCGAGGATCCGGTGGCTTTGGATGCGCTGCGCCTGCCGCGCCGCGCGGATCCAGGCACCGCCGTCGCTGTCGCAGATCTGCGCCGCCGACCCGCACGCGCGCGCCTCGCACGCGCTCGGCAAGTCCTACTCGGACGTCGTGCGCGGCTTTCGCGGGCAGTTCGAGCATCCCCCCGATCTTCGTGGCGCGCCCGCGCGAGGAGGGCGACGTGGAGCGCCTGCTCGAGTGGTGCGCGGCCGAGCGCGTGGCGGCGATCCCCTTCGGCGGGGGCACATCGGTCGTGGGCGGGGTGAGCCCGCTGATCGGGCCCGGCTACAACGGCGTCGTCTCGATCGACCTGAGCGCGCTCGACCGCGTGCTCGAGGTGGATCGCGGTCTCCCGCGCGGCGCGCATCCAGGCAGGCGCGCTCGGGCCCGCGCTCGAGGCCCAGCTCGCCGAGCACGGGCTGACGCTTCGCCACTTTCCCCAGTCGTTCGAGTTCTCGACGCCTGGGAGGCTGGATCGCCACGCGCGCGGCCGGCCACTTCGCGACGCTGTGGACGCACATCGAGGACCTGGTCGAGTCGGTGCGGGCGATCACGCCGTCGGGCGTCTGGGCTTCGCGGCGGCTGCCGGGGTCGGGCGCAGGGGTGAGCCCCGACCGGATGCTCGCCGGCTCGGAGGGGACGCTCGGCGTCATCACCGAGGCGTGGGTGCGCGTGCAGCCGCGCCCATCGCATCGGCGATCGGCGCGGCGTGCGCTTCTGCGAGCTTCTTCGGCCGGCGCCGAGTGCGTGCGCGCGATCGCCCAGTCGGGCCTGCACCCGTCCAACTGCCGGCTGCTCGATGCCGGCGAGGCGCGCCTGACGATGGCCGGCGACGGCTCCCATGCGCTGCTCGTGCTCGGCTTCGAGTCGAGCGACCATCCCGTCGAGGAGGCAATGGCGCGGGCGCTCGCGCTGTGCGCCGAGCACGGCGGCGCGGTCTCCGGAACCCGGCGAGCGCGCCGGGCGGGGATGCGGTCGCGCTCCTGGCGCGAGGCCTTCCTGGGCGCTCCCTATGTGCGCGACGTGCTGGTCGCGATCGGCGTGCTGGCCGAGACGTTCGAGACGGCCATCACCTGGGAGCGCTTTCCCGCGCTTTCACGAGCGCGTGAGCGCGGCCGCCCGGCGGGCGGTGGGCGAGGCATGCGGCGCAGGGCGGGCGGGTCTTCTGCCGCTTCACGCACGTCTATCCGGACGGCCCGGCGCCCTACTTCACGGTGCTCGCGCCGGCGCGGCGCGGCGAGGAGGTCGAGCAGTGGGCCGCGATCAAGCGCGCGGTCTCCGACGCGATCCTGGCGGAGGGCGGGACCATCACCCACCACCACGCGGTCGGGCGCGACCACCGGCCGTGGTATGACCGCCAGCGACCGGAGCCCTTCGCGGCGGCGCTGCGCGGCGGCGAAGGCCGCGGTCGATCCCAGCGGCATAATGAACCCGGGCGTGCTGATCGACCGAGCTGCCATGAGGATCGCAGTGCTCGGCCCCGGCGGCGTGGGCGGCCTGCTCGCGGGGCGCTCGAGCGCGCGGGCGGCGACGTGCTGGTGGTGGCGCGCGACTCGACCGCAGCGGCGGATCTCCGAGCAGGGCGTGAGCGTGGACAGCGTGAGCCTTGGACGATTCGTCGCCCACCCGCGCGCGGTCGAGCGACTGGAGGAGCCGGTGGACGTGCTGATCGTCGCCACCAAGGCCTCGGGACTCGGGCCGGCGCTGGCAGCGGATCGCGACCGAGCCCGGGCTGGTGCTGCCGCTGCTCAACGGACTCGATCACATCGCGCGTCCTGCGCGAGCGCTTCGCACCCGGCTCGGTGCTCGCCGGCTCGATTCGCGTGGAGGCCGACAGGCCCGCGCCGGGGGTGGTGATCCACACGAGCCCGTTCCTGCTCGTGAGCATGGCCAGCGAGGATCCGGCCGCTGCGACCGGCATGCGGGCGCTGGCGCAGGCGCTCTCGGAGGCCGGCGTGCCGGTGCGGGTGCTGGACTCCGAGGCGCAGGTGATGTGGTCGAAGCTGGTACGTCTGAACGCGCTCGCCTGTACCACCAGCGCCTACGACAAGCTGCTGGGTGAGATCCGCTCGACGCCCGAGCTGAACGCCGATCTCGTCGGGGCGATCGAGGAGGCGTGCGCGGTAGGACTGGCCGAGGGGGCGCACGACGTCGATCCGGCCACCGCGATCGCCGAGCTGAGCCGCGCGCACGACACGCTCGGCAGCTCGATGCAGCGGGACATCGCGGCCGGACGCACCCCCGAGCTGGACGCGATCCCGGGGTCGGTCCTGCGCGCCGCGGCGCGTCACGATCTCGAGTGTCCGACGATCGAGCGGCTGGTCGCGATGATCGCCGAGCGCGCCGGGATCGCGCCCCGCTCCCGGCGGGCTGAGCGCGCCGCCCGGCCGCGCCGCGCCTGCACAGCAGGCCTCCGCAGCGCGCTTCGCGGCCGGCTACTGCTCGAACGGGAAGGGCGCGCTGCCCGGTGCGATCGCCGGCAGCGAGCGGCTCGCGATCGCATCCACCGCCTGCTCCTCGGCCTCGGTGAGCTCCTCGTCGTGCTCGCCGTCGCAGAGCACGCGGAAGTTCCCCGTGACTCCGCGGTCGGCGTGGATGGTTATGCCCGGCAGGATCTCCTCGCCCTCGTCCAGCCCAAGGCGCTCTATGTCGAAGTGGGCCAGCCCGATGCCATAGGCGGTGTGGGTCGGGTTCTCGCGGTCGTGCGCCGCTACCGCCTGAGCGAAGCGCTCGAGGTTCTTGGCGATCTTGCCGGTATCCGCCATCGCTGCAGGCAGCGTATCGCGGGCGCGCGAGCGCTGTACATTGGCACGATGGCCGGCGCCAACCCTGTGGAGGCCTTTCCTGCGAACCCCGCGCAGGGGGCAGACGCGCACGGTCGATGGCCACGGCAGCGAGATCATTCGCACGCTCGAGCTGACCAAGGTGTACGCGGGGACGGACTTCGCCGCGGTGGACAGGCTCGACCTGGTCGTGCAGGGCGGTGAGATCTTCGGGCTGCTCGGGCCGAACGGCGCCGGCAAGACGACGACCGCCGGGATGCTCACCACCCGCGTGGTGCCGACGCTCGGGCTCGGCGTACGTGGGCGGGATCGACGTGGTCGCCCACCCCGCGCTGGCCAAGCAGCTGATCGGGATCGTCTCTCAGCAGAACACGCTCGATCGCCAGCTGAACGTGTGGGAGAACCTCTACTTCCATGGGCGCCTGTTCGGCATCTCCGCCGCCGAGTCGCGCGAGATCGCCGATCGGCTGCTCGAGCAGTTTCAGCTCGCCAAGTGGGGCAAGGCCTCGGTGTTCGCACTGTCGGGGGGCATGGCCCAGCGGCTGATGATGGCGCGCTCGATCTTTCACCGCCCGGCCGTGCTGTTCCTCGACGAGCCCACCGCGGGTCTCGATCCGCAGAGTCGCCTGGCGCTGTGGGAGATCCTCGGCGAGCTCAACCGTGAGGGCCAGACCGTCCTGCTCACCACCCACTACATGGAGGAGGCCGATCAGCTCTGCGATCGGGTGGCGATCATGGACCACGGAAGGATCCTCGCGCTCGACACGCCCGAGGCGCTGAAGCAGTCGGTGGGCGCGGACACGATCATCACCGTCAAGGCCGGCGGGGACGCCGACGCGCTCGCGCGCCGGCTCTCGGGCGAGCTCGGCGAGGTGACGCGCACGCGCGTGATCGAGGGCGGCGTGGAGCTGCACGTCAAGGGCGTCGAGCGCCTCGTTCCGAGGGTGGTCAGCGCGGCCGAGAGCGGCGGCTTCGATGTCGTCGACCTGTCTGTGTCCGAGCCCAGCCTGGAGACCGTCTTCATCAACCTCACCGGCAAGGACCTGCGCGACTGATGTCCGTCGCGGCCACCTCGTCGGCCGCCGCCGGCTCGCCGCCCACGGGTCCGGCCGCGCGGATCGCGGTCGCGCCGACGCGCTCGGTGATGGCGGCCAGCCGCGCCGCGCTGCGCGCGCTGATCCTGCGCGACCTGGTGGTGCTGTGGAAGAACAAGTGGGAGTTCGTGCTCCGCACGATCATCCAGCCCTTCCTGCTCGTGTTCGTCTTCCTGTATGTGTTTCCCAGCATCGGCCAGGGCGTCGGCGGCGGCGGCGGCAAGGTGGCCGAGTCGGCCTTCGCGACGGTGCTGGTACCGGGCGTCGTGGGGATCTCGATCATGTTCCAGGGCATCCAGGCGGTCGCCCTGCAGCTGTCCACCGAGTTCGGCTACACGCGCGAGATCGAGGACCGCGTCCAGGCGCCCTGCCCGATCTGGCTGGTGGCGGCCGCGAAGGTGCTGTCGGGTGCCGCGCAGGGCCTGCTGGCTGCGCTGATCGTGTTCCCGATCGCCGCCGTCGTGCACGCTCCGGGGGTGCATGCCCACCTGTCCGTGACGTGGTGGATCGTAATCACGCTGATCCCGCTCGCGTGCGTGACCATGACCTCGCTCGGCCTCCTGCTCGGCACGGCGTTCGAGCCCCGCAACATCGGCCTGATGTTCGGCTTCGTCGTGCTGCCGCTGACGTTCCTGGGCGGCACCTACTATCAGTGGACGCGCCTCTCCCCACTACAGGTCGGCGGTGTGCACTGGCTGCAGATCGTGGTGCTGATCAACCCGCTGATCTACGTCAACGAGGGCCTGCGCGCGGGCCTCACCCACGCCGCGCACATGCCGCTGTATGTCGTCTACCCGGTGTTGATCGGCTTCTGCGCGGTCTTCCTGTCGCTCGGCCTGCGCAAGTTCCGCGGGCGCGTGCTCGCCTGAGCCCTCGCCGGCCCCGGCCTGGGCGGCGGGGCCTGGGCGATGGGGTCGGCGTTGGCCTGGGCGATGGGGTCGGCGTCGGCCTGGGCCGCGGGAATGTCAAGGCCATGTGAAGGCAGGGGCTCTGCCTCGCAGGGCGCCTACAGCTGCCGCTACTGCTCGATCAGCTCAACGCGGTAGCCGTCCGGGTCGCGCACGAACACGATGCGCGGCCCGTGCTCGCTCACTTTGTAGGGCGGCTTCTCGGGCGAGATCCCCTGGCCGGCCAGGCGCTCGAGCGTCGCGTCGAGGTCCTCCGCGGTGATTGCGATGTGGCCGTAGCCGGTTCCGATCTCGTACGAGTCCACGCCGTAGTTGTAGGTCAGCTCCAGCCGCGGCATGTCGCCGTCGCCGGGCTGGTTCATGAAGACGTTCACCGCCTCGTCGCGGATCGGCAGGCGGGCCATCTCCTCGAAGCCAAGCGCCTCGTAGAAGGCGACTGAGCGGTCGATGTCGGTGATGCGGTAGCAGGTGTGGATGAGCGCCATGGGGCGAGTCTACGACAGCCCGGCCGGGCGCGCCGTGCCCCGGCGGAGACGTCTCAGCCCTTGACCGCGCGTCCAACCACGAGCGACGCCACGATCGGCGGCACGCCCTTCCAATGCACGTCCTCGTGCTCGATCGAGAAGCCTGCGGCGGCGATCGAGGCGATCGTGTCGCGGTTGCAGCGACAGCCCGCGCCGAAGTGCCGCCACGGGGTCTCCAGGCGATCCTGCCAGCGGGCCACGCGCGGCGAGCGCGAGCGGACGTGCTCGACGAACAGGAACTGACCTTCCGGGCGCAGAACGCGCGCGACCTCGCCGAGTGCGAGGTCGGGGAAGTCCACTGTGCAGAGAACAAGCGTCGAGACGACCGTGTCGACCGATTCCTCCTCCAGCGGGATCGCTTCGGCCGATGCGTCCAGGGTCCGCGCCGACTTGCCACTCCTACCCAGCTTGAGCTCCAGCCGGCGGCGCATCGGCTCGAACGGCTCGGCGAGGATCAGCTCCTCCAGGCCGCCAGGGTAGAAGGGGATGTTGGAGCCGGTGCCCGCGCCGATCTCCAGCGTGCGGCCGCGTGCGTTCGCGACGAGCGCGCTGCGGCGCCGGCCCATGGTCCGTGCCTCGCCACGACGCATGATCCGGTCATACAGCGCCGCGAACACAGAGTCCCAGCGGTGCTCGCCGTGGACTGTTCCCGCGGGTGCCTTGGCATCACTCATGCATGAGACCCTGATGCTCGGTTGCTGGCCCGCGGCATCGACGGCTCGATCCCGACATCGGGCGACTGTACGCTCACCTGTCGAGGTCTGCTGTGAAACACGTCACATAGCGCCGAGGCCCGGTTGCGCGCGGGCCGGGCCGGCCTGCAGGTACCTCGCGCCAGCTAGGTCATTTCGGTTTCGAGCGTCTCGCCACCCGAGCTCATGGCGAAGCTGGCGCTCATCTTGACTTCCTTCGGGCAGTTCGAGTTCGCCGGCTTGCCGAGCTTGAACTTCTGTTCGGAGACCGCCGGCGTGAGCGCGACCGGATGCCCGACTCCGCCCGGCGTGAGCGTGTACGCGATTTTCGCGCCTTCGTAGTAGCACGCGAACGACGGGATGTTGTCGTAGAAGAAGAGGCTCAGCCTGAACGTCGTGAGATCTCCGCCAGTCGCTTTGATCGTGCCCTTGCCCGACAGCTTGAAGGTGATCGGGAACGGCGCATACCGGACTTCGACAGCGGCCGGACCGAAGGACGTCGTCGTGTGACAGCCCCCGCCGCCTTCTTCTCCTTTGGAGCTCCAGCCTTCGAGCGTCCCGGCGTCGATCGCCTTGGCGTTGAGGGTGAGTTTCCCGTTCATTTCGGTCGACGAGCATTCAACGTTGCCCGCCCCGGTCGCGAGCACCAGGTTCGAGCTCGTCGCCGTCAAGGACGACCCGGCCGCCAGCACGCCGCCGGCGGTTCTCAGGTCGAGATACGTCATCGCCGATGCGCCGCTGGCGAGGGTGGCGCCGATCGCGAGCGCCGCGAGCAGGCCGAGGGCCATGATGCTCAAGCGTTTCATCTCCCAACCACTCCCTTTCGCTCCAGTTGGCTCGATCGCAACGATCGCACCGTACCACCGGCATGAGGGCCGCCGGCTGTTGGCAGCCCGAGTCTCCCGGGACCGCTTGCCGCGCGCGTCCGGAGCCTCGCTGTAGGCTGGGGGCGTGCGAACTCTGATCGTCGGTCATGGCGGGCGGGAGAGCGCGCTGGCAATGCGGATGGCCGAGCACAGCGAGCTGCACGCGTTCATGGGCCACGAGAATCCATCGATCGTGGCGCACGTGGCCGCCTGCGGCGGCAGCCGCGAGATCGGCGATGTATGCGACCCGCGCGCGGTTGCCGCGTTCGCCCGCGCGCGTGACATCGACATCGCGATGGTCAGCGCCGACGAGCCGCTGGCAGCAGGCGTCGTCGACGCGCTGCTGGCGCAGGGAACGCGCGCGGTCGGTCCGACCAGCGCCGGGGCCGAGATCGAGTGGAACAAGGCCTTCGCCCGGTCGCTGCTTGGCGAAGTGGCACCCGAGGCGCTGCCGCTGCTGCGGGTCGTCCGCGAGCCGTCCGAGGTGGCGGAGGCGATCGAGTTCTTCGGCTCCACTCCCGTCGCCGTCAAGCCCTCGGGGCTGACGGGCGGCAAGGGCGTGAAGGTGATGGGGCCGCACCTGGCAACTCACGCCGAGGCGCAGGAGTATGCGCTGAGCCTGCTGGCCGCGGGCAGGCCGGGGGAGTCGGTCCTGATCGAGGAGAAGATCATCGGTGCCGAGTTCACGATCCAGGCGATCAGCGACGGCAGCGCGGTCGTCTTTCCGCCGGCCACCTACGACTACCCGTATCGCTACGACGGCGATGAGGGTCCGGGAACGGGTGGGATGGGCTCCCTGTCGATGCCGGCGGCGGAGCTGCCGTTCATGACCGCCGGGCACTACCGGCAGGCCTGCTCGATCATCGAGCGGGTCATCGAGCGTCTGGCCGCTGAAGGGCGCCACTTCAGCGGCGTCATGAACAGCGGCTTCTTCGCCACCCGCGATGGCGTCAAGGTGATCGAGTTCAACGCCCGCTTCGGGGATCCGGAGTGCATGAACATCATGAGCCTGTTCGGCGGGAGCTGGCCGCACGTGATGGAGCGCATCGCCGCCCGAGAGCTGTCCGAGGCCGACGTGCCGCTGCGCGACGAGGCCTCGCTCGTGCTGTATCTCGTCTCGCCGGACTATGCGCTGCGTCCGGGCCCGTCCTATGAGTTCGCCCTCGACCGCCGGCGGATCGAACGGCAGGGCTGCCACGTGTTCTTCTCCTCGGCCATCGAGCTCGCGGCGAACACCTATCGCACGGTCGGGACCTCACGAGCGGTCGCGCTGGCGACCACGGCCCCCACGCTGGAGCAGGCACGCTTGCGCGTGGTCGAGTGCGCGGCCTCGGTGCCCGTGCTCGAGTGGCGCAGCGATGTGGGCGATGAACGCTATCTGCGCGGCCTGGCCAGGCTGGTCGGGGCGGCGGCGCCGGGCGGCCAGGAGCCGCTTCTCCGTAACGCCATCTGAGGATCTTCGTGCAAGGATGGCGCGATGGTTCTCGAGCACGCCACCCATCCGCAGTTCCTGTCGAACACCTACCTCGTCGCCGACGGTGAGGGCGGCCCCGCGTTCTTCATCGACGCGGGCGGCCCGGTGCAGGGTCTGATCGATGCGGCCGACCGCCTCGGTCTGACGCCGACCCACGTGCTGCTCACCCACCACCACTTCGACCACGTCAGCGAGGTGGGCGCGCTGCGGGAGCGCTGGCCCGGGCTCGAGGTGCTGATCAGCTCGCGCGAGCGCGAGCTCCTGGCAGAAGCCGGCGCCGCCGGCGGCGCGGAGAGGGCGGCCGACGGGGCGCCCGACGGGGCACCCGACATCGGCACCGTCGAGGCCGGCGAGACGCTGCGGTTCGGCACGCTCGAGGTGCGCCCGCTGCACACGCCGGGCCATACGGCCGGGATGCTGGCGTTTCTCGTGGGCGACCGCTCCGAGCCGGGGGACGCGCGCCCGCGATCACGCGGCGGCACGAGCATCGCACCGGGCGGCTTCACCGGCGCCGGCGCGGCGGTGTTCACCGGCGACACGCTCTTCAAGAGCTCCGTCGGCGGGGTGCGCGCGCCGGGCCACACGAGCTATGCCGACCTGAAGGACTCGATCATGGGGACGCTGATGGAGTTGCCGCCGGACACGGTCATCTACCCCGGCCACGCTGATGCCAGCACCGTCGCCGAGGAGTGGGAGTCCAACCCCTTCATCCGGGTCTGGCGGGGCCTTGACGCGGAGGGCTCGGAGCGATGCACCGCCCTGGGCGAGCCTGCGACCCTGGTTCTGCTGGGTGCGGACTACGACGGCGGCAGCAAGGCGTGGGTGCGCTGGCCGGACGGATCGGATGACATCGTGCCGGGCTCCCGCGTGCAGCGGGGCGCCTGACGGCCTCGGGCGAGCCCGCGAGCGCCGGCTGGCGCGAAGCTGCGCCGCCCATGCTCGAGGCTGTCGAGGGTCGAGGCCGCGACGGCGGCGGTCGGCCGTTCGTGCGGTGGGGTACGGACCGCCAGGCCTCGCCGGCTCGTAGCATGGTGGGCATGGCGCGCGAGAACGAGAAGATCCCGACCTCGCGCGCGCGTCGCACGGCCACGATCGCGACGCTCGCGGCGAGCGAGGCGGTCAAGCAGTTCGGGACGCGCGCCGCGAACGTCACGCGCGGCGAGGAGGCCACCGACGCGGCGATGGCCAAGCGTCAGTTGGAGACGGCGAAGCAGATCGTCGCGGTGCTGGGCACGATGAAGGGCGCGGCGATGAAGTTCGGTCAGGTGATGTCGTTCCTGGACGTCGGCCTGGTGGCCGAGGAGCACCGCGATGAGTTCCAGCGGGAGCTCGCCAAGCTGCGCGACGCGGCGCCGACGGTGTCGTTCAAGCAGATGCGCCGCGTGATCGAGGACGAGCTCGAAGAGCCGATCGCAAGCGTCTTCTCCTCCTTCCAGGAGGAGCCGATCGCGGCGGCATCGATCGGCCAGGTCTACCGTGCGACCCTCGAGCAGGATGGCCGCGAGGTGGCGGTCAAGGTGCAGTACCCCGGGGTGGCGGGCGCCGTGCGGGCTGACCTGCAGAACCTGGACATGATCATGCGGCTGCTCAAGCGGATGACGCCGGGCTTGGATGTCCAGGCGATCACCGAAGAGATCAGGGAGCGGATCGTCGAGGAGCTCGACTACGAGCTCGAGGCCCAGAACCAGCGGTCGCTGGCGCGCATCTTCGCCGGACACCCGTTCATCGTGGTGCCGGACGTGGTGAGCAGCCTCACGCGTGAGCACGTGATGGTGAGCGAGTTCGTCAGGGGCGTCGGCTTCGAGGAGCTCAAGCGCCGCCCGCAGGCCGAGCGAGACCGCATCGGGGAGATCGTCTTCCGCTTCTTCCTCGGCTGCCTGTACCGCCACCGCCAGTTCTCCGGCGACCCGCACCCGGGCAACTTCCTGCTGCAGGACGACGGGCGGGTGGCGTTCATGGACTTCGGGCTGTTCAAGCGCCTGGATGCCCAGCCGGTTGAGCTCGAGCTGGCGGCCCAGCGGGCGGTTGTGGAGGGCAACGCGCCCGCTCTGCACCAGCTGCTTGCCGCCTCCGGCTTCCTGCCCGAACCCGAGCGGGTCAACCCCGACCACCTGCTCGCGTTCATCACGGATGCGATCTGGTGGTACACGACCGCCGATGAAGAGCTCGAGCTCAGCCCCGAGATCGCCACCCAGGTGATGATCGAGAGCTCCGATCCGCGCTCCAGCCACTTCCGCGAGATGCGCCACCAGCACATGCGCCCGGAGCACCTCTTCGGGCGTCGCATGGAGATGTTGACGCTCGCCGTGCTCTCGCAGCTGCATGCCCGCGCCAACTGGCACAGGATCGCCCGCGAGTGGATGTACGGCGATGAGCCGGTGACCGAGTTGGGCAGCGCCGAGGCCGCGTTCTACGGACGCAGCGGCGTCGGCGCGGCCGGCTGATCAGAGCACCTGGATCTGCACCAGGCTCGTCGTGCCCGGCCGGCCCGAGGGCAGGCCCGCGGTGATCCCGACGCGCTGCCCGCGCTTGCACCACCCGAGCTCCACCACGCGGCGGGCGGCATCGGCGATCAGCGCCTCGGTGGTCTCATGGCGTGGCATCGACGCCGCCTGCACGCCCCACATCAGACAGCAGCGCCGGACCGTCTCTTTGCCCGGCGAGAGCGCAAGGATCGGCACCGTCGGGCGGTGGGCGGAGACCAGGCGCGCGGAGCGTCCGGACAGGGTGGGGATGACCAGCGCGTCGAGGCGCAGCTCGCGCGCGGCGTCGCAGAGGTTGTGGGCGATCGTGTAGGCCGGGTCGGACTCGGTACGGCGCACGCGCCACTCGTTCCAGCGCTCATACGGGGCGATCGCCTCTGCCTGGACCGCCACCGCCGCCATCATTGCAACGGCCTCCACGGGGTAGGCCCCGACGGCGGTCTCCTGCGAGAGCATCACCGCGTCGGTTCCGTCGAGGATCGCGTTCGCCACGTCGGCCACCTCCGCGCGGGTCGGGCGCGAGGAGCTGACCATCGAGTCGAGCATCTGCGTGGCGGTGATCGATGGGCGAGCCATCCAGCCGGCGAGCTCGAGCAGCTGCTTCTGCACGATCGGCACCTGCGCGATCGGCAGCTCGATTCCCAGGTCGCCGCGTGCGACCATCACGCAGTCCGCCGCTTTCACGATCTCCGCTGCGCGCTGCACCGCCTGGGGCTTCTCCATCTTTGCGATCAGCGGCATGCGCGTGTGGTCGCGCACCGATTCGACGTCCTCCGGGCTCTGCACGAACGACAGCGCGACCATGTCCACGCCGACCTCCTCGCCGTGGCGCAAGAGCTCGAGATCCTCCTCCGGCACCGAAGGCAGCGACGTGATCGGGCCGGGGATGTTCAGCCCCTGCCGGGAGGCAACGGCGCCGCCGACCTCGATCTCGACTTCGACCTCGCCATCGGCTGCGCGCACGTCGACGGCACGCAGGCGGACCGATCCGTCGGCGAGGTAGAGGACCGCGTCCTTCTCGATCGCGTCGGCCAGGCCGGCCCAGGAGATGCTCATGTGGTGGGCGTCGCCGGGACGCTCCTCGGTGCCGCAGGAGAAGGTCAGCCGCTCGCCGGGGGTGAGCTCGACGACGCCGTCGCGGATCGGGCCGATGCGCAGCTTCGGCCCGGGAAGGTCCTGCAGGATCGCGACGGGACGGCCCGCGCGCCCGGCGGCATCGCGCACGCGCGTCACGGTCTCGGCGTGCTCGTCGAGCGTGCCGTGCGAGTAGTTCAGGCGCGCGACGTCCATGCCCGCCTCGACCAGCCGCACGAGCATCTCCGGCTCGCGCGAGGCGGGTCCGATGGTGGCGACGATCTTGGTGCGGCGCATCGAGGGCAAGGTATCGGTCGCCGGGGTCGCGCGCGTCGGGACGGCTGCGTAGCATCGACACGTGCTCGGCCCATCACGACCGCTCCCTCGCGTCGGCGCCCGCGCGCGCATCGCGCACTTCGGCGGGGGCTTCGAGCTGGCCACCGTGCTGGCGGTGCACGAGCAGGGCAGGCGCCTGGAGGTGCGCGGCGAGGGCGGGGAGGTCCTGGAGTTCGTGCTCAGCCCGGCAACGGCCAGGTTCGTCTCCGTCGGCAGCGCGCACGGCCCGCGCCTGGAGCTGCTCGACGACCCGGCATGAGCGCCCTCAGGGTGCCTGCAGCTCCGGGAAGTGCTCCGCGCAGTGCTCGCGCAGCACCTGGCGCACCCACGCGCGCTCCTCGGCGGAGGCCATGCGCAAGCGCGCCAGCAGCTCGCGCTGACGGTCGATCGGCGATCCGGCGATGACCCAGCGCACGGCCAGCCGCTCGAACAGGAGCTCGACAGCTCGCTGCCAGGCATCCTCGCGGGTGTCCGCCGCCCGCCCGCCGGTGCCCGCGAGCGCCTGCGCATACTCGCGCCTGGAGCCCGCGGTGAGCGACCCGCGCAGGGTCAGCACGTTTCCCGCGGCGTCGCTGTAGTCGCTGGTCGGGGCGCTCAGCCTGTCGTGGCGGCGGCTGCGTCTACCCACGCTCAGCCCGCGTCGGCGGCCCGCTCCAGCTGGGCCCGAACGTCACCGGTGGCCGGCTCGGCGTGGCCGGGCCAGGCGGCCGCGGGCTCGAGCGCCGCGAGCTTGCGCAAGCTCGCGCGCGCCTGCTCTGTGTCGAAGTTGTAGAGCGCGGTGGGGAGACGGGGGGCGCTGTTGCGTCCCCACAGGTCGAGCGTGTAGAAGCAGTCGCTGCTCAACGCCAGGCGGTCGGACTCGCGCCACAGCCCGATCTGGCCGGGAGCGTGGCCGGGGAGCTCGATCACGCTGAAGCCGGCCACCTCGTCGCCCTCGGCGAGCGTGCCCGAGATCTGCACCGGGCCGCCGTCCCAGGCATAGCGGTGCAGCAGGCGGTGGAGCTGGCGCAGCCCGAACGGCAGGCCCACCAGGCGCTCCGGCCAGTAGCGAAAGCCGCCGCTGCCTTCGGCGTCCTGCACCTCGTCGGCATGGCAGAGCACCGGCACGCCGAGGGCGGGGGCGACGCCGCGATGGTCGGTGTGCCCGTGACCGAGCACCACGCGGCGGACGCCGCCCAGCTTCGCGCCCGCACCCGCCACCGCGCGGGTCATCGTGCGCGCGCCTGCGTCGAACAGCGTCACCCCGCCGTCGTCCTCGAGCAGGTAGACGTTGCAGCGCCCCGGCTGACCCTGGACCAGCCAAACGCCCTCGGCCACGAGCCTGGCCTCGTCCGCGATCAGCCCCGCGGTCAGCCGGCTCTTGGCGTTGAAGGCCTCGATCATCCGCTGCTCGCCCGGCGAGCCCAGCGCGGGCATCATCCTGATCTGGCGGGCGAAGGTCATCGAGTCGCTGAACGCGTCGTTGGACTGGATCAGGCCGTCGCGCACGGTCAGAAGGTCAAAGCCTTCGAGTGCCAGCGGATTGCCGGTCGGCGCCAGGCCGCCCACGCGGCCGGGTCCGGCGAAGGTGCCCGTGAGCCGCCACTGCACCCCGCAGCGATCGTCCTCGGTGGTCGTCGAGAGGACCTGCATGCTGAGGTCCGGAACGGCGTCGATGAGCTCGCCGATGAACTCGCGCACGCCCTCCGGCGCGAGCACGTCGACGCGGCCGCGGACGTGCTCGCGCCCGCCGTCCGCCCACAGCGAGACGGCCCTGTCGAGATCGCGAGCGTCGATCGCCTCGAAGTAGTTGCGCGCGACAGCCTCGGCCTTGCTCCCCGAGATCCGCTTGCGGCGGCCCACCGCCTGCTGCATGTTGGCGGCCACCTCCTGCACCTTGCTGCTGGCTTCGCTGGTGCTCTCCCCCTCGGCCATGCGCGCCTCCCTTTCTCGTGCCGCTGAAGAACCGTAGTCTAGTCTCAGCCGCATGTCCGAGGCGTCGAGCAGGCGAGAGCTGGGGTGGGGCGAGCGCGTGGTTCCCGGCGTCTACCGCCTGCGCCTGCCGCTGCCGTGGCCGGGCGTTCCCCACTGCAACGCCTGGGCGGTGCTCGCCGGCGACGGCTTCGTGCTGTTCGACACCGGCATGCACCAGCCCGACTCGCTCGCGCACCTGGAACGGGCGCTTGCGATGTGCAACCTGCGCCTGGAGCAGACGCGCCTGGTGGTCTGCACCCACGCGCACTCCGACCACTACGGCCAGGCGGCTACGATCGTCGAGCGAGCCGGCTGTGAGCTGTGGATGCATCCCAACCACGAGCACATGCTGCGCATGGCCGAAGATCCCGACGCCCTGTTCGCCCGCCGCCTCGAGGTAGCGCGCCAGAGCGGCGTCCCCGAGGAGCCGTTGCGCCGCTACGCCGCCGAGCGCAACACCCGTGGAACGGGCATCTCCGGAGTGATCCAGCCCGCGCGTGATCTGCTCCCCGGCGTCACGATCGAGACCGACCTCGGCCAATGGACGGTCCACGAGACCCCCGGACACGCGCCCTCGCACGTCTGCCTGTTCCAGCCCGAGCGGCGTCTTCTGATCTCCGGCGATCATCTGCTCGGACGGATCTCGCTGTACTTCGACTACGGCTACACGCCCGACCCGGTGGGGGAGTTCCTGCATTCCCTCGACGTCGTCGAACGCCTCGGCGCGCGCCTGTGCCTGCCCGGGCACGGACGCACGTTCACCGATGTGCACGCCCACATCCGAGGCAACCGCGAGCTCGTGAGCGAACGCCTGGCAAGCGTGCTCGAGGCCGTCGGCCGCGAGCCGCTGAGCGCCTTCGAGGTCGTGCCCCACGTCTACGGCGACTCGCTGTCCCCCCAGAACACGCACTGGCTGCTCTCGAAGATCCTCGGCTATCTCACCCACCTGAAAGCGATCGGGCAGATCGAGCGCATCGGCGGCGAACCCGAGCGCTGGGCGGCGGTGGACCAGGGCCTGCGCGCCTCGGCCTAGCCGCGCGTCGGCCCGAGCGCGAGGCCCGCCGCGGCCCGGGGAGCGCTTGGAGGGGCCGCGCGTCAAATACGATCTGCAGATGCGCATCGATCAGATCCTCGCCGCCGGTGGGCCGGTGTTCTCCTTCGAGTTCTTCCCGCCCAGGACCGAGCAGGGAGAGCGCAACCTCTACAAGGCGCTCACCGAGCTGCGCACGCTCGAGCCCTCATTCGTGTCGGTCACCTACGGGGCGGGCGGATCCACGCGCGAGAAGACGATCGAGATCGTCAAGCGGATCCGGGAGCAGTATGGCCTCGAGGCGATGGCCCATTTCACCTGCGTGGGGGCCACGGTGCCGGAGCTGCGCGCCACGCTCGAGGAGATGGAGCTCGCAGGGATCGACAACGTGCTCGCGCTGCGCGGCGATCCCCCCGCCGGGCAGGAGGTGTGGTCCAAGACCGAGGGCGGCCTGGAGTACTCACGGGAGCTGGTCGAGCTGATCGCGGCCGGCTACCCGTTCGCGATCGGAGCCGCCTGCTTCCCTGAGACGCACATCCACGCCTCCAGCCCCGAGGCCGACCTCGAACACCTCGCAGAGAAGGTGCGCGCCGGCGTTGACTTCCTGATCACGCAGCTGTTCTTCGACAACGCCCGCTACTTCGACTTCCTCGCGCGGGCGCGCGCCGCCGGCATCGAGGTGCCGATCATCCCGGGGATCATGCCGATCACCCAGGTCGGCCAGGTCGAGCGGATGGCAGGCATGTGCGGCGCATCGATCCCGGCGGCGCTGCACCACGAGCTGCATGCGCGCGGAGAGGACCCCGAGGCGGTGCTCGACTTCGGTGTCGCCTACGCCACGCTGCAATGCGCCGAGCTGCTCGCCGCCGGAGCCCCCGGCATCCACTTCTACACGCTCAACCGCTCGCCCGCCACGCGCGCGATCCTCAGCGCCCTGAAGCTCGCCCGGCCCTGGGAGAAGGCGGTCTACTCGAGCTCGATCTCGAGTCCCTCGGCCACCCGCGGCGAGCCGTCCGCGGCTTCGTAGCGCACGTCGACCGAGTCGTTCTGGCGGTACGTGCCCACGCCCCAGGCGCCCAGCAGCCAGCGCCAGCCGCTGATCTTGTCCTTGCGCAGCTCGCGCCCGAACACCAGCGATCCTTCACGCACGGTGTAGTCGGTCCCGAGGGTCTGGCGCACCCCATTGAGGTAGACCTCAAAGGGCTGACGCACCCCTGGCGGCAGCCTGATCGTGGATCGGCTCATGGGCTTGGATTATGACCGCGCCCGTCCTCCCCCTCAGCTCGCCCGCGAGCTGCCGCGACGCGGCTGGCGCCGGCCGTAGGCGCGCTGGCGAGCGAGCGCCGCATCGACGATCGCGGGTACGTGCGCCGGCCGGCTGACCACGTGCAGGACGTCGAGGTCGGTCGCGTCGATGCGGTGAGCGGCAAGGGCTCGCGCGCGCAGCCACTGCAGCAGGCCATCCCACTCGCCGTCTCCCACCAGGATCACCGGGAAGTGGCGGATCGTCGCCGTTTGGATCAGCGTCAGCGACTCGAACAGCTCGTCGAGCGTCCCATAGCCGCCCGGACAGATCACGAAGGCGCTGGCGTAGCGGACGAACATCACCTTGCGGGCGAAGAAATGGCGAAAGCGCAGACCGATGTCGACATACGGATTGAGCTCCTGCTCGCGTGGCAGCTCGATGTTGCAGCCGATCGACAGCGCGCCCACGTCGCGCGCGCCGCGGTTGGCCGCCTCCATCAGCCCCGGCCCGCCGCCGGTGATCACCGCGTAGCCGGCGCGGCCGAGGGACGCGCCGACCTCCCGGGCCAGCGCGTAGTCGGGGTGCTCAGGGGGCGTGCGCGCCGATCCGAAGACGGTCACCGCGCGCTTGACCGCGGCCAGCGCATCGAAGCCCCTGGCGAACTCGGCGGCGATGTCGCGGATGCGCTCGGCGTCGGCGGCGCGCACCCCCGGTGGCTCGTCGCCAAGCCACAGCAGCAGCTCCTCGTCGAAGGTCTGCGCGTTCGCGCTGTTGCTCTCTGCAGCCGGTTCCACGCGCCAAGGGTATGTCCTGGCGCCGGCTCTGAGGGCGCCTGTCGCGGTACGCCCGCGCCGACGCGTACCCTCAGTGGCCATGTCCGAGAGGCAGCCGGCACGCGAGATCCAGTACACCGTTCGCCGCTCGACCCGCGCCCGACGGGTGCGGGTGAACGTGCACGCGCACACCGGCGTCGAGGTGGTGCTTCCGGCGCGGGCGCCCGAGCGCGCCGCCGCGGCGGCGATCAGCGAGCTGCGGCCGTGGATCGAGCGTCGCCTGGCAGAGGCTCGCGAGGTCCGCGAGCGGCTCGCGGCCCGCGCCGGCACGGTTCCATATCTGGGCCGGCCGCTGGAGCTCGTTCCGCAGCCGGGTCGCACCCGCGTGCATCGCAGCGAGGAGCGGCTGCTCGTCCCTGCAGGCGACGCTCGTCCGGCGCTCGAGCGCTTCTATCGGCGCGCCGCGCGCGCCGAGATCGCCGCGCGCCTTGACCGCGCCACCGCGCTCGCGGGCAGCTCCTACAGCGCCCTCGATATCCGCGCGCAGCGCACTCGCTGGGCCTCGTGCTCGGCGAGCGGTCGCATGAGCTTCAACTGGCGGCTGCTGCTCGCGCCCGAGCGGGTGCTCGAATACGTCGTCTGGCATGAGGTCTGTCATCTGGAGATCCTCGACCACTCACCCAGCTTCTGGGCGCTGCTGGCGCGGCGCTGGCCGTCCTGGCGCGAGGACCGCGACTGGCTCGGCCGCCACGGCGCGACGCTCGTGCTCTAGCCGCGCTGCTCGATCGGCACGAACGTGAGGTCGCGCTCGCCGATGTAGATCTGGCGGGGACGGGCGATCTTCTGCTCGGGGTCCTCCACCATCTCGAGCCACTGCGCGATCCAGCCGCTCGTGCGCCCGATCGCGAACATCACCGGGAACATCGACACCGGCAGGCCGAGCGCCTCGTAGATCAGGCCCGAGTAGAAGTCGACGTTCGGGTAGAGCTTGCGGGATGTGAAGTAGTCATCATCCAGCGCCCGCTTCTCGAGCTCGCTCGCCACCTCCAACAGCGGGCTCTTGCCGCGGACCTCGAAGACGTCGTCCAGGTGTTTGCGGATGATCCGCGCCCGCGGGTCGTAGTTCTTGTAGACGCGGTGGCCGAAGCCCATCAGGCGCTCGTTGCCCGCCTTGACGCCCTCCAGGAAGTCGGGGATGTTCGCCACGCTGCCGATGCGGCGCAGCATCCGCAGCGCCGCCTCGTTGGCGCCGCCGTGCAGCGGACCGTAGAGCGCCGCGACCCCCGCGGCGACCGCCGAGTAGGGATCCACCTGCGTCGAGCCGACCGAGCGCACGGCGCTGGTGGAGGCGTTCTGCTCGTGATCGGCGTGGAGGATGAAGAGCACATCCAGTGCGCGCTCCAGGCGAGGATCGGGCTCGTACTTGAGCTCGGTCATCTTGTACATCATCCCGAGGAAGTTCCCCGCGTAGGTGAGATCGTTGTCGGGATACACGTACGGCTGGCCCATGTTGTGCCTGAACGCGAACGCGGCCAGGGTCGGCATCTTGGCCAGCAGCCGGATGATCTGGATCCCGCGCATCTCGGCGTCGTGGATCTGACTGGCATCGGGGTAGAACGTCGACAGCGCTCCTACCGAGGCGACGAGCATCCCCATCGGGTTGGCGTCGTAGCGGAAGCCCTGCATGAAGTCCTTGACGTTCTCGTGGACGAACGTGTGGATGGTGATTTCGTGGACCCAGTCGTCCAGCTGTGCGCTCGTCGGCAGCGCGCCGTTGATGATCAGATAGGCGACCTCCAGATAGCTCGCCTGCTCGCACAGCTGCTCGATCGAGTAGCCGCGATGCTGCAGGATGCCGGCCTCGCCGTCGATGTAGGTGATCGCGCTGCGACAGGAGGCCGTGTTCGTGTAGGCCGGGTCGTATGCCATCAGGCCGAAGTCCTGATCGTCGGTCTTGATCTGCCTCAGGTCCATCGCCCGCACGGTCCCCTCCTGGACCGGCAGCTCGTAGGTCCTGCCTGTGCGGTTGTCGGTCACCGTGAGCGTCTGCGGACCGCCCGCCGCGCCATCCCCGGCCTGCTGCTGACTGCTCGCATCTGCTCGTCTATCCGCGTGCCGGCCGATGGTGCTCATGTGCCTCTCCTGTTCGCGGGTGTCCTACCCCGATTATGCGCGACGGGCGCGCCTCTTCGCATCACGCGCCCGAATGGCGCTCAACCACGCGGCAGGCGATGCATCGATGCGACGGTGCGAACGCGCAGGGGAGGCGGACACGCGGCCTCTCGGTGCGGGCCCCGGCGCGACGGGCGCGGCAGCCTGGAACGGGGGTGGTGCGGGTGATCGGGGCGCGGGCACGGACCGATGCCGCCGTCCTGTCCCGGCGCCGTCTCAGGAGTCTGGCCGATCGCCCAGCGCACGATCAGGAAGAGCGCGACGATCGGGATCTTGAGAATGAACATCAACCAGATGAAGGTCCAGACATCCATCGCGACGATCGTATACCGACCGGCGCATCCGTACAACCCCGAATTCGACATCCGCGGCAAGCCGCGGGTACCATCCGTATTCCCCCGCAGGCGTCGTCGCAAGGACCCGCCTCGGGTGTCGCGGGCTCAGCCGCGCAGCTGCAGCGGAGCGCCGCTGAAGTGGGTCATCGCGCGCAGTTCCTCGATCCGCGCGACGATCTCCTGCCCGCTCAGGCGCGAGACGCGCTCGGTCCCGAACTCCTCGACGTTGAAGGACGCCAGCACCGTCGCGTGGGCCATGGCGCGGCGCAGGAGCTCATCGGAGAGCTCCTGGCCGGGGTGCGCGGCGATGTAGCCGACGAGCCCGCCCGCAAAGGTGTCGCCGGCGCCGGTGGGATCGATGACCGTCTCCAGCGGGTAGGCCGGCAGCGCGAAGAAGCCCTCGCGCGTGACCAGCGCCGCGCCGTACTCGCCCTGCTTGGCCACGATCACGCTCGGGCCGCGCGCCGACCCCGAGCGGGGCTGCCAGGTGAGGACCTCGCGCGCGGCCGAGATGAGGTTCGGCTTGCCGGTCAGCTGGCGTAGCTCGGCGTCGTTGAGGATCACGCAGTCGACGCCTTCGATCGCGCTCACGAGCGAATCGCGCGCGAGGTCTATCCACAGGTTCATCGAGTCGAGCGCGACGAAACGGGCGTCCGGCAGCTGCGCACGCACCGCCCTCTGCAGCTCCGGCTGGATGTTGGCCAGGAACAGGACGTCGCTGGAGCGCGAGCGCTCGGAGAGCTTGGGGACGAAGCCCTCGAAGACGCCGAGCTGGGTATCGAGCGTCTCGCGCGAGTTCAGGTCCCAGCCGTACTCGCCCCGCCAGAAGAACGTGCGGCCTCCAGGCACGCGCTCGACGTCGGCGACGTCCACGCCGCGGTCACGCATGACCTCGAGCTGCTGCTCGCCGAAGTCATCGCCGACCGGTCCGACCACGCGAACCTCCTCGAAGAAGGACGCCGCCAGCGCGAAGTGCACGGCCGCCCCCCCGAGCATCCGCTCGCGCTCGCCGAAGGGCGTCTTGACGGTGTCGTAGGCGATCGATCCGACCACGGTTATCGGCATGGGCGCGCACCTTAGAGCACGCCCGGCGCCGAGCGCACGGCCGTCGGCGGGCAGCCGCGCGCCGGGCGCACGGCCGATTGCGCCTCGCGGCCGGGGGATGGCGGCCCCGGTACTCCGATAGCCTCGGTCGATGCGTGCGATCCAGATGACGGAGTTCGGCGGCCCGGAGGTGCTCGAGCTCGCAGAGCTGCCCACGCCCGAGCCGGGGCCCGATGAGACGCTCATCAAGGTGACGCGCGCGGGGCTGAACTTCGCGGACACCCACACGCGCACCAATTCCTACGTGCAGAAGGCCACGCTCCCGCTCATCCCCGGCCGCGAGGTGGCCGGGGTGCGCCAGGACACTGGCGAGCGGGTGGTCGCCCTCGTCGGCAGCGGCGGCTACGCCGAGTACGCGGTCGCGCCCAAGGACCTGGCGTTTCCGATCCCCGATGCGCTCGACGACGGCACCGCGCTGGCGATGATCGTCCAGGGGACGACCGCCTGGCATCTGTACCGCACCGCCGGGCGCGTGGCCGCCGGCGAGAGCGTGGTCGTCCACGGCGCCGCCGGGGGAGTCGGCTCGCTCGCGGTCCAGCTCGGCCATCGGCTCGGCGCCGGCCGCGTGATCGCGACCGCCACCAGCGAGCCGAAGCGAGCGCTCGCGCTCGAGCTGGGGGCAGACGTGGCGATCGACCCGTCTCCCGAGGTGCTCACCGAGCGAGTGCTCGAGGCCAACCAGGGGCAGCTGGTCGATGTCGTCTTCGAGATGTCCGGCGGCGAGGTGTTCGATGCCTCCTACCGGGCGCTCGCGCCGTTCGGGCGTCTCGTCGTCTGCGGGATCGCCACCGGCGAGCCAAACCAGATCAGAACCGGCTCGCTGCTGCGCCACTCGCGCGCGGTCGTCGGCTTCTACGTCTTTCACTGCCTGCAGCGGCCCGGAATGTTCGCCGAGGCCCTCTCGGAGCTGTTCGCGCGCGCCGCGCGCGGCGAGCTGAAGGCGATCGTCGGGCACACCTATCCCCTCGACCAGGCCGCGCAGGCGCAGATCGACCTGCGCGAGCGGCGCACCACCGGCAAGCTGCTGCTCGACCCGGCCGCATAAGCTCCATCTCCATCGCCATGGCCAAGTCCTTCGCTGATCTCGGGCTGTCCGAGTCGACGCTCCGCGCGCTGCACGACGTCGGCTACGAGGCCCCGAGCCCGATCCAGGAAGAGGCCATCCCGGCGCTGCTCGAGGGGCGCGACGTGATCGGCCAGGCCCAGACCGGAACGGGCAAGACGGCGGCCTTCGGCCTGCCGATCATGGAGTACATCGATCCCGCCGAGCAGGCCGTCCAGGCGCTCGTGCTCACCCCCACCCGCGAGCTGTGCATCCAGGTCACCCAGGCGCTGCGCACCTACGGCGCCCACACGGGCATAGACGTGGTTGCCGTATTCGGCGGGGCGCCGATCCGCACCCAGCAGTCGCAGCTGCGCGCCGGCGGCCACGTGGTGGTGGGGACGGTCGGGCGGGTGCTCGACCTGATCTCCCGCCACTCGCTAGTCCTGCACGACTGCCGCTTCGTCGTGCTCGACGAGGCCGACGAGATGCTCGACCTGGGCTTCCTGGAGGACGTGGAGAAGATCCTCTCGCTGACGCCCTCGAGCCGCCAGACGGCGCTCTTCTCGGCCACGATGCCCCCGCCCATCCGCATGCTCGCCGACCGCTACATGTATGACCCCACGATCATCCAGGTAGAGGCCGCGACGCTGACGATCGACACCGTCGCCCAGTTCCAGCTACCCGTCGAGACGCGCGCCAAGCCGGACAAGCTCGTGGAGGTGCTGCGCGCCGAGGCGCCCGATCAGGCGATCGTGTTCGTGCGCACGAAGATCCGCTGCGATCAGCTGTTCCGCACGCTGCGCGACCGCGGCATGAACGTCAGGGCGCTCCACGGCGACATGTCTCAGGGTTCGCGCGACGGCGTGATGCTCGCGTTCAAGGGGGGCCGGGTGCCGATCCTCGTGGCCACGGACGTGGCCGCCCGCGGCCTTGACATCTCGACGGTCACCCACGTGATCAACTACGACGTGCCGACCAGCCCCGACACCTACGTGCATCGCATCGGGCGCACCGGGCGGGTCGGTCGCTCCGGCCGGGCGATCACGTTCGTCGAGGATCGCCAGAAGCGCGAGCTGGAGGCGATCGAACGGCACATCGGGACGGCGATCGCCCAATGGGAGGAGGGCGCGGTGGCTGCGCCAACGCCCGTGCACGAGCGCCCGCGCAGGCACTCCAAGCCCCGCATCTCCAGGCGCGATGAGCAGGAGCCCTATGCCAAGCTCGTGCTCGGCGGGGGACGCGCGGCCGGGCTGCAGGTGGCCGACATCGTCGGCGCGGTCACCTCCTCGACCGGCCTCGACGGCGAGGCCGTGCGCGATGTGCTCGTGCTCGACCGCTTCTCCTTCCTGTCGGTCCCGGCGGCAGAGGCCGACCGCGTGATCGAGGCGCTGCACGGGCGCGCGGTGGCCGGCCAGCCGCTCAGCCTCGAGCGGGTGCAGGTAAGGTAGGGCGATGTCGAGCGCCACGATGCAGACGACAGAGGGGCCGATCGTCTTCGAGCTGTTCGACGAGGATGCGCCGAAGACCGTCGAGAACTTCCGCAAGCTCGCCGCCGAGGGCTTCTACGACGGGCTTACCTTCCACCGCGTCATCAAGGACTTCATGATCCAGGGTGGCTGCCCGCAGGGCACCGGCACCGGCGGGCCCGGCTACACGTTCGAGGACGAGATCAACTCGCACGGCGTCGTCCGCGGAGCGCTCGCCATGGCCAACGCGGGACCGAACACCAACGGCTCGCAGTTCTTCATCGTCACCGCCGACGACTGCTCGTGGCTGGACGGCAAGCACACGGTGTTCGGGCAGGTCAGCGACGGCATGGACGTCGTCGACCGGCTCGAGGGTGTCGCCACCGATGCCTCCGACCGGCCGGTGGAGCCGGTGGGCATCGCTTCGATCGAGCTCTCCGGATAGGCCGCCACCGACCGCGCGGTCGGAGTAGTCTTGTTGCCAAGAGCACCCCGTCGGGGCACAGGCGAGCGAGCAGGGGAGACGCATATGGCCACGGTCGAGCAGCACACATCTGAGCAGCCGCAGACGCGGATCACTTCCGAGGGCGACGAGGCCGGGGATGTCCGCACGGACATCCCCGTCGAGAACCCCGCCACCGGGGAGATCGTCGGGACCGTCCCCGATCTCGACGCGGACGCGGTCGCAGAGATGGCGGCACGCGGACGTGCTGCGCAGCCGGAGTGGGAGGCATATGGGTTCCCGGGCCGCGCGCGCGTGCTCCTGCGCATGCAGAAGTGGGTGATGGACAACGCCGATCGGATCGTCGAGACGATCTGCGCGGAGACCGGCAAGACCTTCGAGGACGCCGAGCTCGCGGAGATCGGCTACGCGGGCAACGCCTTCGGCTTCTGGGCCCGTGAGGCGCCCAACTACCTGGCCGACGAGAAGGTCAAGACCAGCCAGCTGCTGGTCAAGGGCAAGAAGATCGTGCTGCGCTACCGCCCTCTCGGGCTGATCGGCGTGATCGGCCCGTGGAACTACCCGCTGACGAACTCCTTCGGTGACTGCATCCCCGCGCTAGCCGCCGGCAACTCGGTGATCATGAAGCCCTCCGAGATAACGCCGTTGACCTCGCTGCTGCTCGCCGAAGGCCTGCGCGAGTGCGGCCTGCCGGAGAACGTGCTGCAGATCGCGACCGGGCGAGGAGGGACCGGCGCGGCGCTGATCGAGCAGGTCGACATGATCATGTTCACCGGCTCGACGCGGACCGGCACGAAGGTCGCCGAAGAGGCTGCCCGCCGGCTGATCCCGGCCTCGCTCGAGCTCGGCGGCAAGGACCCGATGCTGGTGCTGGCCGACGCGGATCTGGAGCGGGCGGCCAACTTCGCCACGTACTACTCGATGCAGAACGCCGGGCAGACGTGCATCTCGATCGAGCGCGCATACGTTGAGGAGCCCGTGTATGACGAGTTCGTCGCGAAAGTGTCCGAGAAAGTGCGCGCGCTGCGCGTCGGCAAGCCCGAGGGCCCCGGCTCCGTCGAGGTCGGCGCGATCACCTTCGCGCCGCAGATGGAGACGATCAAGGATCACGTCGCCGACGCCGTGGAGAAGGGTGCGCGCGTGCTGACCGGCGGTCACGAGATGCCTGGCCCCGGAAGGTTCTTCGAGCCGACGGTGCTGGTCGACGTCGACCACTCGATGAAGTGCATGAAAGATGAGACCTTCGGGCCGACGCTGCCGATCATGAAGGTCAGCGACGCCGACGAGGCGGTGCGGCTGGCCAACGACTCGGTCTACGGCCTCGGCGCTTCGGTCTTCTCGCGCGACACCGATCACGGCGAGGCGATCGCCCGCCGGCTGCACGCGGGCGCAGCGAACGTCAACGACGCGATGATCAACTACACGGTGCTCGAGCTGCCGATGGGCGGAGCAAAGGCCTCGGGTCTGGGCTCCCGCCATGGCGCCGGCGGCATCCGCAAGTACTGCAACCAGCAGGCGATCGTGATCACGCCGAAGTTGGCGATGAAGAAGGAAGTCTTCATGTATCCCTACAGGAAGCGCACCTCGCGGCTCCTGGCGGGATTCTTCAAGCTGCTCTACGGCCGCGGCAAGCGCGCCTAGGCGATACCGCTCGACTCGGAGGCCTGACCGGAGCCGAGGGGGATCCCGAGCAGCTCTTCCAGCTGTGGGATCGTCGTCTCGGCGCTCGTGTGGTGGATGGTGGCCATGCCGAGCTCCTGGGCCGGCGTGAGGTTGAAGGGGAGATCGTCGACGAACACGCACATCTCGGGCTGTGCGCCGGCGCGCTCGGCGCCGAGCTCGTACATCCGCAGGGTGGGCTTGCGCATGCCCTCCTCTCCGGAGATGACGACGCCGTCGAAGAGCTCGTCGAACATGTCATGCGGGTAGCGGTGCACTCCCCAGGAGTTGGACACGAGCGCGGTGCGGATGCCGCTCGCGCGTGCCAGCCGGACGGCCTCGACCATCGCCATATCCGGCTGCACGCCCGCGAACAGGCCGTCCACCAGGCCATCCGGCTCGACCTCGAGCAGCGCTGCGAACTGGATCTCGAACGCGTCCTCGGCAAGCTCGCCCGTCTCCAGGGCGATCAGCAGCTCGCGCGCCGCCGGGTCCCGGCGAAAGCGGCCGAGCAGCTTCTCCGGGTCGATCTCCGCCCGCAGGCAGTGCGCGTGGAAGGAGGCGAAGAGATTGGTCGTGAGCACCCCGCCCCAGTCGATCAGCAGAGCCGAGCGCATCGCCGGCTGCGAGCCCTCGGCCTGGGCGGGCTCGCGCTCGCTGCCGTCGACGGCCTCTATGTCGCCCGGTTCAGTCGCCATACGCGACGTTTTCGGCCTGGCGGGCGAGCTCGAGGACCCCGTCGCCGAACTGCTTCAGGTATGGGTCGTCGGTCGTGCCCGCGAGCGCGCGCTTGTAGTTGCCCTCCATGAACACCACGCTCTTCCACAGGGCGAGCGTGGTGTACCAGCGGATGTCGCTCATCGAGCGTCCGGAGAGCTCTTCGTAGAGGGCGATGAGCTCGGCGCGGGTAGGGAATCCCTCGGCCCGCGTGACGCTGCCGAGATGCTCGCGCAGACCTGCTTCGGGGTCATCGGGGTCGGTCCACATCATGCAGAGGTAGCCGATGTCGGCGCGCGGATCGCCGATCGTGGCCATCTCCCAGTCGAGCACCGCCGCCAGGTGTGCCGGCGCCTCGTGCGCGAAGATCGTGTTCCCGAGGCGGTAGTCGCCATGCACGATCGTGGCCGGGCCGGACTCGGGCAGGTTCTCGGCCAGCCAGCTGCCGACCCTTTCAACGGCCGGGATCTCGCGCGTCTTGTTCAGCTCCCACAGGCCGCTGAAGCGCCGCAGCTGGCGCTCGAGGTAGCCGGTCGGCTTGCCGAAGCCCTCCAGCCCGGCCGCGCGCCAGTCGACTGCGTGAATCTCCACCAGCGCCTCGATCAGCTGCTCGCCGATCCTGCGCCGCTGCGCGGGCGTGTCCAACGCCGGGGGCACGCTCGAGACGATCGGCTCCCCCTCGATCCGCGCCATCACGTAGAAGGGTGCGCCGATCATCGCGGGGTCCTCGCAGACCGCGAGCACCTCCGGCACTCGCGCCTGCGTGCCGCGCAGCGCGCTCAACAGGCGCGCCTCGCGCAGGACGTCGTGGGCGCTCGGGGGCAGCGGCGGGCGAGGCGGGCGTCGCAGGACCATCTCGCTGCCGCCGCGCAGGATGAGATAGGTGACGTTCGAGTGCCCCTCTCCGATCGGGCGCGCCTCGATCTCGCCGGAGCCGAGGCCGTGGGCGTCCAGGAAGCCCTCCAGCGGCTCGAGCACGAGCAACGGGGGGCGCGCCTGAGGCGCGACTTCGGAATGGCTGCGGACGATGTCGTCGGGCGCGACCGATAATGTCATGGATCGGCACGCTACACCAGCCGCTGTCCGCCTCGTCGTCGTCGTCCCGCGACGGCCGCCTCGGCGGCGACCGCAACATCCGGTCGGCGGGCGTGTCTTAGCGACCATGCCCAAGATCATCTCCCTCACACCGCCCAGAATCCGCGCGCTTGTCGCAGCCGTCGGCGCATGCGCCGTTCTCGGCGCCGGCCTCGCAGTCCCGGCCCTGGCCTCGCACGGCCAGTTCACGTTCTTCGAGGCCCCGCGTCAGCTCGAGAATCCCAAATTGCGTGCGAAAACGTTCAAGCAGCTGCAGCTGCTCGGCGTCGACGCTCTGCGCGTCGAGCTGCACTGGAACGAAGCCGCGCCAGCCGCAAAGAGCTCCCGCCGCCCGCATTTCGACGCGACCAACCCCGCCAACTACAACTGGGGCCAGATCGGCTCGATCCTGGTCGAAGCGCAGCGCCTCAATTGGCCCGTGCTGCTGACCGTCACCGGGTTCGTGCCCAAGTGGGCCACCGCGGGGCACCGGGACATGGTCACGCGCCCCGACGACAAGTTCTTCGAAGAATTCATGACGGCCGTCGGCCGCCGCTTCGGCACGTTGGTGACCTACTGGGCGCTCTGGAACGAGCCCAACATCCCGGGTTGGCTGAGCCCGCAGTTCAACTCCAACGGCACGCCCGCCTCGCCGCGGCTCTACCGGGGCCTCTTCCAGGCCGGCTACGCGGGTCTGCAGGCCGCCGGGATCTCCTCGCCCAAGGTGCTCTTCGGCGAAACCGCGCCGTTCGGGCTCGACAGCATCCGGCGCGGCGAAAGCGTCAACCAGGAGATGGCACCCCTCACGTTCATGCGCGAAGCGCTCTGCCTGAACGGGAGCTATCGCAAAGCGTCGACCTGCAGCATGCTGCCGATCTACGGCTATGCGATGCACCCGTACACCTATCCGGCACTGGAGGGCGTGTCCTATCGGCCGCCCGACCCCAATCAGGTGACGATCGGAAGCCTCTCGCGGCTGACGAATGCGATCGATCGAGCGGCGGCCGCGCACGCGATCCCGCGTCGCGTGCCGATCTTCCTCACCGAGTTCGGCGTGGAGACCAAGCCGAACCCGCTCGGCGTGTCCTACTCGGAACAGGCCGAATACGACGCGCTGGCCGAAAAGATCGCCTGGGAAAACCCGAGCGTGCTGTCCTTCTCGCAGTATCTGCTCGAGGACGAACCGCCCCACGGGCGCGAAAAAGGCTATCGGACGGGCCTTGAGACCTCCGGTGGCGCTCGCAAGACGCTTTACTACGCCTTCCCGCTGCCGCTCGTCGTCACGAGGACCGGGTCGGGCTATTCGCTGTGGGGCTTCGTGCGCCCCGCGACTGGCGCGACGAAGGTGAAGGTGTGGGTCCAATCGCCGGGCTCCGGCAGCTTCCGCACGCTGCAGGTCGTCTCCACCAGCTCGAGCGGCTACTGGGCGCTTCACTCCTCGACCCCGGGATCCCATTGGCGTGTGAGCTGGCGCAGCCCCGCCGGCGTCGCCTACAACGGCCCCGCGGTCGGCTCGCAGTAGGCGAGCGGCGGCGCTCGGCCCCCCTGGCGGGCATTCTCCGGCGTCCCCCTACGATGAGGGGCGATGCCGGAGCTGCCCGAGGTTGAGATCACCGCTCGCCTGCTCGATGCGGCTCTGCAGGGCGCGGCGATCGAGTCGGCCTCCGCGCCGGGCATCAACGCCCTGAAGACGTTCGACCCGCCGCTGTCGGCCCTCGCCGGCGAGCAGATCGTGGGGGTGCGCCGTCGCGGCAAGCATCTGATCGTCGATGTATCGGCTGGCCTGGCGCTGTTGATCCACCTCATGTCGGCGGGGCGCCTGCAGCTCTACGACAGGCGCGCCGGGCCGCGCGACCGCACCTCCCGGCTGCTCGTGCGCATCGCCGACGGGCGCGAGCTGCGCCTGCGCGAGTTCGGCTCCAGGCAGGCCGCCTGGATGAAGCTCCTGGCAGCCGACGCGCTCGCGCAGGACGAGGCGCTCGCCACGCTCGGCGCGGAGGCCTGGCCGGACCCGCCGCCCCTCGCCGAGCTGCTGCGCGCGCCCCGCCCGCTGCACGCGCTCCTGCGCGACCAGCGGGTGATCGCCGGCATCGGGCGCTCGTGGGTCGATGAGATCCTCTGGCAGGCGCAGCTCTCGCCGTACAAGCGCGGCGCCGACCTCGAAGACCCGGAGGCCGAGCGTCTCAGGGACGCTGTCGTGCAGAGTCTCGGCGGGGCGATCGCCCACTACGAGCAGGCGATCCGCCTGCCGATCCCGGACAAGCTGCCGATGCCGCTCGTCGTCCACCGCCACCAAGGCGAGCCGTGCCCGCGCTGCGCCACCAAGCTGGAGGCCGTGCACTTCGAGGACTACGTGATCGCCTACTGTCCAGTCTGCCAGACCGAAGGACGGGTGCTCAAGGACCGCCGGCTCTCGCGGCTGCTGCGCTGAGGCCGCGGCAGCGCGATCATGCTGTGCAGGTCAAAGAGGAAAGGACGGTCATGCTCCTTCATTCACGAAACGGGGATTATCGTGGCGACGGCAGCGACGCAGGCGGTCGGCGCCGGCGCCGGTCTCGAGCCGCCATCCTCGCCATCGCCGCCACTCTTGTCGAAGTCGTCGGACTGTGGCGACGCGGCTACCGGATCGGTGGCAACGTCATCGCCCGCTGTCAGCAAGGTCATCTGTTCACGACGATCTGGGTCCCCGGGGCGTCGGTGAAGTCGCTGCGTCTCGGCTGGTGGAGATTCCAGCGCTGCCCCGTCGGCGGCCATTGGTCGATCGTCACCCCGGTCCGGGAGTCCGACCTGAGCGCGCGAGAGAGGCGCAGCGCGCGCCGCGCCAAGGACATCCGGCTCCCCTGATCCCGCCCCACGGCGCTTGAAGGCGATGTCGCAGGAGAACGTGGAGCTCGTGAGGCGTGCCTGTTCAGCCGTCCCGCGTGGCTTTGACGCGTTGCGGCCGTTCATTGCGCCCGACTTCGTCTGGCGCACCGCCCCCGGTTGGCCCGGCGAGTACGAGTACCGCGGCGTCGAAGGGGTCCGCGTGTTCTTTGAGGAATGGGTTGCGAGTCTTGGGGCGATTGGGCTCGAGATCGGCGAGATTCGTGCCGTCGGGGACGATGTCCTGGTCCTCGCCGAGGTGAGCGGCCGGGGTGCGGAGTCGGGCGTGCCGGGCGCCTGGCGGTTCGGCATGATCTACGCGGACTTCCGCGGTGGCAGGATCGGCGAACTTCGCACCTTCATGCGCTGGGAGGAGGCCCTCAAGGCAGTGGGGCTGGAGGAGTAGGCGAGCGACGAGACGCGGACGGTGCCGAGGGCTGGGCGTCGGGCTGGCATAGGATGGTCCTCCATGATCGAGATCGGAGCGGAGGCCCCCGACTTCGAGCTGCCCGACCAGGACGGACGCGCGGTGAAGCTGTCCGACCTTCGCGGCGAGGCAGCGGTCGTCTACTTCTACCCCAAGGCCGATACCCCCGGCTGCACCACCCAGGCGTGCGGCGTGCGCGACCACCGGGGCGACTACGCGCAGGCCGGCGCAGTCGTGCTCGGGATCTCCCCCGACCCGGTCGCAAAGGTCAAGAGATTCCATGACAAGTACGCGCTGAACTTCCCGCTGCTGGCCGACGAGGACCACGCGGTGGCCGAGTCCTACGGCGTGTGGGTGCAGAAGACGATGTACGGGCGCAACTACTTCGGCAACGAGCGCACCACCTTCGTGCTCGCTCCGGACGGGCGCGTCGCGGCGGTCCTGCGCAAGGTCAAGCCGGCCGAACACGACCGGCTCGTGCTCGAGGCGCTCGCGCAGGCCCGCCCGCCCGTCGAGTAGGGCCGGGCCGAAGGGCTCGCTGCCCCATTCACTGCTCGGCTGCCGAGCCCCCCGCTCGCGTCATCCCGCCGACGAGCATGCCTGAGCCGAGGTGGGCGCCGAGCACCGGGCCAACCTCCGTGCAGAACAGCGGCTGCGTGCCGAACAGAGCGGTCCCCTCGGCCACGAGGCGCTCGGCGTCGCCGGGCGCCTGCGCGTGCTGGACGATCCAGTCGGTGGCGCCACGCTCGTGCAGCTCGCGCAGATGGGCCACCATCCGCTCGAATGCCCGCCGATGCGTGCGCACCCGCCCAACCGGTGCGATCTCGGTGCCGAACGTCAGAATCGGCTTGACCTTCAGCGCCGTGCCGACCATCGCCTGTGCCGCCCCGATCCGTCCGCCGCGGCGCAGGTACTCGAGCGTGTCCAGGCAGAACCAGATGTCAAGACTCTCGCGAGTGCGGCGCACGGCGTCGATGACCACGTCGAGCGTGCCGCCTGCCTCGGCCACACCGGCAGCGACGATCACCAGGCAGCCGAGGCCGCCGGCGCCGGTCTGGCTGTCGAGCACCTCTACGCGTCCCGGATGCCCTTCCCCGGCCGCGATCTTCGCCGCTTCGCGCGCGCTCTCGCACGTGCCCGACAGACCGCTGGCCAGATGCACGGAGAGCACGTCGCGGCCGGCGCTGAGCAGCGGCTGATAGCACGCGAGAAAGTCGCCGACCGAGGGTTGCGAGGTCGTCGGCAGCTGCGGGGATTCATGCAGGCGCGCGTAGAAGGCGTCGAGGTCGTCGTACTCGTGCTCGGCTCGCAGATCGCCCTCCCAGCCGACGTACAGGCTCACCTGCTGGATCCGCCAGCGGTCGATCAGCGCTTGCGGCAGATAGGAGGTGCTGTCGCTGACCACGGCCACCGGGGCCGGCGCAGCGGTCGCGTTGCTGTCCTCGGGAGCGCTCACGTCGGTCCCTAGACTACGGCCGGCGGCTATATCCGCGTCTTCCCCCGGACGCTCGCGCGGGCATGAGCACGCGCGCCGCCCTACCGGATGATCGGGTCCATCCGCGAGGCCGTGATCGTCTCGCGCAGGGTCTGCAGGGCGTCATGGCGCGGACGCCAGCGAAGCTCGCGTCGCGCCTTGCTCGTGTCCATGATCACCGGCTCGCGGAAAGCCGCTATCCACTGCGCCTGCGCCGGCAGGAAGCCGAGGCGGGCGATCATTTCGGCGACCGCGTCCACGGCCAGCTCGGGGACCGGGATCGAATACCAGCCGAGCTCCTCGGCCAGCAGCTTGACCGTGAACTCACCGCGTCCGGCGAGGTTGTAGACGCCCGGCTCGCCGCGGCCGAGAACGGCTGCGCGCACAGCGCTGGCCACATCGTCGTGGTGGACGAGCTGGAAGGGAACGCCCGGGTCGGGCAGCACCGGCTTGAGGATCGGCACACCGTCCAGCAGCCTGAGCACGGCTCCCGGCAGGCGATCGGAGATCTGCGTGTAGGGCAGGCTGTCGATCAGCAGCGGCGCATCGGGTCCGGCGACGATGCACGGACGGAAGACGTAGGCGGCCGTGGCGCTGCCGTGGAGAGCGTCGGCGAGCAGCTCCTCGACCTCGGCCTTCTGGGCGGAGTAGTAGTGGCCATCGCTGCCGCGCGCGGGGACGTCCTCGGTGAGCGGCTGCGGGTTGTCGCGATGAAAGCCGTACGCGGCCACCGAGGAGGTGTACACGAGCCGCCCCACACCGGCCGAGACGGCCGCCTCGAAGACGTTGCGCGAGCCGTTGAGGTTGACCTTGCGGCTCTCCTTCGCTCCGCCCATGATCATGAAGGCGAGGTGCACGACCACGTCGGCGTCCGCCACGAGATCCGCGACCGCACCGCGATCGAGCACGTCGCCGCGCCGGTAGGAGACCTTCTTCCAGCCCCTTCTGGCGGGGTCGAACGGGCGGCGGGCCATCCCCAGGATCTGCCCCACGTCGCGCGAGCGCTCGAGCGCGCCCACCACCGCCTGGCCGATCTCGCCGGTGGGGCCGGTGACGGCGACCGTGAGGCCTCTTCGGGGGCTCGCAGCGGATGCCATCCGCTCTTTGTACAGCATCCGCGCCGGCGCGCCCGCGCTCGATAGATTCAGGCGCATGAGCGGGACTGAGCTGGGGTTCGCGGTGTCGGTGTTCCTCGCCTGCGCCGTCGAGGCCGTCGAGGCGCTCACGATCGTGATGGCGGTCGGGCACACCCGCAGCTGGCCCTCGGCGCTGGGCGGTGTGGCTGCGGCCACCGCGCTGCTTGCTGTTCTCATAATCGCCCTGGGCGCGGCCATCACGACGCTGCCGATCGCCGAAGTGCGCGTCGTGATCGGTGTTCTGCTGCTGATCCTCGGGGTCCAGTGGCTGCGCAAGGCGATCCTGCGCGCCGCCGGCTTGAAGGCGCTGCACGATGAGCGGGGCGCCTACGCGCAGGAGAGCGCCGCAGCGCTCGCCGCGGGCCGGCCCGAGGGCGCCTGGGACGCGTACTCGTTCGCGATCGCCCTCAAAGGCGTCCTCCTCGAGGGCCTCGAGGTGGCGCTGATCGTCGTGACCTTCGGGGCCAATCAGCAGCGCATCGGCCTGGCGGCGGTCGCGGCAGGCGCCGCTGTGCTTGCGGTCGTAGCTGCGGGAGTCGTTGTGAGGGCGCCTTTGGCGAGGGTGCCGGAGAACACGATGAAGTTCGCCGTCGGCGTGGTGCTGTGCTCGTTCGGCATCTTCTGGACCGCCGAGGGCGCTGGGCTGAGCTGGCCGGGAGGAGACGCGATCCTGATCGCGATCGTCGCCGTGGTGCTCGCTGCCGCGAGCGCCACCGTGCTGCTGCTGCGCCGCGGCGCGCCGGCCTGAGCCGCGCGCACCCCCCTCGGCGGCCCGTTGCCCGCCGCGCGCGCGGGGCCGCGGCGCCCGAAGGCGCCCCCGCGGCGTGACATCGCCGTACGCTTGGGCTGTGCCCGTGCTTCTGGCAGCAACCTCGATCGGCCACAGCGTCACCACGTTCCTGGACGCCGTCGGCCAGTTCTTCTCCGACCTGGCCGCCGTCCGCTGGCCGGCCCTGCTGCTCGGGCTGCTGTTCTTCGGGCTCAACCTGACGCTGCGCTCGCGCGCCTTCTACCACAGCCTGCGCGCCGCCTATCCCGCCGTTCCGATCAAATGGCGCCGGATCTGGGGCGCCTACTTCGCGGCCGTCGGCTTCAACAACGTCTTCCCGGCGCGCAGCGGCGACCTCATCAAGCTGTTCCTCGCGCGCTCCTCGGTCCCGGGCTCGAGATACCCGACCGTGGCCGCGGCCTTCTTCGTCGAGGCGATATTCGACGTCAGCGTGGGCGTGCTCGTGCTCATCTTCGCCTTCACCCAGGGTGTCTTTCCCAAGCCCCCGGACTTCTCAAAACTGAGTTCCTTCGACATCTCCTACCTGGCCGAGCACTTCCGCCTCACGCTGTTCTTGATCACGGCGCTGGGCGTGATCGGGCTGCTCGCGTTCGCGCTGCTGTCGGTGCGCGTGCAGGCCTTCTGGACGCGCGTGCGCCAGGGCGTCACGATCCTCGGCGATCGCCCCCGCTACCTGCGCGAGGTCGCTGCCTGGCAGGCCGTGGCCTGGCTGTGCCGCTTCGCCGCCTTCTGGTGCCTGCTCGAAGCCTTCCGGGTCGGGGCGTCCGTCGAGAACGTGCTGCTCGTCTTCGCCGTCAACCAGGTGGCGGGCGCGGTTCCGTTCACGCCCGGTGGGGCGGGGGTGCAGCAGGCTCTGCTGGTGAAGGTGTTCGCGTCCAGCGCCCCGACGGCGGTGGTGGCCGCCTACTCGGTCGGACAGCAGATCGCGATCGCCGTTTTCACTGCTCTGGTCGGGCTGGCAGCCGTCGTGTTCATCTTCCGCTTCCGCTCCTTCAAAGAGGTGATCTACGCCGGGCGCGCCTCGCGGGAGGCCGAGCGGGAGGCCGAGCGCGCCGGGGTGCTGCTCGTGGAGGGCGACCACGCAGACGACGACGGGCGCTTCGACGAGGACGATGCTCCGCCGCCGGATGCGCCGCGCCCGCGCAGCGCTCGCGCGCGCTACGAACGCTACTGAAGACCCTCTCGCGCCTCGCGAACTACTGAAGACCCTCTCGCGCCTCGCGAACTAGGGCCACGGCCTCTGGGAACACGCGCGCGATGACCGTTCGGATCTGCTCGGCCTGGGCCTCGGCGTTGCCCTGCACGTTGACGCGTTCAACGGCCGCCACGGTCATGTCGACCGCGAGCTTGATCGCGTTGTCGGCCCATGCCAGGCGCTGCTGTCCGTGCATCGATTCGGCGAACTCGGCCAACCGGCGCTGGAGCTCCTCTGGATCGCCGAACAGGTCTCCGAACCCACCGCTTTCCATGCCCGCATCATAGACTGCCCTGCGCATGCCCACCGCAGAGGAGATCCGCGCGGAGGTCGCCAAGGAGACCGAGCGCCGCAACCGGCTGGCAGTTCCGGCGTTCGCCGGCGGCGTGCTCTACCTGCTCGGCACCGTGATCGTCGCCAACACGCTCAAAGGCGCCCCGAGCGTCGGTCTGGTGGAAGGCCTCGGCCCGGCGCTGTCGGGCGTCGCCAACCCGACGGTCAGCCCGCGCGCCCCCGAGGTCAAATTCATCAGCCACCATGCGTTCGGCCTGATCGCGGGCGCCGCGCTGACCGCGGCGGCGATCATCGCTCTGATGCTGATCCTCCTGCTGCTCGTCGATGCGACCCGCTTCCGGCGACCGGAGTCGTGGCCGGCCGGGCGCCCGTTGGTCATCGCCGGGGGCATCGCTCTGGCGCTGGTGAGCGTCGGCCATCAGGTGGCCAGCGCGATCGAGACGCACAATTTCGCGGTCAGCCACGATCACTCGATCCATGCTGCCGACCTCGCGCTCACGAAGGGAACGGTCAACACGCTCTTCGACTACCTCGATCTCCTGGCCGGGCTGGCGTTCGCCGCGGGAATGATCGTGGCGATGGTCAACTCCCGCCGCGTCGGGCTGCTCCCGCGCTGGATGAGCGTCCTCGGCATGTTCACGGCCCTGCTGATCTTCCTGCCGCTCGGCGGCGCAGAGCTCGAGGTGGTGCCGGCCTTCTGGATGGTGATGATGGGCATCCTCTGCGTGGGCAAATGGCCCAACGGCGACCCCCCCGCGTGGGCCGCCGGGGAGGCCCGGCCGTGGCCGTCGGCGGCGGAGGTGCGAGCCGCCAAGCAGGCCGGGCAGGGACAGCCGGCGCTGTCCGGCGCCGGCGCCGATGTCTCGCCCGCGCCGGCGCCTCCCGCCTCGGGCCCTGCGCGCAAGCGGCGACGCAAGCGCGGTGCGGGCAGGTAGAGTCGAGCCATGGCGACCGAGGCGGAGAAGTCCGCGGGAGACGCGCTCGAGCAGGAGCTGGCGGGCCTGCTCGACATCGAGCGCTTCCCGGCGCCGTCGCGCTTTCGCGAGCACGCGCTGTTGAGTGATCCGGCCGTCTACGAGCAGGCGGCTCGCGACCCGCAGGCGTGGTGGGCACGGCAGGCCGAGGAGCTGCATTGGTTCCGCAAGTGGGACAGCGTGCTCGAGGACTCCGACCCGCCCTTCTACAAGTGGTTTCTCGGCGGCACCCTGAACGTCTCCTACAACTGCCTGGACCGCCACGTGCTGGCCGGCAGGGGCGCGCGCGTCGCGCTCCATTGGCGCGGCGAGGAGGGAGAGGAGCGCGACATCACCTACGCCGAGCTGCTGGCCGAGGTCGAGCGCTTTGCCAACGCGCTGAAGGACCTGGGCGTGCGCAAGGGCGACGTGGTGGGCATCTACCTGCCGATGATCCCCGAGGTCGTCGTGGCGATGCTCGCCTGCGCGCGCATCGGCGCACCGCACAACGTCGTCTTCGGCGGCTTCTCCGCGGAGGCCGTGCGCGAGCGGATGGAGTTCTCGCACGCCAAGCTGCTGATCACCGCCGACGGGGCGGCACGCAAGGGCAAGACCGCAGCTGTCAAGGACCGCGTCGACGAGGTCATCGACGATCTGGTTACGCTCGAGAAGATCGTCGTCGTGCGCAGCAAGGGAACGGCCTGTCAGATGCGCGACGGCCGGGACTTCTTCTACGACGAGCTCCTCGCGGCAGCCGCGGCGGAGTGCCCGGCCGAGCCGATGGACGCCGAGCATCCCCTCTACATCCTCTACACGTCGGGCTCGACCGCCAAGCCGAAGGGCATCCTGCACACCACGGGCGGCTATCTGACGGGCGTCTCGGCAACCCACCGCTACGTCTTCGACCTCAAGGCGGACTCCGACGTGTACTGGTGCGCAGCCGACGTCGGCTGGGTCACCGGACACTCCTACATCGTCTACGGCCCACTCGCCAACGGCGCCACCTCGGTGATGTGGGAGGGCGCGCCGGACTATCCCCACAAGGGCATCTGGTGGGAGCTGGTGGAGCGCTACGGCATCACGATCCTCTACTGCGCTCCGACCGCGATCCGGGCGTGCATGAAGTGGGGCGCCGAGTGGCCCAACGGCCACGACCTCTCCACGCTGCGCCTGCTCGGCTCGGTGGGGGAGCCGATCAACCCGAAGGCCTGGCTGTGGTACCACAAGGTGATCGGCGCAGAGCGCTGCCCGATCGTGGACACCTGGTGGCAGACCGAGACCGGGGCGATCATGATCACGCCGCTGCCGGGCATCACCGCCACCAAGCCGGGCTCGGCGACGAGCCCCTTCCCCGGCGTATTCGCCGAGGTCGTTGACGAGCTCACGGGCGAGCCCCTGCAGGAAGGCCAGGGGCTGCTGGTGCTGACGCGTCCCTGGCCGTCGATGCTGCGCACGCTCTACCGCGAGGAAGAGCGCTTCGTTGAGACCTACTTCACGCGCTTCGGCCCCGAGCGATATCTCGTCGGCGACGCCGCCCGGCGCGATCGCGACGGATACCTCTGGGTCATCGGGCGCATCGACGACGTGGTCAACGTCTCCGGACACAGGCTCTCCACCGCGGAGGTCGAGTCGGCGATCGTCGCCCACCCGCACGTCGCCGAGGCCGCCGTGATCGGCCAGCACGACGAGGACACCGGCCAGGCGATCGTGGCCTTCGTGACGCTCGAGGGCGATGTCGAGGGCGACGAGCAGACGATGGCGGACATCCGCGAGACGGTGGCAGGGCGGATCGGCAAGTTCGCCCGTCCCCGGCGCATCATCTGGTCGGAGGACCTGCCCAAGACGCGCTCGGGCAAGATCATGCGACGACTGCTGCGCGACATCGCCGACGGCCGTGCGCTCGGCGACGTCACCACCCTGCGCGACCCGGCCGTGATGGCACAGCTCCAGGACCGGGTGAGCGAGCTGCGAGCCGAGGAAGACTAGCGCCGCCGGGCGCTGGCGGCTGGGCTGCCGACTCGCGCTGGCATGCGCGCCTCTTTCTCATCGAATCTTTACGGTTCTCTGCGAGTCTGGCGGGCAGATGCGTGACCGGGGGGCGTGCGTCGTATGTCCCCGTCCACAGTCAGGAGATCCGCTTGCAGGCCGCCGCGCAGGACCCAGCATCGGAGCCGAAGGCCACGGGCCCGGCGGTCGAGACCCGGGGTCTGACCAAGCGCTTCGGTACCCGCACGGCGCTTGACGGCGTCGATCTGGAAGTGCCGCGGGGAAGCGCGTTTGGCTTTCTCGGTCCCAACGGGGCCGGCAAGACGACCATGATCCGCACGCTGCTCGGCCTGACCCACGCGACCGCCGGCAGCATGCACCTGCTCGGGCGCCCCGTCCCCGCCGAGCGGGCCCAGGCGCTTCAGCGGGTCGGTGCGATCGTCGAGGAGCCTCGTTTTCACATGTACCTCTCCGGCCGCGAGAACCTCAGCATCATCGCCGCCGCGCGCGGCCCCGAGGTGCGCGCGCGGATCGCTCCCGCGCTCGCGCGGGTAGGGCTCGCCGAGCGCGCCGATGAGAGGGTCAAGCGCTATTCGCTCGGCATGCGCCAGCGTCTCGGGGTGGCCCGCTGCCTGCTGGCCGACCCGCTGCTGTTGATCCTCGATGAGCCCACCAACGGCCTCGATCCCGCCGGCATCCAGGAGTTTCGCGAAATGATCCGCGGGATGGTCGAGCACGAGGGGCGCACGGTGTTCATCTCCTCCCACCTGCTCGACGAGGTGGAAAAGACATGCGACGCGGCGGCCATCGTCGACCGCGGCAAGGTCGTCACGCAGGGCCCGATCGCCGAGCTCGCAAGCGGCGGGGCCCGGCAGGAGCTGATCCTCGGCGTGGATGATTCGCAGCGCGCGATCGGCGTGCTCGAGGGCTTGGCGCAGGTGCGCGAGGTGCGCCGAGCGGATGGCATGCTGCGTGTCGTGCTCGCCGGCGCGCCGGAGACCGCCGCCGAGATCAACGCGAGCCTCGTCTCCGCCGGGATCGGCGTAGCCCGCTTGGAGCCCGTGCGCCACAGCCTCGAGCAGCGCTTCCTGGAGGTCACCACCAGACTCGCCTCCCCGGCGGAGGAGGTGCCGGCATGAGCACCGCCGTCGCCCTGCAGATGACCGGCGCGGACTTCCTCAAGCTGCGCAAGAAGCGGGGCACGCTGATCTGGGCGCTGGTTCTGGCCCTGCTGCCGCTCGTGATCTTCTTCGCCGTCAACGCCATCCAGCACGCCTCCGACCCGGCCAGCCACGCCCCCGCCGGGGGCACCGTGAACTTCCACGACGGCCTGCGCCTGCTCGGCGGCCTGTTCTTCGGGCCCCTCGTCGCGATTCTGATCGGCGTGGAGGCCGGCACCAACGACCTCGCGGCGGGCGTGTTCCGAGACCTGGTCGTGACCGGTCGCTCCCGCGTGGCGCTGTTCGCCTCGCGCGTCCCGGCCGCTCTCGCCCTGTGCTGGTCGGTGATCATGGCCGGCTACGCCGTCGTGCTGCTGGGAACGTTCGTGTTCGCCGGCGGCACGCCCACCCCCGATGCCTCGCTGATCCTCGAAAGCCTCGGCTTCCTGCTGCTGGCCACCGGGGTGCTGTGCGTGGTGGCCGTCGGCTTCTCCTCGCTGGTCGGCTCCAAGCCCGCAGCGATCATCGCCCTGATCGCCTGGCAGGTCATCGCCAGCCCGCTGATCACGAGCATCGAATCGCTTGGCAGCGCGCGCAACCTGCTGCTCAGCCAGGCGCTCTCGCACTTCAGCCCCGTGCGGCTGGCCGGTGACCGCGGTACCGAAATCAGCATGTCCGCGGGGACGGCAGTGATCGTGATCGCGGTGTGGCTGGCCCTATTCCTGGCGCTCGGCGCCTGGCGCACGCGCACTATGGACGCCTGAGCACGACCGCGCGCCACCGGGCCCCGGCTGCCAGCTGCCGAGCGCCACCGGGCCCCGCTGCCGGCTGCCCCCGCGCGGGCGGGGCAGCGCTCAGACCTTGCGGTGCTCGGGCACCCAGGAGCCGTCCTCGCGACGGGCGAAGTCCTGGAAGAGGCCCGGCGCCTCGGCGAGCATGATCCTCGCGATCTCGTCGAAGACGAGGCGCAGCTCCTCCTCGGCGCCCTCGGCGGTGCGCATCTCGATCACGTGGCGCAGGGTGCGCGCGTTGGCGCTCCAGACGATGTCCGTGCTCAGGCCGATCGGCGCCAGCCGTCGCAGCGCCGAGGTGACCTCCTTCTTGAGGTGGAAGGGCACGCCCTCCTCGTCGATCCCGAGCTCTTTGGCCGCCGAGATCTGAAACTCCTCGAGCTGCTCGACGATCGAGAGCACCTGCTCGCGGACGGGCTCGAGCGCCGGGGGGACGCGGAAGCCGATGTCGGTGAGGCGCACGTAGCGAAGGCTCTCCTGGCTGAAGGCGGATCCCGCGCGATGCCTGACGAGCTCATGGGTGAAGGTGCGGCTCACGTTACGCAGCGCGAAGGAGTAGTTGGCGTGCTCGAGCACGCTGCCATGCGCCGATCGCAGGATGTTGGCGAAGTACTCGCGCTGGTCGGTGCGCACCCGCGTGACGTTGGGGTTGAGTCCCGGCTCCCAGCTGCGGTAGCAGGCGCGGCCGCCGAACTCGACGAGCAGCTCGCCGCCGTTGGGCTCCTCCTCGGCCTCGCCCATGCGCCGCTCGAGCCATGACTCACCGCCCACGTCGCTCAGGTAGGCGCGCATGCCGTCGAAGTCAATCGAGGGGCGTGCGATCAGGTAGACGGAAGGGCTTGTCTCGTGCACCGGGCCGACGATGCTACATGCCGCGCCGGGCGACCCCGAGAGGGCTCGAGCGGGGCCTCACGGCTGCGACGGAAGCTCTCCCCGCGGGCGCCGCTGCCGCAGGTAGGCATCGACCATGCCTCGGGCAGGGCGAGCGCGATCCGGCTTACATCCTCCCAACCGGCCATGCTTCGCACCGTAGCGTGCCGGCCCACGCCGGGACGCTCTAAGCTCCCCGGCGATGGCCATCGCCGCGTCTGGAGAGTCGAGCGACCCCGAGCTGCAGGCCACGGCCTGGGATCTCGAGCCGCTGCTGGACGGCGAGGGTGAGGAGGGGGTCGGGCGCAGGCTGGGCGAGGCGCTCGAGCGTGCCGAGGCCTTCTCCGGGCGCTACGCGGGCAAGCTCGCCGAGCTCGACGGCCCGGGACTGCGGGAGGCGATGTCCGAGCTGGCGGCGATCTACGAGCTGGTCGGTCGCGCCGGCTACTACGCCGCGCTGCGCTTCGCCACAGACACCGCCGAGCCGGCAAACGGGGCGCTGTTGCAGCGCGTGCAGGAGCAGGAGACCGCGATCCAGACCACGCTCCTGTTCTTCGAGCTGGAGTGGGCGGCGCTCCCCGATCAGCGGGCCGAGCAGTTGCTCGCCGAGGATGGCCTGGACTTCGCCCGCCATCACCTGCGCAACGTGCGCCGCTACCGCGACCACCTGCTCTCCGAGCCCGAGGAGAAGATCCTCGCCGAGAAGTCCCTCACGGGCGCCGGCGCCTGGACGCGCCTGTTCGAGGAGCTGACCTCGGCGATCGAGGTCGAGCTGCCCGCCGCGGGCGAGGCGGGCGAGCGGGTCGCCCTCGACGTCGCCCTCAGCCGCCTCTCGCTGCCCGACCGCGAGGTCCGGCGCACCACCGCCGAGGCCGTCACCGGCGCCCTGGCGCCCGGCCTGCGCACGCGGGCGTTCCTGTTCAACACGCTGCTGGCCGACAAGGCGACCGATGATCGCCTGCGCCGCTACCCGCACTGGCTCGCAGCGCGCAACCTGTCAAACGAGGCAAGCGACGAGTCTGTGCGGGCGCTGATCGAGGCGGTCAGCGGGCGCTATGAGATCGCCCGTCGCTGGTACCGGCTGAAGGCCCGGCTGCTCGGCATCGAGCGGCTTGCCGACTACGACCGCATGGCGGCGGTCACCGAGGACGAGGTCACCTTCCCCTTCTCGCAGGCGCGCGAGATCGTCCTCGACTGCTACTCGTCCTTCTCGCCCGAGCTCGGCGCGGTGGCCGGCCGCTTCTTCGCGGAGCGACGGATCGACGCGCCGGTGCGCCCGGCCAAGCGCGGCGGCGCCTTCGCCGCCGCGGCCGTGCCGTCGGTCTTCCCCTACGTGCTGCTCAACTACACCGCCCGCCGGCGGGACGTGCTCACGCTGGCGCACGAGCTGGGCCACGGCGTCCATTTCGCGCTGGCGGCCAAGCAGGGGATCTTCCATCAGCAGACGCCGCTCACGCTCGCCGAGACCGCCTCGGTGTTCGGCGAGACGATCGTCTTCGGGCGGTTGCTCGAAGCGGACTCCACGCCCGCCTCACGGCTGGCGCTGCTCGCGGAGAACCTCGAGGACACGATCGCCACGGTCTTCCGTCAGGTCGCGATGAACCGCTTCGAGGATCTCGTCCACACGACCAGGCGCGAGCAGGGGGAGCTCTCGGTGGAGCGCTTCGGCGAGCTGTGGGCCGAGAGCCAGAGCGAGCTGTTCGGCGACTCGGTCGAGGTGACCGAGGGCTACCGCACCTGGTGGTCCTACATCCCCCACTTCATCGGCAGCCCCGGATACGTCTACGCCTACGCCTACGGGCAGCTGCTCGCGCTGTCGGTCTATCAGCGCTACGAGCAGCTGGGCCCCGAGCTCGTCCCGCGCTATCTGGAGCTGCTCGCGGCCGGCGGCTCGCGCAGCCCCGAGGAGCTGGGCCGGATCGTGGGCGTCGACCTCGCCGATCCGGGCTTCTGGGAGGCCGGCCTGGACCTCGTCGAGCGCCAGCTGCAGGAGGCCGAAGAGGCGGCCGCGGGATCCGGCCGCCTGTAGCCCGCGAGCCCCTTAGAAGAGCCCGAGCGCGCTGCCCGCGCCCTGCACCAGGTTGAACAGCGGCTGCGGAATGATTCCGAAGAAGATCGTGGCGGCCCCTGCGAGGATCGCCACCGCCAGCACCTCGGGCTCGCGCCCGCCCGCGGGCGCCGTGCGCGCCCCGGCGCCCGCCGCGCCGGCCGGCGGTTCTCCGCCCTGCGCCGGTGGCCCATCGAGCTCCGGCGGCCCGTCAGGCTGCGGCGGGGCGTCGAGCTCCGGCGACCCGCCTGCCAGCGCCGGCAGCGCGCCCGGTGCGGGTGCGCCGAAGGGGACAGGCTCGGCCTCGCCCTCGGCCTCCCCGGCGGGCGCTTCGCGCATCCACATCGCCGCGATCACCGGCAGGTAGTAGCCGAGCGAGATCATCGAGCCGATCACGATCACCACGCCCAACCAGGTGTATCCGCCGGCGACCGTCGCGTCGATCAGATAGAACTTGCCGATGAAACCGGCCGTCGCGGGGATGCCGGCCAGCGCGAGCATCGAGACGGTCATTGGCCAGGCAAGCCACGGGCGCGAGCGGCCCAGCCCGGCCAGCGCCGTAATCGAGTCGCCCATGCCCGTTTCGCGCTCGCGCGAGACGATCACGGCGAAGGCGGCCATGTTCATGGGCAGGTAGATCGCCAGGTAGAAGACCGTGGCCTGCGCGCCCAGGCGGCTGGCGACGACCACCCCTGCGAGCATGTAGCCGGCCTGTGCGACCGACGAATAGGCGAGCATGCGCTTCAGCGAGGATTGGCTCAGCGCGCCGACGTTGCCGACGAGGATCGTGATGGTCGCGAGCACCGCCAGCGCCGGTCCCCAATCGGGCTGCGCGCCGATCAGCGCCACGTCGAAGAAGCGCAGGAACACTCCGAGCGCAGCCACCTTGGTGGCGACCGCCATGAACGCCGTCACGGGCGTCGGCGCGCCCTCGTAGACGTCCGGCGTCCACTGGTGAAACGGCGCCACCGAGGCCTTGAAGCAGAGGCCGGCGACACACAGGGCGATGCCCGTCAGCGTCAGCGGGTCGCTCACCAGGTTGCCACCGGCCAGCGCGCGCGCGATCGCGTTGAAGTCCGTCGCCCCGGTCGCGCCGTAGATCATCGTCAGGCCATAGAGCAGCGTCGCCGAGCCGACCGAGCCGATGATCAGGTACTTCAGCCCGGACTCGAGCGAATGCTCGCGCCTCAGCTCGCTGGCGCACAACACGTACAGCGGGATCGAGAGCAGCTCGAGCGCGACGAACACCGCGACCGTGTTCTGGGCGGCCGCGAGCAGCGACATGCCCGCGACCGACGTCAGCAGCAGCGCGTGGAACTCGCCGTGCCCGGCTTCGCGCGCGGCCAGCGAGCGCCATGCGAGCAGCACCGTGCAGATGCCGCCGCCGATCAGCACGAGGTCGAGCACGAGGGACAGGTCATCGATGCGCAGCGCTCCGGAGACGATCGACTTCTCGGCGTTCCACTGCCAGATCGTGAGCCCCAGCGCCGCGCCCAGCGCGGCCAGGCTCAGCGCCGGCACCGCCTGTGCGCGCACCCAGCGCGTGCCGATCAGGCCCACCAGCAGCACGATCGTCGCGCCGCCCAGCAGCGCGATCACAGGCGAGAGCGCGCCGAAGTCGACGTGTGGCCCCTTCAGGTGGGCCGTGGCCAGGTGGGCGATGGGGTAGGGCTCGAAGGTCATCGCCCGAAGCCCCCCAACGAGGCTGTCTGCAGGCCGGTGGCGCCCACCACCTGGGCCGGCGCCACGGCCGCCTTGACCGCGCCTTCGCTGCGGTGCAGCGCCAGCTGGGGGTAGACCGCGAGGAACACGATCACGGCGACGAGCGGCACGAGCACGGCTCCGTCGAGGAGCTTGATGTCAGAGGAGCGAACGCGCGGGCCGACGCGGTTGTGCATCGCGCGGATGAACAGCCGCAGCGCGTACACGCTGGCCATCACCACGCCGCTGAAGGCGATTATCGCGATCGCGAGCTTCGCCTTGAAGACGCCCAGCAGGATCAGGAACTCGCCCACGAAGTTCGCCGATCCGGGCATCGCGAGCGTGGCCAGCGCCACCACCAGGAACAGCGCGGCCAGCACCGGCGCGCGAAATGCGATCCCGCCCATGTCGCGGATGTCCTCCGAGCCGCCGGCGCGCTGGGCGAGCAGGGCGACGATGAACAGCAGCGGCGCCACGACCAGCCCGTGGTTGACCATCTGCAGCAGCGCGCCCTGGGCACCCTGCGGATTCAACGAGAAGATGCCGAGCGTGATGAAGCCGAGCTGCGCCACCGAGGAGTAGCCGACGATCAGGCGCGCATCGGTCTGCGTGAAGGCCACGGCCGAGCCGTAGACGATCGAGGCGAGCGCGATCAGCAGCATCAGCGTCTGGAAGTGGACGGCCGCCTGCGGGTACAGCGGCAGCACGATCCGCAGGAAGCCGTACGCGCCGACCTTGGAGAGCACGCCGGAGAAGACCATCAGCACCTCGATCGGCATCGCCCGGTAGCCGTCGGGCATCCAGCCGTGCAGCGGAAAGGCCGGCATCTTGACCAGGAAGGCAGCGGCGAAGAACAGGAAGATCCACTCCTGCGAGCCCCGGCTGAGGGGCATGTGCGCCAGCGCCGAGAGCACGAACGTGATGTGCCCGCCGCCCTGCTGTGCCGCCAGCACGCCGGTGGCGATGGCCGCGGCAAGCATCAGCAGCGAGCCCACGAGCGTGTAGATCACGAGCTTGATCGTCGCCTTCACGCGCCCGGGCTCGCGTCCCCATCCGCCGATCAGGAAGTAGAAGGGGATCAGCATCAGGTCGAAGAAGGCTACGAACAGAGCCAGGTCCTGGGCGAGGAAGGCGCCCAGCACCGCCGACTCGGCGAGCATGAAGTGGAAGTAGAAGAGTCGCGGCCGATCCCAGCTGCGCAGGTTCGCCGCGAGCGTCGCCGCGGCGAACAGCAGGGTGGTGAGCCCGAGCAGAAAGACGTTCAACCCGTCGACGCCGAGCTTGTAGTGGATCCCCAGCTGCGAGATCCAGACCACGTCGGTGACGTGCTGCAGGCCGCGAGCCGACGGCGAGTAGTCGGCGATGTAGCCGATCGCCAGGCCCAGCGCGGCCACCGATCCGAACATCGCCAGAGCGCCGGGGACGCTCCACTGCCACCGTCCCGACGGTGCGCCGCCCGAGCCGCCCGGCTCGCTGGCGCGCGGGGCGAGCGCCGCGAGGATGGCGCCGAGCACGCCGCAGAGGGCCGGCAGCCAGATCAGTATCGAGAGCGCCGGCACGGTCTCAGCTCCTCACGACTGCAGCAGGAAGTAGAAGCCGACGCCGGCCACGCCGAGCACGAGCAGCGCGGCGTAATAGCGCACGAAGCCGTTCTGCGCGGCGCGCACCGCGGCCGAGCCGGCGCGGACGAGCCCGGTGGTCCCGCCGATGAACACGTCGTCCACGACGCGGCGCTCGAAGGTGTCGCTCGCAAAACGCCCCGCAGCCGCCGACGGGCGCACGATCAGCAGATCGATCAGCTCGTCGAAGTACCACTTGTTCACGAACAGCTCATACAGCCCGCCGAGCCGCGCGCGCACCCTCGCGGCGGTGCCCGGGCGCATGACCCACACGCGGTAGGCGATCGCGATGCCGGTCAGCCCGAGCACCGTGCCGAGTACGAGCCCGAACACGAGCAGCCCGGTTTTCGTGTGCGGTTCATACAGCGGCGAACCCGTGAACGTGGGGCGCAGGAAGTCGTCGAGCACGAAATCGACTTTCGGGATCTGCACGAGCCCGATGCCGGTTGCGCCCACCGCGAGCAGGGCCATCGCCGCGCGCATCGGCAGCGCGCGCTCGGCGATCGGGTGGTTCGGTCCGGGGAAGCCGACGTCGGTGTCCTCCTCCTCGCCGGTTGCGGGGTTCCTCGGCACGGCGGCGTGATGCTGATGGCCTTCTTCGAGCTCGCGCGCCTCGGGGACCGGCTCGCCGTGGAAGGCGCGGAAGATCATCCGGAAGGTGTAGATCGCGGTCAGGAAGGCGCCGATGTAGCCCGCGGCGTACAACGCCCAGTGCCACCCGCCGCGCTCGCCGGTGATCAGCAGGATCTCGTCCTTGGAGAAGAAGCCCGAGAAGGGCGGTATCCCCGACAGGGCGAGGCCGCCGATGATGAAGCAGCCGTAGGTGAACGGCATCGCCTTGCGGAAGCCCCCCATGCGATCGAGCGACTGCTCGCCCGCCATCGCGCCGATGACCGAGCCCGCCGCCATGAACAGCAGCGCCTTGAAGAACGCATGGGTCATCAGGTGAAACAGGCCGGCCGCATAGGCGCCGACCGACACGCCCATGATCATGTAGCCGATCTGCGACATCGTCGAGTAGGCGATCACCCGCTTGATGTCGGTCTGGGCGAGCGCGATCGTGCCGGCGATGAGCAGCGTCGCCGCGCCGATCACCGCGCCCACGTCCTGGGCGGCGGGGGCGCGTTCGAACAGGGGGTGCATCCGCGCGATCAGATACACGCCCGCGGTGACCATCGTGGCGGCGTGGATCAGCGCGCTGACAGGCGTGGGCCCCTCCATCGCGTCGGGAAGCCACGTGTGCAGCGGTATCTGCGCGGACTTCGCAAACGCCCCCACCAGCAGCAGCACGCAGCCCGCGACCAGATCGCCGTTGTTGGGTGCGCTGCCGAACGCCCCCGCGCTGACCGCGTGGAACGTCTGCAGGAATTCCAGCGTGCCCGTGTGCTTGAAGATGAAGTAGGTGCCGAGCACGAGGCCCACGTCGCCGACGACGTTGATCACGAACGCCTTGATCCCCGCCCGCGTGGCGGTCGTGCGCCGGTACCAGAAGGAGATCAGCAGGTAGGAGGCCGCGCCGACGAACGCCCAGCCGACGATCAGCAGCAGGAAGTTGCCGGCGAGCACGAGCAGGAGCATCGAGAAGACGAAGAAGTTCAGGTAGCAGAAGAAGCGCGCCAGGCCGCGGTCGCCGTCCATGTAGGCGACCGAGTACAGATGGATCAGCGTCGATACGCCGGTGACGGTCAGGATCATGAACACCGACAGGGGGTCGAGCAGGATCGAGATCCTGGCGTTGATGCCGACCGTGTAGGCGTAGTTCCACAGCGAGGAGACGAGCTGACGGTGCGCCGGGGAGTGGCCCTGCAGCGAGATCAGCGCTCCCAGCGCGGCGAGGAAGGCCAGGAAGATCGCGCCCGTGCCGATCCACCCGACGGTGCGAGATGGCAGCGTGCGGAAGCCGAACGCGATCAGCAGCGTGCCGAGCAGGGGAAAGAGCAGGACCAGCCAGCCCCAGGTCGTCGTGCTCACCCTTGAAGCTCCCGCAGCTCGTCGACGTCGATCGGCAGATGGCGGCGGTAGATCGCGACGATCATGCCCAGGCCGATGCACACCTCGCAGGCCGCGACGGTCATCACGACGATCGCCAGGATCTGCCCGTCGCCGTTGCCCCACATGCGCGAGAAGGCGATCAGCGCGAGGTTTGCGCCGTTGAGCATCAGCTCCAGGCAGAGCAGCACCACAAGCGGGTTGCGGCGGGTGATCACGCCGAGCGCGCCGAGCGAGAACACGATCGCCGAGACGGCCAGATACCAGCCGATCGTCATGACGGGCGCCTCCCCACGCCCTCGGCCATCGAGCCGATCCCGCGCGGGCGCAGCAGGTCCATGGGCGTGAGCGCGTCGCGATCCTCCTCCGCGCCGAGGCCGCGCCGCCGGCGGGCGAGCACGACCGCGCCGACGGCGGCGATCAGCAGCAGGAAGGAGGCGAGCTCGAACACCAGCAGGAAGCGCGTGAGCAGCAGCTGGCCGATGTAGGCGGGCGTGCCGAAGGCCCGCGGGCCGGGACTGTAGCCGGCGCCGTAGCCGTCGACCGCCTCGAGGCCCGTGCCGAGCAGCGCGATCAACAGCTCCACCAGCAGCGCCCCTCCGAGGATCGCCCCGCCGAGGCGCAGGCCTGAGCCGACCGGGCCCGGCCCGTGCAGGCGCTCGCCGATCGCGTCCCCCGCGCCGCCGACGTAGGCCACCACGAAGACGTAGAGCACCATCACCGCGCCGGCGTAGACGACGACCTGCACGGCCGCCACGAACTCCGCCCGCAGCAACAGGAACAGCACGGCCAGCGCGACCAGGTGCGCGACCAGCGCGAGCACGCTGTAGAAGGGGTTGCGCAGCACCACGACCCCGACCGCGCCCGCGATCACGCCGATGGCGGCGATGAAGAAGAGGACCGAGCTCACTCGCCCTCGTTCCTCAGCGGGGTTCGCTCGAGCGGCTCGGCGAGCAGCATCTCCTTCGTGAAGATCAGGTCCGTGCGGTCGTAGTCGGAGAGCTCGTAGTCGTGGCCCATCGTGATCGCATCGAACGGGCAGGCGACCTCGCAGTAGCCGCAGAAGATGCAACGAGACAGGTTGATCTCATAGACGGCGGCATAGCGCTCGCCCGCGGAGACGCGGTTCTCGGGAGTGTTCTCCGCGGCGACCACGCGGATGCAGTCGGCCGGGCAGGCCGCGGCGCAGAGCGAGCAGCCGACGCACTTCTCGAGCTGCGTGTCCTCGAAGCGGTGGAGCTTGTGCCGGCCGCGAAAGCGCGGATAGACGGGGGTCTTCTCCTCGGGGTACTGGACCGTGACGGGGGTTTCGGTGAACCGCCCGAACGTCGTGATCAGGCCGCGGAGCGTCTCGCGAAACGTGCGCCAGGTGTCGCGCGCGGGGCCGGGGGCCGGCGTGCGCTGGACCTCGATCACGTCCTCGCCCGGGCTCCAGCCCGTGACGGTCACGGCGCTCGCTGCCGCGGATGCCGCGGGCGCTGTCTGAGGTGGGGTCGCGGATGGCATCTCAGTGCGTCGCCACGACGAGGATCGCGGTGACGAGGGCGTTGAGGGTGGCCAGCGGCAGAAGCACCTTCCAGCCGAAGCTCATCAGCTGGTCGTAGCGCAGGCGGGGCAGCGTGGCGCGAACCCAGATGAAGAGGAAGGTGATCAGCGACATCTTGAACAGGACGACGAACGGATTGACCCAGCCGGGCGGGTGGATGCCGAACGGCAGCAGCCAGCCGCCGAGGAACACGGTCGTGACGATGCCCGAGACGACAAGCACGTTGAGGTACTCGGCGAAGTAGTAGGAGGCGAAGCGTCCGCCGCCGTACTCGGTGTTGTAGCCGCCGACCAGCTCCGCATCGGCCTCGGTCAGGTCAAACGGCGCGCGATTGGTCTCGGCGAAGCCGGCAACCAGGAAGATCAGGAAGCCGACGAACTGCGGCACGATGTACCACATGCCTTTCTGGGCGACCACGATGCCGGTGAGCGAGAGCGTCTGCGCGGTGATGATGACGCCCACGAGCGCCAGCCCCTGGGAGACCTCGTAGGAGATCAGCTGAGCGGCGCCGCGCATCGCGCCGAGGAAGGAGTACTTCGAGCCCGAGGCCCAGCCGCCGAGCATGATCCCGTAGAAGGCGATCCCGCCCAGCGCAAACAGGTAGAGGGGCCCGATCGAGACGTCGATCCCGTATAGCCCGACCGGGGTGCCGAAGATGTTCTGGACTTTGCCGAAGGGGATGATCGCGAACGCGCCACAGGCCGTGACGATCGAGATGATGGGGGCGAGCGCGAACAGGAAGCCGGTCGAGGTGGTCGGCCGGAACTGCTCCTTGGTCAACAGCTTGAGGATGTCCGCGAGTGGCTGCAGCGCGCCGTAGGGGCCGACGCGGTTGGGCCCGTAGCGACTCTGGAAGCGCCCGAGCAGCTTGCGCTCGGCCAGCAGCACGACGGGCACCAGCTGCAGGGCGACGGCGAAGATCACGATCGCCTTGAGGACCTGGATCCACCATTCTTCGTAGTAGCCGACGAGCGCGAGCATCATCTCAGCTCCGCAGCGCGTCGAGTGCGGGCGCGCCTGAAGCTCCAGCGGACCGATCGACCTGCGGTCCGTGCTCCGGCGAGCGTCGGGGGAACAGGAACCTCAGCGCCGGCGAGGCCTCGACCTCCGGGGCGTCCCACACCGAGCGGTAGCCGGCGAGCTCGGCGGCGTCCCCGCCGGCGGCGGCGAGCCGCAGCGGGCGCTCGTGTGTGACCGCGCCGACAGGCGCGGGGAACTCGGCTGCCGCGGGGCGATCCTGCCAGCGCACACCGCGGCCGCCGATCTCCTCGAGCGTCAGCCCGGCGTAGAAGGGCACCGCCTCGAACAGTCGCGCGGAGGCCATCGGGCCGGAGAGGACGTCGAGGTCGAGCCCCACGCGCAGGGCGAGCTCGGCGAGCACCTGCCACTCCTCGCGCACCTCCCCGGGACGGGCGATCGCCGGGCGCAGGCGCTGCAGGCGCCCGTCGGGGTGGACGATCGTGCCCTCCTTCTCGGCGTAGGCCTCGGCCGGAAAGACCACGTCGGCGTACTCGCTGACCGCCTCGGTGAGGAACGCGGCGTGGGCGACCACCGTGCTCGCGCCGGCCAGCGCCCGCTCCCACAGCTCGCGCTCGGGCAGGTCGAGCAGCGGGTCTGCGTGCAGCAGGTAGAGCGCGGCCAGCTCGCCCTTGGCGAGTCCCTCGGCGATGGCCCTCCCGTCGCGCCCGTCGGCGGATCCGCGAGTCGCGCCCGGCTCGGCCAGGCCGGGGCCCGCGTTCGGCAGCACGCCGGCCTCACGCAGGCCGCGCGCGTTGGTCGCGGCGGGCACTTCCAGCAGGCCCGCGCCCTCGGTCTCGGCCATCGCGAGGCTCTCGGCGATGCCGAGGAGCGCGCGTGCGCCGGCGCCGCCGTTGGCGCCCGCGGTCAGCCGCTCGCCCCACAGGAGCACGACCTCGCGCTCTGCCGGTGCGCCGTCGGAGCCCGCCGCGGTCCCGCCGACGCCGGACAGCAGCGCCGCGAGGGCATGTACCTGCTCGGGGTCGGCACCCGCCTCGCGCGCGAGCTCCGCGACGTTCTCGGCGCTCGCCAGCGCGGCGTCGAGCGCCGCCGCGAAGGCGCCGCCGCCACCCACGGCATAGCGCACCGACATCGCTGCAGCTGCATCCAGCGAGCTTGCGTGCGGCGAGGCGACCGCGAGCTTCAGGCCGTGGCGGCGCACGCCCTTGCGTAGACGCAGGTCGAAGATCGGCGCGTCGTTGACCGGCTCGGCGTCGAGCACGAGCACCGCGTGGGCGAACTCGAGATCCGAGGTGCGCGCCTGCAGCGCGGGCGCGCCCAGCGCGCGATGCAGATCGAGCTCCAGCCTTCCCGCCCGCCGCGAGTCCAGGTGGGGGGAGCCCAGGCCGTCGCGCAGCAGCCGTGCGAGCAGCAGTCCCTCCTCGTTGGTGCTTGCGCCGCCGACGATCGCGCCGGTGTCTGCGCCGGCGCGGGCCAGTCCCGCAGCGGCCTCGCTCAGCGCGCGCTCCCAGGAGACGGGACGCAACTGGCCGCCGTCGCGCAGCAGCGGCTCGGTGATGCGCTCATCGACATGGAAGGACTGGTAGGCGAAGCGGCCCTTGTCGCACAGCCAGCCGTCGTCCACCTCGGCGTGGTCGCGCGCAAGGACACGCAGCGCGCGCTCGTCGCGCACCGTCAGCGTGACGTTGCACTGCGCCGGGCACAGCGTGCACACCGAGCCGGCGTCCTCCACGTCCCAGGGGCGCGCCCTGAAGCGGTACGGGCGCGAGGTGAGCGCACCGACCGGGCAGAGCTCGACGATGTTGCCGCTGAACGGCGCCACGTAGGGGTGCCCGTCGAAGGTCGCCACGTAGGAGTGCGAGCCGCGCTCGAGCAGCACGAGCTGGTAGTCCTCGGCGACCTCCTGGGAGAAGCGCACGCAGCGGTAGCACAGGATGCAGCGCTCGCGGTCGATCGCGATCAGCGGCGAAAGCTCCAGCGGCTTGACGAAGTGCCGCTTGGGCTCGACGAAGCGGGAGATGCCCGCGCCCCAGCCGAAGGTGATGTCCTGCAGCGGGCACTCGCCGCCCTTGTCGCAGACCGGGCAGTCGAGCGGGTGGTTGACGAGCAGGAACTCGACCACCGAGCGCTGCGCTGTCTTGACGCGCTCGCTTTCGGTGTAGACGACCATGCCGTCCTTCACCGGCGTCGAGCAGCCTGTCTGCAGCTTGGGGATCCCTTCGATCTCCACCAGGCACATGCGGCAGGCGCCGACCGGCTGGCCGAGCTTGGGCTGGTAGCAGAACACCGGGATCTCGACGTCGCCCTGCTTGGCCGCGTCGACGAGCATCGCGTTCTCCGGCGCCTGCAGCTCCCTGCCGTCGATCGTGAAGGTGATCATCCGCGGCTCCGGACGGGGCATCGCTAGCTGCCTCCCTGCGCAGCCGGCGCCAGATCGGAGGCGGCGAGTCCGCCGAGCCCTCTGCGCGTCCGCGCAGCCTCGATGTGGGCTTCGAACTCCTCGCGGAACTTGGCGATCATCGAGCCGATCGGCATGGCCATCGCGTCGCCGAGCACGCACAGGCAGTTGCCGATGATGTGCTCCTGCACCGAGGCCATGATCTCGAGGTCCATCGGCGTCGCCTCGCCCGCGTCGATCCGTTCGAGCATCTCGACCGTCCAGTTGGTGCCCTCGCGGCATGGCGTGCACTTCCCGCAGGACTCGTGGCGGTAGAACTTGGCCACCTTCATCGCCACGTCGAGGATCGGCGTCGACTCGTCGACCACGATGATCGCGCCCGAGCCGAGCATCGAACCCGCTTTGGCGAGCGAGTCGAAGTCGTAGGGGATGTCGAGATCGGCGGCCTTGAGCACCGGGGAGGAGGAGCCGCCGGGGAACCAGCACTTCACGTCCCGTCCGTCCGGCGGGCCCCCCGCGAGCCCGTAGATGATCTCGCGCGAGGGCACGCCGAGCTCGATCTCGTAGTTGCCCGGACGCGCGACGTGGCCGGAGATGGAGACGACCTTCGTGCCCGTCGAGGTCTCCACGCCCAGCTTGGCGTACTCCTCCGCGCCCATCCTGATGATCGCCGGCACGGTGGCGAGCGTCTCGACGTTGTTGATCAGCGTCGGACCCTGGTAGAGGCCCTGGACTGCCGGGAACGGCGGCTTCAGGCGCGGGTTGCCGCGCTTGCCTTCCAGCGAGTCCAGCAAGCCGGTCTCCTCGCCGCAGATGTACGCACCCGCGCCGCGGTGCACCACGAGCGACAGCGTGTGCCCCGAGCCGAGGATGTCATCGCCCACGTAGCCGGCCTCGCGCGCTTCCGCGAGCGCCGCTTCGAGCACGTCCGCCTGCAGCACGTACTCGCCGCGTATGTAGATGAACGCGCGGCTCGTGCCCGCGGCGTAGGAGGCGATCACGATCCCCTCGAGCAGCATGTGCGGCGTCTTCTGCATCAGCTCGCGGTCCTTGAAGGTCCCGGGCTCTGACTCATCGGCGTTGCACACGAGGTACTTGTCCATCGCGCCCTGCGGCAGGAAGGAGACCTTGGTGCCCATCGCGAACCCCGCGCCGCCGCGCCCGCGCAGGCCGGAGGCTTTGAGCTGCTTGACCACCTCATCGGGGGTCATCGAGAGGGCCTTGCGCAGCGACTCATAGCCGCCACGCCGCTCGTAGACCTCGCGCGTGCAGAGCCCGGGCTCGTCGATGTCGCTGAGCAGCAGCGTGGGGGAGGCGCTCACAGCCATCCTCATCGATCTCCCCGCTCGTGTACAGCCGGGTGCTCGGGGAACTCGCGGGAGTTGGCGCGGGGATCGGCCACCAGCCGCCGGGCGAGCTGCTTGTCGGCGAGCACCGGCCCGCCCGCACGTACGTCCGCGAGCAGCTGCGGCACGTCGGCGGGCGCCAGCGGGCCGACGTAGACGCCGTCGACCGAGGCCATCGGCGCGATGTCGCATGCGCCAAGGCACTCGAACGAGCGCACGTTGAACTCGGGATCCTCCCCGACGGCCTGCCGGATCGCCTCGTACAGCGCGTCGGCCCCGCACAGCGAGCAGGAGATGTTGGTGCACACATACACGCTGTGAGGCCCGACCGGCCTGGTCTCGAGCATGTCGTAGAAGCTGGCCACCGACTCCAGATAGGCGGGCGTCACGCGCATCACGCACGCCACCTGCTCGATCGCCTCGGGCGAGCACCAGCCGTGCACGCGCTGCGCCGCGGCGAGCGCCGGCAGCGACGCGGAGTGGCGCTCGGGGTACTTGGCCATGTGCGCCTCGATCTCCTCGCGCAGCTGCGCCGGCACCTCGGTGGTCGCCGGATCGGGTACCTCGGCGGGATCCCTCTCGAGGTCGACCGCCTCGTCCCAGCCCGGCACCCGCGAGCCGTGCTCGTAGCGCCGCACGGGCCCCCGCGGCACCCCGGCGGCCTCGAGCGGGAGCTCGAAGTCCAGCGCCCGCTCGAGTGGGTCCTCGCTCGCGCTCACCGGTCGATGCCCCCGAGGATCGGGTCGAGCATTGCGACGGTGGCGATCATGTCGGCGATGTAGTTGCCCTCGGCCATGTGCGAGAGAGCCTGCAGGTTGACGAACGACGGGTCGCGCATATGCACGCGCGCCGGCTTGGAGGAGCCGTCCGAGCGCACGAAGCAGCCGAGCTCGCCGCGTGGGGACTCGATCGGGTAGTACACCTCGCCCGGCGGCACCCTGAACCCCTCCGTGACCAGCTTGAAGTGGTGGATCAGCGCCTCCATCGAGGTCGCCAGCTCGTGCCGGGGCGGCAGCGCGAACTTACGGTCCTCGGTGATGTGGGGTCCCTCGGGCAGCCCGTCCAGCGCCTGCTCGATGATCTTCACGGACTCGTAGATCTCGGCCAGGCGCACGGCGAAGCGGTCGTAGTTGTCGCCCACCGTGCCCACCGGGATCTTGAACTCGAATTCCTCATAAGAGCTGTAGGGGTCTGCCTTGCGCAGGTCCCAGGGGTTGCCCGCGGCGCGCAGCAGTGGACCTGTCACGCCGAGCCCCAGCAGCGTCTCCGCGTCCAGCGGGCAGGTGCCGCGCAGTCGCCGCAGCACGATCTCGTTGGAGTTCAGGATCGCGCCGTACTCGTCGGCGCGCTCGGGCATGATCTTCAGGAACCTGCGCAGCTTCTGCGCGAACCCGGCAGGGATGTCCTCGATCACGCCTCCGACCTGGAAGTAGCGCGTGTGCATGCGCTGGCCGGAGCACATCTCGAACAGGTCGAGGATCTGCTCGCGCTCGCGCAGGCAGTACAGGAAGATCGAGACGGCGCCGAGGTCCAGGGCGCCTGTGCCGAGCCAGATCAGGTGCGAGGCGATGCGGTTCAGCTCGAGATGGATCACGCGCAGATACTGGGCGCGCTTGGGGATCTCGACCTCGGCGAGCGTCTCCACGGCGCCGCAGAACGCCATCGCGTTGAAGTAGTAGGACAGGTAGTCCATCCGCTCCACCACCGGGATGACCTTCCAGTAGGCCTTGTCCTCGGCGGTCTTCTCGATGCCCGTGTGCACGTAGCCGATGATCGGCTTGATGTCCCGCACAACCTCCCCCTGCAGCGTCACGAGCAGGCGCAGCACCCCGTGCGTGGCGGGGTGGTGCGGACCGAAGTTGAGCGTCAGCAGCTCGTCGGTGGTCTCGCCGTCAGGGCCCTCGGGTCGATCCTCGAGGGGCGAGAGCGTGATGCTCTGCTCGCGCCGGCGATATGCCGACTGCGGCGCCGGCGGCTCGCTCGACGGCTCGCTCGACGGCGCCGATGAGCTCGCCGGGTTCTCCGTCGAGTTCACTCGCGCCTCTCCAGCCATTTGGCCTCATCGCGCGTGAACAGCACCGGTTCCCCGCCGATCGGGAAATCGCGCCGCTGCGGATGGCCCTCGTAGTCCTCCGGCATCAGTATCCGGCGCAGGTCGGGATGGTCGCGGAAGACCACCCCGAACATGTCGTACACCTCGCGCTCCTGATGGTTTGCCGTGGGCCATTCCGGCGTGACCGAATCGACCTCCGGCGCGTCGATCCCGACGCGCAGCTTGACCGCGATCCGATCGACCCTGCCCATGTCCAGGAGCTCATACACCACGCCCAGGCGCGGCTCCTCGGGGTAGTGGTCGACGCCGTGCACGCTCGCCAGGAACGTGTACCCACCGCCGCGCAGCGTCCGAAGCACCGCGCGAACCCGCTGAGGATCGATCACGATCGTCGCCTGCTCGCGGAAGTACACGGTCTCGAGCGCTGCGTCGCCCAGTTGCTGAGCGAGCACCTCCAAGCCCGTGGCGTCGGGCATCTACGGGCACTCCTCGGTGCCTACCGCGCCGTAGCGCTCGCGCCAGCCCATGTCGGGGTCGTCCTGCACCAGCTTGCGCAGCTTCAGCACGCCGTGCATCAGCGCCTCCGGGCGGGGCGGGCAGCCGGGCACGTGCACATCGATCGGCATGAACTTGTCCGCCGGGACGAGCGCGTAGTTGTTGAAGACGCCCATCGACGAGCAGCAGGCGCCCATCGAGATCGCCCACTTCGGCTCGAGCATCTGGTCATAGAGCCTGCGAATGATCGGCGCCATCTTCACCGACACTCGCCCGGCGAGGATGATCAGGTCGGCCTGGCGGGGCGAGGCGCGGAAGGCCTCGTATCCGAAGCGTGCGATGTCCATTCGCGGGCCGGCCGTGTGGAACTGCTCCATCGCGCAGCACGCGAGCCCGAAGGCAAGCGGGAAGAACGAGTTCGACCGCGCCCACGCGACGGCCGAGTCCAGCGTCGTGGTCAGCACGCGCTCCTGCACGTAGGAATCGAGCTCCTCGCCCTCCAGGTGCGCCGGCCTGTTGGCGCCCTCGAGGTCTCCGCCGCGCAGCAGCTGGTGGGCGTTCAGCTCGCGCACGCGCAGCGTGGCGGGGTCGACCCTGACGGCGCCCACGCCGGGCGCAAGCGGCTCGCGCCTCACTTCCACTCGAGTGCCCCCCGCCGCCATACATAGACGAAGGCCACGAACAGCAGCATGATGAACACGATCGTCTCGACCAGCGCGTAGCTCCCGTAGGCCCGCAACTCGATCGCGATCGGGTAGAGGAAGACCACCTCGATGTCGAACAGTATGAAGAGCATCGCGATCAGGTAGAAGCTGATCCCGAAGCGCATCCCGCGCTTGACCTCCGACGGCAGCCCGCACTCGTAGGGGTCCTGCTTGTGGGGGGTTCGTCGGCGCGGGCCGATGGCCGAGTTGAGCACGCCGAACGTCACGCCCACGGCGCCACCGAGAATGAGAAAGACGATCGCCGGGAGATAGCTTCGCAGCACCGCGCGCTGTTATATCACTGCTTGTGGCAGGCTGTTACATAGTGGCAATCGACTCGAAACCCTAGTGGCGACCGGCTCGCAATCGGCGGCATGACCGAAGCCGTCGTGGCCGGCGCCCTGGCGGTGGCCACCCTCAACGCCGTCGCCGCGCTGCTCGGAGCCTGGGTCTTCTTTCGCGGCGATCCGGCCGACCGCAGGGCCAACAACGCCTTCTGGGTGATGCTGCGCGTGGGGCAGGGCTCCGCCCTGACGCTCGCCGTGGCGGTCGGCTCGCTCGCCGCGGCCGGAAAGTACTCGAGCGAACAGCTCTTCTACCTCTATGCGCTGCTGCCGCTCGCGGTTGCGTTCGTCGCCGAGCAGCTGCGCGTGGCCTCGGCGCAGACGATCCTCGACCAGCGCGGCCTGGCCGATGCCCAGGCGGTCGCCGGGCTGCCCGAGGAGGAGCAGCGGGTGCTCGTCGCCGCGATCGTCCGCCGCGAGATCGGGGTGATGGCGATCTCGGCGCTCGTGGTCGTCTTCCTCGCGTTGCGCGCGGCGGGCACGGCCCACGGGTTCTGAGCGGGCCTATATATTCCCGGCGCATGAAGGTCGCCGCCACGACGATGATGCTGCTCGCCTGCGCCACGGTTCTCGGCGCGTGCGGATCGCAGGGGATCCAGGTGCCCGCGAGCAGCCCGTACTACCACGGCGCGGTCCTCTTCCTCGACCACTGCTCGGGCTGCCATACGCTGGCCGTGGTCGGCGCGGAGGGCTCCGCCACGAGCATCTCAAACCGCGTGAAGACCAACGGGCCGAACTTCAACTTCCGCAAGGAGAAACCCGAACAGGTGCTCTTCGCGATCCGCAACGGCGGCTTCTCCGGGGCGATCATGCCCGAGAACATCGTCGTGGGGGAAGACGCGCAGGCCATCGCCGCGTTCCTCGCGCAGTATTCGGGCCTGCAGGCGCAGAAGGTGCCGAGCACCAACATCACGCTCTCCAGCAAATAGGGGATGGGGTCTCCGCCCACCCCCGCCCACCCCCGCCCAGCCCCGCCCACCTGGCCCAGCCCGATCGGTACCCCACCCAGCCGTGCTCGACCTCAAGCGCATCCGGGATGATCCCGACGGCGTGCGCGCCGCCCTCGCGCGGCGCGGCCCCGACGCGGCCGCCGGACTCGATCGTGTGATCGAGCTCGACGCGCGCCGTAGGCGCCTGCTCCCGGAGCTCGAGCGCCTGCGGGCCGAGCAGAACGAGGCAAACGTGCGCATTCGAGCGAGCAGCGGCGCGGGCGAGCGCGAGCGCGAGATCGAGGCGATGCGCGCGGTGGCGGCGCGCGCCAAGGAGCTCGAGCGGGAGCTCGCCGACGTCGAGGCGAGCCTGCAGGCGGCGCTCGCGCCGCTGCCCAACCTGCCCGACCCGACCGCCGCGCCCGGGCCAAAGGACGAGCTCGTGCGCGAGGTGGGGGCGGTCGAGCCGCTCGGCTTCGAGGCCCGCGACCATCTCGAGCTCGCCGGTGAGATGATCGATATGGATCGCGCCGCCAAGCTCTCGGGGTCGCGCTTCGCGTACCTGAAAGGCGAGTTGGTGATGCTCGAGCTGGCGCTCGTCGGCTGGGCGCTGCAGAAGCTGCGCCGCCACGGCTTCGAGCCGGTGATCCCGCCCGTGCTCGTGCGCGAGCGGGCTCTCTACGGGACCGGCTTCCTGCCCGACACCGAGCAGCAGATCTACAGCCTGCCCGAGGATGAGCTCTTCCTCCTCGGAACCTCCGAGGTGGCGCTGGCCTCGCTGCACGACAGCGAGATCATCGACGCCGACCGCCTGCCGCTGCGCTACGCCGGGTTCTCGCCCTGCTTCCGCCGCGAGGCGGGCGCCGCGGGCAGGGACACGCGGGGGATCTTCCGGGTGCACCAGTTCGACAAGGTCGAGATGTTCAGCTTCGTCGCGGCCGAGGACTCGGCCGGGGAGCACGAGCGCATCCTCGCGATCGAGGAGGAGATCCTGCGCGAGCTCGGCCTGCCCTATCGCGTGCTCAACATCGCGGTCAACGACCTCGGCAACTCGGCGGCGAAGAAGTACGACTGCGAGGCGTGGCTGCCGAGCCAGGGCCGCTACCGCGAGCTGACCTCGTGCTCGAACACGACCGACTATCAGGCGCGGCGCCTGAACATACGCGCGCGCATCCAGAAGGGCACGCAGACTCCGCACACGCTCAACGGGACCGCGGTTGCGGTGGGCCGCACGATCGTGGCCCTGCTCGAGAACGGACAGCGCGAGGACGCCAGCGTCGAGCTGCCGGAATGCCTGGTGGCCCATGGCGCCCCGGCGCGCCTCGGCCCGGCGGGCGCCTGACCGGGGCGCGAGGGCGCTAGCCGATCGCGAACTCGATCGAGCGCGCGGAGGCGTGCAGGGGCCTCAGCGTGAGGCGGTAGAGGCCGGGGGCGAGGGTGCCCGCGCCGAGCAGGTGGCGGCTGTTGCGTCCGCTGGCCGCGTTGATCGTGAGCGCGCCGCGAACGTTCTGCCAGCGTGTGCGCCCGTGGCTTCGGGCCCGCCTGGCGAGCGTCACCCGTACGCGCGCAGCGGCGGTGATGGTGAAGGTGAAGCCGACCTGTGAGGCCTTCGGCCGGTTGCGGTTGAGTGCGAGGATCGCGCGCAGCGTGAGGGCCAGGCCGGAGAGCTGGACGGTCGCCGGTCCGCTGGCCGCTGCGCCGGCGGTGGGCTCGCTGGACCCACCCGCGCCGGCGCTCGTCTCCAGGAAGCCGCCCGCCGTGCCGCCGGGCAAGTGCGCGGTATGGCCGCCCCCGCCCGCTTCGCTCGGGCCTTCTTTGGGCGGGCCGCCCTGGCCTTCGGTGGGCGCTTCGCCCGGGCCTTCGGTGGGCGTTTCGCCCGGGCCTTCGGTGGGCGGTTCGAACGCGGCGATGCCATCCGGCGTGCCGACCCCGGTGGGCCCGTCATAGCCCGCCGCGGCCAGGCAGATCAGCTTCGAGGCGCAGCTTTCGGCAGCCTCGGCGGAGGGTTCGCACTTCGACAGTCCGGTCTGCGGATCGAATTCCGAGCATTTCCCGTTCGAGCCGCTGGTCACGTCGTGCAGCGAGCCGGGCGCTGCGAGGTCGTTTTCATAGAGCGTGCGCGCGGGGTAGGCGACCCCGTGCGCTCCCCCGGCGAGCGCAAAGGTCGAGGCGATCAAGGGTGAGGCGAGGCTCGTGCCCCCGACCGTGCACCACTGCCCGAGCAGCACTTTGCCCGCTTCTTCGTATTCGCACTTGGCGGTCGCGTCATAGATCGCCACCCCGGTGTACGGGTCGGCGTCAGCGGCGACATCGGCGACGGCGCGCTTCTTGGCGCACCCGACCGTGGACCAGTCCGAGACGCCCTGCTGCCAGGGCTGGGCTTCGAATTCGATGCTGCAGCCGCCGCCGCCCGCGCCGTCGCCGTCCCAGACCGTCTCGCCTGCCCATTCGCTGCCGGCACCGAGTGACAGGCGCGTGCCGCCGACGGCGATCACGTCGGGAGACGACGCCGGGAACTCGGCGTAGCCGCGCTGCGCGCTTTCCCTCGCGTCCCAGCTCAGATAGCCGTCGTCGCCGGCGGACGCGGTGATCACCACGCCCGGATGCTCGAAGGAGCTCGCGATCGTGGCCGCGCCCAGCTCCGGACCGCCCCAGGAGTTGGAGATCTCGCTCGCGCCGAGCGTGACAGCGGCCTGCTCGGCGGCGTCGAGGTTGCCGTCCGTCGGGGAGCTCGCCTCCACGAGCACGATGTGGCAGTTCTGACAGGTCGCATGCGCGACCTCGATGTCGAGCGAGATCTCAAACCCCCAGCCCGCCGCTTCTTCGGCTTCGGCGCTGCCTTTGGCGAGTCCTTCTTCCAGCTGCAGCGTGGTTTTGGGGTAGGGCAGTTTCGAGGCTTCCCCGTTCTGGTTGACCTGCTTGAAGCATTCGTTGCCGGTCGTGCATGCGGGCAGGCCGAATTCTTCGTCGTAGACCTCGAGGTCGGCTGCGGCGCTCGGATCGTTGTAGGCGTCGACCAGCGCGATCGTCTGCGCCGAGGCCGAGGTGCTCGGCAGCTGGTAGGCGGCATGCAGGTCCTGCGGTCTCAGGCCGAAGTAGCCTTCAGCCGGCGTGTGCGCCTGGGAGGGCGCAGGACGCGTGATCCCGAGCGGGTGCGTGTGGGCACGGGCCTGTGCCGTGCGCGGCACGAGTTGCAGCGCCAGGCATCCGGCCGAGCCGGGGGCCGGCTGCGAGCAGGCCGAGCGCACGGCGTAGTCGGAGGCGGGCAGGGGCGCGACCGTGCCCGCGGCCAGCGCCAGCGGGCAGAGCATCGCGAAGCTCGCCACCAGGGCGAGCAGGCTCGGGACGGCTGTGCGACGTGTAGGCATGCTCATAGGTCCGGTGTGCCGGCGTTAACAGATCGGCTGGCGGATGTGCCGGCTTGAGCCGGGCGCGCAGAGGCAGCCGGACGGTGGGAGGCCGAGATCGCGGCAAGGGGATGATCCCTGCGCCGTAGGTCACGGGATCATCACACGCTGGTCACGGGCGCGTCACCTGTGACCGGCGCCTGCCGCGGATGATCCCCACGGTACGGTGGCGCCATGGAAGGCGGCGGGGCCGGGCCGCAGGCCGGGCCCCGCTGTGCAGGCCGCACCGAACCGGACAGGGCGCGGTGGACGGGGTGGGAATCGAGTCCCGCCCCGTTCGCCATTAGGCTGATGTCGTGTCGCCACCGTTCGGATTCCTGCTCGCGCCGGAGCCACCCTCGCGGCGGGTGGGCGCGGTCGTCGCGGTCGCTGCGGTCGCGCTGTGCACCCTGATCGTCTATCCGCTCAAGCAGGTCGCGCCGGTGGTGTCGCTCAGCGTCGTCTATCTGCCGGCCGTGCTCGTGATGTCGATCACCTGGGGCGCGTGGTTCGGGGTCGGCACCGCCGTGCTCAGCGCCGCGGCGTTCAACTTCTTCCACCTCCCCCCGGTCGGCCAGTTCACGATCAGGGACTCGGACAACTGGGTAGCCCTCGTCGCGTTCCTGGTTGTCGCTGCAATCGCCAGCTCGGTCGCGGAGGTCACCCGCGCGCGGACGCGCGATGCCCAGGAGCGCCGGCGCGAGGCGGATCTGGCGGCCGAGATGGCGCGGCTGCTGCTGCGCGGCAACAACCTCGCCGAGGCCCTGCCGACGGCCGCAGCCCGCTTGGCGCAGACCCTGGAACTGAACTCCGCCGCGATCGAGATGGACGCGGTCGAAGGGGACGAGCGCACGGTCGCCTTCCCGCTGCGCGAGGGCACCAGGCGGCTGGGCACGCTGCTCGTGGGGGCCGACACGTCGGAGGTGAGCCTGCGCCGGCTGCAGGAGCGCGTGGTGCCCGCGCTCGAGGCCTTGCTGAGCGCGGCACTGGAGCGCGAGACGCTGCTCGGCGGGGTCGTGGAGACGGCCGCGCTACGGCGGGCAGACACGGTCAAGACCGCTCTCCTGCGCGCGGTATCACACGATCTGCGCTCCCCGCTCACGGCCATCTCCGCCGCCGGCGAGGCCGTCGGGTCGCCGTCGCTCTCGCCGCAGGAGCGCGAGGAGCTCGCGTCCGTCATCCAGGAGGAGGCAAGGAGGCTCTCCCGGCTGGTCGACAACCTGCTCGATCTCTCGCGGCTGGAAGCCGGCGCAGCCGAGCCGCGCAGGGAGTGGACCTCGGTCGAGGAGCTGATCCGCGCGGCGGTCGCCGAGGTGGCGGCGCGCCCCGAGGAGTTCGCCCTGTCGATCGACCGCGACCTGCCGCTCGTGCGGGTCGACGCGGTCCAGATGGAGCGCGCGTTCGTCAACGTGCTCGAGAACGCCCGCCGCCACGCCGGCGGGCACCCCGTGTCGGTCAGGGCGCGGGCGGTGCGCAGCCTCGGGGGGCCTCCGCGGCAGCGTGTCGCTGCCGATGCCGGCGGCGACGGCGGCGAGCCGGCAGAAGGCCACGGGGCGCGCGGCGACCGCGTGATCGTGCGCATCGTCGACCGTGGGCCCGGGATCCCCCCGGCGCAGCTGGAGCGCGTGTTCGAGCCGTTCTACCGGGCGGGCACGCCCGCCGGCGGGCACCGCGGCTCGGGCTTGGGCCTGGCGATCGCTCGCGGCTTCGCCGAGGCGAACGCGGGGTCCCTGCACGTCGAGTCGCTGCCGGGGCAGGGGGCGACCTTCGTGTTCGAGTTTCCCCTCCAGGAAGCCGGCCCGGAGCCCGATGAGGACTCCTCGCGGCATGGAGTCCAGCTGGGCGAGGAGCGCCAGCCGGTCGTGCCCTCCCCCCGTGGCGAGCCGGCCGCGTGAGCAGCCCGGAGCCGGCCGCGCCAGCCAGGCCGCCGCGCGTGCTCGTGGTCGATGACGAGCCGCAGATCGTGCGCGCGCTGAAGGTCGTGCTGCGCGAGGCGGGATTCGAGGCGGTGCCGGCGGAAACAGCCTCGCAGGCGCTCGACCTCGCCGCGGTGCGTCCGCCCGAGGCGGCGATCGTCGACCTCGTGCTTCCCGACAGCGACGGCGTCGAGGTCACGCGCAGGCTGCGCGAGTGGAGCGAGATGCCGATCCTTGTGCTCTCCGCGGTTGGCGAGGAGGAGCAGAAGGTGCGAGCGCTCGCCGCGGGGGCCGACGACTACATCACCAAGCCCTTCGGCGCGCGCGAGCTGGTCGCCAGGCTGCAGGCCGCGCTGCGCCGCGCCGGGCGGGCCGAGGAGGAACCGTGCATCGTGGTCGAGGGCCTCGAGATCGATCTGCCCGCGCGCGTCGTGCGCCGCGACGGCGAGCCCGTCCACCTCACGCCGATCGAGTTCGACCTGCTGCGCGCGCTCGCCCGCAACCGCGGACGCCTGATGACCCACCGCAAGCTGCTCGCCGAGGTGTGGGGGCCCGAGTACGTCGATGACATCCAGCCGCTGCGTACACACATCGCGCGGCTGCGCGCCAAGATCGAGCCGGCGGGCCTCGCCGCCCCGCGCTACATCGTCACCGATCCCGGCGTCGGCTACCGCTTCTCCGCCTGAGCGCGATTCGTCACGAAATCGTAATGCCCCGTGCGGGATTCGTTATGCGCCCGTGACGCGCTCGCGCTCATAGTGATCGCCATGGACGCAGTGGCAGTCATCCTCGGGATCGTGATGTTCGCGATCCTGCTTGCGATCGTCGAGGGGATCGATCGGGTATGAGCCCGCAGCTTCCTCTCGGGTTCTTCATCGCGCACATGAGCGGCGCCGACTTCTTCGGCCTGGTCGTCTCGGTGCTCGTGATCGCATACCTCTTCTACGCGCTGATCCGCGGCGAGAAGCTCTGAGGCGATGACCTTCACGGGCTGGCTCACGATCGCGCTGTTCGCCGTCATCCTGACGGCCCTCGCCTTCCCGCTCGGCAGCTACATGGCCAAGGTGTACAGCGGCGAGCGGGTGGTCCTGTCACCCATCTTCGGCGGACCCGAGCGGTTCCTGTATCGGATCATGCGAGTCGAACCCGGGCGCGGGCAGGACTGGAAGGCCTACGCCAAAAGCCTGTTGATCTTCTCGCTCGCCGGCTGGCTGTTCCTGTACTTCATCCTGCGCACGCAGAACGCGTTCTTCGTGCCCCACGCGCTCAACCCGCTCGGCTACCACTCGGCGCCGTGGAACGTGACGTTCAACACGGTCTCGTCGTTCATGACGAACACGAACTGGCAGTACTACAGCGGCGAGACGACGATGACCTACCTCAGCCAGATGATCGGGCTGACCGTCCAGAACTGGCTGTCGGCCGGCGTCGGCATCGTCGTCGCCGTGGCGCTCATCCGCGGCATAATCGGGCGCAGCGGCAAGTCCATCGGCAACTTCTGGCAGGACCTCGTGCGCACGGTCCTCTATGTGCTCGCGCCGATCTCCGTGCTCGGCGCCATCGTGCTCGTCTCGCAGGGCGTGATCGCCAACTTGTCGACCTACCTCACGGTTCACACAGTGACCGGCCTGACCCAGACGATCGCGATGGGCCCGGTCGCCTCCCAGGAGGTGATCAAGGAGCTGGGCACCAACGGCGGCGGCTTCTTCAACACCAACTCCGCGCACCCGTTCGAGAACCCGACACAGTTCACCAACTTCTTCGAGATGCTGCTCGTGCTGATAATCCCGGCGGCGCTGATCTTCACCTACGGGCGCATGACCGGCAACCGCCGACAGGGCTACGCGATCTACGGCGTGGTGATGTTCATGTTCCTCTGCGCAGCGAGCGTCGCGTACATCGCCGAGGCGCACGGCTCGCCAGCCCAGCACGCGGCCGGCCTGCACACGCACGTCATCTCGGGCTCGACAGGCGGCAACATGGAAGGAAAGGAGCAGCGCTTCGGCATCGCCGGCTCGGCGCTGTTCGACGTCGTCACAACGGTCACCTCCTGCGGCGCGGTGAACAGCGCGATCGAGTCGTTCACCGGCATCGGCGGAGCTGTGCCGTTCGCCAACCTGTCCGCCAGCGAGGTGATCTTCGGCGGCACCGGGACGGGGCTCTACTCGATCCTGCTCTACGTGCTACTGGCGGTGTTCATCGGCGGGCTGATGGTCGGGCGCACGCCCGAGTGGCTCGGCAAGAAGATCGAGGCCAGGGAGATCAAGCTCGCGGGCCTGGGCATCCTCATCACCCCGCTCGCCGCCCTCTTCTGCACCGCGCTGGCGACCGCGTCGAAGTCGGGGCGCGTGTCGATCTCCGAAGGGGCCCTCTCCAAGCTCGGCGGCAATACGCCGCAGGGCTTCTCTGAGAGCTTCTACGCATACCTCTCCCAGGCCAACAACAACGGCTCCGCCTTCGCCGGCTACACGGGCTTCATCCAGCCGAACGCGGGCAACCTCGGCTCGCATGGCATCACGTTCGCGAACCTCCTCGGCGGCTTCGACATGGTCTTCGCGCGTTACGCGCCGATCCTGTTCGCGCTCGCCGTCGCCGGCGCGCTTGCCGGCAAGAGAGTCACCCCGGCGGGGCTCGGCACGATGCGCACCGACAACCCGACGTTCGCGATCCTGCTGATCGGCGTGATCGTGCTCGTCGGCGCCCTGACCTTCTTCCCCGCCCTCCTGCTCGGCCCGATCGTGCAGGGCCTGACCACCCACCTCTACTGACATGAAAGCCTGGCAGCGCGACACCATCACATCGGTCCTGGCGATCATCGTCTTCGCGATCCTGCTCGGCCTCGTGTACCCGCTCGCGATCACGGGCATCGGCCAGGTCGTCTTCCCGGGCGACGCCAACGGGCAGCAGGTTCACCTGAACGGGAGGCTGGTCGGCTCGAAGATCATCGGCCAGAACTTCGGCACGCCGGTGCTCGAAAAGAACGGCAAGCCCAAGGAAGTGAAAGGCGCGGTCGTCACCGAAGCGGACCCGCGCTACTTCCAGACGCGCCCCTCTGCGACCGAAGGCGGATCCTACAACGCTGCCGCGAGCACGTTCTCAAACAAAGGGCCCAACAGCGTGAAGACCAAGGAAGCCGACGAAGAAAACATCAAGGGCTACCTCGAACTGAACACCGACCCGAAGACCAAGAGGGAATACGACCCCGGTCTGACCGCCGCGAAGATCCCCGTCGACGCCATCAACACGTCCGCGTCGGGCCTCGACCCCGAAATCTCCCAGGCCAACGCCTGGATCCAGGCCCACCGCATAGCCGCCGTACGGCACATCGGGCTGACGACGGTCGACGGGCTGATCTCCAAGTACACCTCGGGCCGCGGCCTCGGGTTCTCAGGTGAGGAAGGCGTGAACGTGCTCGAGCTGAACCTCGCCCTCGACCGTATGACTGGAGGAACGGGCTGATGTCCGCGCAGATGCCGGCAACCCATGAACGACAGGCGGTCTCGCTGTTCCAGCGCGACATCGTCAAACACGCGCTGATCGAGAGCGTCAAGAAGCTCGACCCGCGCGTGCAGATCCGCAACCCGGTGATGTTCGTCGTGGAGATCGGCGCCGCCATCACGACCGTCACGTGGCTGATCCAGGCGTTCGGCGGCAAGCCGCTCGGCGGCGGCCACGAGGAAGCCTGGTACACGTTCACGATCTCCTTCTGGCTGTGGCTGACGGTGGTGTTCGCGAACATGGCCGAGGCCTTCGCCGAGGGTCGCGGCCGAGCACAGGCCGACACGCTGCGCGCGATGCGCAAGGAGACGGTCGCCAGGATGCGCGACGGCTCGACCAAGGCGGCATCCGAGCTCACGCGCGGCGACGTCGTCGTCGTGCCGGCCGGCGAGCTGATCCCCGGCGACGGTACCGTGATCGAGGGCATCGCCACGGTGGACGAGTCGGCGATAACGGGGGAGTCCGCGCCCGTGATCCGCGAGTCCGGCGGAGACCGCAGCGCGGTCACCGGCGGCACGCGCGTGACCTCCGATCAGATCGTCGTTGAAATCACGCAGGAGCCCGGCCAGTCCTTCCTGGATCGCATGATCGCGCTCGTCGAGGGGGCGGAGCGGCGCAAGACGCCCAACGAGATCGCGCTGAACATCCTGCTCGCGGCGCTGACGCTGATCTTCGTGATCGTCGTGGCCACGCTGCGGCCCTTCGGCCTGTTCGCCAGCACGACGATCTCCGAGACGACGCTGATCGCGCTGCTCGTCGCCCTCATACCCACCACGATCGGCGCGCTGCTCAGCGCGATCGGGATCGCCGGCATGGATCGCCTCGTGCGCCGCAACGTGCTCGCGCTCTCCGGTCGGGCCGTGGAGGCGTCCGGCGACGTCGACGTGCTGCTGCTCGACAAGACGGGGACGATCACGATCGGCAACCGGCTCGCGTCGGAGTTCATCCCGATGCCCGGCGTGGCCGAGGCCGAGCTGGCCGAGGCCGCGCAGATGTCCTCGCTGGCGGACGAGACGCCCGAGGGACGCTCGATCGTGGTGCTGGCAAAGCAGTACGGCATCCGCGAGCACGACATGAGCACCATGCACGCCGAGTTCGTCCCCTTCACCGCGCAGACGCGAATGAGCGGCGTGGACTTCGACGGCCAGCAGCTGCGCAAGGGCGCCGGCGACGCGATCATCGAGTTCGTCCGGGCCGAAGGGGGCTCGCCGCCGCCCGAGCTGCAGCTTCAGCTCGACCGCATCGGCAGCGAGGGCGGCACGCCGCTGGCGGTCGCGCGCAACAGCCAGGTGCTGGGCGTGATCTACCTCAAGGACACGATCAAGGAGGGCATGAAGGTCCGCTTCGACCAGCTGCGCGCGATGGGCATCAAGACCGTGATGGTCACCGGCGACAACCGCCTGACGGCCGCCAAGATCGCCGAAGAGTCCGGCGTCGACGACTTCCTCGCGGAAGCCACCCCGGAGCGCAAGCTCGCGCTGATACGCGAGCAGCAGGCCGACGGGCGCCTGGTGGCGATGACCGGCGACGGCACCAACGACGCGCCCGCGCTCGCGCAGGCCGACGTCGGCGTGGCGATGAACACCGGCACCCAGGCCGCGCGCGAGGCGGGCAACATGGTCGACCTGGACTCCAACCCGACGAAGCTGATCGAGATCGTCGAGGTGGGCAAGCAGCTGCTGATCACGCGCGGCGCGCTCACGACGTTCTCGATCGCCAACGACGTGGCGAAGTACTTCGCGATCCTGCCGGCCATCTTCGTCGCCACCTACGCGACCAGCCCCGGCGGCAAGGGGCCGCTGCACGTGCTCAACATCATGAGCCTCGGCAACCCCGAGTCGGCGATCGTCTCGGCGATCATCTTCAACGCGATCGTGATCCCGCTGCTGATCCCGCTGTCGCTGCGCGGGGTGCGCTACCGGCCCATCGGAGCTAGCGCGCTGCTGCGGCGCAACCTGTGGATCTACGGACTGGGCGGCATCATCGCGCCGTTCATCGGCATCAAGCTGATCGACCTGATCGTGTACAACCTGCTCGGGGGCTAGCACGTCGGCGCCTGCGCGCTCACGGCGGGTCCTCGTGTGCGACGACGAGCCGCAGATCATCCGCGCCCTGCGCGTCATCCTCCGCGAGGCCGGCTACGAGGTGGCCACGGCTGGAAGCCTCGCAGAGGCACTCGACTGCGCGGCCCGCGAACCGCCCGACGCGGCGATCATCGACCTCGTGCTGCCCGACGGCAGCGGCATCGATCTCTGCATCGAGCTGCGCTCGTGGAGCTCGATGCCGATCGTGGTGCTCTCGGCCCTCGACGAGGAGCAGCACAAGGTGGCCGCGCTGAGCTCGGGAGCGGACGACTACATGACCAAGCCGTTCTCTGCACGCGAGCTGCTGGCACGCCTGGAGGCCGTCTTCCGCCGAGTGGTCGCCGCCGACGAGGAGGCGACCGTGAGAGTGAAAGGACTCGAGATCAACTTCGCCGCCCATACCGTGCTGCGCGACGCCGTCGAGGTCAAGCTGACGCCGATGGAGTTCAAGCTGCTGGGCGCGCTGGCGCGCAACCGGGGCCGGCTGCTCACCAGCAGGGCGCTGCTCACAGAGGTCTGGGGATCGGCCTACGCGGATGACGCGCCGCTGCTGCGCACCCACATCGCAAACCTGCGTCACAAGATCGAGGACCGGGACGCCGCGGCGTGGATCTACGTGAAGACCGAGCCCGGCATCGGTTACCGTTTCTGCGACTGAGGGGCCCCGCCGGCGCGGGCGGGGTGGCGCTCGGTGATGTGGCGGAGCGCGCCCTGGAGGCCCTCCTCGACGGCCCCGCACCTCGCGCACGTCCACTGGGTGCGAAGAGGGCGGGCGCGGCGCAGGCGCCGCGCAAGCCTGACGAACGAGATCCGCGGCGCGGCCGTTCGTGTCGGCGTGCTCGCCCAGGTCGGCAGGAACAGGGACCAGACCAGCGCCGGTGATGTTCGCGGCGCGAGTCCGCGGCGGTGGCGAGCCTTCATGGCTGCCTCCTCGACTGCCTGCTCTCGGGTCATGATTGACGCACAGATATTTTCGCTCGCAGCGCGTCAAGAACCCGTGTCGGTTAGCCATGCGGGCATGACGATTCTGTGCGCGCGCAGGGGGCAGTATCGTTTGCGGCGGTGAGCCGGGAAGCCTGGTCGGCATCGTCCTGCTGCTGCCACGATGCCAAACGAACCTGACCTCCCCATCCGCATGCCCGCAACAGGGGGTCGTGTGGCGAACGGGGCTGCTCCGCGGTGAGACCCGCGATTCCGGTGCCCTCCGCGTGGCGCCGCGAGGCGCTGCGCACGAACCTGTGGCTGGTGCCGACCGTCGAGATCGCGCTCGCGGTCGCGTTGTTCGCCGGCACCTACGCGCTCGACCGCGCCGCCTACGACGGCTCGCTGGGACTGCCGTCGTTCGTGATCAGCGGCAGCGCCGACGCGGCCCGGCAGATCCTCACCGCGATCGCCGCGGCGGTGATCACGGTCGTGACGCTCGTGTTCTCGATCACGATCGTGACCCTGACGCTCGCCTCCACGCAGTTCGGGCCGCGCATGCTGCGCAACTTCATCCGCGACTGGGTCACCCAGGTCACGCTCGGCACGTACGTGGCGACCTTCGTCTACGCGATCCTGGCGCTCGTCTCGATCGGGCCGGGCGCCCACGGAGAATTCGTCCCGCACCTGTCGATCACCGTGACGATGGCGCTCGTCGTCGTGGACGTGGCGGTGCTGGTGGTGTTCATCGATCACATCGCCAAGTCGATCCAGCTGCCGCAGGTGATCGCGAGCATCGCCGGCGATCTGGCGCGCGCGATCGAGGCGGACGCGGGTCGGCCGGCCGCCGGTGCGCGCAAGGCCGGGCCCTCGCTGGCGGAGGCGATGGTGCGGCTGAACGAGGACAGCGGCGTCGTCTGCGCGCCCCACAGCGGCTACCTGCAGTTCGTGCGCATCGAGAAGCTGATCGCCATCGCCGCCAGGAGCAAAGCGGTGATCCGCCTGCTGCATCGCCCGGGGCACTTCGTCGTGGAGGGCCAGCCGCTGGCGCTGGTATGGCCTGCCGCCGCCGCCCCCGGGGTGGCGCGCGCGCTCGGCGGCGCACATGCGACCGGGCCCCACAGGACCCTCACGCAGGATCTCTCCTTCGCGGTCGATCAGCTGGTGGAGATCGCCATCAGAGCGCTCTCGCCCGCGGTCAACGACACCTTCACCGCACTCGCCTGCATCGACTGGCTCGGTGACGGGCTGTGCAAGGTCGCCGACGGGTGGCATCCGGACGCCGTCCATCGCGACGCGACCGGCGCCGTGCGGGTGATCACGCTCACGGTCGGCTTCCGTCGCCTGGCCGAGCGCGCGCACGACAAGATCCGCCAGGCCAGCCGTGCGATGCCGGCCGTGATGATCCGCCAGCTCGACGCGCTCGGCAAGGTGATGAGCTATGCCAGCGCGCCCGAGCAGCGCGAGGTTCTGCTCGAGCAGGCGAAGATGATTCTCCGCGCGAGCGAGGAATCGGTGCCGGAGGAGGCCGACCGCGCGGACGTGCGCCGGCGCTACGACGCCGTGCTCACAGCGGCGGCCGGCGGGGACGACGCCTTCGACGGAGACGCCTCCGACGGAGACGCGACCTAGTAGGGCTTGCCAGCGAGCGCGGCGCTGGCGTCGCGGGCCGCGCGCCACAGCGCATCGTTCTGAGCGTGGACGTAGAGCGGGCCGGTGCCGTCGGTGAGCAGTCGCTGCGCGAGAACGACGCCGGCCGGCTCGACCGTTGCGGACTCGCGCAGCTCGTAGGCGAGGCCGAGCAGCGCTGCGCGCGCTGCGCGCACCTCGCGAGTGGCCAATGGCGGGCTGACTGTCCGCATCCGGCCATGGCGTTCTGCGATTGACACGACATCTCCGAGGCTGTCGGCGAGCCCGGCGCGGTGGCTTTGGTCGGTGAGCTGGGCCGCGCGCAGGGTCAGCTCGGGACTCCCGTCGGCGTCGCTGCCCCTCGCCAGCATGCCATCGAGGCGGCCGCGATGCAGGAGGACACGCAGGCGCAGTCCGAGCGTCGCGGTTCCTCGTGGATGGGCGCTTCGGCGCGCATCGGCGTTGACGGGGAAGTGGGGGTTGAGTGAGGACATCGATCGTCTCCAGGTGGTTCGTTGACCTGGATTGATTGTGCTGGGCAGCCCGTGAAGTTCGCATGACGATTGGCTTCGCCGGCATGACGATCTTGTGAAGCCGTGGCCGCCACGCTCGCGCGCGCTCCGTTCCCCGGCGAGTGCAGGACAATGCCCGCATGGCAGACGAACGCGGGCACCTGAAGGTCTTCATCGGCATGGCCCCGGGGGTCGGCAAGACCTATCGCATGCTCCAGGAGGGGGCCGCCGAGGCGGACAACGGGCGCGACGTGGTGATCGGCTATCTCGAGTCCCACGGCCGCGCCGAGACGCTGGCCCAGGCCGGAGGCCTGGCGACGGTCCCGCGCCGGACGGTCATCTACCGCGGCACGCCGCTCCAGGAGATGGACCTGCAGGCGGTGCTCGCGCGCAAGCCCGAGCTGTGTCTGATCGACGAGCTCGCCCACACGAACGCGCCGGGCGTCGAGCACGAGAAGCGCTATGAGGACGTGCGCGACGTGCTCGAGGCGGGGATCGACGTCTTCTCGACGGTCAACGTGCAGCACCTCGAGAGCCTCAACGACCAGGTGACCCAGCTCACCGGTTCGCGCACGCGCGAGACGATCCCGGACGAGGTGCTCTCGGCCGCCGACGAGGTCGTCCTGATCGACCTGACGCCCGAGACGCTGATCGCGCGCCTGCGCGCGGGCAAGGTGTATCCCGCCGAGCGGGTGCCGGCGGCGCTGAACAACTTCTTCAAGATCGAGAACCTGGCCGCCCTGCGCGAGACCGCCCTGCGCCAGGTGGCCGAGGACGTCGAGGTCAAGCGCCTGGTGCGGGTGCCGAGCCCGATCGTGCGCCGCGACGAGGAGGGGCTCCCCGCCGTGCTCGACAGCGGCCCGCGGCCGATCGCCGAGCGGCTGCTCGCGCTGGCGACGTTGGCGGCGAAGTCCGAGTACGTCGTGCGCCGCGCCTGGCGTTCAGCCCAGCGCCTCGACGCCGAGCTCGACGTTCTCGTGGTGCGCCCGCCCGGACGCCCGCCCAACCCCGAGGACCGCAAGCAGCTCGAGGAGCTCAGGCGCCTGACAGCCATGCTCGGGGCGCACCTCCACATCGAGGAGGGAGAAGACGTGGCGGACGTGGCGATCAGGACGGCGCAGACGCTCGGGAGCACCTACGTGCTGATGGGCACTCCCGCTCCGCGTCGCGGTCTGGGCCGCTTCGGGGACTCACTGCTGACGCGCGTGCTGCGGGGGCTGCCGGGCGTGGATGTGCGCATCGTCGCCGACCCCCAGCTGCGCCGTGCGGCCGGCTCCGAGGACCAGCCCGCTCCGGCGGGCGGGCTCGCGGGAGAAGGCGAGGAGCGGGTGAGCGCCGAAGCTCCGCGCGGCGGCGGGTAGGCGCGTCCGCCGCGCGGGCGAGGGGTCGCGCCGGCGCGGGGCGGGCTGCGCCCGGGCTAGCTGCTCAGCACGGGGCGCGAGCGGCGGCCAGCAGCCGTGCCGCTGCCCGGTCGTCCGCGCGGTGGGCCGGGATCGTCACGCAGCAGGCGCATGAGGCCGAGCGCGATCAGCCCGATCCCGGCCGCGACCGGCACGAGCGACCTCAGCGGGTAGGAGCCGAAGCCCTTGTGCAGGGCGGTGTGATCGCCGGCTTTGTAGATGCTGAGCAGACCCGCGTGGTCGATCCCCAGAAGCGTCGGCGCCAGCGCCGCGAACAGCGCCCAGGCAACCACCGCCAGCAGGCCGCCGCGCAGGGCCGCTGCCGACAGGCGCATGCGGGGGGTCGCCAGGACGGCCAGCAGAACGCCGCCGCCGGCGGCGAGGAAGAACGGCCAGATGCCACCCCAGCCACGGCCCAGGCCGTAGGCGCCGGCGATCGTAGGCTGGAAGTAGCCCTCGGCGAGGTAGCGCATCCAGGTCACGGTCTCGGTCTCATAGCCGACGAGCGGATGGGTGACCGTCGCGATCACCGTCGTGGTCATCGAGATCGCCGCCAGCGCGATCGTGGGACCCGGGAGGCGCTTGAACGTGAGCGCGATCGGAAACGCCAGGAACGGCAGCATCGTCGTCAGGAAGCGCGGCCCCATGAAGCCCCCGCCGAAGGGCAGGTAGTAGCCGGAGTTGTAGCCCACGTAGCAGAGGCAGATGCCGCCGATCGTCAGCGCCTCTGCGCGCCGTCCGCGCTTGTAGAGGAGCACCGTCCCGATCGCGCCCATCAGGAGGACGGGGGAGATGGTGAGCAGGCCGCGCGAGTCCAGCAGCAGCGTCGCAAGCACCTTCAGGCTCGGGACACCGATGCCGAAGAAGCCTTTGTGCTGGCGCGGCACGTCGGAGTAGGCGAGGTGCGTCCAGGAGTGGAAGGCGTAGTGGTTGTACAGCAGCAGCGGCACGATGCCGATGAGGCCGCCCGCGATGTAGGCGCCCGCGCGGCGGGCGACGCCAAGCGGCGTGCGGCAGTCGCGGCGCGAGAGCAGGTACAGCCCGAGCACGACGCCGACGAAGAACAGCGGGTACTCCGAGGCGAACGCATAGCCGATGATCAGGCCTGCCAGCGCGAGCAGCATCGGGCGCGGCGGCCCGTCGCGCTCGCGCAGCATCAGCGCGAAGGCGGCAAAGCCGAGGAAGGTCGTAAAGACGTGTGAGAACAGCAGGGTTGAGAGTGGCAGCACCATCGTGCCGAGCCCCAGCGTGACCGCGGCGGCGACGCCGTACCCGGGCTCGAAGCGCTCGGCCACCTGCCACACGAGCAGGAGCAGCAGGAGCCCGGGCAGCACGTTGGCCCAGAGCCCGATCAGGTAGATCATCTCGTCCGACTTGCGCTGCGGTGGCGCGGGATGCGAGCGCGTCCATGCTTCGGCGTCGACGAGGTTCAGGACGTCGTAGAAGGGCAGGGCGAACAGCGCCAGCCCGGGTGCGCGCGCCGAGTAGTAGTGACCCTTGTATTTGACCTTGTCGCCCGTGTTTTCCTGGTAGGCGTCGATCGTGGTGCCGTCGTCGTCGAGCGAGCGGATGAGGTCGTAGTGGGAGGTCTGATTCCAGGAGAAGCTCTGGATCATCGTCGCGTAGGCCACCCCGACGAGCAGGATCGCCGCGAGCGCGAGGCGCCTGCGCGTCAGCGCCAGCCGCGGAGCGCCGGCGGGTCCCTGCGCGGCGGCGCGTGCGAGTTCAGGGTTGGGGCCAGCCGGTGTCGGCGTGCCCCCCGACGGCGCGCTCATCAATCTGTTCCGTGCAGCGCCTTCGGCCCGGGGCCGATCTCATAGATCACGACCGAGCCCACGCGCCGCCGAGTGATGCCCAGCCCGGCGATCGGCTTCGCCGCGGCGGCGGCCGGATCGGGGGGCTCGGGCACGATCCAGATCTGCACGCCGGGCAGCTGAACCGGCTTCAGGTGCAGGACCACCGTGCGGATGCCGTAGAAGCGCAGCTTCTCCACGCTCGCGCGGTCGGGGAAGCCGTTCATGCCGCCGCGCAGATCGTTGAGCGCGGGGATGTTGAAGGTGCTGTTGCCCTCCGGGATCTTGTAGAACCCATCGGTTGAGAAGTACTGCCACAGGCGGTCGTAGGCGCCGTCGGTGGGGAGGTCCATCACCGGCCCGGGCAGGCCGATCTCCGCGCGCGCCGGCTGCGGCACGACGGGGTGCCCGAGGTGGCCCGCGCCTTCGCCCACGAGCGCGATCAGCAGCACGGCGCCGGCCACGGCCGGCAGCCCGCGGAGGTCTCGGCGGGCACCGAAGTGGCCGATGCCGGCGATCAGAGCCTGCGCGCCAGCGGCGGCAAGCAGCGCATAGAAGAGCGTGGCCAGCGTGAAGATGCGCCCGGGCACGCGCACGCCGTTCCAGCCCGGGGCATAGTCGTAGAGCAGGCGGTAGGGGTAGCCGGCGCCGGTGAGCCCGAAGCCGAGCGCGAGGATCGAGCAGGTGATGATCCCGATCGCGAGGCCCAGGCGCAATCGGCGCGAGAACGGCGATCGGCCGACGCCCGCCAGTCCGATCAGTGCAAGCAGCAGGATCAGGCCGCCGGGGAAGAAGACGCTCTCGTTCTTGGAGTGGACCTTGGCGCGCAGCGCGGCCGTGGCCGAGCCCCAAACGCGGTTCTCCGAGGAGGCGGCCAGCCAGGCGGCGGGGCCGGCGGAATAGGTTTTGACTTCCAGCAGGTTGCGCTTGGCGGTCGGATAGTCCTGGGCGACCTGCAGATAGGGGCGTGCCTGGTAGACGGTGACGGCGCCGAGCACCGCCATGCCGATCAAGCTCACCGCCAGCAGCCGCCGCGGGATCAGCGGGCCGCGCGCAGGGGCCGTGGGTGGCGGCACGGGCGCAGGTGCGGGGGCGGGCGCGGTGGGGCTTGACCGGCTGCCCGCGGCGCGGCGCTGAGCGCGATCGCGCCAGCCGGCTCCCGGAGTCAGGCGCCCGCGCCACCAATAGGCCAGCACGAGCAGCGCGAGCACGGCGAGCAGGTAGCAGTACTGCATGCCGAGCGTGAAGCCGAGGCTGACCTGCCAGGCCGAGACCAGCCAGCCGGCCAGCACGAGCTTGCGCGAGCCGCGCCGGTAGCCGCGCAGCAGCAGGAACAGCGCCAGCGGGATGCCCCCCGAGGAGATCACGTGTAGGTGGCCTGCCTCCGTGACGCGGTAGGGGGCGTAGGCGAAGGCCGCGCCGGCGACTGCCCCTCCGAGCCGGCCGAGGCCCAACTCGCGCGCCAGCAGGTAGGCGCCCACGAAGCACAACGACCAGGCGAACAGGAACAGCAGGTTGTAACGGACGAGCGCCGCGACCGTGCCGGTGCCGAAGAACGCAGCGGGCCCGTAGCCGAGCAGCGAGTCGGAGAAGGCGAGGCTTAGCTGGTGGGGGTAGAAGGCGTTGGCGTCGAACAGATGCAGCGGGTCGTGCAGCATCGCGTGGCCGACCCACGCGATCTGCCAGGCCGTGCGCACTGGATCGCCGAGGTCGGGTGCGATCCGGCTGGGCAGGTGCAAGACGAGCGGCCAACTCGTGATCACCGCGAGCAGCACTCCCGCCAGCGCCACCCACAGCAGCTCGGCCCGGCCGAAGGACGGCGAGGGCGCCCAGCGGTCCTCGCGTGCGCGCGCACGCGAGGTGGCCTTGCTCTCGCCGCCGGTGCGCGCCGCGGGATCGATGCCGGAGACATCTGGCGACCCGGGTGGCGTGCGCGGCGGACTTGGGAGGCCGGTGCTCATTGTCTGCTTGTGTGCTGGGCCGCGCGGATCGGCGGAGCATACGGGAGCCGCCCGCTCGAAGGGAGCAGTGGCGACTTGTCCGCCGCGGCGCAGGCCGAGCACGCGCTTGTGACGTTCCGCCGTTGCGATCTGCGTCACACTCCACGCCATGAAGGTTCTGGTGGTCGGGGCTGGCGGCGTGGGTGCGGCTTTCGCCGCGATCGCGCAGCGCCGGGCGGCGTTTGAGCGGGTGGTGCTGGCCGATGTGGCGCTCGAGCGCGCGGAGGCGGCGGCCGGGCGCCTGGGCGAGCCCGACCGGTTCGGGGCCGCGCAGGTCGATGCCTCGAACGGGGCCGAGCTCGTGGAGCTGATCGGCCGCGAGCAGCCCGATGCCGTGCTGAACGCTTGCGATCCGCGCTTCAACCAGCCGATCTTCGCCGCCGCGTTCGAGGCGAGGGTCACATACCTCGACATGGCCATGACCCTCTCCCGCGCACATCCCGAGCGGCCCTACGAGCTGCCCGGCAAGATGCTCGGCGAGGATCAGCTGGCTCGGCACGAGGCGTGGGAGAGCGCCGGCCTGCTCGCGCTTGTGGGGATCGGCGTCGAGCCCGGCCTGTCGGACATCTTCGCGCGCTACGCCGCCGATGAGCTCTTCTCCGCCGTCTCGGAGGTCGGCGTGCGCGACGGTGCCGACCTCGTCGTCGAGGGATACGACTTCGCGCCGACGTTCTCGATCTGGACGACGATCGAGGAGTGCCTGAATCCGCCGCTGATCTGGGAGCGGGGGCGCGGCTTCTATACGACCCCGCCGTTCTCCGAGCCCGAGGTGTTCGACTTCCCCGAGGGGATCGGGCCGGTGGAGTGCGTGAACGTCGAGCACGAGGAGGTCGTGCTGATCCCCCGCTGGGTGCAGTGCGAGCGCGTGACGTTCAAGTACGGGCTGGGGCAGGAGTTCATCGATGTCCTGCGCACTCTGCACAAGCTCGGCCTCGACTCGACCGAGCCAGTGTCGGTGCGCGGCAAGATGGTCGCGCCGCGTGACGTCGTAGCCGCTGCGCTGCCAGACCCGGCGACGCTCGGCGAGCGGATGAGCGGGCGCACCTGCGCCGGGACCTGGGTGACCGGCACCGGCAACGAGGGCCAGCCACGCTCGACCTATCTCTATCACCTGGCCGACAACGAGACCACCATGCGCGAGTATTCAAGCCAGGCGGTCGTCTGGCAGACCGCGATCAACCCCGTCGTCGCCCTCGAGCTGCTCGACCGCGGCGACTGGAGCGGCACGGGCGTGCTCGGCCCCGAGGCCTTCCCGCCGAAGCCGTTCCTCGAGCTGCTCGGGCAGATGGGCTCGCCGCACGGGCAGATGGAGCTGTCGCCGCGCTAGGCGGAGCTCGCGCGTCCGCGAGGCGCCTAGAACTCCACGCGCGCGGGCACCGGCCCCGTCGGCGGTGGCTGATCGAGCAGGCCCGGCGGCGCCGTTTCGGTCTTGCGCGCGAAGAACTCGCGGAAGAACGGACGCGACACGAGCATGATCACGAAGCCGAGGAGCATGCCGCCGATGCCCATCCACAGCGGCAGCGTGATGTGAAGGATCGGCTTGGACGAGACGTTTTCGTAGTGCCCGTAGTAGATCGCCGCCTTGACGCCTATGCCCCAGAGCATCAGGCCGCCGATCAGCGGGAGGAGGCCGAGGAGCAGGAAGTTGCGCACGCTTTCTTTCAGGTCCCGGCGGTAGTACCACCCGCAGGCGACCCCCGTGAAGCCGTAGTAGAAGCAGATCGGGAAGCCGATCGCGGTCAGCGAGTCTTCGAGCACGCTCGAGGAGAGCAGCAGCAGGACGACCGTGATGATGATCGACAGCGCGCCGAAGCCGAGCGTCGAGACGGTCGGCGTGAGGTAGCGTTTGTGCACGCGCGAGAGCAGGTTGGTGACGGCTTTCCAGTGCGCCATCGACAGTGTCGTGCGGGCGGTCGGCAGGATCGTCGTCTGCGTCGAGGCCGACGCGGAGGTGAGCACCGCGATGATCAGGAGCTTGTTCAGCGTGCTGCCGAGCACCCCCGAGCCGAGCGCGTTGAGGACGTCTTCCTGGTTTGCTTCGCTCGTCAGGAAGCCGACGCCGTGAAAGGACTGGGCGGCCGCCGTGACCACGACGTAGATGAGCACGAGCAGGATGGTCGAGACGACCGCCGCCTTGCCGGGGCCCTCGGCGGGATCCTCGGACTCCTCGTTGACCGCCACGCCGGAATCCCAGCCCCAGTAGATGAAGACCGCGAGCAGCAGCGCGACGACCAGGTCCCCGAAGTTCATCGCGAAGGGGTTGATCCACGACAGCGATGGCTTGATCGAGCCGGTCGGGGGGTGGCTGCCGTACACCTTCACGAACGCGACCACGGAGAAGAGCGCGAGGATGAAGACCTCGGCCCCGAGCAGGAACTGCTGGATGCGCGCGGAGAGCTCGATGCCGCGGTAGCAGATCCAGGTCATCAGCGCGATCCACAGGATCGCGCCGATGATGATCGCCGCTTTGGATTCGCCGAGTTCGGTGAAGCCGAAGAGCTTGAACGTGTAGATGGCCGCGATGTCCGACAGCGATGCCATCACGACGAGGTCCGCAAGGAAGATCGCCCAGCCGTTCATCCAGCCCGTCACCGGCCCGAACGCGCGCGTGACCCACGCGAACGTCGTGCCCGCGTCCGGGTCGGCTCGGTTGAAGTATTTGTAGGCGGCGGCGACGAGCAGCATCGGGACGAACGCCACGAGCATCACGGCGGGGGCGTGCACGCCGACGCCCTTGACCGCGACGATGAAGCCGAGCGTCGCCGCCAGCGAGTACGCGGGCGCGGTCGAGGCCACGCCGATGACGATGTTCGAGAGATAGCCGATCGCGCCCTTTTTCAGGCCCTTGTCCATGACCCCCGACGATGCGGGGCCTCCGGATGCTCCAAGACTCTCGACAGCCATCGACGGCTCCTCTCCTGGCCCGGTGACGGATGTGGTCCGGGACGAATCGTCCGTGACAAATGCTACGTCGCTCGGCGGCGGCGCGACAAGGGGCGCGATCCCCAAAACCTGCGGGTTTGTGTGTACGGTCTGTACAAGCGGCGCCGAGCTTGTTGAACTAGCGGTGCCTTGAGTCGGACATCTCGAGGCTGTAGCGTTGTCCTCGGTGTCCATCGATCTCCAAGAGCAGGCCAAGCAGCACCTGTGGATGCACTTCACGCGCATGGGCTCCTACGCCGACCACGAGGTGCCAGTGATCGTCAGGGGCGAGGGGTGCTATGTCTACGACGAACACGGCAGGCGCTACCTCGACGGGCTCTCGGCGCTCTACTGCGTCAACGTGGGGCACGGCCGGGCCGAGATCGCCGAGGCCGCGGCGGCCCAGGCGAAGGAGCTCGCCTTCTACACCAACTGGAGCTACGCGCATCCCCGCGCGATCGAACTGGCTGCCCGCGTCGCGGGCCTGACGCCGGGGAACCTCAATCGCGTGTTCTTCACCTCCGGCGGCTCGGAGGCGGTCGAGTCCGCCTGGAAGCTCGCGAAGGCGTACCACGCCGCGCGCGGGGAGCCCAAGCGCCACAAGCTGATCGCCCGCAGGCTCGCCTACCACGGCACCTCGATGGGGGCGCTGAGCGCGACCGGGCTGACGGCCTTGCGTACGCCCTTCGAACCGCTGACTCCCGGCGGCGTCCACGTCGCCAACACCAACTCCTACCGCTGGAAGGAGGACCGCGATCCGCTGTGGGCGGCGGATGCGATCGAGGAGGCGATCGAATTCCAGGGGCCCGAGACGGTCGCTGCCGTGATTCTCGAGCCGGTGCAGAACGGCGGCGGCTGCTTCGTGCCCCAGGAGGGCTACTTCGAGCGCGTGCGCGAGATCTGCGACCGCCACGGCGTGCTGCTGATCTCCGACGAGGTCATCTGCTCCTGGGGGCGCATCGGGCACTGGTTCGGATGCGAGCGCTACGACTACCTCCCGGACATGATCACGACCGCGAAGGGGATCAGCTCGGCCTACGTGCCGCTCGGCGCGCTGATCGCCGGGGACCACCTCGCCGAGCCGTTCCTGCACGGCAAGGCCGCCTTCAACCACGGGTTCACCTTCGGCGGGCATCCGGTGGCCTGCGCCGTGGGCCTGGCCAACATCGATGTGATGGAGCGCGAGGAGCTGTGCGCGAACGTGCGCGCGAACGAGGGCCGCCTGCGCGCGATGCTCGACGGGCTGCGCGATCTGCCGATCGTCGGTGACGTGCGCGGCGCCGGCTACTTCCAGGCGATCGAGCTGGTCAAGGACAGGGACACCAAGGCCACGTTCAACGCCGAGGAGTCCGAGGAGCTGCTGCGGGGGTTCCTCTCGGGCGAGCTGTTCCGTCGCGGCCTGATCTGCCGGACCGACGATCGGGGCGATCCGATCGTACAGCTCTCGCCGCCGCTGATCGCCGGGGAGGAGCAGTTCGAGGAAATCGAGGCGATCCTGCGCCCGGTGCTGAGCGAGGCGTCAGAGCGGGTGGAGAGATGGAGCTCACTGTCGAGAGCCTGATCGGCGAGCTTGGGCTGAAACTGGTCTCCGGCGAGGAGTCCGCGCAGACCCATGTGCGCTGGGTGCACAGCACCGAGCTGGCCGACCCGACGCCGTGGCTGAAAGGCGGCGAGCTGCTGCTGACGACCGGCATGCAGCTGCAGGGGGCGAAGCTGCAGCGCGCGCTCATCGACCGGTTGGCCGATCATCACATTGCGGGCCTCGGGTTCGGCACCGGCTTCGCCCACAAGCGGCTGCCGGCGGCGCTCGTGACGGCGGCGCGCAGGCGACAGTTCCCGCTGTTCGAGGTCCCCTACGAGCTTCCCTTCATCGCGATCACCGAGCGGGCTTTCACGCAGCTGGTCAACGAGCGCTACGAAATGCTGCAGCGCAACATGGTCGGCGACGTGCTGGCGGAGGCGCTCAGCGGACACCTCTACCCCGACGACCTGCAGGCGCGGCTGCGCCCGTTCGGGATCGGCGAGCAGGTCGCCGTTCTGGCCTTCAGGCCGCCCGACCTGAGCGCCGCGGCGGCGCTGGTCGAACGCGTCCTGCAGGGCGAGCACGTGCCCAACCTGGTGGCGATCCGCACGGGGCTGCTGTGCGCGGTGGTCGATGCCGAGGGGGTGGATCCGGTCGCGCTGGCGGGCAAGATCAAGCGAGAGCTGGCCGGCCGCTTCGGGGATGTGCCCGCCGCCGCCAGCCGGCCCGCCGCGACCCACTCGCTGCGCCTCAGCTTCCACGAGGCGCGCTGCGCGCTGGAGGCCGTGCGCCTGCGCAACGGCGATGCTCCCGAGGTGGCCTCCTACGCCGATCTCGGCGCCTTCCAGCTGCTGCTCTCGCTGCAGGACGACGACGCGCTGATGTCCTACTGCCGCAGCGTTCTCGGCCCCGTCGAACAGGGCGAGGGCGAGTATGGCGAGGAGCTCGTGCGCTCGCTCGATGCGTTCATCGAGCACAACGGACACTGGGAGAAGGCGGCGAACGCGCTGTACTGCCACCGCCACACGCTGCGCTACCGCATCCGCCGCATCGAAACGTTGACCGGGCGCGACTTCTCCAACGCGCGCGACCGGATCGAGTTCTGGCTGGCCCTGCGCGGCCGGGAGCTCGCCCGGTGAGCAGCACCTGCGATCGGAGCTCATCGTCGCAATCGCTCCCTCGCCGGGGGCAAGGGGTCGGCAGGGGATGAGGATCGGTGTCCCGAGCGAGATCAAGGCGGACGAGTACCGTGTGGCGATAACGCCCGCCGGCGTCAGGGAGCTGAGCGCTCGCGGGCACGAGGTGCTCATCCAGTCCGGCGCCGGCGAAGGCAGCGCCATGGCCGATGAGCAGTTTCGCGCACAGGGCGCGCGCATCGTCGAGGACGCGGACGCCGTGTTCGGGGAGGCCGAGCTCGTGCTCAAGGTCAAGGAGCCCCAGCCCGACGAGGCCGCCGGGCTGCACGCCGGCCAGACGCTCTTCACCTACCTGCACCTGGCGGCCGAGCCGGAGCTCGCACGGGGGTTGATGGAGTCGGGCGCGACCTGCATCGCCTATGAGACCGTCGAGGACTCGGCCGGGCGTCTGCCGCTGCTGGCGCCGATGAGCGAGGTGGCGGGCAAGGTCGCCACGCAGGCCGGCGCCTTCATGCTCGAGAAGCCGCTCGGAGGACGCGGGATCCTGCTCGGCGGCGTGCCCGGCGTGGCCGCGGCCACGGTGCTCGTGATCGGCGGCGGCGTGGTCGGCATGAACGCCGCGTTCATCGCCATCGGGATGGAGGCCGACGTGTTCGTCTTCGACCGCTCGATCGATCGGCTGCGCGAGCTGGAAGTCGCGTTCGGCGGGCGCGCCTCGACGGTGTACTCCTCGACGCTGGCGATCGAGGAGATGCTCCCGCTCGCCGATCTGGTGATCGGCGCCGTCCTCGTCCCCGGCGGGCGCGCGCCGCACGTCGTCACACGTGAGCAGCTCAAGCTGATGCGCAAGCAGGCGGTGCTCGTCGATGTCTCGATCGACCAGGGCGGCTGCTTTGAGACCTCGCGCCCGACGACCCATTCGGCGCCGACGTTCGAGGTCGACGGGATCACGCACTACTGCGTCACGAACATGCCCGGCGCGGTGCCCATCACCTCGACCTACGCGCTGACGAACGCGACCCTGCCGTACGTGATCGAACTGGCCGATCTCGGCGTCGAGCAGGCGCTGGCGCGCAGCCCGGGCCTGCGCATGGGCCTGAACGTCAGGGACGGCGAGATCACCCACCCGGCTGTTGCCGAGGCGCTCGGCATGCCCGAGCCCTCGCGCGGTTGAATCCTGGAGAGAGCACAGACCCCCGGATGAGGAGAGCACGATGGCGAGCACGGTAGGCACTCTCAGCAACTTCATCGACGGTGAGCCCGTCATCCCCGAGGGCGAGACCGAACCGGTGCTGAACCCCGCCACGGGGGAGGAGCTCGCGCGTGCCCCGCGCTCGAGCGCCGACGACGTCGACCGCGCGGTGATGGCGGCGCGCCGCGCCTTCGACGGCTGGTCGACCACGACCCCGGCGCAGCGATCGCAGGCGCTGCTGGCGATCGCCGATCTGATCGAGGAGCACGGCGAGGAGCTCGCCCGCCTGGAGGCGCTGAACGCGGGCAAGCCGATCGAAGCCGTCAAGAACGACGAGGTTCCCGTGATGGCCGACAACCTGCGCTTCTTCGCGGGCGCCGCCCGCTGCCTGGAGGGCCGCGCGGCGGGCGAGTACATGGAGGGCTACACCTCCTTCACCCGCCGCGAGGCGGTCGGCGTGATCGGGCAGGTGACCCCGTGGAACTACCCGCTGATGATGGCCATCTGGAAATTCGGGCCGGCGCTCGCGGCGGGCAACACCGTCGTGCTGAAGCCGGCCGAGACCACCCCGATCACGACGGTTCGGCTCGCCGAGCTCGCCGCCGAGATCCTGCCCAAGGGGGTGCTCAACGTCGTCACCGGCCCGGGGAGCCCGACCGGCGAGGCGCTGATCCACCACCCCGAGGTGGACATGCTTGCGCTGACCGGCTCGGTCGACACCGGCAAGCACATCGCCCGCACCGCCGCCGACACGCTCAAGCGCGTCCACCTCGAGCTCGGCGGCAAGGCTCCGGTGGTGGTCTTCGACGACGTGAGCCTGGAGAGTGCCCTCGAGACGATCGCCGGCACCGGCTACTACAACGCCGGACAGGACTGCACGGCTGCCACGCGGGTGCTGGCCGCCGGCGCGGTCTACGACGACGTCGTCGCGGGCCTGGCCGAGCAGGCCGGCGGGCTGGTGATCGGCGACACGCTGGCGCCCGACACGACGCTCGGTCCCGTCAACTCCGCGCGCCAGCGCGAGCGGGTCGAGGGCTTCCTCGAGCGCCGGCCCAAGCACGCCGAGATCATCACAGGCGGGCGCCAGCCGGACCGGCCCGGCTTCTACCTCGAGCCGACCGTCGTGGCCGGACTCGCCCAGGAGGACGAGATGATCCAGCGAGAGATCTTCGGGCCGGTCATCACCGTCCAGCGCTTCAGCGATGAGGAGCAGGCGATCGCCTGGGCCAACGCCACCCGCTACGGGCTCGCCTCCTCGGTGTGGACCCGCGACGTGGGACGCGCGCTGCGCGTCTCCAAGGCGCTGCGTTTCGGCTGCGTGTGGATCAACGACCACATCCCGCTCGTCTCCGAGATGCCCCACGGCGGCTTCAAGGAGTCCGGCTACGGCAAGGACCTCAGCATCTACTCGCTCGAGGACTACACGGTCGTCAAGCACGTGATGGCCAACCTCCAGTAGGGAGCGCGCCAGGGGCGACGGGGTTGCAGGCGCCGGGGCGACGTGCAGGCGCCGGGGCCTCGTCCTCGGTCGCTCGCGCGCAGGGAGCAGGCCCCGGGCCTGCTACGGTCGTGGACACGGGCGGCGAAGTCGTTCGTGAGGTTCTTGGTCTTTGTTGGCGCTCACAGGGGTGCGGATGGGGTCAGTCGAATCTCCATCCGCAGCGGCGGCCAGAGGGTCGCCAGAAGGAGCATCAACAACATGAATGAGAAGACGTTCGCCGATCTCGGCGTGTCCGAGGTCGTCGTGAATGAGCTGGCCAAGCGCGGGATCGCCGCGCCGTTCGCAGTTCAGCGCCTGGTCATCCCCGACGTGCTCGCCGGGGAGGATGTGCTCGCGCAGTCGCCGACCGGCTCGGGCAAGACGCTCGCCTTCGGCGTGCCGCTGGTCGAGCTGCTGAAGGACTCAGACGCGCGGCCCTCCGCGCTCGTGCTCGCGCCGACGCGCGAGCTGGCGAGCCAGATCGTCGAGGAGCTGCGGCCCATCGCCCACGCCCGCGCGCTGTCGATCGCGGCCGTCTATGGCGGCGCTGGCATCGTCAAGCAGGCGCGCCTGGCCGCCCGCGCGCACATCCTCGTCGCTACTCCCGGCCGGCTGCTCGACCTGATCGAGCGGCGCGAGGTCTCGCTTGCGAACATCCGGCTGCTCGTGCTCGACGAGGCCGACAGGATGCTCGACATGGGCTTTCGCCCGGTCGTCGAGCGGCTCGTCAGGATGACGCGCTCCGAGCGCCAGACGCTGCTGTTCTCGGCCACGCTCGAGGGCGAGGTCGGGCGCATCGCCAAGGCCTACACGAGCAACCCCCGTCGCCACGAGCATTCCCACCCGGTCGCGCGCAAGGCGGACGTCGAGCATCGCTTCATCACCGTCTCCCACGAGGGCAAGCTGGCGCGACTGGTCTCCGAGCTGAGCGACTCCGAGCGGGGCCTGACACTGGTGTTCGTGCGCACCAAGCGCGGCGCCGACCGCCTGGTCAAGCGGCTCTCCTCCAGCAGGGTGCAGGCGGTGGCGATGCACGGCGACAAGTCCCAGGGGCAGCGTGAACGCGCGCTGGCCAACTTCGAGGCGGGCGTCGTCGACACGCTCGTGGCGACGGACGTCGCCGCGCGCGGCATCGACGTGGCGGGAATCACCCACGTGATCAACTACGACATCCCGGGCACGCGCGAGGACTACGTCCACCGCATCGGGCGCACCGCTCGCGCGGGAGCGAGCGGTGTCGGCGTCACGCTGGTGGCTCCCGACCAGGCGCGCGAGCTGGCGGGCATGGTCGGTGATCTCGGGTTGCATCGCGAGCTCGGCCTGGCCGGGATGTCGGCCGGCTCCTCCCACGGCGGCGCCGTGACGCGCTCGCGCCCGCGGAGCCAGGGGCAGTCCCAGGCTCGCCCGCAGGCGGGCGCGCGGAGCGCCGGCTCGCGCGGCGGGGGCTCGCGCGGCGGCGGCGCTCGCAGTGGACGCGCAGGCGGACGCGGCCGGTCGCGCTAGCGCCGGCAAGCCGCCGATTGCGCCGCCGCGTCAGCTAACGTCAAAGGCGATGAGCATGGCGCATCCGCCCGACGCGCGCGCTGCGAGCGGCAAGGGCGCGCCGGACGCCGGCGAGGCAGAGCTCCTGCGCCGTCAAGACGTCCTCTGTCTGCGCGCCGCCAATCCGGGACCGCTCACGCTTTCGGGCACCAACACCTGGGTGGTTGGGCGCGAGCCCGCATGGGTTGTGGATCCGGGCCCGCTGCTCGATAAGCACCTCATGGACATGTTTGCAGCGGTCGATGCCCGCGGCGGGCTGGGCGGCGTCGCGCTGACCCACGATCACCACGACCACTCCGAGGCGGCCCAGGCGCTGCTCGAGCGCTACCAGGCCCCGCTGGCCGCCGCGCGCGAGCCGGCCGACATCCCGCTCGCCGAAGGAGCGCGCGTGGGCCCCTTCGAGGCGCTCGCCACCCCGGGGCACTCGGCCGATCATTTCGCGTTCGCGCTGGTCGCCGGAACGGCCTGCTTCACGGGCGATGCCGTGCTCGGCGAAGGCAGCGTCTTCATCAGCCCCGACCCCGGCGCGATGTCCGGCTACCTGCTCGCTCTCCAGCGGCTTCAGCTGCGCGAGGAGATCACCGTGCTGTGTCCCGGCCACGGGCCCGCGGTGTGGGACGCCCACGCCAAGCTCGCGGAGTATCTCGACCACCGCATCGACCGCGAGAATCGCCTGATCACGGCGCTCGGCGAAGGCCGGCGCAGCGTCGGCGCGCTGCTCGACAGCGTCTGGGCGGATGTGCCCGGGCCGCTGCGGCCTGCGGCGACGGCCACGCTGGCAGCACATCTGGACAAGCTCGAAGAAGAGCAGGCGCTGCCCGCCGGCGTCGAGCGTCCGGATTTCGGGCAGGCGGATTTCGGGCGGGCGGACTGGTGAGCACCCGCGAGCGGGAGAGCCTGCTGGGCGGCTTGGAGAAGGTCTCGATGCCCTCCGCGGGCGGCACGCGCGCCACCTCGGTTGACTCGCCCTTCCCGCCGATCGCCGACTATGGCTTCCTGTCGGACTGCCACACCGGCGCGCTCGTGGCCTCGGACGGGTCGATCGAGTGGATGTGCCTGCCGCACTTCGACTCGCCGTCCGTGTTCGGCGCGATGCTCGACCGCGGCGCGGGCAGCTGGCGGGTTGGCCCCTATGGCATCTACGTCCCCGCGGGACGACGCTACATCCCGGGCACCAACATGATCGAGACGACCTGGATGACGCCGCAGGGATGGCTGCGCGTCGTCGATGCGCTCACGATCGGGCCGTGGCACGACAACAAGCACGGTTCGAGCCATACCCGCCCGCCCACCGACTACGACGCCGACCACCTCGTGGTGCGCATCATCGAATGCATCCAGGGACAGGTCCAGGTCGAGATCGTGTGCGAGCCGATGCTCGACTACGGCGCCACGCCGGCCCGCTGGAATGTCGTGCAGACCGGGGAGGAAGGCGTCTGCAGCATGGACGCCACCGACGACGTGACGGCCTTCCGGGTGTTCAGCGACATCCGCATGGGCATCGAGGGCAACCGCGCGCACGGCCGCCACACGATGAACGAAGGCGAGAAGCGCTTCTGCGCGCTGTCGTGGACCGAGGGGCTGGGCGGCCCGCACACGGTGGAGCAGGCCGAAGGGCACATGCAGCGCACCGCTCACTTCTGGCGCTCGTGGCTGGCGGACGGCACCTACCCCGACCATCCCTGGCGCTTTCATCTGCAGCGCTCGGCGCTCGTGCTCAAGGGCCTGACGTTCATGCCGACCGGCGCGCTCGTGGCCGCCCCCACCACCTCGCTGCCGGAGACCCCGCGCGGTGAACGCAACTGGGACTACCGCTTCTGCTGGATGCGCGATGCCTCCTTCACGCTGTGGGCGCTTCACGCCCTCGGCCTCAACTGGGAGGCCGACGACTTCGTGCAGTACGTGGCCGACATGGATCGCAACGGGGACGGCTCGCTGCAGATCATGTACGGGATCAAGGGCCAGAAGGAGCTGACCGAGTCGACCCTCGATCACCTCAAGGGCTACGAGGGCGCGCGCCCGGTGCGCGTCGGCAACGGCGCCTTCAACCAGCGCCAGAACGACGTCTACGGCGCCGTGCTCGACTCCGTCTACCTGCACTCCAAGAAGCGCGACCACATCCCCGAGCGTCTGTGGCCGGTCCTCGCCGACCAGGTCCACTGTGCGGCGGAGGCGTGGAAGGAGCCCGACCAGGGGATCTGGGAGGCGCGCGGCGAGCCGCGCCACTACGTATCATCCAAGCTGATGTGCTGGGTCGCGATGGACCGTGGCGCACGCCTGGCCGAACGCCGCGGCGAGCACGAGCACGCCGACCGCTGGCAGGGGCTGGCCGATGAGATCAAGGGCGACATCCTCGGGCGCGGAGTCGACCGGCGCGGGGTCTTCCGCCAGCACTACGAAACCGACGCGCTCGACGCCTCCACCCTGCTGGTGCCGCTCCTGCGCTTCCTCCCGCCCGAGGACGAGCGCGTGCGTGCGACCGTGATGGCGATCCGCGACGAGCTCACCGAGGGCGGCCTGGTGCTCCGCTACCGCACCGACGAAACCGACGATGGCCTGCACGGCGAGGAGGGCACCTTCCTGATCTGCTCCTTCTGGCTGGTCTCAGCGCTGTCGGAGATCGGCGAGCATCGCGAGGCCGAGCACCTGTGCGAGCGGCTGCTCTCCTACTCCTCCCCGCTGGAGCTCTACGCCGAGGAGCTCGAGGCCTCATCCGGCCGCCACCTGGGCAACTATCCCCAGGCCTTCACCCACCTGGCGCTGATCAACGCGGTCACCCACGTGATCGCAGCCCAGCAGCAGCAGCAGGCCTGAGCCGCGACGGGTCAGTAGCCGGGGTCGCCGGGCAGCAGGATCCGCGCGACCTCGCCTTCGAGCAGGACCCGCGGCTGCACCGGCTGCACCTCGCGCTGGGCGGCGTGGGCGAGCAGCGCCTGCACCGAGTTGAACTCGCCCAGCTGTTCGAGGTGCTTGATCGTCGGGAAGACCAGCACGATCTCCCCGGCGCGGTGGGCCTCGAGTGCGGCTTGGGGCGTGAACCAGCCGACATCGACGCACTCCTCGCCGTCGACCTTCGGCTCCTGCCCGGCGGGGAGCTCGGCGAGGAAGAAGTGCGTGTCGAAGCGGATCTGCACCTCCGCCGGGGTGATCCAGCGGGAGAACTTCACGAGCGCGCCGGGGTCGTCGAGCGTGATCGCCGCCTCCTCGCGCAGCTCGCGGATCGCGGCGGCGCGGTGAGCATCGTCGCCGGCGCCCTCGCCGGCGTCGACCGCCCCGCCGGGGAACACCCATACGCCGCCCATGAAGCGGGCCTTGGGCGTGCGCCTGACGAGCAGCACCTCGAGCGCATCGGCGCCGCCGCGCAGCAGGATCACCGTGGCCGCCTGGCGCGGTGCGGTGGCGGGGCCGGGGTTGTAGGTCTCCCCGGGCCCGGGACGCTCGCTCTCCTGCGACGTGCTCATCGGTGGACCCTATCGGGCGGTAGTCTTTGGCGCATGAGCACGACCACCGAGACCATGCAGCGCTGGATCTGCGAATCCTGCGGCTACATCTACGACCCCGAGGAGGGCGACCCCGACGGGGGGATCCCGGCGGGGACCGCGTTCGAGCAGATCCCCGACACCTGGTTCTGCCCGGTGTGCGGAGCGCGCAAGCGCGACTTCGTCCTCTACGAGGATTAGGGCTCCGCCGAGCGGCGCGACGCTGCGTCCTCGATCGCTCGTGTGCTGAGCGCACTTCACTGCGTCCTTGCCTCGCTTGCCCAGCGAACCCCTAACGGCCGACTCCCAACCCGCCTGGGAGGAGCTGCTCGAGCTCGACCGGACGCACGTCTGGCACCCCTACGGCGCGCTTCCATCGGCGCTGGCGCCGCTGCCTGTCGTCTCGGCGGAGGGGGTGCGGCTGAGGCTGGCCGACGGGCGCGAGCTGATCGACGGCATGTCCTCGTGGTGGTGTGCGATCCACGGCTACCGCCACCCCACGTTGGACGCGGCCGCGACAGAGCAGCTGGGGCGGATGGCGCATGTGATGTTCGGCGGCCTGACGCACGAGCCGGCCGTGCTCCTGGCCGAGCGCTTGGCCGAGCTGACCCCGCCCGGGCTCGAGCGGGTGTTCCTGGCCGACTCGGGCTCGGTGTCGGTCGAGGTGGCGATCAAGATGTGCCTGCAGTTCCAGCGCGCGCTCGGCCGCCCGGCCCGCGGGCGCCTGCTGACCGTGAGGGGCGGCTACCACGGGGACACGTTCGGCGCGATGGCGCTGTGCGATCCGGTCGGGGGGATGCACAGCATGTTCACCGGCGTGCTGGCCGAGCACGTCTTCGCCGAGCGCCCGCCCGACGGCTTTCACGCGGGCCTGGACGGCCGCTGGGCCGGGCACGTGAGCGAGCTCGTCGCCCGCCACGCAGACGAGCTCGCGGCAATCGTGCTCGAGCCGATCGTGCAGGGGGCCGGCGGCATGCGCTTTCACTCGCCGGAGTGCCTGGCGCTGCTGAGGAGGCTGTGCGACGAGCACGGGCTGCTGCTGGTGCTCGATGAGATCGCCACCGGCTTCGGGCGCACTGGCGCGCTGTTCGCCTGCGAGCACGCGGGGGTGGCGCCGGACGTGATGTGCGTGGGCAAGGCGTTGAGCGGCGGCTACATGACGCTCGCGGCGACGCTGTGCACGCCCGCTGTCGCCGACGCGGTCTCCGGCGGCGAGGGGGGCGGCCTGATGCACGGGCCCACGTTCATGGCCAACCCGCTCGCCTGCGCAGTGGCGCTCGCCTCGCTCGCGCTGCTCGCCGACGGCGGCTGGCGTGGGCGTGTGGAGGCGATCGAACGCGGCCTGCGCACCGGGCTCGAGCCGGCGCGCGCGCTGCCGGGGGTGCTGGACGTGCGCGTGCTCGGTGCGATCGGGGTGGTGCAGCTCGATCGCGACGTGGACATCGCGTGCGCCACGGCCGCGGCCGTGGCGCACGGCGTATGGCTGCGCCCGTTCCGCGACCTGATCTATGTGATGCCGCCCTACGTGATCGGCGAGGAGGATCTGGCACAGCTCAGCGCGGGCATCGTCGCGGCCGCGGCAGCGAGCGCCGGCTCGGAGGTCTGAGCGAGCCAGCGCCGCCACGGCAGCTTCCCCCCGGCGCGCGCGAGCTCAGCGATTGCGGGTCCGCGCACGCGCTCGAGGCCCTCGACCTCCACCTCGCCCAGTCGCTCGATCGTCTCGCGGTTGGATCGCTCCATCGCCGTCGGGTGCTGCGGCCATGCGGACAGCACCACCGCGCGCACCTCGAGCCCCGCCCTACGCGCGGCCTCGAGGGTGAGCAGCGTGTGGTTGATCGTGCCGAGGCCCGGGCGCGCCGCGATCAGCAGCGGCAGGCCGAGCTCCACCGCCAGGTCGCGCATGCTGCAGTCATCCGCGAGCGGCGCGAGCAGGCCCCCGGCCCCCTCGACGATCAGGATGCAGCCCGGGTCGCACGCCGCGCGTGCGTGCTCGAGCAGCCGGGAGCGCTCGATCCTCACCCCGGCCAGCTCGGCGGCCAGGTGGGGCGAGACCGCGGGCCCGAAGCGCAGCGGCGAGACCTCCTCGGCCGGCATGCCGGCCGCCGCGCCGAGGAGCACGTGATCGGCCGGCCACGCGCCCGAGGAGCGGGGCTCTGCCTGCTCCTGCAGGCCGGTCACGACGGGCTTGTGGGCTCTGACCGGCTCGCCCTGGGCGGCCATGTTCGCAAGCAGGGCCGCGCTCAGCGCGCTCTTGCCGACGCCGGTGTCGGTGCCCGTGATGAACAGCCCGCGCACGCCCGCGCCCGCGCCAGAGGGTCAGGCCGCGCGTGCGCCTGCGAGCTCGCGCTCGAGGTCGAACGGCGCGTTCGACGGGGCCCGCGGCGTAGGCGCCCGATCGCCTGAGTGCTCCTCGACCCGCTCCTCGACGTGCTCCTCGACGTGCTCCTCGACGCGCTCGAGGTCGAATGGCGCGCCCGGCCCGCTCGAGGCGACCGGCACCGGCTTGCGCTGGTGCTCGCCGTCGCGCTCGAGGTCGAAGGGTGCGGGCGCGGACGCCGTCATTCCGGGGGCCGTCATGCTGTACGGCGAGGCTTCCTCGATCGCCGCGAGGCGAGCCTCCTCGGCCTCCTGCGCTTCGACTGCGATCTGGCGCTCGAGCAGCGCGGGGCTCATCGTCTCCGGGTCCAAGCCGAGCTTGCGCGCCGCCTCGCCGAGCACGCGCGCCGCCATGCCCAGCTCAGCGGCGGTGTGCGAGGCCATCGTCGTGAGGCGCAGGCGCGACGATCCCGCCGCCACGGTCGGCGGGCGGATGGCCTGAGCGAACACTCCCCGCTCGATCGCCTCCTGACAGAGGCTGGTGGCCGCCTGCTCCTCGCCGAGGATCAGCGGGACGATCTGCACGTCCGCGTCGGCCACCGGAAAGCCCTCGGCGGCCAGCGCGCGGCGCAGCGCCCGCGCGTTCGATCGCAGCCGCTGCACGCGGTGCGGGCGCTCCTGCAGCAGGTCGAGCGCTGCCAGCGCAGCGGCGACGGCGGGCGGCGGCGGGGCGGTCGAGAAGATCAGCGGCCGCGCGGTGTTGATCAGGTAGCGGACCAGCTCGGCGCTCGCGCAGGCGTAGGCGCCGTAGGAGCCGAGCGCCTTGCCGAGGGTGCCGACGAGCACGTCGATCTCGCCCTCCAGGCCGGCCTGCGCGACCGCGCCACGGCCGTTCGGGCCGAGGTTGCCGGTTGCGTGCGCCTCGTCGACCATCACGCGCGCCCCGTAGGCGCCCGCCAGTTCTGCGATCTCCTCCAGCGGCGCGACGTCGCCGTCCATCGAGAACAGCGAGTCGGTGACGATCAAGCGCGTCTCGCGCCCATCGCGGCGCCCGCCATGGCGGTGCAGGCTCCACTCCAGGTGTTCGACGTCGCGGTGGCGATAGACGACGACCTCGGCGCGCGAGAGCCGGCAGCCGTCGATGATCGAGGCGTGGTTGAGCTCATCCGAGAAGATCGTGTTGCCGGGGCCGGCCAGCGTCCCGATCACGCCGATGTTGGCGAGGTAGCCCGAGCCGAACAGCAGGCATGCCTCGCTGCCCTCGAAGGCCGCCAGACGCTCCTCCAGGCGGCGGTGGATGGTCATCGTCCCCGACACCAGCCGGGAGGCCCCGGCGCCCACTCCCCAGCGCATCGCCGCGTCGGCCGCGGCCTCGCGCACGCGCGGGTGGTCGGCCAGGCCGAGGTAGTTGTTGGAGCACAGCAGCAGCACGGGCCTGCCGTCGAGCAGCACCGTCGGACCCTGCGGTCCGCTGACCATGCGCAGACGGCGGCCCAGTCCGAGCCGCTCGAGCTCTGCCAGGCGTTCTTCGATCTCGCTCACGTTCTCCCCCTAGTCCTCGTGGTCTAGCCGACCGACAGTGTGTCCTTGCTTGCGGAGCCATCCGGACGCTGCCGGGCACCCCGCTTGGCGCGATAGCGAAGCTGGGTCGACGGATCCCACAGCCGCACCTTCAAGTCGATCGCCGGGTCGCCCGCGCCGTCGGCGAGCAGCTGATCGACGACGGCGGGGGTCTCGCCGCAGAGCCATCCCGAGCGGTTGTCCGGCCGCGGATGGGCGGCGTTGTCGGGCTGGCGGGCGACGTTGAGGCCGAGCTCCTCGAACATCGCGCGGTCGAGCTCGGGCTCGTTGCCGAGCGTCGTCAGGAAGTTGCCCATCATCACGCCGTTGATCCCCGCCTTGACCGCCAGCCGCTGCAACTCGCCGAGGTTCTCCACGCGCCCGCCGCACAGGCGAAACAGCGCTGCGGGCAGGATCAGGCGGAAGATCGCGATCCACTTGACCGCCTCCCAGGGATCCATGAAGTCGCGATCGCCGAACTTCGTGCCCGGGCGCGGGTTGAGCATGTTGATGGGCACGCTCGTCGGGTCGATGGCCGCCAGCTCGAACGCCATCTCCACACGCTGCGCCTGCGTCTCGCCGAGGTTGAGGATGCCTCCCACGCACGTCTCCAGCCCGGCCTCGCGGACCGCCTGGATGGTGCGCAGGCGACCCTCGTAGCGCACCGTGCTCGTGACCTCGTCGTAGTAGCTGGAGGCGGTCTCGACGTTGTGGTGCACCCGCTGCACGCCGGCCTCCCTCAGCGCGGTCGCGCGCGCCGCGGACATGTGCCCGATCGAGGCGCAGCGCTTGAGGTTCGTGTGCTCGGAGACCAGGCGGACGCCCTGCAGGTACTTCTCGAAGTCGCGCCTGGAGAGGCCCTGGCCCTGCGTGACCATGCAGAAGCGGTGCGCGCCGGCAGCCTCCGCGGCGCGCGCGTGTTCGAGGATCTGCTCTGGCTCCATCATCGCGTGCAGCGGCGTCTCGGCTTCGGCGAAGCGCGACTGGGCGCAGAAGCCGCAGTCCTCGGCGCAGCCGCCGGACTTGGCGTTGACCAGCGAGCACATGTCCGTGGCATCGGCGAAGCGCTCGACGCGCGCTCGCCACGCGCGCTCGATCAGCGCTTCGATCTGCCCGTGGTCCTCGAGTTCGCCGAGTTGCAGCGCTTCCTCACGGGTGATCAGCGGCGGCATGCGCCACACGGTATGAGGCGTGGCGGACGGCTATGCGCCACGCCAGCGCGGCGCGCGTTTCTCGGCGAAGGCCCGCATCCCCTCGCGCAGGTCCTGGGAGGCGAAGGAGGCACGGCGCAGCTCGATGAGCTCCTCCTGCACCTCGGCCGGGAGCTCGCCCTCGGCGGCGAGCAGCGCCGCGATCACGCGCTTGTTGCCGGTCTGCGCCAGCGGGGCGTTGCCGGCCAGCTCGCGCGCGAGCTCCAGCCCCTCGGCGTCCAGCTCCTCGGCAGGCGCCACGCGGTTGACCAGGCCCCAGGCCAGCGCGGTCGGCGCGTCGATGAAGCGCCCGAGCAGGAACAGCTCGCGCGTGCGCGTCGCGCCGATCGCGTCCAGGAAACGGCGCAGCCCGGTGTGGGAGTAGACGAGGCCGAGCTTCGCCGGGGGCATGCCCAGCTGGACCGCGCTCTGAGCGATGCGCAGGTCGCAGGCCAGCGCGAGCTCGAGGCCGCCGCCGATCGTGTGGCCGGGCAGGACCGCCAGCGTGGGATGGGGAAACGCCTCGATCGCGTCGATGGCCTCGGTGAACGGGTGGGCGACCAGTCGCTCGGCGGCCTCTTCGAAGTCATCCTCGGGGAGTTCCCCGATGTCATAGCCGGCCGAGAACATGCCGTGCGCGCCGGTCACCACCACGCAGCGCGCCTGTGACTCCGGCGCGGCGAGCTCGGCCAGCGTGGCCGTGATCGCGTCGAGGATCGGGTGATCGAGCGCGTTGCGCTTGGCCGGGTTTGAGATCGTCAGACGCACGACGGCATCCGCAGGCTCGTCGAGCAGGAGCTTGCCGTCGGCGAGCTCGCGTGGGGGAGCGATGGGGGACACCGGTCCGCGACAGGCTATCCGAGCACCTACTCGAGCACGACGAGGGTGTCGCCCTCGTTGACCGCCTGGCCCTCCTCGCAGCGGATCTCCACGACCGTGCCCGCATCCTCGGCCTCGACCGGCATCTCCATCTTCATCGACTCGAGGATCGCAACGGTGTCGCCCTCCTCGATGACGTCGCCGACCGCACACTCGATTTTCCATACGGTGCCCGTTATATGAGCCTCCACGTCAGTCATCTGCGCCTCCGAACGCCGATCGCCACCACTGGCCCAGCACAATAGACCGCGCCGCCGATCGATCCATGGCATCGAGCACCCACGTCGTCGTCGCAGCCTACAACGAGGCCGAGCGCATCGGGGCGACCCTGGCAGCGCTCGCGCTTGCCTTTCCCGGCGCGCGAGTGTGGGTGGCCGACGACGGCTCGAGCGACGACACAGCTCAGATCGCGCGCAAGGCGGGCGCGCGCGTCGTGCGCAGCGAGCGCGTGATCGGCAAGGGCGCCGCGGTGACCGCGGCCGCCCGCGAGGCCCTGCGCGAGGCGCGGGCGGCCGCGGACGGGGCCGGCGACGGCGGCGCCTTCATCCTCTGCGATGGTGATCTCGGCGGCTCTGCGCGCGAGCTCCCAGCGCTGCTCGAGCCGCTCGCGCGCGGGCAGGCCGACATTGTCGTCGCGGCCTTCAGCAGACGCACAGGTGGAGGCGTGGGGCTGGCGCGCGGCTTTGCCCGCTGGGCGATCCGCCGCCGCTGCGGCCTTGACACGCGGGCGCCGATCTCCGGACAGCGGGCGCTGCGATCGCGCGTGCTCGAGGATGTGCTGCCGTTCGCCGCGGGCTTCGGCATGGAGATCGGGATGACCATCGACGCGGTCCGCGCCGGCCACCGCGTGGCCGAGGTCGAGCTCGACCTGGCCCACCGCGCGAGCGGGCGAACGCCCGCCGGGTTCATCCATCGCGGACGCCAGCTCGCGGACTTCGTGCGCGTGTACCTCGCCCGGCGCCATGGCCCGCGCGAGGGCGCGTAATCTCGCCCCCGCGTAACCTCGCCGGCGCGTAACCTTCGGGGGCCGCTGAGGTAGACCGCTCAGATGACTGATCTGGCCCCGATGCGCGAGCAGGTCTACACCGACCCGCGCCCCAAGGAGTACTTCGACCGCTTTCATGCGCGCGCGCGCACGCGCGAACCTGACTGGGTCTATGACGTGGTGCGCGTGCTCACCTCGATCTACGCCTACACGTTCTTCCGGGCGCGCGCCATCTCCACCGAAAAGGTCCCCGGCGCAGGGGCGGTGATCCTCGCGCCCAACCACTTCTCCTTCATGGATCACTTCCTGATGGGCTGCTACATCCGCCGCAAGGTCCGCTTCATGGCCAAGTCGCAGCTGTTCCACGGGCCGGCGCAGTTCATCTACACACACGGGGGCGTATTCCCCGTGCGTCGCGGCGCCGGTGATGAGGAGATGTTCATCACCGCCCAGGCGATCCTCAGCCGACAGGGGGCGATCACGATGTACTGCGAGGGCGGCCGCTCACGCACCGGCAAAATGGCTGAAAAGGCCAAGCGCGGGATCGGGCGCCTGGCGCTCGAGAGCGGCGCGCCGGTCGTTCCGATCGCCATCTATGGCTCCTCGCGGATCCGCAACTGGAAGCGGCTGCAGTTCCCCAAGGTGACCGTTCAGTACGGCGACGCCATCCGCTGGGAGCGGGTGGAGAACCCGACGCGCGAGCAGCAGCAGGCCGTGGCCGATCAGGTGCTCGTGGAGATACGCCGGCTGTATGCGGGCCTCGAGGAACACGGGCGCAGGGGGATCCTGCGGCGCGTGCGCGAGCAGCGCCGCGCCGAGCGCCGCGGGCCGAAGGGTGCGGCCGTCGCCTGAGCCGCGCGAAGACGTCGGACTGCTCGCGTAGGGTCCGCCTCTCGGATAGCTCTCGGCGAGGCTTGGAAAGGCAGCATGGAAGATCGACTTGACGTTGGAGCGGTGATCCGCCGCGTGTTCGACATCTACGTCGACCAGGCGTCCGTGCTGATGCCGGCGGCGGCCGTCGTGTTCGTCCTCGCCGGCGTCCTCACCGGCGTCCTCGTGCTGGCCTCGCCCGCCCTCGCGATCCTGGCGCTGCTGATCGGCCTGATCGCCACGACCCTGTTCACCGGCATGGTCGTGGAGTTGGTGGCCGACATCCAGGATGGCCGGCGCGACGCCAGCCCCGGGCAGCTCCTCAAAGCCGTGATGCCGGTGCTCGGGCAGCTGATCCTCGTCGGGATCCTGGCCGGCGTCGGGATCCTCATCGGGTTCATCCTGATCATCATCCCCGGGCTCATCCTCATCACGATCTGGTCCGTGGCCGCCCCGGTCGTCGTGCTCGAGCACCCCGGCGCAGTGCGCGCGCTGGGACGCAGCCGGGAACTGGTGCGCGGCAACGGCTGGCAGGTCTTCGGGGTGATCCTCGTGCTCGACATCCTCGTTGTCGTGGTCGCCTCGATCATCGAGGCGATCGGCGACTCGGCGGGCACCGGCGTGGGCATCGTGGTCAGGGTGATCGTCGGCATCCTCACCGCCCCGCTGGCGGCGCTGGCCGCATCGGTCCTCTACTTCGAACTGCGCGGCAAAGCAACTCGCTCCGGCGAGCAGGAGCCAGACCTTTCCGGCCCGTTCCAGTCCGGCCCGTTTCCGCCAGCCGCGCCCTGACGGCCGTTCAGCCGGTCAGGCTGGACTCCTCCGACTCGCTCGCCAGCCCAAGTGTGGACGGGTCGTGCAGCTACCACGGCACGGCTTCTTCGTGTTCGCAGGAGCCCTCGTTGCAGGCCCTGATCTCGACTTTGCCTTTGTCTTTGGCCCCGACGGCGACGCCCTTGGCGGTGCTCACGAGGGTCTCGACGTTCGGGCCGGAGTTTTCCCATTCGATTCCGCCGTCCAGGGAGAATTCGTTGATGAGGCCCTGTTCGCCTTTGCCTGTGCCGAACGTGGTTGTGAGCTTTGACTCCATCGCGTTGACGGGGCTGATCACGCCGCTGAGCGTGCCGCTCACCCGGAAGAGGACTCCCGGTTCGCACACGAACGTGAACTGGTAGCCGGCCGGCCCCGTCGGGCTCTGGTACTCCTGCCAGACTTCGCCTTCCTTCGGTTCGAGCCCGCTCGGGCCCTTCGTGCCGTGATCGATCAGGTAAGTGTCGAGCTGCGACGTCGTGATGTCGTGCACTGGCTCACCTTCCTGCTCGCTTGTGCACCCCGCGGGGACGGAGAGCGTGCACTCCTTGAATGTGATCGTGTCGGTGCCGGTCTGCCAGCCCGTCCATTCACCCGCGCTGGCGCTTTCCTTGCAGTAGATGTCGCCGCTCGCCGAGGCGAGACGCACGCTTTCGCTCTTGCCAGTGAACTTTTCGCCAGCGGCGCTTTCCCATTCAAATTTGTTTTTCTTGCCTTCGGACTGCTGTTTGCCCGATGCTTCTTTCAGGCAGTCCTTTTCCAGGAAGCGGCCGTGGTATTTGCCTTCCACCGGTGCGAGTTTGATGCACACGCCGGCTTCGCCCGCATACGCAGCCGACGCGATCATCGCGCCGAATGCCAGCGTCGCCGTCAGGCAGGCCCCAGCGATCCCGACTCGTCTTACCACGGCAGGGGTTCTTCGTGTTCGCAGGGCGGCTCCCCCATGCCTTCGGAGACGGCGCCCGGCTCGTTGCATGCCCTGATCTCGACTTTGCCTTTGTCTTTGGCCCCGACGGCGACGCCTTTGGCTGTGCTCACAGCCGTCTCGACGTTCGGGCCGGAGTTTTCCCATTCGATTCCGCCGTCCTCGGAGAATTCGTTGATGAGGCCCTGTTCGCCTTTGCCTGTGCCGAACGTGGTCGTGAGCTTCGACTCCATCGCGTTGACGGGGCTGATCACGCCGCTGAGCGTGCCGCTCACCCGGAACAAGACTCCCGGTGCGCACACGAACGTGAACTGGTAGCCGGCCGGCCCCGTCGGGCTCTGGTACTCCTGCCAGACTTCGCCTTCCTTCGGTTCGAGCCCGCTCGGGCCCTTGGTGCCGTGATCGATCAGGTACGTGTCGAGCTGAGACGTCGTGATGTCGCCAACCGGCTCACCTTCCTGCATGCTGGTGCACTTGCCGAAAATTCCGGCGAGCCCGCATTCGGTGAATGTGATCGTGTCGGTGCCCATCTGCCAGCCGGTCCATTCACCGGCGCTGGTGCTCTTCCTGCACTCGATTGCCCCGGCTGCCGAACTGAAGTACACGACCTTGCCCTTTTCGCTCTCGCCAGTGAACTTTTCGCCAGCGGCGCTCTCCCATTCAAATTTGTTCTTCTTGCCTTCGGACTGCTGTTTGGCGGAGGCTTCTTTCAGGCAGTCTTTTTCCAGGTAGCGGCCGTGGTATTTGCCTTCCACCGGTGCGAGTTTGATGCACACGCCGGCTTCGCCCGCATACGCAGCCGACGCGATCATCGCGCAGAACACCAACGTCGCCGTCAGGCAGGCCCCAGCGATCCCGACTCGTCTTACCACGGCAGCGGTTCTTCGTGTTCGCAGGGCGGCTCGCCCATGCCTTCGGAGACGGCGCCCGGCTCGTTGCATGCCCTGATCTCGACTTTGCCTTTGTCTTTGGCGCCGGTGGCCACGCCGTTGGCGGTGCTCACGAGGGTCTCGACGTTCGGACCGGTGTTTTCCCATTGGAATCCGCCGTCCTCGGAGAATTCGGTGACGAGGTCCTGTTCGCCTTTGCCTGCGCCGAACGTGGTTGTGAGCTTTGTCTCCATCGCGTTGACGGGGCTGATCATGCCGCTGAGCGTGCCGCTCACCCGGAACAACACTCCCGGTTCGCACACGAACGTGAACTGGTAGCCGGCCGGCCCCGTCGGGCTCTGGTACTCCTGCCAGACTTCGCCTTCCTTCGGTTCGAGCCCGCTCGGGCCCTTGGTGCCGTGATCGATCAGGTAGGTGTCGAGCTGCGACGTCGTGATGTCGCCAACCGGCTCACCTTCCTGCACGCTGGTGCAGTGGCCGCCGATGGAGAGCGTGCACTCGCTGAACGTGATCGTGTCGGTGCCGGTCTGCCAGCCGGTCCATTCACCGGTGCTCGTGCTCCCCTTGCACGTCATCCGGCCGGCTGCCGAGGAGAGGACCGTCGTTTTGCTCGTGTCGGTGTACTTTTCGCCGGCCGGGCTCTCCCATTCCCGTTTGTTCTCTTCGCCGCCTTCCGAGCGTTCTTTGGCCGAGGCTTCTTTCAGGCACCCCTTTTCGAGGAAGCGGCCGTGGAACTTGCGTTCCACCTTGCGAACTTTGCCGCACACACCGGCTTCGCCCGCATACGCAGCCGACGCGATCATCGCGCCGAAGGCCAGCGTCGCCGTGAGGCACACTCCGGCAATTCCAACGCGTCTCATGCCCCTCGCTCCCTCTCATCGACGACCCGCCCGCCCGCCGGCACACGTCGAGCGGCCTCCAAGCGCACCTCGCGCGGCCTCCAAAGCTACTACCGCGGCGCGAGCACCGCAAGGCCACGCACCGGGGAAACGTGCCGCCTGGGGGCCGGCGCGCGGTTGATCTAGGGTTTCCCGGCCGGTGTCCACGATCGACGCATCCGCTCTGCTGCGCCCAGGCCTCCTGGAGGGCGTCTCGGTGATGCTCGCCGGAGCGCCCAGCCCGCAGGCGCCCGAGTGGCCGCTGACGGCGGCCGTCCGTGCGGCGTGCTCCGCCCTGGGTGCGCGGGTGTCCACCTGCGCGGCGATCGCCGACGGCGCGAGTGCCGAGCAGCAGGAGGAGGCGGCGATGGACGAGGCGGTGCTGCGGACCGTGTCCGCGGCGGGCGGCGTCGATCTGCTGGTCGTGGACGGGGATGGCCTGTTCGCGTGCGCCTTCACTCGGGGGTCCGCGGGCGAGGGCGCCCGGGCGGCGCTGCGCGTGTGCTTGGAGGCGAGCTGGAACGTGACACGCGCGGTTGTCAACCACGCCTTCCTTCCGCGCGGGCGGGGCGGCCGGGTCGTCTATCTCGCTCCGGCGCCCGACGCGGGCGAGCACGCCGAGGCGGCGCGTGCCGGCCTCGAGAACCTCGCGCGCACGCTGTCGATCGAGTGGGCGCGCCACGCGATCACGACGGTGACAATCGCCCCCGGCGGCGCCACGGTGAAGGACGCGGGCGAGGTGGCGGCTCTGACCGCCTACCTGGCCTCGCCCGCGGGGGCCTACTTCTCGGGCTGCCTGCTGGACCTGCGCGGCGCGGGCCGGGGCGGCTAGCGGGGGGCGTCAGCCGGAGCAGCGGCTCAGCCGCTCATCCCCCCGAACAGGCCGCCGGTGATGTGGAGCGTCTGGCCGTGCACGTAGTTGGACCAGGGCGAGCACAGGAAGAAGATGCCGCCGGCGGCCTCCTCGGGCGTGGCCGGGCGACCGAGCGGGATCATCATCGACGCCATCTGGCGCATCTGCTCGGGGATGCCCAACTGGATCTTCTCGCCGTCCTTCTCCATCGTGTTCTCATCGACCTTGGCCTGCGTGAGGCGCGTGTCGATGAAGCCGAAGGCGACGGCGTTGACGTTGACCTTGAACTGGCCCCACTCCTTGGCGACCGTTTTTGTCAGCCCGACGACAGCGGCCTTTCCGGATGAGTAGTTGGCCTGCCCGGCGTTGCCGAAGGTGCCGGAGGTGGAGGAGACGTTGACGATCTTGCGGAACACCTCGCGGCCTTGCTCGCGCTCCTTCTTGGCGGGCTCGCGCAGGTGCGGCGCGGCGGCGCGGATCACGCGGAAGGGCACGATGGTGTGGATGTCGAGCATCGCCTGGAAGTGCTCGTCGGACATCTTGTGCACGGGGGCGTCGAGGGTGTAGCCGGCGTTGTTGACGATGATGTCGATCTTGCCGAACGAGTCGATCGCCTTCTGCACGAGCTGATCGGCGGCGCCCGGCTTGGTCAGGTCGCCGGCGAACACGGCGGTCTCGCCGTCGATCTCGCTCGCGGCCTGCTCGGCGACCTCGCCATCGAGGTCGTTGATCAGGACCTCGGCGCCCTGCGCGGCGAGCAGCTCGGCGGTCGCGCGCCCGATCCCGCGCGCCGAGCCGGTGACGATCGCGGACTTCCCGTCGAGTACTCCCATGGCTGTGGCTTCTCCTTGTCGTGGTTCCGGTTCCCGAACCGGTCGAAGCGGTAGTTATATATGCCGCGCCTTGCCCGCCGTGCACCCTCGAGCGGCTGCGCTCATGGCTCGGGAGGTCGAGGTCGACCCCCAGCGCGCGATACGTGCGAGCGTCCCGCAGTGGCTTGGGCACGACAATACGACCAGCGCGGTCAATTGACACTCGCACGGCATACGTGTGCCATTGCGCCGGCGGTAATCGCTTCGTGTCGTTACGCCCGCGTGTCGGGCCCGCTCAGCCGGTGATGATGACGCCGAAGTCCTGCGTGTAGATCGCGCCGGCCAGGCCGTGGGCGAGCGAGCTGGGCGGGTGCGGGGAGACCCCGATGGCCGTGTCGCGGTAGCGCGCGTCGAGGATGTTGGCGCGGTGCCCGGGCGAGGCCATCCAGGCCGAGACGATCGCAGCGGGCTCGGCCAGCCACAGCGTGCCCCAGGCGATGTTCTCACCGATTTCGTAGCCGATCTGCGAGCTGTAGATGTAGCCGGTGGAGCGCATGCGGCTGAGCGGAGTGTCGCCGCCGGGGCCCACGTGTTCGAAGTAGTCGTCGAGCGCCATGCTCTCGCTGTGGCGCTGCGCGGCTTGCTGCAGTCGCGAGTTGGCCTGGAGCGGGCGCTCACCGTGGGCGGCCCGTTCGCGGTTGATCAGGCAGAGGGTGGCGGCGCGGATGAGTTCGACGTTCGACTCGCTCGGCACGAGGTCGCCGTTGGGGCAGTTGGCGCCGACGCGCGCGGCCACGGTCCGGCGCGGCGCGTGCGCGCGGCCGCTGCTGGTGCGCACGCGCGGGTGCGGCTTGGGGCAGCCCTTGAGGTTGCGCGCACGGTGCACGGAGCGGACGCTCGAGCGCAGGCTGCTGCGCTTGGCGCAGCGCGCGGCGCGGTGCGCGGGGCCGCTGGCGCCGAGCGCCGCTGCGGGCGCCGCGCAGGCGCAGGCGCAGAGGGCCGTCACGGCAGTCAGGACAGTGCGGCGCAGAGGTGCCACGTGGCCCGTATCGGCGCGCCCGCCGGCAGGCATGAGCGTGGCAAGCGATCTTTGGACAGCCTTGCGCAGGGACGCTCAGGACCCACGTCCCCGCGGGGAGCCGTCCGGCGGGGCCGGCGGAATGCGACGACGGCGCCGGTGCGACTAGAGCGCCAGCGCGCGCCCGAGGATCTCGCGCATGATCTCGTCGCTGCCGCCGCCGATCGGGCCGAGGCGCGCATCGCGGGCGGCGCGCTCGACCCAGTACTCGCGCATGTAGCCGGCGCCGCCGTGGATCTGCAGGCAGGCGTCCATCAGCTCGAAGGACGCGCGCTGGGTGAGCAGCTTGGCCATCGTGACCTCCTTCAGCGGCTCCTCGCCGGCGAGGAAGCGCCGCAGCGCGTCGTAGGTGACGCAGCGGCAGGTGTAGACGGAGGTGGCGAGGTCGGCGAGCCTGTGGCGGATCGCCTGGTGGCCGGACAGCGGGCGCCCGAACGCGTTGCGCTGGCGCGCGAACTCGGCGGTGCGCTCCCAGGCGATCTGCATGGCGCCGACGGCGCCCAGGGCCATCGCCAGGCGCTCCCATTGGAAGTTGGCCATGATCAGCTTGAAGCCCTCGTTGAGCTCGCCGAGCAGGTTCTCCTCGGCCACGAACACATCCTGAAAGGCGATCGTGGCCGTGTCGGAGGCGTGCCAGCCGAGCTTCTCGAGCTTGGACGAGCTGACGCCCTCGCCGCGGTCGACGATGAAGAAGGAGATGCCGTGATGGCCGCCCTCCCGGGTGGTCTTGGCGGCGGTGACGATGAAGTGCGCGCGAACGCCGTTGGTGATGTAGGTCTTCTCGCCGCCCAGCACCCAGCCGCCGTCAACGCGCTCGGCGCGGGTGGCGATCGCCGCCACGTCCGAGCCGGCGCCCGGCTCGGTGATGCCGAGGGCGCCGATCTTCTCGCCGGCGATGGCGGGCGCGAGGTAGCGCTGCTTCTGATCCTCGGTGCCGAACTTCCAGATCGGCGGGGTGGCGATGTTGATGTGGGCGCCGATGCCGGCGGCCGTCCCGCCGGAGCCGGCCCGCGCCATCTCCTCGCAGAGGACGGCCTCGTGCAGGTAGTCGCCGCCCTGCCCGCCGTACTCCTCGGGGTACTTCAGCCCGAGCAGGCCCTGGGCGGCCATCTTCGGGAACACATCGTCGGGGAACCAGCGTTCCTCCTCCCAGCTCTCGGCATACGGCGCAAGCTCGCGTTCGATGAAGCCGCGCGCCGATGCCCGCAGTTCCTCGTGCTCCTCCGTGAAGGGTGGGTTGGCGGGGCTCACGCGGGTCCCTTCTCGACCTTTGGCGCCGGCCGCCCGCGGTCGTGGGCCCGGTCCTCCTCGCCCGCAGCCTGCGCCGCCGCCTGCGCCGCCGTCTGCGCCGGCGCGTGGCCCCGATCCTCGTCGTCTCGCGCTCGCGCCGGGCTCACAGCCCGTAGGAGCGGCCGATCACCTCGAGCATGATCTCGTCGGTGCCCGCCCCGATGCGGTTCAGGCGCATGTCGCGCCAAACGCGCTCGACGTTGTACTCCTTCATGTAGCCGGCGCCGCCGTGGATCTGGATGCACTCGTCTGCGACTTCGCAGGCGATGCGGGCGGAATGGAGCTTGGCCATCGAGATCTCACGCACCGGATACTCGCCGTTGGCGAACCGCCAGGCGGTGACGTAGACCAGCTGGCGGGCGCTCTCGATTTTGGTGGCCATCTCGGCGAACTTGTGGCGGATCACCTGGAAGTGGCCGATGGCTTTGCCGAACGCTTCGCGCTCCTTGGCGTATTCGAGCGTCCGGTCGAAGCATTTCTGCGCCCCGGCGACCGAGCCGGCCGCCCCGATCATGCGCTCGCCCTGGAGCTCCCACATGATGTGGTAGAAGCCCTTGCCCTCCTCGCCGAGCATCGCCGAGGCCGGCACGCGCACGTCCTGGAAGGCGAGCAGGGCAGTGTCGGAGGCGTGCATGCCCATCTTTTTGAGCTTCTTCTCGCGAATCACGCCGGGGCTGTCCATCGGGACGAGGAACAGCGTGAAGCCGTCATAGCCCGCGTCGGGGTCGGTCTTTGTGACGAGCACGATCACGTCGGCGCGGTGGCCGTTTGTGATGTAGGTCTTCGAGCCGTTGATAACGAACTCATCGCCGTCGCGGACCGCACGCGTCTTGATCCCGGAGACATCCGAGCCGGCGTCGGGCTCGGTGATGCCCAGGCAGAGGATCTTCTCGCCCTTGATCGCCGGCACCGCCCATTCCTGCTTCTGCTCCTCGGTGCCGAACGCGAGGATCGGGGGCATCGCCATGTCGGTCTGCACGGCGATCCCCATCGCCAGGCCGCCGCAGTTGGCGTTGGCGATCGCCTCCGCGAGCACCATCGCGCTGAAGTAGTCGCCGCCCTGGCCGCCGTACTTCTCCGGCTTGTCGAGTCCGAGGAAGCCGAGCTCGCCCATCCGCCTGAAGACCGAGTCGGGGAAGGTCGTCTCCTCCCACTCATCCGCGTGTGGGGCGAGCTCTTTGATCGCGAAGTTGGTGATCGACTCGCGCAGCTGTTCGTGCTCGTCGGTGAAGACGAAGTGCTTGCGTGGGGTCTTGAAGTCGGGCTTCAGGACGCTCTCGGCGGTGGCGGCCATGTGGACGGTCTCCTTGTTCGCTTGCTGGCTCGTGTTGGCGGGGCGGATCGGGGGCGAGGGACGCCACTCTGCACCCGCGCGCGACGGGTCGCGCCGCGTGCCCCTCGCGAAGCTATCGCACCGCGCCGGAAAAGTAAACAGTAGGGCTGCTCACTTCCAACGGACTCGAGATGCGGTTAGGATGCGGCGGTGGCCAGCGACAAGGTCCTCTACGACGTCGCCGAGACGGGCATCGCGACGATCACGCTCAATGACCCCGACACGCGCAACGCGCTCTCGCCGGAGCTGCTCGGCGGTCTGATCGCGGCCTTCGAGAGCGCTCGCGAGGAGGACCGGGTGCGCTGCGTGGTGCTCGCCTCGGTGCACGAGCAGACGTTCTCCTCGGGCGCCAACCTCGGCGGCTTCGCCGCCGATCAGCCGCTCGTGCACAAGCACTTCGCCTCCGAGCGCTTCGTGGGGCTGTTCAAGCTGATCGGCGAGCTCGGCAAGCCGACGATCTGCGCCGCGGGCGGCCACGTGCTCGCCGGCGCGCTCGGGATCGCGCTCGCGTGCGACCTGATCGTGGCCTCCGAGCAGGCGAGCTTCGGCACGCCGGAGATCAACGTCGGGGCCTTCCCCTTCATGATCATGGCGCTCATCTACCGCAACGTTCCGCGCAAGAAGGCCAACGAGCTGCTCTTGCTGGGGGAGCGCTGGAGCGCGCAGGAGGCGCTCGCCGCGGGGCTCGTCAACAAGGTCGTCCCGCAGGGCGAGCTCGACGCCGCGGTGGCCGCGTGGGCGGGCAAGCTCGCGGGGTCATCGCCGCTGATCATGCGCCTGGGCAAGGAAGCGATGCGGCGCCAGCTCGACATGCCGCTCGACGACGCTCTGGACTACCTGCGCGCGCAGCTGACGCTGGCGCTCTCCACAGAGGACGTCGTCGAGGGCGTGAGCGCGTTCTTCGAGAAGCGCGAGCCGCAGTGGAGGGGCCGCTGATGGGCGCCCGGGAGACGACCTCGATCCTGCGCCCGCTGGTCGAGGATCTGCAGGCGCGCCGCGAGCAGATCAAGCTCGGCGGCGGGGAGGAGAAGATCGCAAGGCAGCACGCCCAGGAGAAGCTGACCGCGCGCGAGCGACTGGCGATGCTGATCGACGAGGGCACCTTCACCGAGCTGGGCATCCACGGGCGCCCGCACTTCGCGCAGCGCGCAATGGACGGCGTGCAGGCGCCGGCCGACGGGGTGATCACCGGCTACGGCAAGGTGGACGGGCGTCTGGTGGCCGTGTGCGCGTACGACTTCACGGTGATGGCCGGCTCGATGGGCATGACCGGCGAGCTCAAGGTGACGCGCCTGCGCGAGCTGGCGCTGACCAAGCGGATGCCCTTCATCTGGCTGCTCGATTCCGCCGGCGCGCGCATCCAGGAGGCGGTCGGCTCGCTCTTCGCCGGCTCGGGGCACCTCTTCCGCGAGGAGGTCGTGATGAGTGGGGTGATCCCGCAGATCGCGGCGCTGATGGGTCCATGCGCGGCGGGCACCGCCTACATCCCCGGGCTGGCGGACTTCGTGCCGATGGTCAAGGGCCGCGGCTCGATGGCGCTCGCCGGCCCGCACCTCGTGCGCGCGGCCGTGGGCGAGGAGGTGACCCAGGAGGAGCTGGGGGGCTCGCGCGTGCACTGCCGCAAGTCGGGCGTGGGAGATCTCGAGGTCGCAGACGACGAGGAGTGCATCGCCGCGATCAAGCGCTACCTCTCGTTCATGCCCCAGAACTGCGAGGACTCCCCGCCGCGGCGCCCCGTCGGCGACCCGGTCGAGCGGATGGACGAGGAGCTGCTCGACGTGCTGCCCGAGTCCAACCGCAAGCCGTATGACATGTATGAGGTGATCCGCCGCATCGCCGACGACGGCGTCTACTTCGACATGAAGCCGCAGTGGGCCAAGACGATCATCACCTGCTTCGCGCGCTTCGGCGGGCGCCCCGCCGGGATCGTGGCCAACCAGCCCAAGCAGCTCGGCGGCATCCTCGACAACGACTCGGCCGACAAGGCCGCGCGCTTCGTGAACCTCTGCAACGCGTTCGCGATCCCGCTGATCTTCCTGATGGACGTGCCCGGGTTCATGGTCGGCAGCAAGGTCGAGGCGGACGGGATCATCAGGCACGGCGCCAAGATGCTCTACGCCGTGGCCAACGCGACCGTGCCCAAGATCACGGTCATCACGCGCAAGGCATACGGTGCCGGCTACTACGTGATGAACGGGCGCGCGTACGAGCCCGACCTGATCGTGGCCTGGCCGAGCGCCGAGATCAGCGTCATGGGCGCGGAGGGCGCGGTCGAGATCGTGATGCGCAAACAGGTCGAAGAAGCCGATGACCCGGAGGCCAAGAAGGCGGAGCTGATCGAGGCGTATCGCAAGATCATCGACGTCTACATCGCGGCCGGCAACGACATGATCGACGACGTGATCGACCCGCGCGAGACGCGGCCCGTGATCTGCCGGGCGCTGGAGATGGCCGAGGGCAAGAAGGTCGAGCGTCCGTGGAAGCGCCAGGGAGTTGTCCCCGTATGAACGGAGCGTGTGCATGAGCCTCGATGACCCGGTCGTGATCACCTGCTCGATCTCGGGCGCGATCGCCAACCGCGAGCAGTGTCCGGCGATCCCCTACACGCCCGCCGAGTATGCGGCCGAGGCGCGGCGGATCGTGGACGAGGGTGGCGTGATGATCCACATCCACGCGCGCAAACCGGACGGCACGCCGAGCTATGAGATCGAGGACTTCCAGGCGATCACCGAGGCGATCCGCGATGAGGTGGGCGATGCGGTGATAGTCAACTTCTCGACCGGCACGATCGGCGTGCCCGTGGAGAAGCGGATCGCCTATCTGCGCGCGTGCCGCCCGGAGGTGGCGGCGCTGAACATGGGCTCGATGAACTACGCCAAGTACTCGCGCTCGCGCAAGCAGTTCGTCTTCAAGATGGTCTTCGCCAACCCCTTCGAGGAGATCGTCGAGCTGCTGGAGGCGATGAACGAGCTGGGCATCAAACCCGAGCACGAGTGCTTCGACATCGGCCACGTCGGCAGCCTCGCGCCGCTGATCGACATGGGCGTGCTGAAGACCCCGCTGCACGTCGACTGCGTGATGGGCGTCGTCGGCGGCATTCCCGCCACGGCGCGCAACCTCGCGGCGATGGCCGAGAACATCCCCGCGGGAGGCGGGTCGGGGGGACCCGGAAATCACTGGGGCGTGATCGGGATCTCGCGCGAGCAGTGGATGCTCGTGGGCGCAGCCCTGACGCTCGGCGGCTCGATCAGGGTGGGGCTGGAGGACAACCTGTATCTGCCCGACGGCGAGATGGCGCGCTCCAACGGCGAGCTGATCGCCAAGGCGAGGCAGATGACCGAGGACATGGGCCGCCGTCCGGCCACGGTCGCCGAGGCGCGGGCGCTGCTGGCCATCCCCCAGCGCGAGCAGGTGAGCGCGTGAGCCTGCCGCTGGAGGGCATTCGCGTGCTCGACCTCTCGCGCCTGCTGCCCGGCGGCTTCTGCTCGCTGCTGCTCGCGGATTTCGGCGCGGAGGTGCTCAAGGTCGAGGACACGGGCATGGGCGACTACATCCGCTGGTCGCCGCCCTTCTACGAGGGCGCCCACCCCAGCGCGCGCTCGGCCCTGTTCCTGTCGCTCAACCGCAACAAGCGCTCGATCCGCCTGGACCTCAAGCACGAGCGGGGGCGCGAGGTGCTGCTGGCGCTCGTGCGCGAATACGACGTCGTGCTCGAGTCCTTCCGTCCGGGCGTGCTCGACCGTCTCGGCGTCGGCTACGAGCGGATGCGCGCGGAGAACCCCGGGATCGTCTACTGCGCGATCAGCGGCTACGGCCAGGCGGGGCCCAAGCGCGACGCCTCCGGTCACGACACCAACTACCTCGGCCTCATCGGCCTGCTCGGGCTGACGGGGAAGCGGGGCGGCGAGCCGGTTCAGGCGGCAGGGCAGATAGCCGACCTCGGCGGCGGAGCGCTGATGGCCGCCTTCGGGATCCTGGCCGCCCTGCGCGAGCGGGATGGGGCTCCCGCGCGCCCGGGGGCCCGATCGGGATCCCCGGGCTCCGGCGAAGGCCAGCTCGTCGACGTCTCGATGTCCGACGGGGCGCTCTCCTGGCTGGCGATGGTGGCCGCGAGCTACTTCGCCGACGGAGCGGTTCCGCGCCGGGGCGAGCTGCCGCTGGCGGGATCGCTGATCTGCTACCGCCCGTATGAGTGCGCCGACGGCTGGGTCTCGCTCGGCGCGCTCGAGCCGAAGTTCTGGCAGGCCTGGTGCCGCGGCGTGGGCCGCGAGGATCTGGTCGCGCTGCAGTTCGCCCAGCCGGGCTCCGACGCGCACGCGCAGGTGCAGGAGATCTTCATGCAGCGCACGCGCGCGCAATGGGAGGCCTTCGCGCAGGAACACGACTGCTGTCTGGAGCCGGTGCTCGAGCTCGACGAGGCGCTCTCCTCGGAGCTCGTGCGCCAGCGCGAGATGGTCGTCGAGATCGAGCAGCCGGGCGTCGAGCAGGCGATCCGGCAGCTGGGGATCCCGGTCAAGCTCGAGCGCACGCCCGGCGAGCACGCGCGCCTGCCGGGCCCGGCGCTCGGCGAGCACACCGAGGAGGTCCTGCGCGCGGCCGGCTTCTCCGAGGAGGAGGCCGCCGAGCTGCTGGCGTGCGGTGCGGCGGCGGGGCCGGCCGATGCGGGCACCCAGTCCGAAGGGCTGGGTCAGGACGCCACGCTGCGAGCGTGAGGCGGCGCGATGGCGGCGACCGGCACCACCGTCAAGCGCAGCGCACGCGCCACCGCCAACGGCTCGGCCGATCGCCCGCTGCTGAAGATGAGCGAGCTGGCCGAGCGCTCGGGCGTCAGCCCGGGCACGATCCGCTACTACCTGCGCGAGGGCCTGCTGGGCGACGTCGAGGACATCGTCAGGACGAGCCGCAACATGGCCTACTACCCGCCGCGCTACGTCGAGCGGATCGAGCTGATCAAGCGCCTGCAGGAGGAGCGCTTCATGCCGCTGCGCGTGATCAAGCGGGCGCTGCGGGAGGATCCCGAGCGCGTGCGCGCGCTGATCGAGCTCGAGGACCGCATCCTCGAGCGGGCCCTCGCGAGCACCGAAGATCAGAGTCGCGTCTCCCGCCGGGCGGTCCAGGAGCGCTACGGCGTGCCGCGCAACGTGCTCGACCGGCTCGCCGAGATCGGCGTGCTCACACCGAGCCAGCGCGGCTACGGCAAGGACGACGTCAAGATCATCGAGGCGATCGCGAGCTTTCGCGCCGGCGGCTACGACGAGGCGCTCGGCTTCACGGTGTACGACACCCTGCGCTACCGCAAGGCGCTCGAGCCGCTGGTGGAGCAGGAGGTCCGGGCGCTGCTCGACCGTCTCGCCGGAGAGGTGGAGGTCGAGCGCGCGACGGAGATCGTGGCCGCCGGCGTCGAGCCGCTGCGGGAGCTGCTCGGAGCGATGCACTCCAAGCTGCTGCTCGCCGAGCTGCGCCGCAGCCGCGGCCGGGGCAGCGCCTGACTCCTACCAGCGCGCGCGGTGGTGCTCCATCACCCCCCGGCCGCGCGCGACAGCGTTATGCTTGGTGATGTTGACTGACCAGTCAATCTATTTTCGGGTGCTCGACCCGGGCAGGCTGCGGGTGCGAGGCCCGGGGAAGGCAATGCGCTTTTGAGGGTCGCGGCAGTTCAGCTCAACTCCAGCGCCGATCCGGCCGCGAACATGGCGGTCGCCGAGCGGCTGACGCGGGCAGCGGCGGCGGATGGCGCGAGCCTGATCGTACTCCCCGAGAAGTGGACCGCGATGGGCTCCGATGAGGACCTGCGCGCGGCCGCCGAGACGCTCGACGGCGAGGCGATCCGCTGGGCGCGCGCGCTCGCGCGCGAGCTGTCGGTGGATCTCATCGCAGGCTCGGTCCTCGAGCGCGTGCCGGGGCGGGAGAAGCTGGCCAACACCTCCGTGCACGTCGACCCGCAGGGCGAGGTCAGAGCGGTGTATCGCAAGCTGCACATGTTCGACGTCGAGGTCGACGGGCACGTCTACAGCGAGTCCGGGCTCGAGGAGCCGGGTGAGGAGATCGTGCTCTCGCGGACGGCCGATGGCGTCGGCCTGGGGCTGTCGATCTGCTACGACCTGCGCTTTCCCGAGCTCTACCGGATCCTTGCCGTGCTCGGGGCCGATGTGATCGCGCTGCCGGCCGCGTTCACGCTGGCGACGACGCGCGACCACTGGGAGACGCTCGTGCGCGCGCGCGCGATCGAGAACCAGGCGCTCGTGATCGCCGCCAACCAGATCGGCTCGCACCCGGGCGGACACCGCTCCGGCGGCCGCTCGATGATCGTGGACGCTTGGGGCGTCGTGCTCGCGCAGGCGCCCGACAGCGAGTGCTGGATCGTCGCCGAGCTCGACCTCGAGCGCCAGCGCGAGATCCGCGCAAGCCTGCCGGCGCTCGCCAACCGCCGTCCACACGCCTACCGATGGCCGGTCGGGGAGCCGGCATGAGCACCGGGCGCGCGCCGATTCCCCGCGCCAGGGCCACGGCGGACAAGCGCCGCCTGATCCTCGATGCCGCCGTGCGGGTGTTCGCGCGCCAGGGCTTTCACGCGTGCCGCGTGTCGGACATCGCCGACGAGGCCGGCGTGGCCTACGGCCTCGTCTACCACTACTTCGCCTCCAAGGACGAGGTGCTCGACACCCTCTTCCTGGAGCGCTGGAACGTCATGCTGGAGCTGATCCGCGAGGTCGATGCCGAGGCGATCCCGGTCAGGGACAAGCTCGGGGCGATCGCGTCGTTCATCGTCGACAGCTACCGCCACGACCCCGACCTGATGAAGGTGATCATCGTCGAGGTCACACGCGCGGCCAACTCGTTCGGGAACACCCACATCGGCACGATCCGCGAGGCCTACGACCTGATCGCGGAGATCGTCACCAAGGCGCAGGCGCAGGGCGTCTTCAAGGCGGAGATCGAAGCGCGCTTCGCCGCGATGGCCTTCTACGGCGTCATCGAGCAGCTGCTCACGGGCTGGATCTTCGACCTGCTGCCGCAGGGCGAGGAGCACTTCGAGCGGGCCAAGTGGCTCGTGGTGGAGACGGTCTGCGGCGGGTTGGAGACGCGCGTCGCGGCTCCCGGAAGCGACCGCTAGGCTCGCGCCCGCGCCGCGCGCGGCAACCCGGCAGCGCCGCGCGGGCAACCCGCCCGCGCCGCGCGCGGGCGCCCGCGCCGCGTGGCGGGATTCGAGCCGACACGCGGGGGGAATAGACTGGCGCGATGATCGAGAACGACATGGTCAAGCGGCTCATGTGGGCGGGTCTGCTGGCTGGGCTGGGCGCGCTGTCGAGCATCGTCGTCGACCGCGCCGCCGCCATGCTGTGGCGGCGCATCTTCGGTGAGGAGCCGCCCGAATGAGCGAGCCGTACTCAGCGCCGCCGCGAGATCGAGGCGGGGCCGGGCGGCGCGACGAGCAGCCCCAGAACGTCGCCACGGCGATCGCCGAGATCTCCGAACGCGCAACGCTGCTCGTCCGCGAGGAGGTCGAGCTGGCCAAGGCGGAGATCGCCGAGAAGGCGAGCAAGCTCGCTCGCGGCGCCGTCGTCGGCGTCGTCGCCGGGATCTTCTTCGCCACCGCGCTGCTGTTCGTGCTGATCGGCTTTGCGTGGCTGCTCTACTACTACCTGCCGGGCAACGACTTCACCTACTTCTGGGGGTTCTTCGCGATGGCCGCGATCCTCGTCCTGCTGGGGGTCATCGCCGGCCTGATCGCGGCCAGGGCGGTCAAACGGGGCTCGCCGCCGGTGCCGAGCATGGCGCTCGAGGAGGCCCGCAGGATCCGCGAGACCGTGAGTGAGCCCTCCGAGCCGCTCGGGCCCGTCTCGAGCACGTCCCAGCCGACGGCCGGCCAGGGAGCTGAGAGCTGATGGCGCAGCGCTCGCCGGCGGAGATCCGCGACTCGATCGAGGCCAACCGCAAGGAGCTCGGCGTCTCGGTCGAACGCCTGCGCGGCGAAGTGGCGCGCCTGACCGACTGGCGCGGGCAGATCCGCCGCCACCAGAAAGAACTGATGGTCGGCGCCGCGGTCGTGGGCCTCGTGGTCGGCGCGCGCATGCTGCGCCGCCGCCGTCGCCGCTACTCCGACTGAGCGCCCGGGCGCGCTTGGCGCCGGCGCCGCCAAGGCCAGCAGCCGCCGCTCAGGCGAGCAGCCGCCGCGCGACGCCGCCGACGCCGATCAGGCCCGGGCCGGTGTAGGTGCCGATCACCGGCCCCACCTCGGAGGTGAAGACGGGCTCGGAGTCGAAGATCTGCCGGCAGCGCTCGATCAGGCGCTCGGACTGCTCGGGCGCCCGGATGTGCTGCACCACCCAGCCGTCGGCGCCGCTGTCGTGCAGCTCCTGCGCGTAGCGGACCATGCGCTCAAAGGCTCGCCCGGCGGTGCGCACGCGCTCGACCGGCACGATCTCATACTCGAGGGACAAGATGGGCTTGACCTTCAGCGTGCCGCCCAGCCATGCTCGGGCGTTGCCGATGCGCCCGCCGCGGCGCAGGTACTCGAGCGTGTCCAGGCAGAACCAGATCCTCAGCCCCGCTCGCGCCTCGCGTGCACGGGCCAGGACCGCGTCCTTCTCGGCGCCCGTGCGCGCGGCCGCGGCCGCGGCGAGCACCACCAGCGCGAGACCTCCGCAGGCGGTTTCGCTGTCGATCACCTCCACCCGCTCACCGAGACCGCGCTCGGCCAGCAGCCCGTGCGCCTGGCGGGCGGCCTCGCAGGTGCCGGAGATGCCGCCCGCGAGGTGGATCGAGACGATGTCTCGCCCCTCCTCGAGCAGCGGCTCCCAGACCGCGAGGAAGTCGCCGATCGAGGGCTGTGAGGTGCTCGGCAGCTCGGGGTCCTGGCCCAGGCGCTCGTAGAAGGCGCTGAAGCCGTCCATATCGAGCTCGCGCTGGGGCTCGCCGCGCCAACCGACGTAGAGGCTGACCTGATGTATGCCCTGGCTGTCGGCCAGCTGCCGCGGGAGGTAATGCGTGCTGTCGGTGACTACCGCGACCGGGGGCATGCGGCGCGGGACGCTACAGCAACGCCTGCGTGAGCTCCCCCGACTCGTACATCTCGGTGACGATGTCGCAGCCGCCGAGCAGCTCGCCGCCCACGAACAGCTGGGGGATCGTCGGCCAGTTGGAGATCGCCGAGAGCTCCTGGCGGATACGCGGGTCGGGGAGGATGTCCACGGCGGCAAAGCCGACGTCGAGCGACTGCAGGATGGCCACGGTCCGCGCCGAGAAGCCGCAGGCCGGAGCCTCCGGCGTGCCCTTCATGAACAGGATCACCCTGTGCTCCTCGATCGCCGCGGCAACCGCGTCGCGGATCGGATTGGACTCCTCGCTCGCGGCGGGGACCGGCGCGGGCTCGCTGCTCACCATCGGGATCGGATCGAACTGGCTGCTGGGCATGGGAGGCTCCTGGCTCTCAGTGTGTCTGGATCTTGGCGGGGGTCTGCGTCTTCAGCGCGAGGGCGTGGATGACCCCGCCGACCTCCGCGCCGAAGACGTCGTAGACGAGGCGGTGCTGTTCGATGCGACTGCGCCCCGCAAACGCCTCCGCGGTGACCGTCGCGCGGAAGTGATCGCCGCCGCCGGTGTAGTCCTCGACCTCGGCGTGCGCGCCCGGGATGGCGGCCTCGATGCGCTGCTTTATGTCCTCGGCGGCGGGCATCGCCCCTAGCGTAGAGGATCGGCGCGGGCGCCTCCGGCCGGCGCCTCCGGCCGCGTGGGCGCCGCTCGCCCGCCGGCTCTGCCGCACGCAACGACCGCTATACTTTGGAAAGTCTTGGAGCCTTCCACGGGAGCAGAAACGATGATCACGATCAGCGACAAGGGCGCCGAGAAGGTGCACGAGTTCCTCGCCGGCCAGCAGGCCGACGTGAGCGTGGCCGGCCTGCGCGTGGGCGTGCGCGGCGGAGGCTGCTCGGGCTTTCAGTACCAGCTGGCCTTCGACGAGCAGCGCGAGAACGACGTCGTCTTCGAGAGCCATGGGCTGAAGCTGCTCGTGGATCGCGAGAGCCTGCAGTTCGTGAGCGGCTCGACGATCGACTACGAGGAGAGCCTCCAGGGCGCCGGCTTCAAGGTGAACAACCCCAACGTGGTCGCGGCCTGCGGCTGCGGCTCCTCCTTCAGGGTCGCCGAGCAGGACCAGGTCTCGGCGGTCTGACACGGTGGCGCACCCGCGGCGCGCCGCGGCAGCGCACCGACGCCGCGCTTACCGTAAGCTGTACGGCCAGCCAGGAACGGTGAGAATCCTGCGACCTACGGCTTGACGTGAGGTCACGTCCTGTGGTACGGTCACCGCGACATGAGGTCAAGCGTTGAGATGGGGAGGGATCGCCCAGGCACTCGGCACTGTCCGAGCCCCCGCGTGGGGACCGGTGCGAACACGCCTCATCCTCGGCGCCAATCGTGCTCGACCTTGACGGAAGGCACGTTTTCTGGGAAGGTCGAGAGCAGAGCACCGTCTGGCTGAGGGACAGCCCGGCGGCCCGGCTGGTTTCTGGAATCCCCGTCCGCAGGAGGGGATCTGGGGATCGGCCGATCCAACCAAGAGGGAAAAGGAGCAGTGGACAGATGAAACGCATCAAGATCGTGGGGCTGTGCCTCACTGCTGTGTTCGCGATCACCGCGCTGAGCGCGATGGCAGCGACGTCGGCATACGCAGGTGAATACGGCGTCTGTAAGAAAACCGCCAAGGTAGGCAAATTCTACGTCGCGCACTACATCGACAAGAACTGCACCAAACACGCTACGGAAGCTGAAGAAAAAGCCGGTAAAACCAACAAGTACGAATGGGAATCGGCGGCCGGTGAAAAATCGACCACGACGACCAAAACCGCAGTTCTGAGCTCCGCAGCCGGTAAAATTACCTGCAAGAAGAGCAAAGGCACCGATGAAATCACCGGAGCGAAATCAGACGTCGACACGGTTGAATTCGAAGAATGCACGTTGAGCGTCACCGGTGGTAAGTGCACCAGCGTTCAGCCGGGTGAGAAAGAAGGCAACATCACCACCTTCGAACTCGAAACGCACCTGATCGACAACGGTGAAAAAGGCCCGAGTGGTGGCGAACCCGCCCCGGGTGAAGTATGGACCGAGTTCAACGGCACTGTTGCGAACGGTGGCCTTCAGGCTGAGTTCGTGTGCGCACCGGGAGTCATCTTCCGGACCAGCGGCACGCTGAGCGGCGTTACCACGCCGGCCAACCTGATGGAGTCGAAATTCACCACCAGCTTCGGCGAAGGCAAAGGCGAACAGGATCTCGTCACTGAATTCTCCGAGAACGGTGGAATCTCATTCGAAAACACCGGCCCGAACGTCGAGACTGCTGTTGGCACCGACAAGGGCGTCGTCGCGGGCTCGAAAGAAAAAGGCAAGACCGAGGTCAAATCGTAAAGATCGACCTCAAGACGATCGGCGAGGAGGCGTAGTTCCCTCCTCTGATTGATCGGCAGTGAGCGTGCGTGGGGCCCCACCGGCCCCACGCACGTTTTTTTTTGCGCTGCCGACCCGCGGCCGCTGCACTCCCGTGCGGCCTTCCGGCCCGCGCTCCAATCCCGTGCGGCCTTCCGGCCCGCGCTCCAATCCCGCGCGGCCTTCCGGTCCGCGCCTTGCCCGGCGTAGGACGCGCGCGAGCCGTGCTCGCCATCAGCCCGTGGCCTACGTGGACGGTCCGCGCTCGCGGTGGCGCACGAGCATCCATCGGTGAGCCTGCGTGAGCGCCATTCGTGTGAGCGCTGTCCGATCGCGTGAGCGCCGTTCGCAGCTGCTGCACCATCTGGCTGGACAGCCAGCCTGTCGCCGTGCGCTTCCCCGTTGACAAGCATCGGCCAGACGCTAGAATCCGTGGCGAACGGAGTCATATTATGGCGCACGGAAGGGCAGAGAGGGAGAGGGAATGGCAGTGATGGGTAGCGTTGACGATCGCCGATCGCCGGGCCGGTGCGGCCCGGAACGGCAGCGTGCGCGCGCGGCGATCGACTCCGTGGCGCCTCGTCGCGTGCGCCCAAGTTCACTCGCTGCGCTGCTGCTCGTCGTCGTCGGAGGCCTGCTGCTCGCCAGCGCGCCGGCACTCGCGCTCGGTCAGCGGGGGCACGAATTCAAGTTCGCCTTCGGTGAAGAGGGCAAAGGCGCGGACCAGTTTCGCAAGCCCGTCGGCATCGCCGTCAACTACGCCACCGGCCTCGTCTACGTCGCCGACAACACCGACAACCGGGTGGAGATCTTCAAGCCGAAACTCGGCGTGCACGGCGAACTCACGGGAGAGGAAGCCGACGGCGAATTCGCGGTCGGGCACCCCGAAGGCGTCGCCGTGGACAACTCGTGCTACCTCAACGGCAAGACGGGGCTTGAATGCGCGGCGACGTATCCCTCCAACGGTGACGTGTACGTCGCCACCGGCGGGGAAAAAGGCGCCGTGTCGAAGTTCAAGTTCAATGCCAAAGGCGAAGCCGAAAAGGTCTTCAGGATGACGAAGTTCGTGCTCAAAGGCGAGAAAAAGAGCGAAGGCGAAGAATTCGAAGAACTCGACGGCGTCGCAGTCGATACGAAAGGGACGCTGTTCGTCTACCGCCACGAAGAACAGGTGCTCGAACTCAACGACCTGGAAACGAACGAAGGCCTGGCGGTCGTGCCCTCGGAAGGGGGCGAAGGGAAACCCGGGTTCGCGGTCGACACCAAAGACAACTTCTACGCAGGAGTCTCAGAACTCACCGGCGGCAGCGAATCCGAACTGGAAGAAACAGAACAGATCGTCGAAGAAAACGAAGACGCCGGGCTGTTCGAAGGGGGCGAAAACGACCTCATCGCCGGGCTCGAAGCAGGCACCGGGAAGGTCAGGGTCCCGGAGCTCGACCCCGAATACGCCGACGCGGTCGCGGTCAACCTCGCCGAAGAACCGAGCAACGACGTCTCCGAACTCAACGACATCTACATCGACAACGTGGCGGTGGTCGCAGGCGCAGACGTGACGACGGTGGACGCGTTCAGCCCGCCGACCCTCGACAATCCCCACGGATCGCTCATACAGCGCTTCACCACCGCGGGCTTGAGCGACGGCGACGGCATCGCCGTGGACGCGAAGAGCGGCGCGGTCTTCGTCGCCGATGCGAAGACCGACAAGGTCGATGTCTTCCCGCTCGAAGCCGAACAGGCGCCGAAGGTCAGCGGCCTCGCTGCGGTCGGCCTGACCACGCTGAAGGCGCAGGTGGACCCCGAGGGTGCGGCCACGGAATACCACTTCGAATACGGAGCCAGCCACTGCCAGCCCGAACCGTCCCCGTGCACGTCGACGGCCGCGACGCCGATCGGCAAGGAATTCCGCGACGAAAGCGCGGAAGCAAAACTGCCGAGCCTGCCGACGGGCACCTACTACTACCGGGTCGTCGCCAAGAACAGCTTCGGAACGACCAAGAGCGCCGAACAGACGTTCACGATCCGCGCGGCCGCCAATGGCCTGCCCGACGGCCGCGAGTGGGAGATGGTCTCGCCGCCGAACAAGGACGGCGCGCAGCCCGAACCGATGGGCCTGGAGGGAGGGCTGATCCAGGCCTCCGAGAACGGCAACGGGGTCGCCTACATCGCCGACGGGCCGATGCCGGCCGAAACGACGCCCGAAGGCAACCGCAACCCCGAACCCACTCAGGTCCTCTCCACGCGCAGCTCCAGCGGCTGGGCCTCGCAGGACATCGTGACGCCCAACGACAAGGGAGCCGGCGTCGCGGGCGTCGCGCCCGAGTATCAGTTCTTCACGCGCGACCTCGCGCTCGCGCTCGTCGCGCCGTTCCCGGGGGCTCCGCATTCGGGCGCGCTCGCCGAACCACCGCTCTCGCCCCCGGTGCCGGGCGAGGCCGAAGAAGGCCACCAGGAAAAGACCATCTACCTGCGCGACAACGCTCCGGAAGCAATTCTGACGCCGGAAGAATCCGAAAAGCCGAGCTACAACGAAGCGAAGGCCCATGGGGAAGAAAAGGGCAACCCCGGCTACGTCGCGCTCGTGACGAAGAAGAACGCGCCCGGCGCCAAGGAATTCGGCGGCCCGCTCTTGCCGAGCGGCAATGGCGTCGAAGGCATCGAATACCTCGGCGGGGGCGCCACGCCGGACCTGAGCCACGTCGTCCTCTCCTCCCGTCGGGCCGAACCGGGCCTGTATGAGTGGGGCCCGGCGGGAGCGCTTCAGCTCGTCAGCGAATTGCCGAGCAAAGCGCGGGTCGTGCCGGAATTCGCCCTTCTGGGCGGGCCCAACGGCCGCGACGCTCGGCACGCGATCTCAGACGACGGCTCACATGTCTTCTGGACCGATGAACAAGAACATCACCTCTACGTGCGCGACACCGCGACGCCGGCACCCGAAACCCTACAGCTCGATCAGGTCCAGCTCGGAGGACAGACGATCGGAGCGAAAGCGGAATTCCAGACGGCGAACACGGAAGGCACGCGGGTGTTCTTCACCGACAGGCAGCGGCTGACGTCGAACTCCAAAGCGAGCTACGGCTCGGAACGGTACGATCTCTACGTCGCCGAACTGAGCAGCGGGAGCGCGCCGCTGCACATGGAACTCAAAGACCTGACTCCGGAAGGCCTCGGCGGAGAAAGCGCCGAAATCCAGGGCAGCGTGCTCGGCGCGAGCGACAACGGCACCTACGTCTACTTCGTCGCGAACGCCGCCCTCGCGCCCGGAGCCACCCGCGGGCACTGCACGGCTGCAGAAGGGCCACCGGGAACGACGTGCAACCTCTACGTGGACCAGCTCAGCGCCGGAAAATGGACGACCAAGTTCATCGCCGCGCTCTCCGACAAGGACAGGCCGGACTGGGACAACACCGCGGGCTCAGAAGAAGGCAACCTGACCTTCCTGACCTCACGAGTCTCGGGCAACGGCGAATACCTGGCGTTCATGTCCCAGCAGAGCCTGACCGGCTACGACAACCGCGATGTGACCAGCACACCCGAACACGAACGCCTCGACGAGGAGGTCTTCGAGTACCACGCGAACAGCGAAACGCCCCTCATCTGCGCGTCCTGCAACCCCAGCGGCGCCCGCCCCGAAGGCGTGGAAGACTCCGAAGCGAACGCCGAAGGGAACGGACTGGTCGTCGACCGCCCGAAGATCTGGACCAAGGGGACAACCGAATCGACCGACGTCGACGTCTGGCTCGCAGGGAGCGTGCCCGGCTGGACCTCGCTGGCTCCGGATCGCGCGTACTACCAGTCCCGCTACCTGAACGACAACGGTCGCCTGTTCTTCAACAGCCCCGACCGCCTCGTGCCCGCCGCGACGAGCAACAAGGAGAAGGTCTACGAGTACGAGCCGAACGGCGAAGGCAGCTGCGCGAGCGGCGGCGGCTGCGTCGGGCTGATCTCCTCGGGGAACTCCGAACACGAAGCGGCGTTCCTCGATGCGAGCACTAGCGGAAACGACGTCTTCTTCCTCACGGCCAGCAGGCTCGCGCAGCAGGACGTCGATGAAAGCTTCGACATCTACGACGCGCGCGTCTGCAGCGGGGCCTCGTGCCTGCCGGCGCCGGGTGCCGGCTCGCCGCCGTGCACGTCGGTCGAAGGATGCCGGCCCGGCTCCTACTCCGCGTCGGTGCCCGCCCCGCCGGCGAGCACGAGTTCCACCGGTCAGGGGAACGTCGCCTCCTACGTCGTCATAAAAACGACGCCGCCACCGCCGCCGAAAGAAACCCAGGCGCAGAAGCTCGCGAAGGCACTGGCGAAAGCGCTGAAGGCGTGCAGGGCGAAGTACAAGGGCGCCCAGCACAAAGGCAAGCGCCTCTCATGCGAAAAGCAGGCCAAGAAGAAGTACGCACCACCCAAACCGGCCAAAAAAGCGAGCAAGGCCAGGAAGAGCTCCGTGAAGGGGAGGGCAAGATGATCCAGCGGCGCCTGCGCCGGCCCCGAGGCCTCGCCCTCTGCGTCGCAGCGGCGATCAGCGCGCTGCTGGCGGTCGCGACGCCGACGCTTGCGGCGGGCATCCCGCACTGGCGCCTGGAATCGCTGTCGGCGCCGACCAACCTGCCGCTCAACGGCAAAGAAGGCCAGATCATCGTGGACGCGGCCAATCTCGGCGGCGCGAAGCTCGAGGGGAGCGCAACCATCACCGACAAACTTCCGGCCGGCATGGAAGCGACCGAAGAACCCCTGGTCGAGAGCCGCGGCACCGAACGCTCGAAGTTCAACACGACCGAAGAAGTCTCCAAAAACGTGTTCGTACCCCTCTACAAATGCTCGGGCGCGCACACGCAGACGATCGTCTGCACATTTGAAAAGCAGCACCTCGGTCCCTATGAACAGCTGGAAATCATCATCAAGGTCAAGGTCAGCGGGGCGCTCGAAGCAGAACCCGCCAACGAAGTGACCGTCACCGGCGGCGAAGCGCCGGGCGGCGGCGCGATACCGGCCACCCCGCCTCTCAGGCAGCCGCTCAAAGTAAACGAAGCGGAAACGCATTTCGGGGTCGAACGCTTCCAGCAGGTGCCCGAAAACGAAAACGGATCGATCGACACCCAGGCCGGCTCGCACCCGTACCAGCTGACCACCACGTTCGACCTCAACCAGACGCTCGCGATCGATTACAACTCCAAAAACGAAGCCGTCGAGACTCCCTCCGCGCCGGCCCTGGAGAAGAACCTGCACTTCAAGCTGCCGCCGGGGCTGATCGGCAACCCCAACGCGCTCCCGCAGTGCAACGACACCGACTTCGGAGGGAGATCGGGCAACCTCAACCTGTGCCCGGCCGACACCGCCGTGGGGGCCGCGACGGTGAGCTTCAACGACCCCGACCTGATCGACTACTACACCAAGGTCGTCCCCATCTTCAACCTCGTGCCCGCCTACGGCGAGCCGGCGCAGTTCGGCTTCGAGGTCGAAAACGTGCCGATCGTCCTCAACACCTCGCTTCGCGCCGGTGGAGACTACGGCGTCACGGTCAGCGTCGACTACGCCTCCCAGGGTGTCCAGGTGCTGAGCAGCAGGGTCTCGTTCTGGGGGGTGCCGACCGACCCGAGCCACGATGCGGCCCGCGGCTGGGGCTGCATCGGCTTCCCGGCGGATCCCTGCAACCTGCTCGAAGACCCGCATCCCGAACCGTTCCTCTCGCTGCCCACCGGGGAACAGTCGCGGCTGGCGACGAGCGTGAGCGGCGAAGCCTGGCCGCAGGAAGACGGCAAGGTCGAAACGATCGAAGAAGGCCAGCCGAACACCAGCTATCAGCTCCCCTCGGCATTGACGGGCAGCGAATTGCTCGGCTTCAGCCCCACGATCAGCGCCTACCCGGTGGAAGATCACGGGAACGGATGGAGCGCGGCGGAAGAACAGGAAGAAGCAGAAGGGCACGAACCGGCCGCCGAGACGAGAGCCGGGAGCACGCCTACGGGGCTGAGGGTGCACGTGCACGTGCCGCAGACCGAAACGCTCGAAGCGAAAGGGAACGCCGACTCGGCCGTGAAGGACACGACGGTCGCGCTTCCGCCGGGCGTCCTGCTGAACGCCTCCGCCGCGAATGGCCTGGAAGCATGCGCCGAGGGCGAAACCCAGGGCTCGGGCGGCATCGGCTTCACCGGCTCCAAGGAATTCGAACCGGGAGTCGAACCCGGCGGCACGGACACGTTCACCGAAAAACTGCCGGAACCGCTCGAGCCAGGCACGAACTTCTGCCCGAACGGGTCAAAGGTCGGCACCGTCCGCATCAAGACGCCTGACCTGTCCAGGCGCAAACTTCCCAACGGGGAACTCAGCAAACCCGAACTGGTAGGCGGCGTCTATCTCGCGTCGCAGTACGCCAACCCGTTCGGCTCGCTGTTTGCGATGTACATGGTCGCCGAAGAAAAGGAATCGGGCGTGCTCGTCAAGCTCGCGGGCGAAGTCGAAGTCACCGCCACCGGGCAGGTCATCACCAACTTCAAGAACACGCCCGATGTCGGCTTCGAAGACCTGAGACTGGAACTCTTCGGCGGCCCGCGCGGATCGCTCACGACCCCGCCGGCATGCGGTCCGTATTCGACCACCGCGTCGTTCACGCCGTGGGCGAAGAAACCCACCTACCCGCTGCCGCCCTCAACGTTCAACATCACCTCCGGGCCGGGTGGCGCCGCGTGCGCGCCGAGCCCGCTGTCGTTTGCCCCGAGCTTCACGGCCGGAAGCACGAACAGCCAGGCCGGTGCCTACACGCCGTTCACGCTCACGATCAACAAGCCCGACGGGCAGCAGTCGCTGAAGTCGATCAACACCACGCTGCCACCGGGGCTCGCGGCGAAAATCGCCTCGGTCACGCCGTGCCCCAACCCGCAGGCGATCGAAACCCTCACCGCGGGACCGCCGCCGTGCGGCCCGGAAAGCGAAATCGGCACCACCACCAGCGTCTCGGGCCTCGGCGGAGAACCCGTCACCCTGCCCGGCACCCTCTACCTGACGAAGGGCATCGCCGGCGCGCCCTTCGGCATCCTGGCATCGACCCACGCCAAGGCCGGCCCCTTCGACCTCGGCTGGGTGAACGTGCTCTCGACGATCAGCGTCAACGAAGAAACCGCGGTTGTCACGACAAAGACGATCGGCCCGATCCCGCAGTTCATCAAAGGGGTGCCCGCCCAGCTCAAGTCGATCACCGTGACCGTCGGTCGACCCAACTTCGAGTTCAACCCGACGAACTGCAACAAACTGTCGGTCACCGGCGAACTCGGCGGATGGGAAAATGCGATCGAGCCCGTCGAATCCCCCTTCCAAGCGTCGAATTGCGCCGCGCTGGGATTCAAGCCGGACTTCAAAGCCTACACCTCGGGGGTGACCTCCAAAGAAGGCGGAGCGAGCCTGCGGGTGGTCATCAACTACCCCAACGGCTCCTACTCCAACATCGCAAAAAGCGTCACCTACCTGCCCTACGATCTGCCCTCACGGCTGAAACCGACGATCCAGCACGCCTGCCCGGACTACACCTTCAACCCCAACGCGCCGCAGAACTGCGACCCCGACTCGCTGATCGGCGAAGGCATCGTCCACACGCCGGTGTTCAAGAACCCGCTGAGGGGGCCCGCCTACCTCGTCTCGCACGCCAACCGCTCGTTCCCCGACGTCGACATCATCCTGACCGAACCCGAAAGCGGCGTGAAAATCGTCCTCGACGGGAACACCGACATCAAAAACGGGATCACCAAAACGACGTTCGAACGGGTGCCCGACGCGCCGGTTGAAACCTTCGAACTGGTCCTCCCCGAGGGTCCGCACTCCGCGCTCGCGGCCAACGGCAACCTCTGCAGCGAGACCAAGACGATCATCAAGGTCAAGCACGTGACCCGCAAGGTCAAAGGCAAGACCAAGCACCTGACCGTGAAGGTCAAACAGACGGTCCCCGAAACCCTCGTGCTGCCCACGACCCTGACCGCGCAGAACGGCGCCGTGATCGAACAGCAGACGCCGATCACCGTCGAAAACTGCCCGAAGGTCGCGGCCTTCCACAAGAAGAAGGTCGTCAAGAAGAAGGTCAAAAAGAAGAAGAAGAAAAAATAGCCCGGCCGCCGGCAGGAAGCCGGCGCCGCCGGCTGAAGCCGCTAGCCCGGCTCGTTGGCCAGCGAGCGCCACAGATAGCGGCAGGCGAGCGTTCGCTCCGGGCGCCAGGGCTCGGCGAGCCGCTCGATGCCTGCCGCGTCGGGGAGGCCGTCCAGGCCGTAGGCGCGCTCGATCGCGCGGCGGATGCCGAGATCGCCGACCGGCAGCACGTCGGGGCGCTGGAGGTGGAACATCAGGAACATCTGCGCGGTCCACAGGCCGAGGCCCTTGACGGCCACGAGCTCGGCGATCGCCTCCTCGTCGGAGAGCTCATCCAGGCGCTCGAGCTCGAGCTCGCCCGAGAGCACGTGCTCGGCCAGCGAGCGCAGGTAGCTGACCTTCGCGCGCGAGAGTCCCGCCGCCGCGCGCAGCTCTTCGGGGTCGTCGGCGATGATCTCCTGCGGCGTCGGCGGGCGATCGCCGAAGCGCGCCGTCAGGCGTCCGTAGATCGCCTGCGCCGCGCGCACCGAGAGCTGCTGCCCGGTGATCGCGCGCACCAGCGCGCCGTAGTGATCGTCGCTGTCGGGCCTGCCCTCGCGGGCGTCGGGCAGCGCGCCGACCGCGTCGATGATGCCCGCGAGCACCGGGTCGGCCGCGCGCAGCGCGGCGAGCGCGCGCCTAGACAGCGGACGTTGCCTCGAAGGCCACCGGCTCGCCGTCGAGCGCGTTCAGCGCGCGCCCGAGCGACATCGCTATGCAGGTGAAGCTCGGCGTGTCGCGCACGGTGTAGCGGGAGGCCTCGGTCGTGCGCAGGCGCTGCACGAGGTCGAGGAACATGCCCACGTCGTCGGTGTCAAAGGCCACCACGAACTCCTGATCGTCGAGCCCGAAGGAGTAGGTCGTGTGGTTATCCACGCCGGGGTATTCGCGCCCGACCTGGATGTGGCCCTGCATGATCCGCCAGCGCTCATCCGCCGGCAGCGCGTACCACTCGCGCGACTTCACGAACGGGTAGACGAAGATGTACTTGCCCCGGAAGCCGCGCGGCACGAGGCGCTCGTCTTCGGAGTACTCAGAGCTCTTTCTCAGCCCCAGGAACGAGTAGGGGATCTGCGCCCACTTCATCAGCCCGCTCTGCGCGAGCACCACGTGGAACTCGTGGATGCGGTCGAGGTTCTCCGCCTCGGAGACGAGCAGCAGCTCGGCGTCCCCGCGCGTTCCCACCAGCGAGAAGGACTGCAGCAGGTGCCCGTCGGCGAAGTCCTCGCAGGCGGCTACGAACTCCCGCTTGTCCCGTTCGCGGGACTCGGCCGGCAGGCGCCGCCAGGCCGGGTCGAGCTTCAGGAAGGTGTACTTGACGAACCGACGCGTGCTCACAGCGTCGATTATCGCACCGCCGCGCCGCCTGGCGCTGTCGCGGCGGATACAGTAGTGCCGTGCGGATCGCGCTGCTCTCTCCGTACTCCTGGACCTACCCCGGTGGCGTCGCCCGCCACATAGAGTCCCTCGCCCGGGAGCTGGCCGCCGCCGGCCACGAGCCGCGCATCCTCGCCCCCTTCGACCCGGACGACGCGCTCTCGCGGCGCCTGCACCGCGGCGCCGCCCCGCAACGCCGCGCGCCCGCGGAGGAGTTCGTCTCGCTCGGGCGCACCGTCGGCGTGCCCGCCAACGGCGCCGTCTCGAACATGGCGCTCACCCCGCACGCCGTCCTCACGCTGCGCCGCGAGCTGCGCGGCGGCGGCTACGACGTGCTGCACATCCACGAGCCGGTCGTGCCGCTCGTCGGCTGGGACGCGCTCGCGAGCGCCGGCGAGCTGCCGCTCGTGGGCACCTTCCACACCTACTCCGAGAACCTCCTCACCAACGGCATCGCCGCGGTGCCGCTCGGCGGCCGGCGGCGGATGAACCGGCTGCACGTCCGCATCGCCGTCTCCGAAGCGGCCGCCTGGACGGCCCGGCGCTTCTACGGCGGGCGCTACCGCATCGTGCCCAACGGCGTCCACCTCCCGGACGCGGGCGCGCCCGCGTACGCCTCGCCGCGCGAGGAGCATCGCGACGCAGACGAGCGCGATCCGCGGCGTCAGCTGCGGATCCTCTTCATCGGCCAGGCCGTCGAGCGCAAGGGGCTGCCGGTCCTGCTGCGCGCCTTCGAGGCGCTGCGCGACCAGATCCCGGCGACCCTCACGCTCGTCGGCGCCAGCAGCGAGGAGGTCGCGCACATGATGCTCGACGACCGCGGCGTGCAGGCCCTCGGCAAGGTCTCCGAGGAGCGCAAGCTCGCCGAGCTGGCCGCCGCCGAGGTGGTGTGCGCGCCGTCGCTGCACGGCGAGAGCTTCGGCATGGTGCTGACCGAGGCATGCGCCTCCGCCACCCCCGTCGTCGCCTCGGACATCCCCGGCTACCGCGACGTCCTGCGCGACGGTCGCGACGGCCTGCTCGTGCCCGCGGGCGACGCGCTCGCGCTGGCCGAGGCGCTGCGCCGGCTCGCGCTCGACGAGCCCCTGCGAGCGCAGATGGCCGTGGCTGCGCGCGAGCGCGCCGAGCGCTTCGCCTGGCCCCACGTCGCCGCCGAGGTGCTCGACTGCTACGAGCAGGCTCGCGCGATCGCATCGCCGGCCGCGGGCCGGCCCCGCACGCGGATCGGACGCGCCGCGCTGCGCCACGGCTTCGTGCCTGCCGACCGGCTGCCGCGCATCCCGGCCGAGCGCCTGCCGAGCCTGCGGGCGGGCGCGCGCAGGCCCGACGGCCTGCCGCCCGGCCGGCGCGGACCGCGCGCGCTGCGGCGGGTGGCGCTGCTGGCCTCCTGCCTCGGCGGGCTCGCGCTCGCGCTGCTCGCGCTCAGGCAGATCGGCGTGGGGCGCGTGGCCGCGAGCCTGCTGGCCTCGAAGCCCGGGCTGCTCGCCGCCGGCCTCGGCCTGATGTGCGCATCGATGTTCGCCCGCGCGATCTCCTGGCATGCGATCCTCGTCGCCGCCCCCACCTGGCGCCGGGCCAAACGCCGGGACGCGATGCAGGGCACGTTCATCGGCGTGCTGATGTCTGCCACGCTGCCCGCGCGACTGGGCGAGCCCTCGCGCGCGCTGATCGTCGCCCGCCGGCTCGGCCGCGCGCGCGAGACGCTGCCGGTCGTGCTCGGCACGATGGTCTCCCAGACGCTGTTGAACCTGCTCGCGCTCAGCCTGCTCGGGATCGCGATGTTCTCGAGCGTCGATCTGCTCGACGGCCACCACGGCGCGCTCATCGCCGTCGCCCTCGGCCCGCTCGCGGTGCTCGTCGCGGTGCTGCTCGGTCCGCTGCTCGTGCCGCCGGCCGCGGCCTCCCGCTCGGCGCGCCTGCAGGCCTTGACGCTCGCGCTGCGCCGCTCGCTGGCCCGCCTGCGCGACGGGCTGCGCGTGTTTCACCACCCGCGCCAGGCCGCCGTGGCCACCGGCGTGCAGCTGGGCGCCTGGGGGCTGCAGTGGATGAGCTGCTGGCTGCTGTTGATGGCGCTCGGCCTCAACGACCGCGCCGGCGTGGCCGGTGCCGCCGCGGTGCTGTTCGCCGTCAACGCCACCGCGGTCATCCCCGCAACGCCAGCCAACGTCGGGGTCTTCCAGGCGGCCTGCGTCGTCGTGCTCGTCGGCGCCTACCACGTCTCCACCCCCGACGCGCTCGCCTACGGCATCGTGCTGCAGGCCGTCGAGGTCGCCGCCGCGCTGATCATGGGGCTGCCCGCGCTCGTCAACGAGGGCCTCTCCTGGCGGGAGGTGCGCCTGCGCACGATGCACGCCGCGCCGGTCAAGCTACCGCCGCTGCCCGCCCCCGCCGTCGGTCGGGGCGCCGCCGCGGGCGTCGAGTCCTAGGCCGGGCAGGCATCCACCGCTCGGCGGTGAAAGGAGCGAGCATGCCCGACGCCTGGGTCTACATGCTGCGCTGCCGCGACGGGTCGCTGTACACGGGCTGGAGCACCGACGTGCAGCGGCGCCTGGCCCGCCATCGCGCCGGCAGGGCGAGCCGCTACACGGCCAGCCGCCTGCCGGTCGAGCTCGCGCTCGCGCTGCCGATGCCCGACGCGAGCGCCGCCAGGCGCGAGGAGGCGCGGATCAAGGCGCTCGACCGCGCCGCCAAGCTCGCGCTGATCGCAGCCAGGCGCGGCGTCGCGGGCTCGCTTAGGGCATGATGGGGGTATGGCCAGCCGACCCCCCGCGCGCAGCGTCAAGATCTCCGATGACGAGCGCACCGGCTGGTCCTCGGATCGGCCCCGCCGTGACGGCGCTCCACCGCGCCCGCTCGACCTCACGGTCCACTGTCGCGTGCTCTCTCCGGCCGACCGCCTGCGCTACTCGCCCGGGAGCCTCCTGATCGTCGCCTGCGCCTCTGCGCCCGAGCGCGACCGCTTCCTCGAGCGCCTGATCGAGGATCGCGCCTCGCTGCTCTCGCTCGAGAAGGTTCGCGCCCTGCTCGCCGGCCGGGTCGCCGCCGAGGAGCTCGAGGCGCGGGCCGAGGAGCTCCTGCGGGCCGCCGTGTTCAAGCGCCTGGAGAACAGGGAGACGGTCGTGCTGGCCACCGAGCGCCTCGACGCCGGCGAACGCGAGCGCTTCGTGCGCATCGCCGCCACGCTCAAGCGCCCGCGCCATCTGATCCTGCTCGAGACGGCCCGCGATCAGGTCCAGGAGGAGGACGCCGCCGCGCTGAATGAGCTGCGCCGGGCCCTCGACGCCGGCGAGTTGGGTGCCGAGGGCTTTCAGACCGTCCTGCGACTCGGCGGCGGATCTGCCTCCGAGGTCAAGCGGATCGTCTTCCGCGCGCCTCCCCGCGAGGACTAGCGCCGGCCCGCGCAGACGCCCTGCACGCAGGCGCGCAGCAGCGCTCGCAGGCTTCAGCTTCGCCCCGCGGCGGCCGATAGGAACGCGTGCGTGACTCAGCGGCCGCGTTCACCGAAGTCAACCGTCCACGCGCGTTTCGGCGTGCCGAAACGCGCGCTTCGAGCACCCTGCCGAGCCTGCTCGACGCGCGCGTGGTGCGCGCCGAGCTGCTCAGACTGCGCGGGCCGCGTCCCGGCACGCCCCTAGGGGCGCGATCGGGGCTGCGCTCGACGCCGCGAACCACGAGGCATCTCGACCGCGCCTAGCGACCGGAGCAACCTCATGCCCGCCTCCTCCTTGACCCCCGCGACCGCGCGGCAGCGCGTGGGCGACCTGGCCGAGGGGCCGGGCCTGCTGGCCGGCTGGGGCGAGTCGGGCCTGTTCGCACGCAACGCCTGGTGGTGGTATCTGGCGAGCATGGGCCTGCTCACCGGCGGCTTCCTGCTCGGGCACATCGCCGGGCCCGGGTGGCTGAACAGCGGACCGGTCTACAACCTGATCGCCAGCTCGACGCTGCTCGCGCTAGTCGTCGGGGCCTGGAAGAACGCGCCGCGCCGGCGCCTGCCCTGGCACCTGTTCGCGCTCGGCCAGGGCCTGTTCGTGGCCGGCAACATCCTCGCCTACAACTACCAGCACCTGTTCGGCACCCCGCTGCCGTTCCCCTCGCTCGCCGACCCCTTCTATCTGGCCTTCTATCCCTTCCTCGTGGCGGGCATGCTCGTGATGATCCACGAGCGCAACTCCGCCCGCGACCGCGCCAGCCTGATCGACGCGCTGATCATCACCGTGGCGCTGGCCACGCTGCTGTGGGTCTACCTGATCGCGCCCTACGTCGACGGCCACACCACATCGTTGCTGGCGACGCTCACCGCGATCGCCTATCCGACGATGGAGATCCTGGTGCTCGGCGTCGTCGCCAGCGTGGCCGCCGGCAGCCACCGCCGCGAGCCCGCCTTCTTCCTGCTCGTCTCCGGCGCGGTGGTGCTGCTGCTCAGCGACGTCGTCTACGGCGCGCAGCTGCTGGAAGGCAGCTACCGGATGGGCGGGGCGGTGGACGGCGGCTGGGCGATCTTCTCGGTGCTGCTCGGCGCCGCCGCCCTGCATCCCTCGATGCGCCTGCTCGCCGCACCCGGGCCCGAGCCCGATGAGCGCCTGACCCGGGCGCGCCTGGCACTGCTCACCTGCGCCAGCCTCACCGCGCCGCTGGTGATCGTCGTGCGCGAGGCGCTGAACGAGTCGCTCGACCTGTACGTCCTGATCGGCGCCTCGGCCGTGCTCTTCCCGCTCGTGATCATGCGCATGGCCGAGGTCGTCCGCCGCCACGAGGAGGCCACGCGCCGCGAGGCCGCGCTGCGCATCGCCGGCGAGGCGCTCGTCACAGCGGGCACGCGCGAGGACATCTACACCGCCGCGCTGCAGGGCGCGCGCTCGGTCGTCGAGGAGGACGTGAGCGCCTGCCTCTACCTGTATGACGCCGAGCGCGATGCGCTCACGGCGGTCGGCAGCACCGACGGGCAGCTCGCAGACCTGCCCGCACTGCGCCCGCAGGATCTCCCCGCGTCGGTGCGCGGACGCGCGCCGGGCAATCGCGTGCTCACGCTGGAGGGGCCCGAGCGGCTGATCTGCTGCTCGCCGCTGTTCGTGCGCGGAGAGCTCACCGGCCTGCTGGCGGTGCTCGCAGAGGCCCCGCTGCGACGCGCAGCCGAGGAGAGCCTGGCCACGCTCGCCGCCGAGGTCGCGCTCGCGCTGCAGAGCGCCGCGCTCACCGAGGAGACCCTGCAGCAGCGCTCCGAGGCGCGGCTGAGCTCGCTGATCAAGCAGTCCTCCGACGTGATCAGCATCGTCGCCCGCGATGGCACGGTCCAGTACGTCAGCCCCTCGGTCGAGCGCATGTTCGGATATCCGCCGGCCGCGCTCGCCGCCAGCGCGATCATCGACATCGTGCACCCCGACGAGGCGCAGCGGGTGCTCGCGTTCATCGCCGCCGTCGCCGCGCAGGCAACCGGCGAGTCGATCACCGGCGAGTTTCGCGTACGTCACGCCACGCAGCGCTGGCGGGATGTCGAGGCGCTCGGCACGAACCTGCTCGGCGATCAGGCGATCGCGGGCATCGTGCTCAACGTCCGCGACATCAGCGAGCGCAAGGCCTTCGAGGCCGAGCTCGAGCACCAGGCCTTTCACGACACGCTCACCGGCCTGCCCAACCGGGCGCTGTTTCGCAACCGCGTCGAGCACGCGCTGGCCGGTCGCCGCCGCGAGCACCTGCCCGTGGCGGTGCTGTTCCTCGACGTCGACGACTTCAAGATCGTCAACGACAGCCTCGGCCACGCCGCCGGAGACGAGGTGCTGCTGGCGATCGGGCGCCGGCTCGAGGACTGCATGCGCCCGGTCGACACCGCCGCGCGCATCGGCGGGGACGAGTTCGCGATCCTGATCAACGACGCCGAGAGCGAGCTGCACTCGATCGAGATCGCCCACCGCGTGATGAACAGCGTCGAAGAGTCGATCGCGCTCGACGGCAGGGACGTCGCTGTCTCGACGAGCGTGGGGATCGCCTTCAGCGACGAGAGCCTGATCTCCTTCAGGAACGCCGATGAGCTGCTGCGCAACGCCGACGCGGCGATGTACATGGCCAAGGAGGGGGGCAAGAGCAGCTATCAGGTGTTCGAGCCCGAGATGCACGCCCGCGCGCTCGCGCGACTGGAGCTGAAGACCGACCTGCAGCGCGCCCTCGACGCCGGCGAGTTCACCCTGCGCTACCAGCCGATCATGGACCTCGTCAGGGGCGACATGGCCGGCATGGAGGCGCTCGTGCGCTGGGAGCACCCGACCCGCGGCACCGTCTCACCGGTCGACTTCGTGCCGCTGCTCGAGGACACGGGGCTGATCGCGCCGGTCGGGCACCACATCCTCGTCGAGGCCTGCACGTGGGCCGCGCACATGCAGCGGCAATGCCCGCGCGATCCGCCGCTCTCGATGTCGGTCAACGTCTCCGCCTTCCAGCTGCAGCGCCCCGAGTTCATCGAGGAGGTGCGCGGCGCGCTGGCCGAGACGCGGATCCCGCCGAGCAGCCTGATCCTCGAGCTCACCGAGAGCGTGATGATGCAGGACATGGAGCTCAGCCTGCTGCGCCTGAAGGCGCTGCGCGCGCTCGGCGTGAGGCTCGCGATCGACGACTTCGGAACCGGCTACTCCTCCCTGAACTACGTCCGCCAGCTGCCGGTCGACATCCTCAAGATCGACCGCTCGTTCCTGTCAGACCCGAACCCCGAGGTGGCCGAGCTGACGGCCGCGATCGTCCAGCTCGCGCGGATCTTCAAACTGAAGGCCGTCGCGGAGGGGATCGAGAGCCCGCAGCAGCTCGAGCGCCTGCAGGACATCAACTGCGACTACGGCCAGGGCTTTCACTTCGCCAAGCCACTCCACGGCGAGGACATCCTGGCGATGGCCGAAGCCCACCGCGGCGCAGCGGCCGCGGAGGAGCGGACGGCGCGCGGGGGGGACCGCGCCGCCGGCGTCGCGAAGACGCGCTAGCTGCCGCCCGCGCTCGCGCGGGGTGAAGCAGGGCGGATCGAGGCTAGGAGGAGCCCTCGCCCGCCATCGCCGGCTCGTCCTCGGCTTCCGGCGCTCCGTCCGGCGGGTCGGTGTCCTCGAGATCGCCGAACAGCGACGGGTCGCGGCTCGAGCCGCGGATCAGGTCGTCGGGCGAGCCGTCTGGGAGCAGACGGCCCTGGCGCGTGCCGAAGTAGAGCGCCTGCGGGTGGTGGGCGATCAGCGCGAGCGTCGACTGCTCGGGGTCGGGCGCGTAGCCGTCGGTGATGCCCACGCCGATCTGCCCCAGGCCGAGCAGCTCCTCCACCTTCAGGTGCTCGCTCTGCTCGGGCACCGCGGGGTAGCCCCAGGAGTAGCGCCGCCCCTGGGCGGGATCGATCGCGAGCATGCGGCGCGCTTCGTAGTGCAGCCACTCGGCCAGCCCCTCGGCGGTCTGCACCCCGAGACCGTGCACGAACAGCTGCTCGGCGAATTCGCCCTCGGCCTCGAGCTTGGCCATCAGCTCGGTGACCTCCGCGCCGACCGTCACCGCCTGCACCGCGATCACGTCGAGCTCGGGCGGCGCCTTGCCGTCGATCGCCGGGCGGAAGAAGTCGGCCAGGCAGATGCGATCGCCCTTGGGCTGGCGCGGGCAGACGAAGCGCGTGAGCTCGCTCGCGCGGTCCTCGGGGTCGAGCACGATGATCTCGTTGCCGAGCGAGTAGCAGGGGAAGAAGCCGAGCAGCGCGCGCGGGTGCAGGTAGGGTGCCCGGGCCTGCGTCCGATCGGCCCCTTGATCGGAACGCTCGCCATCCGGGCGCCCGTCCGTGGCCTCGCGCCACATGCGCTCCAGGCGCGGCCGGAAATCATCGCGCAGCAGCGTCTGCCATGCCTCGCCTTTGACGCCGCGCCCGCCCCAGTGCAGCTTGAACAGCACGTGCGTGTCGAGGTGGCGATAGACCTCGTCCAGATCGATCTCGATCTCCCGCACCCCCCAGAACGGCGGCGTCGGCACGGGCGCGTCGGCGCGCGCCGCCGAGCGGACCGAGTCGTCGGACAGATCGACCTCCTCAGCCCGCGCATCCCCCTTCGCGCGGAACTCGCTCGCGCCGGCGCGCAGCTTCTCCAAGAGCGCGGCGTGCGCGTCGCCGTCGATCAGCTGGTCCATCACCGCCAGCCCCTCGAATGCATCCTTGCAGTAGAAGACCCCAGGCTCATAGACCTCCTCGCTGTCCTTGCCGCCCGGATAGAGCGCGCGGAAGCTGAACGCGCGGTTGATCGCCGCGCCGCCGATCAGCACGGGGAACTCCAGCCCCTTGGAGTGCAGCTCCTGGATGCAGGCGGGCATCTGCTTGGATGTCGAGACGAGCAGCGCGGAGAGGCCGATCGCCGTCGCGTCGTGCTCCTGGGCCGCATCGAGGATCGTCTGGATCGGCACCTGCTTGCCGAGGTCGATCACCGTGTAGCCGTTGTTGGTCAGGATCGTGTTCACCAGCGACTTGCCGATGTCGTGGACGTCGCCGAACACGGTCGCCAGCACGACCGTTCCCTTCGTGTAGCCCTCGATCTTGTCGAGGTATTTCTCCAGCTGTGCCACCGCCCGCTTCATCACCTCGGCCGACTGCAGCACGAACGGCAGGATCAGCTCGCCCGCGCCGAACTTGTCGCCGACCTCCTTCATCGCCGGCAGCAGCACCTCATTGAGCGTGGGCACCGCGCCGATCTTCTGCACGCTCGCATCGATCCAGGCCTCCACGCCCTCCTTGCGACGGCGCAGGATGTGAAAGTGAAGCGCCTCCTCGGGCTCCATCCCCGCGGTGGGATCGGCCGCCTGCTGCGATCCGTCCTCCTCGCCCTTGGACTCGAAGTGGGCGATGAAGCGCTCGAGCGCGTCCTCGCGGCGGTTGAGCACGAGGTCGTCGGCCAGCTCGCGCTCCTGCTCTGAGATCTCGCCATATGGGGTGATGTGGTTGGGGTTGACCATCGCCAGGTCGAGGCCCGCCTGCACGCAGTGGTGCAGGAACACCGAGTTGAGGACCGCGCGTGCCCCGGGCGAGACGCCGAAGGAGACGTTGGAGACGCCCAGGGAGGTCTTCACCCCCGGGATCTCCGCCTTGATCGCCTCGATGCCCGCGATCGTCTCGACCGCCGAGGGCCGCCACTCCTCATCGCCGGTCGTCAGCGTGAACGTCAGGCAGTCGAAGATCAGCAGCTCGGGGTCCAGGCCGTGCTCCTCGCAGCAGAGGTCGCGGATCCGCTTGGCGATCTCGACCTTGCGCTGCGCCGTCTTGGCCATCCCGACCTCGTCGATCGTCAGGGCGATCAGGGCCGCGCCGTGGGCCAGCGCCACGGGCACGACGCGGTCGAGCTTGGCGCGGCCGGCCTCGAGGTTGACCGAGTTGACGATCGCGCGTCCGGGGATCTGCTCGAGCGCCCGTTCGATCACCTCGGGCTCGGTCGAGTCGATCTGGATCGGGGCCGGCTGGGTCAGCGAGATCTTCTTGGCGAGGATGCGCATCTGTTCGTCCTCGTCGGTGCGCTCGGTCAACGCGACGCACAGGTCGAGCACGTGCGCCCCGCCGTTGACCTGGTCCTCGGCGATCTGCACGAGCCCGTCATAGTCGTCGGCGAGCAGCAGCTCCTTGGCCTTGCGCGAGCCCTGCGAGTTGACGCGCTCGCCGACCATCGTCGGGCGCGGCTCCTGTACGAGCGGGGTCGCGGCGATCATCGAGGAGAGCTGCGGCGGGCGCGGCGCGGGCCGCGCACCGACCGCGCGTCCGGCGACGCGCTCGGCGATCGCCGCGATGTGCGCGGGCGTGGTCCCGCAGCAGCCGCCGACGACGCCGACGCCGTAGCGCTCGACGAACTCCTTCAGCGCCTCGGCCAGGGGCTCGGGCTGCTCGGGAAAGATCGTCTCGCCGTCGGGGCCCTGCAGCGGCAGCCCGGCATTGGGGATGCACGCGACCGGCACCGGGCAGAACTCGCCCAGAAAACGGATCGCGTCGCGCATGTCCTCGGGGCCGGTCGAGCAGTTCAGGCCGATCACGTCGACCCGCAGCGCCTCGAGCGTGGTCAGGACGGCCGAGATGTCCGTCCCGAGCAGCATCTTTCCGCCGTTGGGCAGCAGCGAGACCGAGGTGTGGATCGGCAGGCTGCGCCCGGTGCTCGTGAAGGCCTCGCGCGCGCCGAACACCGCGGCCTTGACCTCGAGGATGTCCTGCGCGGTCTCGATGATCAGCAGATCGACGCCGCCGTCGATCAGCCCGGCCGCCTGCTCGGCGAAGACCTCGACCAGCTCGCGGAAGCGGATCTGTCCGAGCGCGGGGTCCTCCGAGGCCGGCAGATACCCGGTCGGCCCGATCGAGCCGGCGACGAAGCGGTGCTCGCCGGCCGCCCTGCGCGCGATCTCGGCCGCCCTGGTGTTGATCTCGACCGTGTAGTCGGCCAGACCCCACTCCTCGAGCTTCAGGCGCGAGGCCTGGAAGGTGTCGGTCTCGAGCACCTCCGCGCCGGCGTCGAGCATCGACTCGTGCACGCCCTCGATCACGTCCGGGCGGTTGAGCACGAGCGCCTCGTGGCACTTTCCGGCCAGGCCGCCGTAGTCCTCGCTGGTCAGCTCGAACTGCTCGAGCGTGGCTCCCATGCCGCCGTCGTAGACGACGACGCGCTCAGAGACGGCTCCCAGATAGTCGCGATCGGTCATTTGCAAGGCAATGCTATCGGCGATCAGATGCCCTTCTGGACCGGCTGCCGACACCATTGGGGCAGGCCCCTGTCCGGCCGGGCCGACACGCGTGTGGGCCCGCCGGGACGCGGCCATCGGCCAAGCGTCCAAGATCTCCCGGAGCCGATCCGCGAGGGTGCACACTGCCCGGCGATGACCAAGCTAGCGGGAAGGGATCGACGATGACACCGGAGTTTGTGATTGACGCGTTGGTGAGGGGGCAGGGCGATGCGACCACGCAGTCCTTGCACAGTGAGCCGCCGTTTCAGACCGCGGCCGCAGAGGCGCGGATCACGCGCGAGGTGGGGGCCGTTCAGCCACTGGTCGCCGTCGTCGGCCTCAGCCACGCCGGCCTGCCGAGCGCGATGGCGCTGCGCCGCGCGGGCTTTCGGATCGTGGGGATCGACACCTCCGCGACCCGGCTGCACGACATTCGCAGCGGGCGGGCCGAGCTCGAGCGCGCCCAGCAGGAGGAGCTGCGAGCGCACCTCAGCGACGAGGACTTCGAGCTCAGCGACAGCATCGAGGCCGTCGACGCGGCCGACCTGGTCCTGATCTCCGTGGCGACCACGGTCGACCGGCAGGGACGCCCGAACCCCGACACGCTCAAGCGCACATGCGCGTCGATCGTGGAGCGCGCGCACGCCGGCCAGACGCTGGTGCTGAGCACGCCCGGGCCGGTGGGCAGCACGCGCGAGCTGCTCGTGGCGCCGCTCGCCGAGCGCGGCCTGCGCGCCGGCGAGGATGTGTTCATCGCGTTCTCACCGGAGCGCCTGGACCCCGGCGTCCCCGAGCACGAGCAGCTGCACACTCCGCGGGTGGTGGGCGCCGTGAGCGAGACGTGCTTCAGGCACGCCTCGGAGCTGCTGCGCCACATCTGCGAGGAGCTGCACCGCGTCTCCTCGCCCGAGGCCGCGGAGATGGTCAAGCTCTACGAGAGCACGTTCAGGGCCGTGAACATCGCGCTCGCCTTCGAGATGGCCGACGCCTGCGGCGCCCACCAGCTCGATCCGATCGAGGTGACCGACGCGGCGGCCACGAAGCCGTTCGGCTTCATGGCGCACTATCCCTCCGCGGGCGTCGGCGGCAGCGCCGTGGGCGCGGACCCCCACCACCTGTTGCACGGGCTGCGCGAGCGCGGGCGGCCGGCGACGCTGGCCGAGGAGGCCTTGCGCACAGTCGCCGCTCGCCCGCGTCGCGTGGCGATGCGGGCGCACGAGCTGCTGCTCCGCTCCGGCAAGCATCTGCGCGACATCCGCGTGCTGGTGGTGGGGGCCTCCTACAAGCCCGGTGTCGCGGACGCCAGCAACGCGCCCGCCCTCGAGATCATCTCGCGGCTGATGGCCGAGGGCGTGCAGGTCGACTTCCACGACCCACTCGTGGGAGTGCTGCGCGTCGACGGCGAACCGATGTTCAGCGTCGATCCCGACCCGCGCCGCGACCGCTCGGGCTTCGGCCCCGAAGACTACGAGCTGGCGATCCTCGTCACGATCCAGCCGGGGCACGACTACGGGTGGCTGAGGCGCTGCCCGCAGGTGCTCGACTGCACCTACGGGCAGCAGGCCGGCTACCGTCGCTACCTGCCCTGAATCGTTCCCGCTCGAGCAGACTGCGCCCCGGCGGTGGCGCGAGCTCTGGGGTCGTGGGTCCTGCCCACGGCCCCAGAGTCACTTGACGTAAGTGCTCGCGTGAGAGTCACTTGACGTGAGTGCTCGCGCGAGAGTCACTTGACGTGAGTGCTCGCGCGAGAGCAGCGTCACTTGATGAACAGCATCTCCGAGTACTTCGGCAGCGGCCAGAGGTCGTCCGCCACGATCTTCTCCAGGCGGTCTGCCACCTCGCGCACGTCTTCCATCGCCGGGATCACCCGGTCGTGCATGTAGTCGGCCCACTTCGCCGGGCTGGAGTCGTCCTGGTTCTCGCTGGAGTTGGCGTCCTCGAGCTTGAGCAGCGCGTAGTGCAGCTCCTTGATCACCGGCTGGAGCTCGTCGATCAGCTCATCCAGGCCGGTCTCGCGGAATTCGCCCAGCTGGCGCACCGCCGCCGGCAGGATCTGCGTCCGGGCGATCGCGGCCGCGGTCTCGGACTCGATGTTGACCTTCACCGCGTACTGCTCGAGGAACACCTCGTGGCGGGACTCGAGCTCGCGCTTCGAGAGCACGCCGTATTTCTTGAACAGCGCGACCGTGCTCTTGTCCACGAGCCACGGCAGCGCTTCGGGGGTCGAGCGCAGGTTGTACAGGCCGCGCTTCTCCGCCTCGGCGTGCCACTCCGGCGCGTAGTTGTCGCCGTCGAAGACGATCCGCTTGTTGGCCGCGTAGCTGTCGCGAACGACCTTGGCGACCGCCTTCTCGAGGTTCGCCTGGCTGCCTTTCAGGGCCGTCTTGAGCTTGCCCGCGAGGTCGTCGATAGCCTCCGCCACGATCGTGTTGAGGACCGTGTTGGGCATCGCCAGCGACTGGCTGGAGCCGAGCGCGCGGAACTCGAACTTGTTGCCGGTGAAGGCGAACGGGCTGGTGCGGTTGCGGTCGCCGCCGTGCAGCGGCAGCGGCGGCAGGACCGGCGTGCCGAGGCCGAGGAACGAGCCGGGTTTCGAGCGCTCGGCTTTGCCGGACTCGATCGCCGCGAACACCTGTTCGAGCTCGGCGCCGAGGAAGATCGAGATGATCGCCGGCGGGGCCTCGTTGGCGCCCAGCCGGTGGTCCTGACCGGGCGAGGCGATCGACGCTCGCAGCAGCGCCTGGTGGGCGTTGACCGCCTGGATCACCGCGGCGCAGAAGAACAGGAACTGGAGGTTCTCCGAAGGCGTGTCACCGGGCTCGAGCAGGTTGGCGCCGGTGTCGGTGCCCATCGACCAGTTGTTGTGCTTGCCCGAGCCGTTGACGCCGGCGAAGGGCTTCTCGTGCAGCAGGCAAACGAGGCCGTAGCGACGAGCCACGTTCTGCATCACCTGCATCGTCAGCTGCTGGTGGTCGGAGCCGACGTTCGAGTTCTCGAAGATCGGGCGCGATCTCGTACTGGTTCGGCGCGACCTCGTTGTGGCGGGTCTTGATCGGCACGCCGAGCTTGGCCAGCTCCATCTCCGTCTCGAGCATGCACGCGAGGATGCGCTCGGGGATCGAGCCGAAGTAGTGGTCGTCGAGCTCGTGTCCCTTCGGGGGCTTGGCCCCGAACAGCGTGCGCCCGGTGGTGACGAGGTCGGGCCGTTCGAAGTAGTACTGCTCATCGATCAGGAAGTACTCCTGCTCGGGGCCGACCGTGGTGAACACGCGCTTGGCGTCCTCGTCGCCGAGCAGCGCCAGCGCGCGGATCGCCGCGCCGGAGAGCGCATCCATCGAGCGCAGCAGCGGGATCTTGTGGTCGAGCGCCTCACCGGTCCACGAGGTGAACGCCGTCGGGATGCACAGCAGCGCGCCGTTGGGGTTCTCGAGGATGAACGCGGGCGAGGTCGGGTCCCAGGCGGTGTAGCCGCGCGCCTCGAAGGTGGCGCGGATGCCGCCGGTGGGGAAGGAGGAGGCGTCGGGCTCGCCCTGGATCAGCTCCTTGCCGGAGAACTCGGCGATCGCCGTGCCGTCACCCACCGGCGCGTAGAAGGAGTCGTGCTTCTCGGCGGTCGAGCCGGTGAGCGGCTGGAACCAGTGCGTGTAGTGGGTGGCTCCTTTCTCCATCGCCCACTCCTTCATCGCCTGGGCGACCGCGTCCGCGAGCGATGTGTCGAGCGCCTCGCCGTGCGCGAGCGTGCGCTGCAGCGCCTTGTAGACGTGCTTGGGCAGGCGTTGGCGCTGGACGGCGGGCGAGAAGACGCTGGCGCCGAAGACCTGGTTGCCTGGGATCGTCAGGTCGAGCGCGCCGAGCGCTGATCCGTTGGCTGTCCACTTCGCGGCGGTGACGTTCTGCTGGCGGGTTCTGATGGGCATTGGCGGGTAGATTCCTCCTCGAGAAGGGTCAGGGTGGACTTCGCTGCAGGCTCAGCCATCGTAGGACTGCACGAACTCCCACGGGTGCGGGCGCAGGTCTATCTCCTTGGCTTCCGCCCGCTTGTAGGAGATCCACTCCTCGATTAGATCGGGAGTGAACACGCCGCCGTCGAGCAGGAACTCGTGGTCGGCCTGCAGGGCGTCCATCGCCTCGGCGAGCGACCCCGGCACGTGGCCGATCTTGGCGAGCTCCTCCTCGGGGAGGTCGAACAGGTCCGTGTCGACGGGCGCGCCGGGTTTGAGAGATCGTTTGATGCCGTCCAGCCCGGCCATCAGCAGCGCCGAGAAGCCGAGGTAGGGATTGGTCAGCGGGTCCGGCGGGCGGAACTCAACGCGCTTGGCCTTAGGCGAGGAGAGGTACATCGGGATCCGCACCGCGGCCGAGCGGTTGCGCTGGGAGTGCACCAGGTTGACCGGCGCCTCATAGCCGGGCACCAGGCGCCGGTAGCTGTTGCTGGAGGGCGCGAGGAAGGCCATCAGCGCGCGACCGTGCTCGAGCAGGCCGGCGACGTAGCTGAGCGCGAGCTCCGACAGCAGCGCATAGCCGCCCTCGTCGAACATCAGCGTCGAGCCGTCCTTCCACAACGACTGGTGGACGTGCATGCCGGAGCCGTTCTCCTCGAAGATCGGCTTGGGCAGGAAGGTCGCGCTCTTGCCGGCCGCGCGGGCGACGTTCTTGACGATGTACTTGTGCATCATCAGCGTGTCCGCCATCGCCAGCAGCGGCTGGAAGCGCAGGTCGATCTCGCCCTGGCCGGGGCCGCCGACCTCGTGATGGTGAAACTCGCACGGCGCTCCCAGCGCCTCGAGCGTGAGCACCATCAGCGCGCGCAGGTCGCCCATCGTGTCCATCGGGGGGACCGGGAAGTAGCCCTCCTGCGAGCGCGGGTGGTGCCCGGCGTTGGGCCTCGCATGGGGGTCGCCGAAGCCCTCGCCGCGGTTCCAGTACGCCTCTGCACTGTCGACTTCGTAGTAGGCGGTGTCTGTTTTCTGGTCGAAGGAGACGTGGTCGAAGACGTAGAACTCGGCCTCCGGCCCGAAGAATGCGGTGTCGGCCACGCCGCTCTGCGCCAGGTGGCGCTCGGCCTTCTGCGCGACGTAACGCGGGTCGCGCGAGTAGGCCTCGCGCGTGATCGGGTCGATCACGTTGCAGATCAGCGACAGCGTCCGCACCTCGTAGAACGGGTCGATCTTGGCGGTGCTCGGGTCGGGCATGAGCAGCATGTCCGACTCGGAGATCTGCTGGAAGCCCCGGATCGAGGAGCCGTCGAACCCGAGCCCGTCGCTGAACGCGTCCTCGTCGAGGCTGTTGACAGAAAGCGTCATGTGCTGCCAGGTGCCGGGGACGTCGGTGAACTTGAGGTCGACCATCCGCACGCCCAGCTGCTCGGCCATCGCGAGCACGTCCGCGGCGCTCGGCTCGCTGGTGCCGGCCCGCTTCTCGATCGTCAGCGGCTCATCGCCCGTGACGAGGTCACGAATTGCGGTCTGCTGCGGTGTCGCGGACATGGACTCGATCGTTTCTCCGAGATGGTGCGAGAGCGGCGCCGGCGGGCGGCGGGCCGAACGCAATCGTAATGGCACGCCCGTCAAAGGGCATCACCGGATGGCGAAATCGGACCGCCGATCTTTCGACAGGCGGCCAAGTCGGCTAGGAGGGCGGCGGGAAGGGCCCGGGTTCGACGCGACCCGTTCTCGGATTGACGTGGGTGATCGGGGGCGTGGACGCGACGTGGACGCGGAACTGGCCCTGGACCGGGGCACCGGTGGCGAGCACCGCGCGGGCCCGGCCGGAGAGCCCGGCGGCAAAGATGAAATGGACCGTGTGCGCTCCCGGCTTGAGCGGGACGAGGCGCCACACGAACGTCTTCACGCCGCCGGGCGCGAGCGGGCCGAGCGCCCAGGTGTAGACGTAGGCCGTCTGGCCGCCGCCCGGCCGGCTCACTTCCACGCTCTGCACGGGGGGCCTGGCGATGGCTCCGGGACCTCGTTCGATGGCCCAGATCGGGCGCTTGTTGGCCGAGAGTTCGGGGAAGTGTTCGGTGTATTCCAGGGAGTTGAGCGTGACGGCCACGTTGGGGATCGTGGCCGAGCCGGCGTTGCGCACCGCCAGCACGAGCCGCGTCGGGCGCGCGATCGTCTGCTCGGCCGGGAAGCTCGCATGCAGCAGCTGCATCGGGAAGCTCGCCTGCGGTTCGTGGGCGTCCTGGCGGGCGGCAGAGCCGCAGCCTGCCGCAAGCAGCGCGGCGGCGAGCATCAGCGCCGCCGCGGGCGCGGTGCCGGACACGCCGCCAAAGCGGCGCGCAGGCGTCCGGGTAGCTCTCCGCCTCCCCCTCACGATCGGCCACGATATCAGCGGCGCTGGCAGCGGTGAGCGCGTGCGTCGGAGGCCGCGGGATGCCTCCGGGGCGCCGTTGTGAGTGGCGTGCGGGGGTCGCATGGCGTAGAGTTCGGCAAACCACCGATCGCGACCCGAGGAGGAGCAGGAGGAGATGGTTCGCACCGTCGCCGAGCGGATTTCCGTTCCGGCGGGTCACGTGCTCGAAGAGTTCGGGGACATGATGATCCTCACGGGCAAGACGATCTGGTCGGCCCTGCGTCCGCCGTATCCCTACGGCGGCGAGTTCGTCTCCCAGTTCCTGTTCGCGCTGCGGCTCGTGTGGCTGCCGCTGCTGATCTCGATGGTCGCGGTCAGCTACGGCGCGCCGGGGCTGCAGGCGGCGAACTTCCTCACGATCTTCGGCGCGCTCGACCGCCTCGGCGGCTTCTTCGTGCTCGCCTCGATCCGCGAAATCGGCCCGACGCTCACCTCGATCGTCGTCGCCGGCATCGCCGGCACGGCGATCACCGCCGACCTCGGCGCGCGCAAGGTCCGCGAGGAGCTCGACGCGCTGCAGGTGCTGGGTGTGGACCCGGTCAAGAACCTCGTCGTGCCGCGCTTCCTCGCGCTGATGATCGTGACGGGGCTGTTCGACATCTACGCCGTCCTGTTCGGCCTGTTCGGCGGCCTGCTCGCCGAGATCGTCAACGGCCAGCCGCTCGGGCCGTTCTGGAACACGCTGTTCGCCAACTCATCCACGACCGACCTCTGGGGCTCGGTGCTGAAGACGACGGTCTTCGGGGCGATGATCGCGATCGTCTGCTGCTACAAGGGCATGGCCGCCTCCGGCGGCGCCGAGGGCGTCGGCCGCGCGGTCAACGAAGCGGTGGTGATCGCCTTCCTCGGCATCGGCGCCTTCAACTACGTCTTCACCCAGACGCTGCTGGCCACCCACCCGCAGATCCTGGTGATCAAGTGAGGAGCGCGGGCTTCGGCCACGGCCCCCGGCGCGCACGATGAACGAACTGCTGACCATGCCGCGCGAGTGGCTCGCCTCGACGGGCGAGATCGTCGGCTTCGCCTGGGAAATCGCGCGCGATGTCTTCAACCTGCGCGTGTTTCGCTTCTTCGGCGAGTCGCTGCGCCAGGCGGGAATCCTGATCGTCGGCTCGACGCTCGTCATCTGGTCGCTGGCCTTCCTCTACGGGCTGGGGGTGTGCGGCGTCGGCGGCGCCTACTTCACCGAGGCCCAGGGCGCCCCCTCCTATGCGGGCGTGTTCGCCGCCTGGTGCAATCTGCGCGAGGCCGTGCCGTACGTCTTCGGCTACATGATGGCCGCCAAGGTCGGCACCGGGATCGTGGCCGAGCTCGGCGCAATGCGCATATCCGAGGAGATCGATGCGCTCGAGGTGATGGGGATCGACTCGCTGACCTTCCTCTGCGCGACGCGCATGCTGGCGGGCTGGATCGTGCTCCCGTTCATGTACATCGGGGCGATCGGCGTGGCCTACGTGGGCTCCTACCTGGCGGTGGTCGACCAGATCGGATACACCTCCGCGGGCGGCTATCTGCTGATCTTCTGGCAATTCCAGAACCCGCCGGACTTCTTATACAGCATGATCAAGGGCCTGTGTATGGCCACGGCGATCATCCTGGTCGCCTGCTACTACGGCTACAACGCGAGGGGCGGCCCCGTGGGGGTGGGCACGGCCACGGCCAAGTCGATGGTGCTGAATCTGGTGCTTGTTAACCTGATCGGCATGCTGGGCACGCAGATCTTCTGGGGGGCCAACCCGCGAGCTCCGATCGGGGGTTGACGATGGCGGTCGAGCGCGGCGAGCCGTCCGCTGCGGGGGCGAGCGAGGAGTTCGAGCTCCACTCGGGGACGATCCGCCCGTCGGAGGGGGCCGACGCGATCGAGTTCATCGACGTGCACAAGTCCTTCGGGCGCAACCACGTGCTGCGCGGGCTGAACATGGCCCTGCCGGAGAACAAGATCTCGATGATCATCGGCCCTTCGGGCACGGGCAAGTCGGTCTGCATCAAGCACATCGTCGGCCTGCTGTATCCCGACCAGGGCGACGTGATCGTGCACGGGCAGTCGGTGCCGAGCCTGTCCGACGCGGAGCTGTTCGAGACCCGCAAGAAATTCGGCGTGCTCTTCCAGGACGGCGCGCTGTTCGGGTCGCTGAACCTGTATGACAACATCGCCTTCCCGCTGCGCCAGCACACCGAGAAGGGCGAGGATGAGATCGCCGAAATCGTCCAGCGCCGCATGCGCGAGGTGGGCCTCGGCGGAGAGAGTCAAAAGATGCCCAACGAACTCTCGGGCGGGATGCGCAAGCGCGCCGGCTTTGCGCGCTCGCTGGTGCTCGACCCGGAGATCGTCCTGTTCGACGAGCCCGACTCCGGACTGGACCCCGTGCGCACGGCCCTGCTGTGCGAGCTGATCAAGGAAGTCCACGCCGAGAACGGGGGCTGCTACGTGGTGATCACCCACGACATCATGAGCGCCCGGCGCATCGCCGAGCACCTCTCGGTCCTGTGGAAGGGCCGGATCGTCGAATCCGGCCCGGCGGAGCAGCTGTTCGCCTCGGAGAACCCGTTCGTGCGCCAGTTCCTCTCCGGCGAATCGAGGGGACCCCTCGGAATGGAGTGAGACGTGGCCGCGCCGCGTTGCCCGGGCTGCGCGGCGGCGGCCGCGACCGGCGCCCGCTCGGGCGCCGGCGCGCTATACACGCAGGTTGACCAATGACGGCTCGGTTCCTCTCCAACCTCGCCGGCGCGGCAGCCAGGCGGCCGCGGCTGGTGGTGGCGATGGCGTTGGTGCTCGGGCTGCTCGGTGCGGGCCTGGCACTGCGCCTGTCGCCGACGGCGGCGACGAGCACGTTCGTGTCGAGCTCCAGCTCGGGCTATCGGGCAACCCAGCGCTTCTATCAGAGCTTCGGCGAAGAGCCGGTCGAGATCCTCGTCAAAGGGAACCTGCAGCAGCTGGTGCTGAGCTCGGACATCGATCGGCTGCTCGGCCTGGAGGGGTGTCTGTCGGGCAACGTGCCGGCGAGCGGCCTGGCCGTCGAGGGCGGGGCCGGCGGGCCATGCGGGCAGCTCTCGCGTCTGAAGAGCGTCAAGGTCGTGCTGGGGCCGGGCACGTTCATCAACGAGGCGGCCGGCCAGATCGACGAACAGCTCGCGATCGAATCGCGCAAGGCCGAAGTCCAGGCCAGACAGGCCGAACGCGTCGTCTCGCGGGCCGCCCTGGCGCGAGGGCTTCCGGCGGCCGAGGCGCGAGCGCTTGGGGCACAGGCGGGCAAGATCACGATCGGCCGCTTCCAGGAGAGCCTCGTGACGCTCGCGCTGCAGTACGGCCTGAGCGCGCGGCCGAGCATCGACAATGCCGACTTCGTCTCGACGCTGGTGTTCGACTCGAGCAAGCCGGCGGGAACGCCCAAGCAGCGCTTCGCCTATCTGTTCCCGAGCCCGGATGCGGCGCTCGTGTCGGTGCGGATGAAGGCCGGGCTGTCCGAGGCGGCGAGGACGCGCACGATCGGCCTCATCCGCCAGGCGGTGGGCATGAGCCAGTGGCACCTGCAGCACGGCGAGTCCTACCTGGTGACCGGCGAGCCGGTGATCGTCTCGGATCTGACGAGCTCGATCAGCCACTCGATCGAGCTGTTGCTGGTGGCCGTGCTGGTGGTGATGGCGGCGACGCTCGCGCTGATCTTCTCCGGGCGCCCGCGCCTGCTGCCGCTTGCGATCGCGCTGCTCGCCGCGGCGCTGACCTTCGGCGCGCTCTCCGCGGTGGGCGCCTCTCTGACCGTCGCCGCGGTTGCCGTGCTGCCCGTGCTCGTGGGGCTCGCGGTCGACTACGCGATCCAGTTCCAGTCGCGCGTGGAGGAGACCTTCGCCACGCTTCAGTCCGACCGCTCGGGCACGACGGCCGATCGCGCCGAGCTGATCGCGCGCGCTGCCGCCGCCGGCGCGCCGACGATCGCCACGGCCTGCGCCGCGAGCGCGGCCGCGATGCTGGTGCTGACGCTCTCGCCGGTGCCGATGGTGCGCGGTTTCGGCGTGCTGCTGGCGGTCGGGGTCGCGATCGCGCTGTTCTGCGCGCTCAGCGCCGGCGCGGCGGCGATGGCGCTCGGCCGCGGCCGGCCTGCGCCCGCTGCGGGCGCGGCCGGGAGCCCGCATGCGCCTGGCGCCTGGCTCGGCGCGGCCTGGCGGGGAGCGCGCGAGCTGCTGGTGGACAACCCGCTCACGCGGCTGGTCAACGAGGTGGCGCTCGTCGGGGCCGTGCGCCGACCGGAGCGGGTGCTGTGCATCGGGCTGGCGCTGGCCGCGCTCGGGTGGGGCCTCGATACGCAGACCCATGTCGAGACCGACATCACCAAGCTCGTTCCCCAGAGCATGAGCTCGCTGCAGAACCTGAGCGCACTCGAGCGGAGCACCGGGGTGGGCGGGGAAATCGACCTGATGGTCACGGGCAAGAACCTCGAGAGGCCCGCCGCGATCGAATGGATGAGCTCCTACGAGAGCAGCGTGCTGCGGCGCTTCGGCTACAGCTCCACGCACGGCTGCGGACAGGCCAGGATCTGCCCCGCCTTCTCGCTGCCAAGCCTGTTCGAGCGGCAGGGGGCCGGCGGCGCGGCCGCGCCGAAGCTCTCCCAGGGCGAGGTGAGCGCGCTGCTGGCGGCGATCCCGCCCTACTTCTCCCAGGACGTGATCAGCGCCGACCGGCGCGCGGCCACGCTCGCCTTCGGCATTCGCCTGATGGGTCTCGGCCAGCAGCAGCAGCTGATCGAACAGATGCGCTCGCTGCTGCACCCGCCGGCCGGCCTCAGCGCGAGTCTCGTGGGACTGCCCGTGCTGGCAGCCCAGTCGGGGGCCGCCGTCGCCGACCCCTGGCGCCGCCTTCAGACGCTGCTCGCAGGTCTCGCCGCGGTCGCGCTCGTGCTGCTGCTCGCCTTCCGGGGCGATCGCCGACGCGCGCTCGTGCCGCTTGCGCCGATCGTCCTCGCGAGTGGATGGTCGGCGCTGGTCCTGTTCGCCGTGCGGGTGCCGCTGAATCCGATGTCGGTCACGCTGGGGGCGCTGGTGATCGCGATCTCCACGGAGTTCAGCGTGCTGCTCTCAGAGCGCCACCGCCAGGAGCGCCTGGCGGGCTACGACACGATCGAGGCGCTGCGCCGCACCTACCGCCGCACGGGCGCCGCCGTCGCGGCGTCAGGGGTCACCGCGATCGCCGGCTTCGGCGTGCTCGTGCTGTCAGACATCAGGATGCTGCGCGACTTCGGCCTGGTCACGCTGATCGATCTCAGCGTCTCGCTGGTGGGCGTGCTCGTGGCGCTCCCGGCGGCGCTCGTGATCGCCGACACCGCTGCCGAAGGCGGCGGTCGTGATGCGCCCGCCCGCCTGCGCCGGCGCCTCGCCGAGCTGCTCTCGCGCGGGGGGGCCCGGACGGGCGGATGGTCGCGGGGGCCGTGGTCGCGCAGAGCCGGGTCAGGGCATGAGCCGCTCTGAGCGCGCAGCCGTGGAGGAGCAGCCGCCAGGCGGCGGACGCCCCGCGCTGCGCCAGGGCGGCGAGCATCCCCACGCGCCCGTGCCCGGCGTCCCCCGCTACGGGCGCTACGTCGGTCTCTTGGGGCTGCTCGTCCTGGTGCTGCTGACGCTCAACACGGTGCTCTCGAAGCCCAACGGGGCAGCCGGCATCGAACCGGGCGCCGAGGTGGCGCCGTTCGCCGTGCCGCTCGCGTCGGGGGAGCTCAGCGGAGACGCCAACGTGGCGACGCGAGCCGATCAGGGCGCGGCCGGCAGCGTGCCGGCCTGCTCGGTGCGCGGAGCGCAGATCCTGAACGTGTGCCAGCTCTACGAACGGGGCCCGCTCGTGCTGGCGCTGTTCGTGGACGCCGGCTCCTGCCCGGGGATCCTCAGCGACATGCAGGCGCTCGCGCCGGCGTTCCCGGGCGTGAGCTTCGCCGCCGTTGCGATCAAGGGCAGCCGCGGTCCGCTGCGGCGGCTGATGCGCACGCGCGGGCTGACCCTGCCGGTCGGCATCGACAGCGACGGGGCGCTAGCTCCCCTCTACAAGCTGGCGAGCTGTCCACAGGTGACGTTCGTCTATCCGGGCGGCGCGGTGCAGAGCAAGGCGCTGCTCGTGCGCCCACCGCTTCCGACGCTGCGCGCGCGGGTGAGCGAGCTGGTGGCTGCGGCGAGGGCCCGCGGGTGGAGCGGGCCGAGGAGCTGAGCGCCGCGATGGCGCCGACGGGCGGGCGCGCGGAGCTCTGGCGGCAGGGTGAGCCGGCGATCGGCTGGCGCGCGCGCGAGCTGGAGGAGGAGCTGCCGGGGGTGCGGCTGCTCAGCGCCGAGGCGCAGCTCGGCCGCGGCGGACCGCCGGGCGCCGATTCGCCGCCGGAGATCCAGGCGCGCCTGCACGAACTGTCGAGCAGGTTCCGCGGCGCGCGGGCGGTGGGTGTCCGCCGCGAGCCGGTTCCCGCCGCCTACCGTGTCTTCTTTCGCCACATCGGCCTGGACCCCGACGTGCTGCGCACGCCGATCGAGGCGGCGATGCTCGAGCGGATGCTGCGCGGCGGCTTCCCCACCGGCGGACTGCTCGAGGACGTGCTGCTGATCGCCCTGCTCGACACCGGCGTGCCGGTGTGGGCGCTCGACGCCGAGTCGCTCGAGGGCCCGCTGGGGATCCGTCCCAGTCGCGAAGGCGAGCCGCTGGGAAGGTCCGCCGAGGCGCCGATGCTGCCGGCCGGGCGCTTGGTCGTCGCCGACGGCTCCGCGGCGCTCGCGGTCCTCTTCGGCGAGCTGGCGCCGGCGCACCGGCCCCGGGCCCGCGCGCGCCGCCTGACGCTGTTCGCGGTCCAGGTGGGAGGCGTGCCGACGGTCTACGTGGAAGAGGCGCTGTGGAGCTGTCGCTACGCGCTCGCAGGAGGCGAGGGCCCCCCATGAGCGTCGCCGCGCCCGATCGGCCGCTGGTAGAATGCCTGCTTCCGCGTACGGGGAGGAGGTTGGCTTGACCCAGTACGAGCAGTCAGTGATCGATCGCGCCACACCGGTTATCGGGTCGATCCTCGGGCGCGGGCGCGGGCGCCCTGACTCCACCGAAAGCCTCCCGGCGGATCGTGCCCGAGCCGGCGAGCGCGGGGCGAGGAGCTCGTTGCGGGCGCAGATCGCAAGGCTCGAGCGCGAGCTCTCGGGGATCCTCGCGGAGCGCTTTCCCTTCATCGCCGCGCCCGACGCTTCGCTCTCGCCGGCGGCCGGGCCCCGCCTGCTCGGCCTCGAGGAGCTCGAGTGCGCGCGCGACGAGCTCGCCGGGCGCGTTCAGGAGCTGCGTGCGCGGGCACGGGCGCGTGACGAGCACGAGCGCCGCGCGCGCGAGCAGCTCGAGCGGATGAAGCTCGAACCCGCTCGCTACAAGTTCGCGCGACTGCCCGTCAGCGACCTCGGCGAGGGCGGCTGCGGGGCATGGGAGGTGCGCCCGCGGCTCGGCCTGATCGGGATGCTCGCCGGCTGGTGGCAGGTCAAGCTCTCGTCAGGGTGTCCGTTAGGAAGGGGGTCGCGCTCCAGGCGCGGCCCCGGCTCTGAGAGCTGAGCATCCCCGCCAGCGTGCGACGCTGGCGTTCGGTCATAGACCCGATCGTCTTCTTCTCCGACATCGGGATCTGGGCGAGGAACTTGCGGCAGCGGGTCTGCCCCCAGCGTCGCTGACTCATCAGCAGGTCGGCGACGGCCATGCTGTCTGCCTCCCACGGGCAGTCGAGGATCACCTCGGCCGCATCGATCTCGCCGATCGCCACCCGGCGCTTGAGCTCGGCACGAGCGAGCCGAACCTGGTTGGCGCGTTCGAGGGCGCGCATGTACTGGGGACCGGCAGGGGCAACCGTCGCTATCGCGTTCATTCGGCACTCTCCCCGTTGCCGCCGCGAGGCTCCCGCGGCGCAACGTGCTCTCTTGATGGTTGACGGGTACGCGCTCTTCATGGCCGCACGAAATCCCGTCCGCGACACGGCGCGGCCAAGCCCGGCGCATCAAGTCTCTCCCGACGGCTTGTGCGGGGCGAACCCCGAACGGTCATGCAGAGCGCTGCTGCAAGCTACGTCAGGGTGGGCTTTCGGTCAACCACATCGCCGGCCGTTCGTTCGCTAGAAGCGACCTTTTTTGTGCGCGCCGGGACTTGTGAAGATTTGGACAAGTCCTCGCCGCGGATTTGGACAGTCCGTGCTGCGCTCGCAGCCACGCCCGTCAGCCCGCTTCGCCGCCCGGCAGCGGCCCGTGCTCGTCCTCGAAGCGACGCTTGACCTGCGCGAACACCTCCAGCGCCTCCGCGAGCGTCGCCTGCTCGTGCGTGGCCATCACGCTCGTGCGCAGCAGCGCCCCGCCGGGCGGCACCGCGGGATGCAGCACGCAGTTGGTGAACACGCCCTCGTCATAGAGGGCTCGCCACAGCAGCGCCGCCTTCCAGTCGTCGCCGACGGCGATCGGGATGATCGGCGTGAGGATCGCCACCGTCGGGGCGTCCTCGCCCGGGCCGCTGCGCACCGCCTCGCCGCCGAGCACCCGGAAGCCGAGCGAGCGCAGGCCGTCGGCGAAGTAGCGCGCGTTCTCGAGCACCGCCGCCAGCAGGGGCGGGCCCTCGGCCGAGCGGACGATCTGCAGGGCCGCGAGCGCCGCGCCGAGCGCGGCCGGCACCCCCGAGGCCGTGAACAGGAAGGCGCGGGAGCCGATCCGCAGATAGTCGATCACCTCGGCGGGGCCCGCGACGAAGCCGCCGCACGCGGCCAGCGACTTGGAGAAGGTGCCCACGCGCAGATCGACGCGGTCCTCCACTCCGAGCAGCTCCGCCGCGCCGGCCCCGCGCGCGCCCAGCACGCCGGCGCCATGGGCCTCATCGACCATCAGACGCGCACCGTAGCGCTCGCACAGCTCGACGATGTCCACCAGCGGCGCCACGTCGCCCTCCATCGAGAAGACGCCGTCGACGACCACGAGCGTGCCGCCCGCGTCCGTCTCGGCACGGCTGAGAGCCCGCTCGAGCTTGTCCATGCGGCTGTGGCGGAAGGGGCGCATCTTGGCGCGCGAGAGCAGCACGCCGTCGAGAATCGAGGCGTGGTCGGCGGAGTCGACGATCACCGTGTCGCCGGCGTCGAGCAGCGTGCCGAGCGCGCCCATGTTCGCCTGGTGGCCGGTGCTGAAGACGAGCGCGTCCTCGGTGTCCATCCACTCCGCCAGCTCGCGCTCGAGCTGCAGGTGCAGGGGAGTCGTCCCGTTCAACAGGCGCGAGCCGGTGAGGCCGGTGCCGTAGCGCGCGAGTGCGTCGCGTGCTCCTCGCATGACGCGCTCATCGCCCGTGAGCCCGAGGTAGTTGTTGGAGGCGAGCATGATCCGCGGGCGGCCTTCCATCTCCACGACCGGCATCGCCGGCGACTCGACCGTGCGGAAGTAGGGCAGCAGGTCGCCTTCGCGCGCGGCGCGCAGCTGCTCCTCGCGCTCGTGGCCGCGGACCTTGGCGAAGACGTCGATCGAGGTGGGCATATAGGGTGGGCGCCGCGATGGCGGTGGACATCAGGCCGGTGGAGTCCCGGCGCGAAATGGCGACCTTCATCAAGCTACCGTGGCGGCTCTATCGTAACGAGCCCAACTGGGTGGCGCCGCTGCTGATGGATCTCAAGGAGCAGCTGGATCGGCGCAAGAACCCATTCTTCGAGCACGCGGAGGCCCAGTACTTCCTGGCCTGGCGCGACGGGCGGGCGGTGGGGCGCATCAGCGCGCACGTCGATCGCCACCTGCAGGAGTTCCAGGGCAACGACTGGGGGCTGTGGGGCTGGTTCGAGTGCGAGAACGACCCCGAGGCGGCGTGCGCGCTGCTCGATGCCGCGGAGGTGTGGCTGCGCGAGCGCGGGGCGGGCACGATGATCGGGCCGATGAGCTTCACGACCAACGACGAGTGCGGCTTGATGATCGAGGGCCACGAGCGCCCGCCGATCATCCTGAATCCCTGGCACCACACCTACTACCAAACGCTGCTCGAGCGCGACGCGGGCCTCTCCAAGGTGATGGACCTGTACATGTGGAGCCTGCACATCACCGGCCGGGAGAAGGTGCATCCGGCGATCTGGGAGACGGCCGAGAAGCTCGAGTCCGAGCACGGGATCGTATGCCGGAACTTCCGCAAGAAGGACCTGCAGGCCGAGGTCTCGCGCTTCCTGGAGGTCTACAACGCCGCCTGGGAGCGCAACTGGGGCTTCGTCCCGCTGACCGAGCGCGAGGTTCGCCACTACGCCAAGAAGCTCAAGCCGATCCTCGACGAGAACTGGGCGATGGTCGCCGAAAGGAAGGACACCGGCGAGGTCGTGGGGGCCGCGCTCACGCTCCCGGACTACAACCAGGTGCTGGCCAAGCTGCGCCCGCGCGGGCGCCTCTTCCCGTTCGGCTGGCTGACCGTCCTGCGCGAGCGCCGCAAGATCGATGCCGTGTACGTGTTCGCCCTCGGCGTCAAGCCCGCCTACCAGCACACGGGCGTTGCCGCGCGCTTCTACCAGATGCACTTCGACGCGGCGGAACGCACGCCCCAGAAGGGCGGCGAGATGGGCTGGATCCTCGAGGTCAACAGGCCCATGAACCGCGCCATGGAAGGCATGGGCGGAGAGATCGTGCGCCGCTACCGCGTGTATGAGCGCCCGCTGTAGAAGCGGTCTGGGACGCGCTCTACACTTGAGCAGATGAGCGCCTCCGCCGAGCCGAATCCCGCCGAGGATCGACCGGCTCCGCAGGCGACGGGCGACGCCGAGGCCGATGCCGCCGTCGCGGTCGACGTGCTGCCCGTGCTCGCGCCGCAGCCCCGGGCCGTGCAGGCCCGGCTCGCAAGCGGGGTGCTCGCCGGCGATGGGCGCCCGGCCGCCACGATGATGCCGGCCGTGCAGGCCGCTGCGGTGGCAGCCGGTGGCTTCGTGGCGGGAGCAGCGGTCGTGGGGTTGGTCACCCGCCGTCACCGCAACTCCTCGGCGCCGGCGAAGGGTCGACGCGCCGCGCGCAGCGCCGGGCGCAGCCGCGGCGCGAGAGCCGGCGAGCTCGTCCAGATCGTGGGCAGCCGCTCGCTGCTCGTGGACGTGCACCTGCTCGGCGGCCCGCGCGGGCGCGGCTGAGGCCGGGACGCTGAGGCACCTGGCCGAGCTGCGCCAGGATGTCGCACCGGCCGGCCCGTTTCGGCTGCCGCGACGGACCGGCATGGACGGCGTGCTGCGCCGCCGCGGCGGCGTGCTCGAGCGTCTCCTGCATCACGAGGAGCAGCCCGTGCTCGTGCGCGTCGCGCAGCCCTCACCCCAGCGCGTCATCTTCGGAGCGCGCGCCGCGACGCCCGCGGCGGCCGCATACGGCATCGCGCGAATGCGCTTCGCGCTCGGCATCGATGAGGATCTGCGCGCCTTCGTGGGAGCGTACGCGCGCGATCCGCTGATCGGCCGCTCTGTCCGCCGGCGCCCGTGGCTGCGCGCGGCGCGCCGCCCGGAGCCCTTCGAGGCGCTCGCGTGGGCGATCTGCCAGCAGCTGATCGAGTACGAGCGCGCGGCTGCCATCGAGCGCCGTATCGTCGCCGCGCTCGGCCGCCGCTGGCCGGGCGAGGACGGCGTCGGACCGACGCTGCTTGACCTGCCGGCGGCGGCGGCGCTGGCGAGAACCGCACCCGCGCTGCTGCACTCCTTCGGCCTCGCCCCGGCGCGCACGCGCGCGCTCCTACGGGCCGCCCGCGAGGTCGACCGCGGGCGCGTGGACCTGCACAGCCCAGATCACGAGCAGACGTGGCGGCGCCTGCGCGCGATACCCGGCATCGGGCCGTGGACGGTGGAGATGCTCGCCCTGAGCGGCCAGGGTCGCAACGATCAGCTGCCGGCCGGGGACCTGGGGCTTCTCAAGCTCGTCGGCCGGCTGCTCAGCGGCGGCGACCCTCACGCCCGCGCCGATGAAGGGCAGGTGCGGGAGCTGTTCGCCGCCTACGGCGAGTGGGCCGGCCTGGCCGCCACGCACATGCTGATGCCCTAGCCGCGGCGGCGCCCAAGCTGCGGCCGCGCCTCCCGCCTCGTGCGGTGTGCCGGCCGCGGCTGCGCCCTAGCCGCGGCGGCGCTTGCGTTCGCGCTCGACGAGCAGCGCGAACGTGGGGCAGGCGCGAGCGGCGCGGAGCGCGTGCTCTACCTGCGAGCCCTGCACCGGTGTCTCATCGACGATCGGATAGCCCCACTCGTCGAGCGTTATCCGCTCGGGCAGCAGCTCGGCGCACATGCCGTGAGCCTCGCAGGTGATCGGGTTCACGCGCACGCGGTGGCTCATCGCGCCCCGCTGTCGCCGCTCGCCGGCGCGGGCGGCAGCGGCAGCTCGGGCCCGCGCGCGCATCCGTCGCACGGTCCGTAGCGGGCATGGTCGACGAACTCGCTGTGGAAGGCCTCGACGGCGCTGAGGATGAGCTTGACGGCTCCGTCGGGATGGGCGCATGCGCCGCGTCGGCGCACGAGCGAGGCCAGCCGCTCGATCCGCTGCTCCACCCGCGCCTGGGCGATCCCGCCGGCGATCTCCTCGATCGTCGTGGCGAGGGCGTCCAGGCCATGGACGCAGGGCCCGCACTGGTGGGCGCTCTCGCCTGCGAGCCAGCGGGCGACGCGCGCGGTTTCCGCGACCGGGCAGGCCTGCTCTCCGAGCAGCAGCACGACGCCCGCTCCGAGCGAGGCGCCGTGGGGGGCCAGGTGTTCGTTTGAGAGGGCAACGCCGTGCAGGCGGTCTCCGGCGATCCAGGAGCCCGCGTAGCCGCCCACGAGCGCGCCGCGCAGTCGCGCGGTGACCCCGCCGGCGGCGTCGATGAGCGAGGTCAGGGAGGCGCCGTGCTCGATCTCATACACGCCGGGATGCGCGATCGGACCGGACAGGGTCACGAGCGCCGACCCCGGCTGGCTCGGCGTTCCGAGCTCGCGGAACCACGGCGCTCCATGACGGGCGATCAGCGCGATGTGTGCGAGCGTCTCGACGTTGTCGACCAGCGTCGGGCGGCGCCTGACACCCTGCTCGAAGGGCATCGGCGGGGTGAACGTCGGCAGCGCGGGGCCGCCGCCCAGATGGTTGACCAGCGCCGACTCCTGTCCCGCCACGTAGCGGTCGGGCACGCTCGTCAGATGCAGCTTCACCGACCGGTCGAAGGCCGAGTAGGAGCGGTCTGAGCGACGTTCTTCGATCGCCTGCGCCATGCTCTCGGCGCCGGCGTCGGCCGACGCGCAGACGCAGACGATCACCTCGTCGCCGGCGACCGCGTTGGCGGCGAGAATGGCGCCGTCGAGCACGAGATGGGGCAGCGTCTCGAGCAGCGTGCGGTCCTTGAGGCTCGCCGGCTCGCCCTCGGCGGCGTTGGCCACGACGATCGCCCGCCCGCGTGAGCCTGTTACGGCGCGCATCTTGGTCGCGGTCGGGAACGCGGCCCCACCTCGGCCGAGCAGGCCGGCGTGCTCGATCTCCTCGATCAACGCAGCCGCGTGCTCGCGATCGTGCCTGCGTCCATGGCCACGCAGCAGCGGCGGCTGATCGTGGACGGCGAGGTGTTCCGCCAGGGTCATGGCCCCGTGCGGCGGGATCCCCGCGAGCAGCCGCGGCAGGGCGGGTGCGGGCCGGGGCGGACCCATCGGAGCGGTCTCGCTGAGCGTGCTCGGCGGCGGGGTCATCGCGTGCTCCCGCTCGCGCCGGCAGAGGAGTGGGAATGGACCAGCAGCGTCGAGGGGGTGCCCGACCGCCGAGCCCATTCCGAGCCCAGCGGCCCGCCCGGAAGCCACAGCAGCAGGAACAGCGAGAAGGCGCCGGCGCCCCCGAGGGCCGCGCCGCGCGCCCCGAGGTTCGCCGGCCAGCCGCTGAGCACGCGCGCGAGCACGCTCGCAAGCACGATCAGCAGGCAGGCGATGCTCAGCGCCAACAGCCAGGTGCTTTTGACGTCGCTGCCGGTTCCGAAGCCGTGCAGCAGGGCGATCGGCCAGCTCGCGTAGGTGAGCCAGTGGATCGCACGCCAGGTCCCGAACCCCATTCGCTGGCGCAGCAGGCTCGTGATCGTCACGGCGAGGAGCAGGTCGAAGGCCACCGCGCCCAAGCCCAGCCAGAACGGCCGATAGGAGCCGACGAAGGGGACGAAGGCGTCGATCAGCGGAATCGAGGCAAAGCTGTCCAGCACCGAGGTGAGGATGTGGATGAGCAGGAAGACCATCGCCAGCAGCGAGACGCTGCGGTGCAGCGAATCGATCACGAAGCGCGGCCAGCGCGGCGAGCTCCAGCGCTGCACGTCGAGGACGCCGAGGGCGATCGCGAAGGTCAGCAGCAGCAGCGCCACGGCGCCGGTCGAGCGCGTCAGATACCAGTAGGCGCTCGGCCCGGCGGCGGCCGACAGCGGGCTCATGGCCAGCTCCCGACGACGGTCACATTGCCCTCCCAGTCGACCAATCGTGCCGGCAGCCCGAGCCCGGAGAGCCATGCCGGCGCGGCGTCGGCGCGCACGAGCGCGGCCGTCGTGGCGATGTTCGCGTCCGTGCAGCTCGCCGCCGCGACGCTGACGGTGCGCCAGGTCGCGCGCACGGGCGCGCCGGTCGCCGGGTCGATGATGTGGTGCATCGTGTGGCCCGCGTGGCTCCAGCGCCGCACCGCCGTGCTCGAGGTCGCCAGAGCGCCGCTGCTGATGGAGACGGTCTGCCCGGGCGCCGAGCAGTCGCTGCGGTGGTCGTCGGTCACCCGGATGCGCCAGCCGGCCGGGGGGGCAGCGCCGGCCGTGGCGATGTCGCCGCCGATGCTCACGAGCACGCCGCAGCCGCTCGCCGCTGCGGCAGCCGTCGCGGCCCGGTCGGCAGCCCACGCTTTGGCGGTGGCGCCGAGGTCGAGGCGGATGCCCGCGGGCACCTGCACCATGCAGCCGCGGCGATCGAGCCTGATGGTCTGCCATCCGCTTCGCGTGCGCGCAATCAGCGCGCCCCGCGGCTCGGCCCCCGGCCGCGCCGGCGGCAGCTCCCGCCAGTCGCGGTCGTAGCCGGCGAGCTCGAGCGCGCGGCCGACGGTCGGATCGACGTCGCCGTCGGTCAGCTCGGCCGCGCGCAGGGCGACCTCGAGCGCTTCGATCAGCAGGGGGCTCACCCTGGCCGCTCGACCCGCGCAGGCGTTCACCTGCATGAGCTCGGAGTCGCTGCGGAAGCGGCTGCACGCGCGGTCGATCGCGGCGAGCTCGCGCTCGACGCTCGCGCGCGCCGGGGCGAGCGCGGCCTCGTCGCGCAGGCGCAGCACGACGCTCGTCCCGAGCGCCTCCCAGCGCGCGGAGGCGATCCCCTCGGGGCTGACGATCCCCTCGGGGCTGACCGCGGGCGCGAGCATTTCAGGATCCACCTGATACGACCGGGGCCGAGGGTTCGGGGGCGGGCGCCGATTCGTGGCTGGCTTCCGGCGCGGGCGCCGATTCGTGGCTGGCTTCCGGCGCGGGCGCCGATTCGTGGCTCGCTTCGGGCGCGGGCGCCGATTCGTGGCTGGCTTCGGGCGTCGATTCGCGGGCCGGTTCCTGGGGCGGCGCCGGTTCGTGCGCCTGCGAGGATTCCTGCGAGGGGGTCGATTCCTGGCTCGTCGGCGATTCGCTGGAGGCCTGAGGCGCCTGCTCGGGGGGGTGCAGCGGCTGCGTCGAGGTCGAGCTCCGGGAGCTGCTGTGGGCGGCGGAGCTGCTCCCGCTGTGCGCGGCGGATGTCTTGATGGTCTTGCCCGGGAAGGCGTGCGCGGCAGCGTCCGTGAGCACGCCCGTGAGCGTGACGCTGGCGGCGATCAGCCACAGGTTGAGGCGGCGCAGCTGGCGCAGCGCAGCATCACGGGAGTGGGTGGTGTGGATGCGCATCGCGACTCAGTGGTGGTGAAAGAGGCTAGAAGAGTGAAGCCAGGGACCGAACTCGGGAACCGCGAGCACCGCGAGGACGAGCCCCGCCGTGAGCGCGCTCGCCAGCGAGAGGACGCGGCCGCTGCGGCCGGTCACGTCGCTGCTCCATTCGCCGGCACGGCCGTAGTCGGCACGCAGCGCCGGCGGGATGCTCGGCAGGTGGGCGAGCACGTGCAGAGCGGTGAAGGCGATCCAGATGATGAAGCTCACCTTGTGGATCGGCAGCAGCGTGCCGCGCGACTGCGGCCCGACGAACAGGAGCGCTACCCCGCTGGCAAACACGGCCACGGTCGAGAGCACCACGACCGGCGCGATCACGCGCAGCCATGTGGGGGGAGGCCCCTTGCGCCGGTAGCTCTCAGCTCCGGTGTAGTAGCGGGCGAATCGATAGCCGGTGCTCGCGAGCTTCAGCGCGACGGGCCCGATCAGGAGCATTCCCACGAACAGGTGCACCCACAGCAGTGGTCGCAGACGGATGATCGTGACGCCGATGACGGCCAGAAGCGCGATCAGAACGGCGCCGGTGACGGCGCTCAGGCGCTCGTTGCCGGTCGTGCCGCCGCCCGTGAGGCGTCTGGCGCGTGGCAACGCCGAGGGCGAGGGAGCAAGGGACAGCGGTGTCTGCTGCTCGACAGCCATGGGATGAGTGTGTCCATGTTGACTAAGGATCCGGTAACCGCAGGATGAGAAAGCTCATCGAAAGCTGCGGCAGGAAAAGGCGGCTGCGCGTCGAGGTTATGCTTGTCGGGTGGCCAATATCGTCGACTCGCAGGAGACGCTGACGTCGTCGCCGCTCGGCGATGAGGGCGAGCGCCAGCCCGACACCGCGAGGGTGCTCCTGATCGAGGACGAGCCGGGGATCGTCGACTTCGTCCGGCGCGGCCTGGAGGCCGAGGGCTTTGCCGTGGAGGCGGCGCTCGACGGGATCGAGGGGGAGCGTCTGGCGCTGAAAGGCGGCTTCGATGCGATCGTGCTCGATCTGATGCTCCCAGGCCGCAGCGGCCTCGAGATCCTCGCCGCCCTGAGCCGGGCCACGCCCAGCGTGCCGGTGATCGTGCTGACCGCCCGAGGCGAGATCGAGGACCGGGTGGTGGGGCTCGACGCGGGCGCGGTGGACTACCTCGTCAAGCCGTTCTCGATGGCCGAGCTCGTGGCTCGCGTGCGCGCCCAGCTGCGCGTGATCGCGCAGATGTCGGCGAGCAGCCTGCGCGGCGAGGGCATCGAGGTCGACCTGCTGACTCGCAAGGTGCGCCGCGGCGGGCAGGCGGTGGCGTTGTCGACGACCGAGTTCGAGCTGCTCGTGTACCTGCTGCGCCACCACGGCCAGGTGGTCACGCGCGAGCAGATCCTCAGCTCGGTGTGGGGCTACGAGCACGATCCGGCGACCAACGTCGTGGACGTCTACGTCGGATATCTGCGCCGCAAGCTCGGCCGCCCCGGGGACCCGGCGCCGATCTTCACGGTGCGCGCCGTCGGCTATCGCCTCGGCAGCGCAAGCTGAGGGCGATGCCGAGCTCGCCGACGCCGGCCGGCAGGCGCTTCGCTCCGGGCGGGCTGCGCTGGCGCCTGGCCGGGTGGGTCGCCCTGGTCACGCTCCTCTGCACCGGGATCGCCTTCGCGGCCGTCTACCGGGGCACGGGCACACAGCTGCGCCATCAGATCGATCAGGAGATCGAAGGCGATTCGCGCGAGTTCGCGCACAACCTGACGCTGGCGAAGGCGAGCACGAGCTCGGAGCTCTCCGAGGCGGCCACCCGCTATGTGCGCGCCCAGCCGTTCAGCGCGAGCTCGACACTGCTGTTCGCGCTCGTGCCGGGCGTGGGCACGAGTACCAACCGGCCCGAGCTGTTCTCGCGCTCGCCGCGCCCGGACAACGGCGAGAGCGCGCCGCAACAGGCCGAGGAGAACCGCCTCTCCGCGCAGCTGCTGGCGGTCGGTGACGGCTTCTCGACGCTCGCGCTCCCCGATGTCGGCAATCTGCGACTGCTCAAGCGCGTGGTGCCGGCGGCGGGCGGGCTGCACGTGACCGTCGGCGTGGGAGAGCCGCTTGCGGCGGTCGGCCGCGCCCAGCGGGGCGTCGCCCGAGCGTTCATCCTCGCCGGCATCCTCGCTCTCGCGGGCGCGTTGCTCGGCGCCTACCTGATCGGCAGTCGCGTCTCACGTCCGCTGCGGCGGATGGCCGCGGTCGCCGCGCGAGTGGACGCCGGAGACCTCCACCCGCGCATTCGCGACCTCGGCGCCGAGGCCGACGAGGTGAAGGTGCTGGCCGACGCCTTCAACCACATGCTCGACCGGCTGACCGACGCGTTCGCGGGCCAACGCGCGTTCGTCGCCGACGCCTCGCACGAGCTGCGCACCCCGCTGACCGTGATCCGCGGCCAGCTCGAAGTGCTCGCAGCCCAGGGCAATCCCTCGGGCGAGGAGGTGGCCCGCGTCGAGCGCCTGGTCGCCGCCGAGATCGCCCGCATCAGCCGGCTCGTGGATGACCTGCTGCTGCTGGCGAAGACCGAGCAGACGCAGTTCCTGCGGGTCGAGTGGATCGATCTGGAGGCCTGGGTGCCCGAGCTGTGGGACGGGATGAGCCTGCTCGCCCGCCGCCGCTTCGAGCTCGGGCCCGTTCCCGAGGGCACGCTGCGCGCGGACCCCGATCGCCTCGCTCAGGCGCTGCGCAACCTGGTGGGGAACGCGATCGATCACACCGCCGCCGAGCATGGCCTGGTGCGCATGCGCGTGGAGCGCGCCGCCCGCGGACACATCCGCTTCGTCGTGGAAGACGACGGCCCGGGCATCCCCGCCGACCAGCGCGAGCGCGTATTTCACCGCTTCCATCGCACCGACAGCGCGCGCGACCGCGCCTCCGGCGGGACCGGGCTGGGGCTCGCGATCGTGCGCGCGATCGCCGACGCGCACGGGGGCTCGGTGACGGCCGGCGAGTCGCCCGAGGGGGGAGCGCGGATCGTGCTCGAGCTCCCGGGCTTCACACCGTCACCCGGCCCCCGGGAGCGACCGGCCGCGGCGGTCGACGCGGCTCAGTCCGTCAGCGCGGCGCGGTAGCGGCGGGTGTCGGGGTCCTGCTCGAGCAGCCCCACGCGCAGCAGCGTCGTTATGTAGCGGTGCGTCGTACTCGGGCTCATACTCAGCCGCCCGGCCACGTCGGATACCGCCAGCGAGGTCCCGTCGCCGGGAAAGCAGGCCAGCACGAGCAGGCCGAGCAGCAGCGACCGAGAGAGACGCGGACTCTCCGACAGGACGAGATATTCCGATGCGAGCTCGCCGCGCTCGTTGAGGCGGCGCAGCAGTCCCGAGACGCCGTCATCCTCGGCGGCGCCGCGCACCACCTGGCCGACCTGCGCCCTTGTCAGCTCTATCGAGATTCCACTGGCAGTCATAAAGAGAGCGAAAGTGCGAGCCGGACGCCCCCCAGGCACCCGGCCCGCTCACTGGCGAGACAACGGGACTCCGGAAGGGGCAGACCTAGGCTGGCCGGCGCCCGAGTCCGACGTCGCGCCCCTTGATGATGTCGGCGGCCGCCGCGCCGGGCAAGTGGAAAGTCCAATACTTGAGTTTCAAGAAGCGAGCGCGAGCAGACGGCCGGCGGCGCGGCGCGCGCCGAACACCGCCATCGTCGGCGTGGCGAGCGAGCCCATCGCCTGGCGCACCTGCTCGGCGGCGGCGCACGCCACCGGCAGCGAGGCGCGCGGTTCGGAGAGGTAGAAGCTCGTCATGGCGGCGAGGATCATCGCGTGCTGCCTGCTCGCGGGCAGCGTCTCGGTCGCCAGCAGCGCGCGCCCGGCGATCAGCCGCAGGCGGGCGGCGGCCTCCTCCGATGATGAGTAGTGCTCGACGAGACTGTGCTGGCCGGCGCGCAGGTCCTCGGCGCGGTCGATCAGGCTGTCGAGCAGGACGTGCAGGGCGCCGATCCACGGGAAGTACGCGCCTTGCATCGCGCCCGCCTCGGCGGCGCTCAGGTCCGGCCGGGCGGCGGCGGCGATCAGCGCCAGGACCGACAGCGAGGAGGCCGCGCCGGCGGCCGTCTCCCACCAGCGCAGGTCGCTGCCCGGGGGGGTGAGCAGCGAAGCCCAGCGGGCGAGCGCCTGGGGTTGACCGCCGCAGGCCTCGTGGTTGAAGCTCTGGTAGCTGACCATCCGCACGGCCGCGCCCCGCGCCGGCTCGGCCACACAGGCATAGGAGGGCAGCCCGCGGAGCGCGCCGCGGCAGGTGTCGATGAGGTGCTCGATGTAGCCGTCGTCACCGCCCTCGCAGCGATGCGCGTAGTAGTCGGCGTGCGCGCCGCCGGGGCTGAGCGCGGTCAGGAGCGCGAGATGGAGTTGGTGAGAGTTGGCGACCGGATCGCCGTGCGGCTGCTCGGCGAGCGCGTCGAGAAAGTCGTAGGCCGCCTGGAAGGCGACGGCCGCGCGGACGACGCGCGCCCGCTGCGCGCGCGGCACGAGCACCGCGAAGGCGGCTGCGCCTTCGAGGTTGCCACGCTGGGCCCGCTGCGTGCTCAGGGCGAGTCTGCGCAGGGCCGGGTCGGGTATCTCGCCGGCCCGGGCTCGCCAGCGGCGAACCTCGCGGCTGACATGGGGGAAGACGCCGAGCCAGTAGCGGCGCACGACCCCGCCGAACGCGCCCACGGATTCGAGCTGGCGTGGGGCGGGAGCAACCATCCGAACAGTCTTGTATTCCCAAGGGCCTTTACCTAGTCATTCCTGAAAGCTCGCTCGCGCCGGGGCGCGCGCAGCGGCCAGCCCCGGCAGCGCGATCACGGCGAGCGCGATCGCCGCGAGCAGGGCCAGGGTCAGGAACACCTGCCCCAGGTCGATCGAGAACGGCGCGGGGAAGCCGGTGCTCAGCCGCAGCCAGCGGCTGGCGAGCGCGTGCCCGAGCACGCCGGTCACAGCGCCGACGGCGCAGCCGACGCCGAGCACGATCGCGCTCTCGAGCAGCAGCGCCCGCCACAGCTGGCCGGTGTCGTAGCCCTGGATCTTCAGCGATGCAAGCCTCGGACGCCGCTGCCAGATGCTGGCGCTGAGCGCCGAGGCGACGGCCAGGGCGGCCGCGATCAGCAGCAGCGTGGCGATCTCGCTGAGCGCGTGCAGGCCCTGGCGGGAGTCCGCGGCGTAGAGCGCGCGGCGTTCGTGGAAGGTCTGGACTCCCAATCCGGGCCGGCGGCCGAGCGCCTGCTCCACCGCCCGGCGTCCTTCAAGCGGCGTGACGCCCGGTCTCAGGTCCACCTCGAGCGCAGCCGGATCCGCGCTCTGCCAGTAGCGACGGTAGTCGGCGGTCGAGAGGATGATCGCGCCGGGCGACCATCCGAGGTTGGTCGTGATCGCCGCCACGCCGAAGCGTGCGGGGCCGGCCGGCGTGGGCAGCGAGAGCGCCGCGCCGACGCGCAGGTGGTGTTCGGCGGCGAAGCCGTTTGAGATCGCCACCCATCCACCTTCGCGCAACCGTCTGCTCGCCTGCGCGAGGCTGCCCTGCAGCAGCTGGCTGGCGGGGATCAGCGGGCTGTCGCCCGGAGGCCTGGCGATGATCCACATGCGGCGAGCTCCGACGTCGAGGAACCCCCCCTGATAGGCGCGCACCGATGCTATTCCCGGTGCGGCGGCGATCGCCGCCGACGCGCCTTCGGCTCGAAAGCTGTTGGTCTGAAGATCGTTGCCGCCGGTCGTCACCCACACGTCGGCCGTGTGCAGGTATTCGCTGAAGTTGACGTCGAGTCCCCGCAGGAGGTCGTTGCGGGCGCCTCCGATCGCGACGCTCCCGTAGAGCGCGAGGCCGGCGATGCCGGCGAGCGCCACCGAGCGCGTGGTCGTGGCGCGCAGCTCCGAGACGACCACGATCAGCGCGCTGCTGCGGACACGTTCGCCCAGCCAGCCCAGCGCGCGCGCGACCGCTGCGAACAGGCCCGGGATCAGGCAGAGCGTCGTCAGTGCCAGCGCCACGCCGCCGAAGATCGTCAAGCTCGGCACGAGCAGCACGAGCAGCGCGATCAGCGCCATCGACGCGAGGCCGAGCAGGGTGAGCGCGAGCACCGTGCGCCGGGTGATGACCTCGCTTGCTCCTTCGCGGTCGCGCAGCACGGCGTCGGTGGGCCGGCTCGGGCGCAGGTCGAAGACCGGCGAGAGCGAGGCGAGCACGGTCGCGAGCACGCCGCAGCTCAGCGCCACGAGCACCGTTCCAGCGTGAAGGACCTGCTGCGTGCCGATCGGGAACGCGGTGACGAGATAGGCGGGCACGCTGTGGAAGAAGGCGCCCGACATGAGGTCTCCGAGCACGATGCCGGCGGCCGACGCGCTCACCCCGAGGACGAGCGCCTGAAAGCCGAGCAGCACGAGAACCTGACGCCAGTCATAGCCCTGCATCCGCAGGTCGGCCACGAAGCGCCGGCGCTCGGGCACGGTCAGCAGCATCGCGTTGAGCGCCAGCAGGAAGCCCACCATCACGCTGATCGCCGCGAACAGCGACGTGGACTGGTCGTTCGGCTTGACGGCCTGCTCGAGCAGGCGCAGCTCGTTGTCGGCCGCCACCACATCGAGGCGCCCGCCGGCGACGCTGCGCAGCTCGCGTGCCACGAGCGCTTCGGTGCCGGGGCGAGGCTCGACGAGCACCTGCGTGACCCTGCCGGGGAGCCCGGTGAGCCGTTGCGCGACCGCGAGCAGCGTGACCGCCACGGGGCTGGAGGCGCTCACGCCGAAGCGGGAGCCGTCGAGCACCGCCCCGACGCTGATCGCGCTCGTGCCGCCGAAGGCGAGGACGCTGACCCGCTGGCCCGGTTCGGCACCGGTCTCATCCGCGACGGTGCCCGGCAGCGTGAGGCCGCCATGGAAACGCGACCCGCCGGGCCCGAAGACCCGCGTGCCGAGACCGCCGAGCGTCACCACGCCCGGCGTCACGCCGATCAGCTGCAGCGAGCGGCGGCCCGCGGGGCCGACGACTGCGACGTCCTCCCGCAGGACCGCGGCGGCGGCGCGCACGCCGGGGAGGCGCCTGATCCGCTTGAGCAGGCCTTCGTCGAACCCCTCGCTCGAGCGCGCGGCGAGCTCCAGGCGCGCGCTGCCGACGACCTCGTGGATCAATTCTCCGGCCGAGCCGGTGAGGCCCGAATTGGCCACCAGCACGGCGAGCACCAACGCGACCCCGACGGCGATCCCGCTGGCGGCCAGCAGCTCCTGGACCGCGTGCGAGCGCAGACGCAAGCGGTAGAGGTGCACCAGCATGCTCATGCGGACCCCCGCGATGCGGGGGTTCATGAGTCTCCTCACGATGGAGTCGGCGCCGGCTCTTGATCGAGTCCGTCGGCCAGATGCCCGTCACGGAGCGTGTGGACACGATCGACGAAGTGGGCAGCATCGGGGTCGTGCGTGGCCAGCAGCGCCGGTATGCGCCGCTCGTGGCAGATGTCGCGCATCAGCGCAAGCACCTCGTGGCTGCGCGTGGAGTCGAGATTGCCCGTCGGCTCGTCGGCGAGCAGCAGGCGCGGCTCGTTGACCAGGGCCCGGGCGATCGCCACGCGCTGGCGCTCGCCCATCGAGAGCTGCTCGGGCGTGCTCTCGGCGCGCTCGCCGAGGCCGACCCGCTCGAGCCACGGCAGCGCCTGGCGGCGCGCCTCGCGCAGGGTGTATCCGCCTCCGGTGAGCTTGATCGTGGCATTGTCGAGCGCGGAGGTGTGGGGCATCAGGTGAAATGCCTGGAAGACGAATCCCACGTCGCGGCGGCGGTAGAGGGCGGCGTCGTGGTCGGAGAGCCCGCCAACGTCGCGCCCGTCGAAGAGGACCGCTCCGCTGTCGGGGGCGATGAGGGCGGCGGCCAGCAGCAGCAGGGTCGTCTTGCCCGAGCCGCTTGGCCCGTAGAGGGCGACGAACTCCCCGCTTGCAACGGTGAGCGAGATCCCGTCGACGGCCTTGACCGTCTCCACGCCGCCGGAAAAGTGCTTGATCACCTCGCGCAGCTCGAGCGTGCTCACTGCCCAGGATGCTCCGAGCCGGCAACCCTGCGTCCGGGAAGCCGCACGACGTTGCCCAGCTCCTCGGTCGAGCACAGCTCGCCGTCGGCGATCGACATCAGCACCGCGACTCCCTGCAGGGCAGCCATTTCCTCGGAGGCAACGAGCAGCGCCATGTTCCGCTCCCGCGCCGCTGCACGCAACAGGGCATGGAAGCGGTCGCGCTCGTGGAGGTTCGGCATGAGCGCCGATTCGTCGAGGACCAGAAGGCGCGGCTCTCGCGCCAGCGCGCGCGCGAGCATCACGCGCGTGCTCTCGGCCAGGGACAGCGAGGCCGTCGTCTCCTGGGCGCCGGCCGCGCTCATGCCGACCTGGTCGAGGATGCGCAGCGCCCGGCGCTTGGCCTCGCGCATGGTCAGGCCCTCGCTGCCGAGCGACGTGGCCACGTGCTCCACCACCGTCTCGCCCGCGTTGACGCGCCAGTCGTCGGCCGCCATGAACGCGATCGCGCCCCGCAGCAGGCGTGCGCGCTCGCCGGGCGTCATGGCCGCCACGTCCTGACCGTCGAAGCGGACGCTGCCCGAGTCGGCAAGCACGATGCCGGCGGCCATGCGCAGGAGGGTCGACTTGCCCGAGCGTCGCGTCCCGTACACGCCCACCGAGACGCCCGCGTCGATCTCCAGCGACACCCGGTCGAGCACGAGGACCTCGCGGCCGCCGTCCGGGTAGCGCTTGCTGACGTTCAGGAATGAGAGCAGCGGCGTCATCGCACCCCCTTGACGCTACTGGCTGCGTTGCAGGAACTCGTTAATCCGTCGTCGCGTGCGCGCCGCCCAGTCGACCTCCGTCTGGAGCTGGGCATAGACGGCGTCGCGCGTGCAGTCCATGCACAGGGCGGCCCACGAGCGCGCCTCGCCGTCGGTCGGGCTGACAAGGTGCGCGAGCAGCAGGCACTCGCGCTCGTATGCTTTCAACGCGATCAGCACGTGCGGGGCGTCCTGCTGACGCGCCACCGAGAGCTTGGCCTGCAGTCCCAGGCGCACCGGCTCGCGCGGCAGCAGCGTCTCCATCCACAGCGTCAGCGCCTCCGAGGTCGCCTCGGTGGGGTGGTAGACGAGATGGGTGCGCCGCTGGTTGCTGCGCTTGGGCTCGTCGCGAGATACCGCCAGGCCCGTGTTCTCGAGCTGCTCGAGCAGTCGGTAGACGTCGTTGGTGTCGACCCGCCAGGTCTCGCCGAGGCGCACCGCGAGGCGATTTGCGAGATCCCCGCCGTGGCCGGGACGCTCGAGCAGCAGGCCGAGCAACGCGCCGCGCAGGGGTGTAGAGGGCCCGCGCATCCACTTCGTCTTCTCCGGGCTGGCGCTTGCCATGTTCCCTCCGTCTCCGCCGACAGGCTGCTCGGACAATACATCACCCAAGAACGCCTTGCCGAACTGTTCCAACATCTTGTCAGCGGCGCGTGCCCGCGGTGGGGCAGGCCCGACGGGGCGAGCAGCGGGGCGTTGCGCCGCGGGCGGCGTGGACGCCCGTCAGGGCAGGAGCACGGCCGAGCCCGTGAAGCGTCCGGCGCGAAGATCCTCGAGCGCTTCCGCGGCGTCCTCGAGCGGGTAGGTGCTGATACGCGTCTCGACGGGTACGCGCGGCGCGAGGGCGAGCAGCTCCGCGCCGTCACGGCGCGTGAGGTTGGCGACCGAGCGCAGCACCCGCTCGCCCCACAGGAGCCTGTAGGGGAAGGCGGGGATGTCGCTCATGTGGATGCCGCCGCACACGACCGTCCCGCCGGGCGCGAGCGCGCACAGCGCGAGCGGCACGAGCTCTCCGATCGGCGCGAAGATGATCGCCGCGTCGAGCTGCTCGGGCGGGGTGTCCTCCGAGGCGCCCGCCCACTCGGCTCCGAGCTCGCGTGCGAACGCCTGCGCGGCGTCATCGCCAGCGCGTGTGAACGCGAACACCCGGCGCCCCTGCCAGACGCAGACCTGCGCCACGATGTGGGCGGCGGCGCCGAAGCCGTAGAGGCCGACGCGCCGGGCCTCGCCGCACATCCGCAGCGCGCGGTAGCCGATCAGCCCCGCGCACAGCAGCGGCGCCGCCGACTCGCTGGGATACTCGGGTGGAATCGGAAAGCAGTAGCGCTCGTCGGCGACCGTGTACTCCGCCATCCCGCCGTCGATGTCGCACCCGGTGAAGCGCGCGTTGGGGCACAGGTTCTCGCGCCCGCTGGTGCAGTAGACGCACTCTCCGCAGGTCCACCCGAGCCACGGCACGCCCACCCGCCGCGGCTGCGCGGGATCGCCACGGGAACCCCCCCGCGCGCTCCGCCGCCGCCATCGCCCGAGCGCTCCGGGGGCTCGACCGTGCCGACGATCTGGTGCCCGAGGATGCGCGGCGGCGAGGCGATCTCGACCTCGCCGTCGAGCAGGTGCAGATCGGTGCGGCAGATGCCGCAGGCCTGCACGCGCACGAGCAGCTGGCCGGGTCCCGGCCGGGGGATCGGACGCTCCACTGCGCGCAACGGCCGGCCAACTCCCTCGAAGGCCATGGCGCGCATCGTGCTCACCCGAAGAACAGCTCCGCGGTCTCATACAGCTCTGGGTCCAGCAGCTTGGGCTCGCGCAGCGCCTGCTCGAGCGGAACCTCGATGATGCTCGTGCCGCGCAGGGCGACCATGCTGCCGAAGCGCCCGGCCGCCACCGCGTCCATCGCCGTCACGCCGAAGCGGGTCGCGAGCACGCGGTCGAACGCCACTGGTGTCCCGCCGCGCTGCACGTGGCCGAGGATCGTCACGCGCGTCTCATACCCCGTCCGGCGCTCGATCTCGCCCTCGAGCACGACGCCGATCCCGCCGAGGCGCTCGTGCCCGAAGGCGTCGGTCGCCTTCCCGGGACGCGTCTGCAGGGTCACGTCGCGCGAGCTCGCGCCCTCTGCCACGACCACGATCGAGAAGCTCGGGCCGCGCGCGTGGCGCCGGCGCAGGTGCTCGACGATCTGCTCGATGTCAAACGGGCGCTCGGGCACGAGGATCGCGTCGGCGCCGCCGGCGATTCCCGCGTGCGTGGCGATCCAGCCGGCGTGGCGGCCCATGACCTCGACGATCATCACCCGGTTGTGCGACTCGGCGGTCGTGTGCAGGCGGTCGATCGCGTCGGTGACGATCTGCACGGCCGTCTGAAAGCCGAAGGTCACGTCGGTGCCGCCGAGGTCGTTGTCGATCGTCTTCGGCACCCCCACGACCGGCACGCCGTCGCGGTGCAGCTGCAGAGCCACCCCGAGCGTGTCATCGCCGCCGATCGGGATCAGCGCGTCGACGCCGCGCGCCTGCAGCGTGCGGCGGACCGAGGCGGTGCCATCGTTGCCGTCGGCATAGGGATTGGCGCGCGAGGTGCCGAGGATCGTGCCACCGCGCGGAAGGATGCCGGCGGTGCGCTCGCGCGTCAGCTCGATGGCGTTGTTCTCGAGCACGCCCGCCCAGCCGCCGAGGAAGCCGACGAAGTCATGCTCGCCCTCGGCGAGTCCCCGGCGCACGGCCGCGCGGATCACCGCGTTCAACCCGGGGCAGTCCCCTCCACCGGTGAGCAGTCCAATCCGCGCCATCGCCCTATCTTCCTAGATTCCCTGTCCCGGCAGGAACTCGTTGGTGAACGGCGGCAGCGCGCCGTTGGGGTCGTGGGCGAGCAGCCCCCGCGAGAACATCCAGCCGGCGAAGGTCGCCCATGCCGACGGTTCCTGCCAGCCGAAGGGTTTGCCCGACCCGGCCGGCAGCGCGGCCGGCAGCGTCTGCTCGATCGACTGCAGCTCGAGCTTGCCTTCCAGCGACGGGTTGGCCTTCAGCAAGAGCGCGGCGGCCGCGGCGGGGTTGGCCCGAACCTCGTTCTCGCCGCGCGTCAGCGCCTGCAGAAACGGCCGCAGGTCCTGGCCGCGAGTGCGGGCCTCGTCTTCGCGCACCACCAGCACGAGCTCGTCGTAGGAGGGGACCCCGGCCTGATCGATCGGGATCACGGTCGGGTTCTTGTGCAGCAGGCGCAGCTGGATCGCCTCGTAGTTCCAGAAGCCTCCCAGCGTCGCGTCCACCTGACCGGAGAGCATCGCGGGGACGAGGTTGAAGCCGACGTTCGCTTCGCGCACGCTGCGCGGATTGACGTGCGCGCTCTGCAGCGCCGTGCGCAGCTCGGCCGCCTGGTAGGGGATGCCGGCCGTCCCGACGCGCTTGCCGGCGAGGTCGGCGACGCTCTTCACGTGGGCGCCCGGGAGCGCGATGATCGAGGTCAGAGGGCGCTGCACGAGCGCGCCGATCGACACCAGCTTCAGGCCCTGATCGCGCGCCAGCAGGAGCTCGGGCTCGTAGGAGATGGCCATGTCGACCTTACCGGCGGCGAGCAGCTTCAGCGGTTCCGCCGATTCGGAGGGCACGACCGGGCGCACGTCGAGGCCGACCGCGCGGAAGTCGCCGTGGGCGATCGCCGAGTAGAGCGCCGCGTGGTCGGCGTTGGGGAACCAGTCGAGCATCACCGTGAACGGCTTGGTCCCGGCGGCCGAGATCGTGTCCTGCTTGGCGCCGCACGCGCCGAGGGCGATCGCGCAGGCCAGCGCCGGCAGGGCCGCGAGCAGGCGTCGGTGCCGCGCGCGTGGCGCCGGCGTTGCCCGTGCGGCGCGGCCGGGAGGCGTGCCCGCGAGGGCGCGCGGGGATGCGCCCAGGACCCTCAACGCGTCTCGCCCCGCGGTCGGTTCGCCCAGGGAGCCAGGCGGCGCTCGGCGAGGGTGAGGGCGTAGAAGCAGGCGATCGCGAGGGCGAAGAGCACCACCGCGGCCGCGTACGCGCGGGGGGTCTGCAGGGCGCCGAGGTCTGCGTTGATCTCGTGTCCGAGCCCGGCGTGGGGCCCGATCGTGGCGGTCTGGGACTCGGCGATGTAGGCCCCGATGACCCCGACGGTCAGCGCGATTCGTGCTCCGCTGATCGCGGCCGGCAGCGCAGCCGGCAGCTCGGCGAAGCGAAACGCCTGCCAGCGAGAGGCATCGAGCGTGCGCAGCAGCTTGAGCTGCTCGGGGTCGACCGCGGCGAGGCCATCGACCGTGGTGACGAGCACCGGGAAGAAGCAGATCAGCACGATCACCACGAGCTTCGGGAGCACGCCGAATCCCCACCAGAAGACCAGCAGCGGCGCGATCACCGCGATCGGGATCGCCTGGGAGCCGATGGCCAGCGGATACACCGCACGACGCAGCGGCGCGAACAGGTGAATCGCGACAGCGAGCACGAAGCCCAGCAGCAGGGCGAGCAGGATGCCGACGGCGACCTCCTCGGCGGTGAGCCTGAGGTTGGCCGCCAGCAGGCCGGCGTTGTTCCACAGCGCGGCCGCGATCGCGTGCGGCGCCGGCAGGAACGCGCTCGTGGAGCTCCCCTGGGCATAGGCCTCCCAGCCGCCGAGCATGACGGCCACCAGCAGCGCCGGTGGCAGCACGGCCCGCAGTGCCCTGTTCACGCCGTCGGCTCCCAGGCGGCAACGCCGAGGGCGCCGAGCGCCTGCTCGCGCAGGCCGATCACCTCGGGGTCTGAGCGGCTGCGCGGGCGGGGCAGGTCGACCTCGAGCCGGGCGATCACCCGCCCCGGGCGGGGCGAGAGCACGGCCACGCGATCGGCGAGCAGGACCGCCTCCTCGACATCGTGTGTCACGAGCGCCACCGTGCGCGGCTCGCGCGCGAGCGTCCGCGCGAGCCAGTCCTGCATCTCGGCGCGGGTGATCGCGTCGAGGGCGCCGAAGGGCTCGTCGAGGCAGAGGACCTGCTTGCCCGAGAGCAGCGTGCGCAGGAAGGCGACGCGCTGGCGCATCCCGCCGGAGAGCTCCTCCGGGTGCGACTGCTGGAAGCCGTCCAGCCCCAGCTCAGCGAACAGCGCGGACGCGCGTGCACGCGCGCGAGCACGCGAGAGCCCCGCGATGCGCAGCGCGAGCGCGGCGTTGTCGAGCGCGCTCAGCCATGGCAGCAGCAGGTCCCGTTGGGGCATCAACACTGCCGGGGCGCATGCGATCGAGCCGCCGTCCGGCGCCTGCAGCCCGCAGAGCAGCTCCAGCAGGGTCGTCTTTCCGCAGCCGCTCGGGCCGACCACCGCCAGCAGCTCGCCGCGGGCGGCGCGCAGCCAGATGTCCGCCAGCGCTCGCAGCGGCGCGCCGCTGCGGTCCCGGTAGCTGCGGCTGACGCCCTCGAGCACGATCTCGTCGCGGCCCGCCGTGCTGCTGGGCGAGGGCTGGGCACGAGATTGCAGTTCTGTAGGCACGTCACTCCCTCCGCGGGCATTACCCCACAGGTTCTAAGGGTCGGCGCCGGGGGAATCGCTTCCCGAGCGCCATCTCAGCCGGCCTTCCCGCCAGCCCCCCTGGTGTCTGCTGTGCTGTCGCGCTGATGCTAGCGCGCGGAGGCGATCAGCGGCCGCGTCAACGCCCGGACGAAGTCCTCCAGCTGGGCGGTCGTCCAGCACTCGAAGGCCGTGCAGTACTCCTCATAGGCCGCGATCACCGAGTCGCCGTAATTCCAGTACAGCCGCGGCTCCGGATTCAGCCAGAACGTGCGCCCGGCGCGCGCGGCGATCTGCGCGAAGACATCCGCACGCGGGTCGCGCCCGTTCGTGCGCGCGTCGCCCAGCACGATCACGGTCGCGCGTGGATGCAGGTCGTCCTCCACCTGCACCAGGAACTCCGACCAGACGCGCCCGTAGTCGGTGTAGCCGGAGATGTCGGCCACACCCGCGTCGCCGGAGATCCGTTCGCTCACGGTCTTGAAGTTGCGCTCGTGTTCGAATATGTCGGTCACCTCGGAGATGCGCTCGATGAACACGAACGAGCGCATCTTGCGGAACGTGTCGTGCAGCGCGTGGAGCACCGACAGGAAGAACACCGAGGCCGAGGTGACGCTCGTGGAGACGTCGCACAGAACGTAGATCTCCGGCCGGCGCGGGCGGCGCGGGCGGAACTTGAGAACGACCGGCACGCCGCCGGTCTCGAGCGATGCGCGCATCGTCCTGCGGACGTCGACCTGGGCATGGCGGCGATGGCCCCGGGCCTGCAGGCCCTGCGTGGCGAGCCTCCGGCGCAGCTGTGCCACCACGCGGTGGACGGCCGCCAGGTCGGCGAGCGGACCGGAGGGGAGCGCGCGGTCCAGCTCGCCCAGCGGCCGGGCCGGCGGCAGGTTGCCCGTGCGCTCGATCTGAGCGCGCTCGAGCTCGCGGCGCAGCAGCGCCTCGAAGCGACGCAGGGCGTCGCGCGGCAGGCCGTCGCGGCGAGGATCCTCGGGCGCCAGATCCGGCTGGGGCTCGGCGCGCAGTCCGAGCGCGCGGCGAATGCGCTGCACGTCGACGCCGATCACCCCCGAACCCTCCTGGCGGCGGGCGAAGGCCGCGATCGCCATCCGCGCCAGATCGCGCATCGCCCCCTCCGCCCCGTCCCTGAGCGCCTGCGCGATCTGGGCGCGGAGCGCGTCGAGCTCCTCCTCGGTGAGCTCGCCCATGGCCGTGCGGTCCTCCTCGCGGATCCCCTCGCGGGCGGCCGCGATCTCGACCGCGCGGAAGAAGAAACGCTCGAACACGAGCTCGAACACGCGCCTGTCCTCCTGGCTCTTGGCGAGCGTCGCGGCCAGCGCCTCGCGGAAGTCCTCCTGTGCCGTCCAGTCGATCTCGCGCAGGACCTCGAAGGCGTCGAGCAGCTCCGAGGTGCCGACCGCCACGCCTTCGCGGCGCAGCTCCTCGCCCAGTTCGAGGATCCGCGCGGGCAGGCCCGCCGCGGGAGTCGCGGGGGACGGGACGGATTCCGGTCCGTCCCGTCGCTCAGGCGACATCGGCGGGCGATCGCAGCTTCAGCCCCACCCGCTCGGCCACAACGTCCATGTCGGTGCGGTGCTTGACGATCACCGACATCGTCTCCGCGAACGTGTCCGCATCGATCTCCTCGACGCCCAGCAGCAGCAGGGCGCGTGCCCAGTCGATCGACTCGGCGATCGACGGCGGCTTCTTCAGGTCGAGCGCGCGCACCATTCCGATCACCTCGACCAGCCTGCGCGCCACCGTCTCGGAGAGCTCGGGCGTGTGCAGGCGCACGATCTCGAGCTCGTGCTCGAGCGCCGGATAGTCGAGCCAGAGGTACAGGCAGCGCCGCTTGAGCGCCTCGGTCAGCTCGCGCGAGTTGTTCGAGGTCAGCAGCACGATCGGGTGGGTGCGCGACTCCACCCGCCCGAGCTCGGGGATCGAGATCTGAAAGTCCGAGAGCACCTCGAGGAGCATCGCCTCGAACTCCTGGTCGGTCTTGTCGATCTCGTCGATCAGCAGCACCACCGGCTGCTCGGAGGTGATCGCCGTCATCAGCGGCCGCGCGAGCAGGAACTCCTCGCCGAAGATGTCCTCCTGCACCGCGTCCCAGCCCGTGCCCGACGCCTCGGCCTGAATGCGCAGCAGCTGCTTGCGGTAGTTCCACTCATACAGGGCCTTCGCCTCGTCCAGCCCCTCGTAGCACTGCAGCCGCACGAGCTCGCGCTGGAGGTACTTCGCCAGCGCCTTCGCCAGCTCGGTCTTGCCCACCCCGGCCGGGCCCTCGACGAGGACCGGCTTGCCGAGCTTCGTGGCGAGGAAGGACACCAGCGCAGTGGACTCGCCCGGCAGGTAGCCGACCTCGCGCAGGCCCGCGGATACGTCGGCGACGGAGGCTGGCCCCGGGGAGGGTTGTGCGGGCATCGTCGCTCCAATGATAGGTGCGCGGCGCTCGCGCGGCCGTGGAGCGGCTACTGCTCGGAGCTCGCGGGCGGGTCCTCGAAGGAGAGCTGCTCCGACGGTGCGGGCGGGTAGCGCGGGCGCTCGCGCGCGGGCACGGGCGCGGAGCGCCGGGGGCGCGGCGTCGCCGCGAGCACCGTGCGCTCGGTCTCGGCGCGCTCCGGCGCCGGGGGCGCTGGTGCGCTCCGCTCGGGCGCCCGGGGGCTCGCCGCGGCGGGCTGCGCTGCGGCCGGCCGGCGCCGGGAGTGGCGTCCCCGCGTGAGCGGCGGTTCGGGCCGTTCGCCCGCGCGCATGCGCCAGCCCGCGTAGGCGAGCGCGCCGGCGGCGACGAACGCGAGGAAGAACCCCCACTCGATCCCCACCGGCTCGCCGCCGCCCGGCGGGCGGCTGAAGACGCGGAAGAAGATCAGCAGCGCCGCCCAGCAGCCGGCGATCAGCACGATCACCCCGTCGCCCCCGGGGAGCTGGAACTCGCGCCCGTCGCCGCGCGCGAGCACGATCGCGATCACCCCTGCGGCCACCAGGAAGATCGCGGCCTCGACGAAGGACAGGTCGCCGAAGGCGTTGATGTCGTGGGAGTAGATCTGGCCGCTGCGGTGGTTGACGCTCTGCAGGCCGTACCAGGGCAGGAACATCGTGAGCAGCAGCGCCACCGCCGCGATCGCCACGAGGCGCTGCTCGGGCGTCATTTCCCTCCAGGCATGCACGAGGCGCGTCATCTCGGCTCTCGCGTGCGTCGGCAGGTCTCGGTGTGAGTCACTCGCGCCCAGTCTAGGAGCGGGCCCGCCGGACTAGCGGCGGTGGACGACGATCGTACCGCTGGTCGTGGAGAAGTTCCCGGCCAGGTCGGTGGCGGCGAGCGTGACCGAGAAGGTGCCCCCGGCGGCCGGGGTCACCCACAGCAGGCGCGGATCGCCGTGTTCGACGGTCGCGCTCGTGCTCCACACGACGCGCGTGCCCTGCCGCACGGTGAGCGTGACCGTCGAGATCTTCGACAGCGCCAGCTGCACGCCCGCGCGCGTGCCCCCCGCGAGCGTCTTCGTGAGCAACGTCATGGCGGGCGGTGTGTGCAGGTCCACGGTGAACTGCTGCGCGGTCGTGCAGTAGATCTGATCGCCGGGGATCTGCTGCGCCGCCTGCGCCGCTCCCGCGCGTACGGCGGCGGTCGCGGCCGTGCCGCCCGCGGCGGACGGCGGTGCGGGTTCGCCGGTACTGCCCGCCGGCGGGCTGCTCGGCGCGCCGGCGGGTGCCAGCGGCGGGCCGTGGCGTGTGCGCTGGCAGAGGTGCTGCAGGAATTCTGTGAGCAGTTCGTGGTAGTTGAGGTTCGATTCGCCGAACTGGTCGTAGCGCGACCAGGCGCCGGTGTCGTAGTCGGGGACCAGCGCGCGCGCCTCCGCGTCGCCGGCTTCGAACAGCGCCAGCCCGAGCGGGTCCCCGGTGATCGAGGTGTAGTCGTAGAGCCCGACCAGCGCCTGGATGAAGCCGTTGAGGATCTTGTCGTTCGGGGCGTAGGTGTACTCGGCGTAGAGCGCTCCCGCCGGTGTGGGCACGCGAACGCCCTGCGGCGGCGGCGTCTGAAAGACGCCGAGCGCCTGCTGGGCGGCGGTCAGGTAGGCGGCTTCTTTGAAGCGCGACCAGGCGCGGGCGAGCACCTGCAGGGCGGTCCCCTGGGAGAGGCCGCTCGTCCACGGCGGCAGGCCGCCGTCGAACTGGAAGAGGTACTCCCAGGCGATGCCGCCGCCGCGCTTGGTGGCGAGCGGGATCACTTCGCCGAGAAGCTGGCGCAGGTTGCCGTTTTCGTGGTTTGAGAGGTAGTAGCCGTTGGCCTCGCCGAAGGTCGCCAGCCACTGGATCTCGATGCCCTGCCCAGGGTAGTGCTCCCACACGATCTTGCTCGGCGGAAAGCTCAGGCGCTGATCGCCCGAGAGCATTGGTTCGCTCGTCCACCACTGGCGGTTGCGTTCGAGCGTGAGGTACAGCGCCGGCAGCCGCGAGGCGGTCAGCTCGCCGGCTGCGGCGATCGCCTGGATGTTGGCCAGCACCGCGCCCAGTTCGGCCCGCCGCGTGCCGCTCAGCCTGCCCAGCGAGCGGTTGGCCGCCGCCTCGGCGGAGGCGTACTGGCTGTAGGCCGCTTCGCTGATCGCGCCGGAGTGCTCCAGAGCCAGCAACGCGGAGCCGACGCTCGGGCCATGGCCGGCAGCGTCGCGGGCGTGCAGATCAGCGTCGCGGGCGTGCAGATGGCGCCCGAGGGGAGCCAGATCGAGGACGCCGCGGGCGGCGGGCGCGGGCGCGGATGCCAGCCCGAAGAGGGCCAGCACTCCTCCGGCCAGCGCGAGGAGTCGCCTTGCGCTCACGACGTGGATGCTACGCTCGATCGCCGTCGCGGCCGCAGTCGACGTTGCAGCGGCCAGGGCCTTCAGTGAGAGCACGCCCCCGAAACACATGCTCGCGCATCGTAGTTGCGCAGGCTCCGATCGGCGCCCGCCGGCCGGGCCGGGTGGGCCTCGGTGCCCGCCGCGGTGCCCGCCGCGGCGCGCGCCGCGGGGCGCTGGGGCTGCTCGCGACGGCGATCCTCGTCGGCGGGCTCACGGCCTGCTCCGGCGGGGGCTCGCCGAGCGCACAGGCGCTGTTGAGTGAGACCTTCCGGTCACACAAGCCGATCGAAAGCGGGCGGATCGGCCTCTCATTCGCGGTCTCCTCGCTCGCCACCGCAGGCCCCTCGGCGGCCGGGCACGCGCTCGGCCTGCAGCTCCAGGGGCCCTTCGAGGGCCTGGGGCCCGGGCGGCTGCCCCGCTTCGCGCTGCAGATCGGCCTCAGCGCGCCGGACCTCGCGGCCGGGCACGTCCTCCAAGCCGGACTGACCTCGACCGGAGATGAGCTCTACATCGAGCTCGCCGGAACCTCCTTCATCGCTCCTGCCGCGACCGTGCAGGCGCTCCAGCAGGGATATGCCCAGGCCACTCGCGGCCAATCCTCTGCCGCGCCCGGCTCGGCGTTCGCGCTGCTCGGCGTCGAACCCCAGGCGTGGCTGATCGATCCGCGGATCGTCGGCTCGGCCGAGATCGGCGGTGCGACGACGACGCACATCCTCGCGGGATTGGACACCGCGCGCTTCCTGGCCGACGCGGAGAAGCTGGCCGGCGCCGGCGGGGCGCTCGGGCTCGGCGCCAGCGGTCTGGGCGCGCTCCTCTCCCCGGCGAACATCTCGGCGCTGGCAGGCTCGGTTCGCGCGGCGCGCGTCGACATCTACACGGGCGCCGGCGACCACCTCCTGCGCAGGATCTCGCTGGTCCTCACCGTCGCGGCGAGCACTCAGACACGCGCCGCGCTCGGCGGCCTGAGCAGCGCCACGCTCACGCTCGCGTTGCAGTTCTCCGACCTCAACCAGCCCCAGACGATCCTCGCGCCGAGCAACCCGCAACCGATCTCCCAACTGCTTCCCGCCCTGCAGCGGAGCGGCCTCGCGCCGGGCGCGCAGCCGAGCGGCTGAATCACTCCGGGAAGAGTTCCTCCACGTCGTCGACCCCGTCGAGCTCGTCGTCCTCCTCGTCCTCGTCCTCGTCGGCGTCCGCGAGGTCTTCCCGTGCGAGGTGGTCGCCGCCGGGCTGATGGGTGAGCTGGAAGCGCTCGACGAGCTCGTCGCGCTTGTGCTCGTCGATCGGGGCGTCCTCGGCGATGAGCACCCAGTCGGCGCCGTCGAACTCCCCCGATTCGAAGATCTCGTGGTCGACCTCGGGCGAGTCGTCGACGACGATCAAGACCTCGGTGTGCGGATTGAAGTACGTGCCCGGCCGGATCGTGAGCTCATCCAGTTGAAAGAGACGGGGGTTGCTCATCGCGCGTTTATACCCGACCTTGGCACCGTCATGTTCATGGGTCGAGCTCGGCCAGCGTCTGCGCCACCGCGGCGTCCACGTCGAGCGGCTCCTGGCCCTGGCGGACACGTCTTTCGTTGCGCGCGAGCACGAGCTGGCGCACCTCCTGCACGAGGCCGGCATCGTGCGCGCCGCGCTCTCCCGTGGGCTCGAGCAGCCGCGCGACCTCGGCATCGATGTCCAGCGCCGGCTGCCCTCGGCGCACCAGGCGTTCGCTGCGAGCGCTGAGCATCTGGCGAATCTCCTGCTCGCGCTCGGCGAGCTCGGCCGGGGAGTCGGGCGGGGGGGCGAGCGCGCCGCCCTCGTAGTCGCTGTCTCGTGAGAGCCCGCCCCTGCCGATGTGGTCGTAGAGGCTGTCGCTCCCGCGGGTGACCAGGAACAGCAGTGACATCAGCAGCGAGAAGGCCACGGTGCCGAACACCACGAAGCTGAACCCGTTCTCGGCGACGGCGAACACGACGGTCGCGATGGCGCGCTGCACGCTGGAGATTGTTGCTGATCGGCCGGCTCTCCGCTACCCTGAACGAGCCTCGTTGACTGACCAGTCAATCTATCTTCCGCGCCCGCCCGTTAGGAGAATCCAAGAATGGTCGATTTCACGCTCACCGACGAGCAGAAGGCCCTGCGCGAGATGGCGCACGACTTCGCCGTCAAGGAGATCCGTCCCGTCGCCTGGGAGTACGACAGGGACGGCACCTGGCCGGAGGAGATCATCCGCAAGGCCTGGGAGGTCGGGCTGATGAACTCCCACATCGAGGAGGAGTACGGCGGCGCGGGGGCGAGCTACCTCGAGGGCTGCCTGATCGAGGAGGAGCTCTCCTGGGGCTGCTCCGGCATCCAGACCTCGCTCGGCTGCAACGGCCTGGCGACCGCGCCGATCGCGCTGGGGGGCTCGGAGGAGACCAAGAAGAAGTATCTGGGGATGCTCACCGAAGCGCCGAAGCTCGCCTCCTTCTGCCTGACCGAGCCCGACGCCGGCTCCGATGTCTCGGGCATGCGCACGACTGCCGTCAAGAAGGGCGACAAGTACGTGATCAACGGCTCGAAGTGCTTCATCACCAACGGCGGCTACGCCGACTACTACACGGTCTACGCCAAGACCGACAAGGACGCCGGGCACCGCGGGATCTCTGCCTTCGTGGTCGAGCGCGACTGGGGCGTGGTGGTGGACAAGAAGGAGGACAAGCTCGGCCAGCGCGCGTCCAACACGGCCACGATCTCCTTCAACGACGTCGAGGTCCCGGCCGAGAACCTGCTCGGCGAGGAAAACAAGGGCTTCAAGCTCGCGATGATGACACTCGACCGCACGCGTCCCGGCGTCGCGGCGATGGCGGTCGGAATCGCGCGCGCGGCGTTCGAGTTCGCCACCGACTACTCGCGCGAACGCGTTCAGTTCGGCGTGCCGATCGCGATGCACCAAGCGATCCAGTTCATCATCGCGGACATGGCCACGGAGATCGAGGCGGCCCGCCTGCTCACATGGAAGTCCGCCGCGATGCTCGACAACGGCGAACGCAACACGCTGGTCTCATCGCACGCCAAGCGCTTCGCGGCCGACACGGCGATGAAGACGGCCACCGAAGCCGTGCAGGTCTACGGTGGCTACGGCTTCATCAAGGAGTACCCCGTCGAGAAGCTCTTCCGCGACGCGAAGATCATGCAGCTCTACGAGGGCACCTCACAGATCCAGCGGCTGGTCATCGCACGCGAAACGCTGCTTCCGCGGCGCGCGGAGGAGCCGGCGGCCGCACCGGCTTGAGCTGACGCTCCTCCGGTTGCCATGCCGCATGCTGGCCGATCTTTGATCGGTTGGCCGGAGGGGCCGCATGCGGCCCCTCCTCGGGGCGTGCATGCACGCCCCGACCGGCGGCGCATGCGCCGCCGGCACAGCCGCATCCCGGTGGGGGTTGCCGCCGCCGCTCAGCGGATCAGCAGGGGCTGGCCGTAGCTCGAGACCTGCCCGCCGCCCGTGACGCGCACCAGCACCCGGTAGACACCCGCCGTGGCGTGCACCTCGGAGCTGAAGGCCGAGCGGTTCGCGCCGTCGGGGCGCAGCAGCGTGCCCCCGACGAGCACCCCGCGGCCGTGGACGATCCGCAGGATGCCCACCTCCATGCCGTCCTCGCCCGGGGTGACGGTCCCGTAGATGCGCACGAAGCCCGGCCGCCGCGCGCGGCCGACGTGACTGGAGACGCTCACCGCGACGTTCTCCGCGGCCACCGAGCTGATCACCGGCGGGTTGGTGTTCGTGACCACGCGAAATTGCGTGATCACCGTGAGGCCGATGACCGGGAAGGAGAAGCCGCCGCTCGCGCTCGTCAGCTCCGCGTTGCCGAGGTCCACGAAGCCGGCGGTGAAGGGGAAGGAGTTTGCCTGCAGGACGACCCCGCGGTTGGCGTTTTCCGTCCCCGAGAGCGTGCCCTCCACCGTTACCGTGCCGCCGAAGCGAACAGGATCGGGCGAGGTGAGGATCTGCAGCGACAGCGGCACCTTCGAGGTCAGCAACGTGTGGTCGAATCCCTGCGAGACGCCTGCGGCGCTGACCGCGACGAGCCGGTAGTGGTAGCGGGTGAGCGGCTGCAGGCCCGCGACCGGCAGCGCTACCTGCACCGTGCGAGTGCCCGTGCCGGCGTCGGCGATCGCGGTCTGGCCGCCGTAGGCCCGCGTGAGTCCCCACTGGAAGTAGTAGGAGGTTTCCCTGCCGTTGGGGTCGACCCAGCCGGTGAGAACCGCCGAGGAGTAGCTCACCTGCTGCGGGCCGCCGGTCGTGGCCGTCGGCCCGCCGGCCGCCGCTGCGGGGGCGGCGAGCGCGAGGCCCAGCGCCGCCGGCCCGAGCGCGGCGAGAATCGCCGCGACGGACCGAAGGCGGCGGCGTCGCGCCCTCATGAGTCCGGCGCGCGCGCCGGCGATGGATCGTGCTGCGTTTGTGTGCATGTGGAGCAGATACCCCTGAATTCGCTTGCCCATGCTCCCGGCAACCCGCCCGGAAGCCTGGCGGAGCGGTCGCGCCCGCGCGGCGCTAGGCTCTCGCATCCCCAAGCCAGCAGAGGAGACCGAGGCATGTTCGTGTTCAAAGCCGCCGTCGTGGGCGCCGGGACGATGGGCGGACAGATCGCCCAGACGATCGCCGCCGCGGGTATACCCGTAGTGCTCAAGGACATCGACGACGGGCTGGTGCAGGCCGGTCTGGATGAGGCCCGCAGCGTCACCGCGGCGCAGGTGGGCAGGCTCGCCGAGAGGGGCAAGATCACCCCCGAGCAGGCCGAGGCGCAGAGCGCGGAGATCCTCGGGCGTATCCACGGCACGACATCCTACGAGCGCTTCGGCGAGGTCGACCTCGTGGTCGAGGCCGTGCCGGAGAGGATGGAGATCAAGCAGCGCGTCTTCGCCGAGCTCGACGCCGCCACCCCCGGGCACGCGATCCTCGCCTCGAACACCTCCTCGCTGTCGATCACCGAGATCGGCGAAGCCACGCTGCGCCCGGAGAAGGTGATCGGCTTCCACTACTTCTATCCAGCCGCCGTGATGCCGCTGATCGAGATCGTCGAGGGGGAGGAGACGTCGGCCGAGACGGTCGCCGCCGCGCTGACCTTCGCCCAGGCGATCCGCAAGCAGCCGATCACCTGCGCCGAGGTACCCGGCTTCGTGGTCAACCGCGTCCTCAACTCCGGCATCTCGGAGATCTGGCGCGAGCAGGAGGAGAAGGGTCTCTCGATCAAGAAGATCGACGAGGGTGTCGGCTCCGCGGGCGTGGTCCCGGTCGGGCCCTACCAGCTCGTCAACCTGCTCGGCCTGGACACCGTCATGCACGTGGCCGAGCATCTCTTGGACTCCTACGGACCCGAACGCTTCTACGTGCCCAAGGGCATGCAGAAGCTGGTCGCCGAAGGCAAGCTCGGCGCCAAGACCGGCGGCGAGGGCTTCTATGACGCACAGGGCGAGCCGAACATGCCCGGCGAGGCCGAGCCGGACGTGGCGGAGCTGGTCGAGCTGCTGTCGCTGAAGAGCTTCCTCGAGGCCGCGCTCGTGCTCGAGGAGGGGGTTGCCACGCACCGCGACATCGACTTCGGCCTGATGGCGGGCGCCGGCCTGGACCCGCGTCGCGGCCTGCTGCCGCCGTTCATGAAGGCCGACAGCGAAGGACTCGACACGGTGCTCGAGCGGATGGAGGGCGCGCACGAGCGCTACGGCGAGCGCTTCGCGCCGCCGACCATCCTGCGGCGCCTGGTCGCCCAGGGCCGCCTGGGCCAGAAGAGCGGCCAGGGCTTCTACGCCTATCCCCAGCCCGACGCCGAGCAGCCGGCCGAGGTCGTCAAGCTCGAGACGCGCGGCGACGGCGTGGCGATCGCCTGGCTGGCCAACGGCCAGATGAACTCGATCTCCCCGCAGGTGATCGAGGACCTGCAGAAGGTGTGGACGCACCTGCGAAGCGGATCGCAGCCGCCCGTCCGCGCGCTGGTGATCGCCTCGGCCAACCCGTTCCTGTTCAGCGCCGGCGCGGACATCAAGGCCTTCACGACGATGGACGAAGCCTCCGGGGCCGAGCTGATCAACTCCGCCCACGCCCTCTTCCGCGAGCTGGGCTCCGCGGGCATCGCCACGATCGCCGCGGTCAACGGCCTCGCCTTCGGCGGCGGCTGCGAGCTGGCGATGGCCTGCGACGTGCGCATCGCTGCACGCTCGGCGCTGTTCGGGCAGCCGGAGATCAAGCTGGGCATCATCCCCGGCTTCGGCGGCACCCAGCGCCTGCCGCGGCTGGTGGGCGTGAACAAGGCACTCGAGATGAACCTGATCGGCGATCCTATCCTCGCCGACGAAGCGTTCGAGCTGGGTCTCGCCAACCGCATGGTCGAGGACCACGAACTTCTCGACACGGCCCTGCAGTGGGCGCACAAGCTCGCCGCGCAGGCGCCGCTGGCGATGGCCGAGATCAAACGCATCTCCGGCGCCGCCGACCTCGACGAGGGCATCGAGGCCGAGAAGCGCGCGTTCGCGACCGTCTTCACCAGCGCCGACGCCAGGGAGGGCATAGCGGCCTTCCTCGGCAAACGCGCGCCGAGCTTCCGGGGCAGCTGAACACGGCATGGCAGTCGGCGCTGGCGCCCGATCGGACATTGCACGCCTGGCCGAGCTCGTGCGCGGGGCGCGCTCGGTCGTGGCGCTGACCGGAGCCGGGATCTCGGTGCCATCGGGGATCCCCGACTTCCGCACGCGCGGCAGCGGACTGTGGGAGAAGGTCGACCCGATGCAGGTCGCCCACATCGACGCCTTCCGCGATGACCCCGCGCGCTTCTGGAGCTTCTACGCAGAGCGCTTCGCCAGCCTCGAGTCCAAGCTGCCCAACGGCGCGCACCGCGCGCTCGTCGCCCTCGAGGCGGCGGGCATGCTCGACGCGGTGATCACCCAGAACGTCGACATGCTCCACCGCAAGGCCGGCACGAGCGAACTGGTCGAGGTGCACGGCAGCATCGCGAGCTGCTCGTGTCCGGGCTGCGGCGAGCGCGTCGCGCTCGATCAGGTGCGCCTCCGCCTGGCCGGCGATGGCGATGGCGTGCCCCGCTGCTCGGAGTGCGTGCGGCCGTTGAAGCCCGATGTCGTGCTGTTCGGGGAGCTCCTCCCCGAAGAGGCGATCGCGCGGGCGCGCCGGCGCTGCGAAGAGGCGGAGCTGCTGCTGTGCATCGGCTCCTCGCTCGAGGTCCACCCGGTCGCGAGCCTGCCGCTGCTCACGCACGCCGCGGGGGGAGGCTGGCCATCATCACTCAGGGTCCCACCCCGCTGGATGAGCTGGCGAGCGTGCGCCTGAGCGGGGACGTCGTCGCCGAGCTGCAGGCGCTGTGTCGCGCGCTGGATCTGGGGGAGCGCGCAACCACCTAGGTCGCGCTCACGCTTGCTCGACGCCAACGGCGCGACCCGCCAGCAGGTCGCGCTCGGGATCGATGCCCCAGCGCTCCGCCACGGCCGTCAGCCCGCCATCGATGGCCCACCGGTCCGCGAGCGCCGGGCCTTCGTGTTCGGGGCTCGCGCCCTTGAGCGCCATGCAGCCGGCGTTCTCGCCAATCGCTCTGATCTCGCTGATCTCGCGCTCGCTCAGGACCGGGTCGCTCGACACGCGCGCAAGCTCGGCCCGCTTGTCCTCGACCGGGCGCGCGTGCGGACCGGACTCCTGGATCAGGGTGGGGGCGACGCAGCGCACCATCGGCTGGGCGAGGTTCCATGCGCACGCCAGCTGCAGCATCGTCAGCCCGTGGCGCTCGGCGTAGGGGCGCATCAGCTCGAGCTTCTCGCGGCCGGCCTGCACCCATCCCTCCGGCCGGAACTTGCGGTGGTCGTACTCCGCGAAGGAGTGCCCCGCACGGACGTCGTCGTGGAAGATGCCGCCATAGTCCACCACGCGCGTGATCAGGCTCACCTCGTGGGCGGCGGCCGCCGCGAGCACGAGCTCGCCGGGCCAGGGCTCGAGCGGGTTGAGGATGATCATCGCCCAGTCGATCAAGGCCGAGAAGCGCTCCAGGCAGTCGATCAGGTCCAGGCTGAAGCCGTTCGCGGGACCGGGCGCCACGCCGAGCAGGCGCGTCAGGCCGGCCTCGCGTACCGCCCGCATGCCCTCCCACACGGCCGCGCTCGAATAGCCGACATGGTCGGGGTTGTGGAGCAGCAGCACGTCGAAGTGCTCGACTCCGCAGCGCTGCAGGCTGCGCTCGGTCGCCGTGCGGATGTACTCGGAGTAGTCCTCCGGTCCACGCAGTCGCGGGTCGGTGAAGCGGGGGAAGCCCTTGGCGCCGTCGCGCCGGCCCGTGTAGAAGTCGTGTCCGATCGCCCCGATCAGGCAGTAGCTGTCACGCTCGAGCCCCCGCAGGGATGAGCCGAGCGCGAGATCGGCGGCGCCGGCGCCGTAGACGTCGGCGGTGATCACCGTCTCGATTCCCCCGCCGGGGCGCAGCAGCGCGGTCAAGCGCTCCTCCTCCAGCGGCTCGCCGAAGTGCATGAAGCGTCCGCCGCTCCAGGTCCCGATCGCGGTCGTGGTGGGGTCCATTCTCAGCGCAGACTAAACCCCGCGGCCGTGCGCGCGCGCAGCGCCGCTTCCAGACGCTCGAGCGCGTGAGCGACGACCTCCTCGTCGGGGCCCTCGCTGGCATCCGCCAGCGCCGCCTGCGCCTGTGCGAGGACCCCGCTGCGCAGCTGCTCGAGCTCGGCGATGCGAATGGCGAGATCCTGGCGGCCCTCGGCCTTGAGCTCCGGCACCGCGGAGGCGTAGGCGTGATCGAGCTCGAGGGCGGCGTGCGCGAGGCGGCCCTGCTCCAGATCGAGCCGCGCGCGCAGCGCGAGCTCCTCGCACAGCAGGGCAGCGCTGTGCCCGCCGAGGAGCGCCGCCAGGCGCTCCTGGGGACGGAGCGCAGCCGAGCGCCCGCCCCTCGCGCGGCGGCCCGCGGGGCTCCGCCGGGGTGGGCTGAAGGGCAGCTCGCGTGCGTGCACCCAGCGCCCGTCGGCGACCTGCTCGCCCTTCCCCCAACCGGCTCTGATCACCAGCGCCTGAGCCGCGGAGACCTCGTGCAGGTAGGGATCGGCCGAGGCGATGCGGTGGGAGTGAAGCACGCGGTTGATCACACCCACGCACGCACGCACGTCGCGCTCGCGGTCGAGGTCCGCCAGCCACGCTCGCGCCTGCTGCTCGGCCGAGAGCGAGATCGGGTCGATCATCGTCGCGCGCGTCGTCGGCACCGGAGCGGGGTCGGGCCTGGCAACCGGCCCGCCTCCGCGCGAGCGCGTTCGCGCCAGCATCGACCAGGGCGGCCGGCCGCCGCGCGCCGAGCGCGCTCGCGGCCCGCGTGGCTCCGAGCGTGCCCAGCACCACGACGTGCTCCGGCTCGCCGTTACGTTCCGTGCGCAGCAGGTAACGGCCCTCCGGCGGGCCCAGCGCCCAGGGGAACTCCATCTGGATGAAGACGAACAGCCGCTCGGGCATGGCTGCACCGTATCCTTCCTCTGCGGCTGACCGCCGATGAACAGCATCCGGGGGCCCGCCGGGCCCCCGGGCCTCGACTTCCAAGGGAGCAGCGGATGTCCGACGCCAGCAATGTCACCAGGAGCCTGCGCGAGCGTTTCGGTGGCAACACGGAGGATCTGCTCGGCAGGGCGCTGTCGGACCTGCTGGAAAACCCGGTTCTGACCGGCGCGATCGGGCGGGCATTCGAGGCGCGCGAGAAGGCCGCCCAGGCACAGGAGGTCGCCATGGGCGCGCTGAACATCCCCTCAGCCGCCGACATCGAACGGCTGACACGGCGGCTGCGCTCGGTCTCGCATCGGCTGGAGGGCATCGAGGACGGTGTCGACCGACTGGATCGCACGCTCTCGCCGGGCGGCCCGGACAGGGAAGCGATCGGTCAGCGCCTGGCCGCGATCGAGGCGCAGCTGGAGGCCCTCACCGAGAAGCTCGATCGAGCCGCCCCGGGCGCGGCAGGCGCCCCGACGGCAGCTCGCGCGGCGAGCGCCGCGAGCACGGCGCGCGCCCCGGATGCACCGAGCGCTCACAGTGGGCCGGGCGCGGCGAGCAAGGGGCGAAAGCGGACCGGCAAGGCGAAGGCAGCGCAGACGAAGAAGGCCTGATCGAGAAGCCCTGATCGCTCACGCGCTCAGGGCCGCGATCGCGGCGGCGCCCATCCTTTCGGCAGCGGCCAGCAGCACATGGTCGTCGATGCGCTCGCGAGCGCCGGCCGCGTCGAACGTGTCGGAGACGACCAGCATGCAGGCGACGCGCACAGCGGCGCCGGCGCCGACCGTGAACAGCGCGGCCGCCTCCATCTCGATCACCAGCGCCCCGGGCGCATCAGCACGCGGGCCGGTCTCATAGAAGAGGTCCACGCTGAGGATCGTGCCGGCCCGCGCCCCGGGCGCCCGGCGGATGAGAGCGTCCGTGAGGTCTCGGTCGGCGGCCACGCGCTCGCCGGCGCCGAGTGCGCGCGATGTGCCGTCGGCGCAGATCGCCTCCCGCGCGATCACGAGCTCGCCGAGCGCGAGCCCCGGCGCGAGCGCGCCGCAGGTGCCCACCCGGATCGCGCGGGAGGCGCCCAGCGCGATCAGCTCCGTGAGCACGATCGCGGCGGAGGGGCCGCCCATGCCCGTGGCCTGGATCGTCAGCGGCTCTCCGTCGGGCGCCATGCCCGTGTAGCCCCACAGGCCGCGGTGGTGATTGAACATGCGTGGCTCGAGAAGCAGCGCCTGGGCGAGGGCGAGGGCGCGGCCCGGATCGCCGGGCAGCAGCACTCGCTCGGCCAGGGGCGCGGTCGGGCGCAGGTGGATGGCCAGGTGCTCGGACACCGGCCGCGACTCTAGAGCAGGGCTGTGTGCTCATCTAGACTGCAGCGCATGGGAACGTCCTTGGCGTCGCGCGCCTGAGTGGCTGCCCCCGTAGGTGATCCGGCGCCGCTGGGCAACTCCCTGAGCGATGGGGCCGAGCTCACGCTCGCCCGCGTGGCCGCGCGCGCGGGCGTCTCGCCGGCGACGGTGCGCCGATGGGTCGAGAAGGGGCTTGTGCCGGGTTATGAGGAGCGCTGGACGCCCGCCGCCGCGGCCTATGTGCGGGTGATCGCCAGGCTGCGCGCGCGCGGGCACTCGCTTGCTCAGATCAAGCGCGCGAGCGACAACGGCCAGCTCGCCAGCGGCCCCCTGGAAAACCTGCTGCGCAGCTCCGGGCCGCGCTACTCGCTCAAGGAGGCCGCGCGCGAGAGCGGCCTCGAGCCGAAGCTGATCAAGCGGCTCTACGCCACGATGGGGCTGGGCGAGCCGGCGCTGGAGGCGATCTCCGACGAGGACCTGCAGATGCTCAAGGACGGGGCGGCGGTGCTCGCCGCCGGGATCCCGCTGCCCGCGTTCCTGCAGCTGCTGCGTGTCTACGGCCAGGTGATCGCCCAGATCGCCGACGCGGAGGTGCGCCTGATCCACCTGTACGTGCACGAGCCGCTGATGCGCGCCGGCGTGCCGAACGTCGAGATCGCCGAGGAGATGGAGGGCCTGACGCGCGAGGTGCTGCCGTTCGCGGCTCCCTTCATGAACTACCTGCACAGCCGCCTGCTCGCCAACTTCGTCGAGCAGGACATGATCGGCCACATGGAGGTGGATCTCGGCGAGGCGCTCGAAGAGGGTCGGCTGCGCGTGGCGATCGCGTTCGCGGACCTGGCCGGATATGCGCGCCTGACTGTCGAGCGCGGCGACGAGGCCGCCGTGAGCACCGTCGAGCGCTTCGTGGATGTGGTCGAACATACGCTGCCGCTCGACGCACGCGTGATCAAGTCGCTCGGCGACGAGGTGATGGTGGTCTCATCCGATCCGGCTGCACTGGCGGCGTGGGCGGTCGATCTGAAGTCGGGGATCGCGCCGAGCGATCCGCAGCCGCGGATCGGCGTGCACTACGGCGAGGCGCTCTACCGCGACGGCGACTACTACGGGCGCGACGTCAACCAGGCCGCACGCGTGGTGGCGCGGGCCGCCGGCGGCGAGGTGCTCGTGACGCGGCCGGTCGTCGACACCGCAGCGGGAGTGGACGGGCTCGCGTTCGAGCGCATCGGCGAGGTGAGGCTGAAGGGCTTCTCCGAGCCGACCGAGCTGTTCACCGCCGCGCGGAAGGCGTAGAGGCCGGTGATCGAGCAGGAGGTCCGCGAGGCCGTCCGCGGCGGCGGCCTGCTGGCGGGCGAGCGCCCGCTGCTCGCCATGCTCTCCGGGGGGCGGGACTCGACCTGCCTGCTGGACGTGACGGTCGCGCTGTGCGGCGCGGCGAGGGTGAGCGCGCTGCACGTCGACTACGGCCTGCGCGAGCAGTCCGGCGCCGATGCCGATCACTGCGTCGCGCTCTGCCGGCGGCTCGGCGTCGAGCTCGAGGTCGTGCAGGTCGGCCGCTCTTCACCCGGCGGCTGCGAGCGCGCGGGCGGCCCGGCCGCCGGCCCCTCCGGCAACGTGCAGGCGTGGGCGCGCGATCTGCGCTACCGCGAGGCGGAGCGCGTCGCCGGGTCGCGGGATGCCCTGATCGCCACCGGACACACCGCCAGCGACCAGGTCGAGACGATTCTCTATCGGCTCGCCGCATCTCCCGGCCGGCGCGCGCTGCTCGGGATGGCGGCGGGCGAGCGCCCCGGCGGTCGGCTGATCCGCCCGCTGCTCGGCGTTACCCGCGAGCAGACCGCGGCTTACTGCCAAGCCAGGGGGCTTGCATGGCGCGAGGACGAGAGCAACCGAGACGAGCGCTACGCACGCACGCGGGTCCGCCACGGGCTGCTGGCGGAGCTGCGCGCCGTGCACCCGGCGGCCGAGGCCAACGTGCTGAGGACGGCGGCGCTGCTGCGCGAGGAGACCGAGCTGCTCGACGGCCTCGTCGCGGAGGAGCTCGCGGGCCGGCCCAGCATCGCGATCGCGCGCCTGGCCGAGCTGCCCGCGGCGCTCGCGCGCATGGTGGTCGTGCGCCTCGCGGAGGACGCCGCCGGCACCTATGTCCCGCAGGCGGGCGATCGCGTGGAGGAGATCCTCGCGCTCGGGGCGCGTGGCGGCCGGGCGGAGCTGCACGTCGGCGGGCGCGCCGGCGCGGTGATCGAGCGCGGGGTGCTCGAGATGGTCAGGCTGCCACCGCGATGAGGTCGGCGCGGGACGCGCCGTGCCCGTTGCCCGCCGGCTGAGGACTAGACTCCCTGTCGTGGCCACACCTGCGCGCGTCGCAATCGAGCCTGGAGTGGGAGAGGTGCTCGTGACCGCCGAGGACCTGCAGCGGCGGGTGGGCGAGCTCGGCGAGCAGATCTCGCGCGACTACGCCGGCAGGTCGCTGCTGCTGGTGGGCGTGCTGAAGGGCGCGGTGTTCTTCCTGAGCGACCTGATGCGCTTCATCGACATCCCGGTCGAGGTCGACTTCATGGCGGTCGCCTCCTACGGCTCGGCGACGGACTCCTCGGGGGTCGTGCGGATCCTCAAGGACCTCGACGTCGCGATCGAAGGGCGCGACGTGCTGATCGTCGAGGACATCGTCGATTCCGGGCTGACGCTGCAGTACCTGATGCGCAATCTCGGCTCGCGCAATCCGCGCACGCTCGAGGTGTGCGCGCTGCTGACCAAGCCCGAGCGGCGCAAGGTCGATCTGCCGACGCGCTACGTCGGCTTCGAGATCGCCGATCGCTTCGTCGTCGGCTACGGCCTCGACTACGCCGAGCGCCACCGCAACCTGCCGTTCGTCGCAGCGCTGGAGGGCTAGATCGAGGCGCGCGACGCCGGCGCCAGGCATCGCACAATCGCCGGAATGACGGGCCTGCCATGGTACGCTAGGGGCCCTGTGGCCACGACTTCAGACGGTCCCGCGACCCTCAGGATCAAGCCATGAGCCGTTTCTTCAAGAGCGCCGCATTCCCGATCCTGATCGTCGTGGTGCTTGGCGTTCCTCGCCGTCAAACTCGTCAACCCGAGCTCGACCAACAAGCGCTCGCACAGCTACCAGACGCTCGTCAGCTCAGAGCTGCCCAAAGGCGAAGTCGAATCGGTCGAGCTGAAGAACAAGGGCAAAGCGCTCGAAGTCAAGCTCAAGAACAAAGAAACCTACGAAATCGGCTTCATCGACCAGGCCGCGCCCGCAGCTGCTCGGCGCAGCTGGAAAAGACCTCCGGGGTCAAGTTCAACGTCGAATCGGAAAAGAGCAGCGCGCTGCTGAGCCTGCTCACCTACATCATCCCGTTCGTCCTCTTCTTCGGCTTCTGGATCTTCCTGATGAACCAGGTCCAGGGCGGCGGCTCGAAAGTGATGTCGTTCGGCAAGTCGCGCGCCAAGCGCATGTCGGCCGACTCGCCCAAGATCACCTTCCGCGACGTCGCCGGCGTGGACGAGGCCGTCGAGGAGCTCCACGAGATCAAGGAATTCCTCGAGAATCCCGAAGAAGTTCCAGGCGCTCGGCGCGCGGATCCCGACGGGGGTGCTGCTGTACGGGCCGCCGGGCACCGGCAAGACGCTGCTCGCGCGCGCGGTCGCCGGCGAGGCGGGCGTGCCGTTCTTCTCGATCTCCGGCTCGGACTTCGTCGAGATGTTCGTCGGCGTCGGCGCCTCGCGCGTGCGCGACCTGTTCGAGCAGGCCAAGCAGAACAGCCCGTGCATCATCTTCATGGACGAGATCGACGCCGTCGGGCGTCACCGCGGCGCCGGGCCTCGGCGGCGGCCACGACGAGCGCGAGCAGACGCTCAACCAGCTGCTCGTCGAGATGGACGGCTTCGAGGCGAAGGACAACATCATCATGATCGCGGCCACCAACCGGCCCGACATCCTCGACCCGGCGCTGCTGCGCCCGGGCCGCTTCGACCGCCAGATCGCCGTCGACCGCCCCGACCGCAAGGGGCGGGCGAAGATCCTCGAGGTGCACACGCGCGGCAAGCCGCTGGCCAAGGTGATCGACATCGACGCGCTCGCCGGGCAGACCCCCGGCTTCACCGGCGCCGACCTGTCGAACCTGATCAACGAGGCCGCGCTGCTGTCGGCTCGCACGGGCAAGCGCGAGATCGGCCAGGAAGAGCTCGAGGAGGGGATCATGCGCGTGATCGCCGGCCCCGAGAAGAAGACGCGCGTGATGAGCGAGAAAGAGCGGCTGATCACCGCCTACCACGAGATGGGCCACGCGCTCGTCGGCCACTTCCTCGAGCACTCCGACCCCGTGCACAAGATCTCGGTCATCTCCCGCGGGCAGGCGCTCGGCTACACGATCTCGATGCCCCAGGAGGACCGCTTCCTGACCACGCGCGCCGAGCTCGAGGACACGATGGCGATGACGCTCGGCGGGCGCGCGGCCGAGGAGCTCGTCTTCGGCGAGATCACCACCGGCGCCTCCAACGACATCGAGAAGGTGACCGCGACCGCCAAGCAGATGGTGATGCGCTTCGGCATGAGCGAGAAGCTCGGCCCGCGCGTGTTCGGCCACGACCACGGCCAGCCGTTCCTCGGCCGCGAGTTCTCGACCGAGCCCGACTACTCCGACGAGATCGCGCGCGAGATCGACGACGAGGTGCGGCGGATCATCGAGGCGGCGCACACAGCGCGCCACGGAGATCCTCACCGAGCATCAGCACGACCTCAACGAAGATCTCCGAGATCCTCGTCAAGCGCGAGACGATCGAGAAGGAGGAGTTCCTGGCGCTGCTCGCCGGCAAGAGCGAGGAGGAGGTCTTCGGCGATCGAAGAGCAGGCCAAGCCCGAGCTGCCGGCGCCCGCCCGCCCCCGCCGACCGCGCCGAGCGCGAAGCGCCGCGCACCGATTCCCCGCCCGGGACTCGCCGGCGGCACGGCCGAGCTTCGCGCGCCAGACCAAGAGCGCCCCGAGCTCAGCCTGAGCGTCACCGCCGTCGTGCTCGCCATGGCGCTGCGCCGTTTCGCCTGATGGGCGATCGTCAACGTGACGCCGGACTCGTTCTCCGACGGCGGGCTCTTCCTCGACGCCGACGCCGCGATCGCGCACGCGCGCGCGCTCGTCGCGCGAGGGCGCCGACATCGTCGACGTCGGCGGCGAGTCCACGCGGCCGGGCGCCGAGCCGGTGTCCGCCGCGGAGGAGCTCGCGCCGCGTGCTGCCGGTGATCGAGGGGATCGCCGCCGGCTGCGACCGGCGCGCAGATCTCGATCGACACCTCCAAGGCGTGCCGTCGCCGCGGCCGCGCTCGGCGGCCGGCGCGACGCCTCGTCAACGACGTGACCGCCTTCCGCGCCGATCCGGAGATGGCCGGACTGGTGGCCGACAGCGGCGCCGAGTGCTGCCTGATGCACATGCTCGGCGAGCCGCGCACGATGCAGCGAGCGACCCTCGCTACGAGGACGTGGTCGACGACGTCAAGGCGTTCCTGCGAGGAGCGCCTGGCGTTCGCGGTCGCGCGAGGGCGTGAGCGAGCAGCGGGTGCTGCTCGATCCGGGCATCGGCTTCGGCAAGACGGTCGCGCACAACCTCGAGCTGCTGCGCCGCCTGGACGAGCTGGTGACGCTGGGCCGGCCGCTCGTGATCGGAACCTCGCGCAAGAGCTTTCTGGGCGCGCGTCGCCGGCTGGCGCGCCGGACGTCGGCGCAGCGCCTGCCGGGGACGTCGGCCTCGAACGTGCTGGCGTTCGAGCGCGGCGCGAGCGTGTTCCGCGTCCACGAGGTCGCGCCGGTGCGCGAGGCGCTGGCGGTGGCGGCTGCTACGTTGGGCGGGCGATGGACGGCGAGGAGCACGGGGACGACTCCGACGAGCTAGACGACGACGAGGGCGCGACCTCGACGAGGATCGCGAGGATGCGGCCGAGTCGGTCACGATCGAGATCACCGGGCTGTCGCTGTACACCCATCACGGCGTCAGCGAGGCCGAGCGCGAGGTCGGCCAGCGGCTGGTGCTCGACCTGCGGCTGGACATCGGCGAGACCGACGCCACCGTGACCGACTCGATCGAGGACACGGTCGACTACGCGGAGGTCTGCCAGCTGGTGGCGCTGGTCGCCCAGCAGCGCTCACACAAGACGCTCGAGCGGCTGTGCAGCACGATCGCCGACCGGCTGCTCGCCGACTACGACGCTCGAGGGGGTGTGGGTGAAGGCGACCAAGCCCGAGCCTCCGATCGCGCTGAGCGTGGAGGAGGTCTCGGTCGAGGTGTGGCGGGAATCCGAGGGGTAGCGCCGGCGGCGGTGCCCGGTCAGGGCGCACGCTCCTTGACAGTTAGTTAGCAGTCACTCATAATATTGTGGGTGAAGGGGTGCCGGCGACCCGAGACTGCGACGATCACGCGGTGAGCGCTCGTCTCAGCGCGCTGGCAACGCATCGCACTCGCCGGGTGCTGATCTGCGCAGGGCTGCTGTTCCTGCTCGCCGCCGCGGTGGGGACCCCGGTCGTCTCGATCCTCAAGAGCGAATCCTCGGACTTCCAGGACCCGGCCTCCCAGAACCAGCAGGCGCTGCGGGCGATCGAACGCGCGACCGGGCAGTCCGCCGGCTTTGGCGTGGCGGCGCTCGTGCCCAGCGCAAAGGGATCCGCCGGCGGGGATGTGCGCAGCGATCCGGCCGCCGCCGCGGGCGCCGCCAGGGTGGCCGCCCTGCTGTCGGCCCAGCCCGGCTTCCAGCGCGCGCTCGACTACCCCGCAAGCCACCTGGCGGCGCTCGTCTCGCGCGACGGTCGCGAGACGGTCGTGCTGGCGGCCTTCGCCTCGCGCGAACGCTCCGTGGCGGCCGTCGCGAACGTGCGCGCCGAGCTCGCGGGAAGCGGCGTGCTGATCGGCGGCGACGACGTGGCCTTCAGCGAAATCAACAAGCGCACCACCTCCGATCTGAGGCTTGCCGAGACCTTCGCGTTCCCGATTCTGCTGCTGCTCAGCTTCTGGGTCTTCCGCGGCCTGATCGCCGCGCTGCTGCCACTGCTCGTGGGCGGCTTTGCGATCGTGATCACGTTCCTGCTACTGCGGCTGATCGACCAGTTCGCCGGCCTGTCGGTGTTCGCGGTCAACCTCGTCACCGGCCTCGGGCTCGGCCTCGGGATCGACTACAGCCTGTTCGTGCTCTCGCGCTATCGCGAAGAGCTCGCCGGCGGCGCCGGCACCACCGCGGCGCTCACGTGCACGATGCGGACCGCGGGGCGAACCGTGCTGTTCAGCTCGCTCACGGTCGCCGGGGCGCTGTCCTGCCTGCTCGTCTTTCCGCTGCGCTTCCTGTACTCGATGGGAGTCGGCGGCATGCTCGTGGCCCTGTCCGCGGGCTCGGTCTCATTGCTCGTGCTGCCCGCGGTGCTGGTTGCGCTCGGTCCGCGCATCGACGCCCTTGCGCCCGCGTGGATGCAGCGCAACGCCACCCGCACGGCTCAGCAGCGGGGAGCGTGGTACCGCCTCGCACGCGGCGTGATGCGACGCCCCGGCACGGTCGCGATCCTCACGGCCGCGGTGTTGATCGCGATCGCGCTCCCGGCCCTGCGCCTGGCGCTCGTGCCGGCGGACGCGCACGTGCTGCCGGCCTCGTCGGAGTCGCGGCAGGTCGCCGAAGCGCTCACGCACGACTTCCCCGTCGACGGGTCGCAGACGATCACGATGGTCGCGCACGCGCCCTGGGCCGCGGAGCGCTGGTCGCGGCGCTCGCGCGCCGCGCGCAGCTGACGGCTGCGGGCCAGGCGAGCGTCGCAGCGCCTTCGCGCTACCTCGGTCGCGGGACTTGGGAGATCGAACTGCTGCCGCACGGGGGTGAGGGCCCGGCGGCGAACCAGTTGCTGCTGATCGACGCTGCGCGCGCTCGCCTCCGTCGACGCTGCTGGTGGCGGGCGACGGCCTGGTTCGTCGACCAGAAGGCGGCGATCGCCGCGCACGCGCCGCTCGCGCTCGCGATCCTCGCGCTCGTCACCGGCGGCTTCCTGTTCCTGATGACGGGCTCGCTGGTGCTGCCGTTGGTCGCGCTCGCCATGAACCTTCTCACGGTCGCCGTCGGGGCCGGGCTGCTCGTGCTGATCTTCCAGGAGGGCCATTTCTCCTCGCTGCTCGGCTTCACCCCGATCGGCGGGCTGGAGGAGTCAAACCTCGTGCTGCTGTTCGTCGTCGCCTTCGCCCTCTCGACCGACTACGGCGTGTTCCTGTTCGCGCGGATCAAGGAGGCGCACGACGACGGCCTGGCCACGCGCGATGCGGTCGCCGTCGGCCTCGAGCGCACCGGACGCCTGATCACCGCCGCCGCGCTCTTGCTGTGCGTGGCCATCGGCGCGTTCGTGACCTCGGACATCTTCTTCATCAAGCAGCTCGGGGTCGGGGCGGCGCTCGCGGTCGCGATCGACGCGACGGTCGTGCGCGCGCTGCTCGTCCCGGCGCTGATCGGCACGCTCGGCGAGCGCAGCTGGTGGGCGCCGAAGCCGCTGCGCCGGCTGCACGCGCGGGTCGGCTTGCGCGAGGCCCCCGCATGAGCGCGGCGGCCCGAAGCGGCGCGGCGCTCTCGCGCTCGGATGTCGGGCTGCTGGGGCTGGGTTCGAACGTCGGCGACCGGCGCGCCCAGCTACAGGCGGCGGTTGACGAGCTGCCGTCGGCGGGCGTGCAGGTGCTCGCATGCTCGTGCACCTACGACACCGATCCGGTGGGCGAGGTGCTCGACCAGCCGAGCTTTCTCAACGCCTGCGTACAGGTCCGGACCGCGCTGGCGCCGCTGGAGCTGCTGGCGGCGGTCAAGCGCCTCGAGCGCGAGCTGGGACGCGCCGATCCCGGGGTCCGTCACGGCCCCCGCCCGATCGACATAGACATCCTGCTGCTCGGCGGGCTCGAGCTGCGCGACGAGCGCATGTCGCTGCCGCACGAGCAGCTGCTCAGCCGCCGCTTCGTGCTGATCCCCGCGCTCGAGCTGGACTTCGCGTTGCGCGCCCCCGACGGCCGGCGCCTGGCGGACGCGCTGGCGGCGCTCTCCCCGGACGAGGGCGTGCGCTGGGCCGGCCCGCGCCTGCGGCTGCCGGGGGCCTGAGCGCCCGCGCACAGGGCGCGGGCGCCCGGCCTCGGATCAGTGGACGATGATCTTGCCGCGCATGCCTTCTGCGGCGTGGATGGTGCAGCGGTAGGCGAAGGTGCCCTGGCGCACGAAGCGCACGCTGTATGAGCCGCTCGTCTGCGTGCGGGAGTGAAATCCGTTGAACGTGACGTTGTGTTCGATGCCGCGGTCCTGCCAGACCCACCTGACGGTGTCGCCGCGGTTGATGCTCAGATCTACGGGGTGGAAGCGCACGCCCTTGAGCGTGACCGTATGGGTCGCGGCGGAGTGCCCGCCGCCGAACGCCGCGGCCGGGATCAGCGCGGCGGCCGCGAATGCCGCGCCTGCCAGCAAGCTGAGTCTCGCGTCTGCTCATCACGGGGCTCCTTGCAACGCTGGTGGGTGGCCGCCCGCACGTGGCCGGCCTCTGACAGCGAAACGCCGCTGCGCGCCCAACCTTCCCGGCGGCGCCGGCACGGCCCTCGCCGAGCTCGGCCGCGATCGGCGTGCTCGCAGCCGAGGGCCTCTGCTAGCGAGGCCGCAGCGGGAGGCCCGCTCCAGCTGGCCAGGCGCAGCAGCGCGGTGTAGTCCACACCCCGTCCCGACAGGACGCAGAGGCGGCCGTCGCGCAGCCAGGTGACCACCTGGACGCCGTCCTCGTCGAGGAGCCGGTAGGGCGTCGTCCCGCGCCAGACGACCACGCCGCCGCTCAGGCGAGGCGCAGGGGTGCCGGCGACGATCGCATATCCCATCCGCCGGCCGCGGCCATCGCTGTAGAAGACCGTCGTCACGGTCCGCCCGCCGATGCGGTCCGAGCGAGCGCCGGTCGCGCGCCAGCCCAGGCGTCCTCCCAATAGGGGAACGCGACACCGTCGACCGCCACGGCGAGCTGCGCGCCGTTGCGGGCTCTCAGCCGGGAGCCCCATCGTCGCCGGGCGCACGGTCAGCGCCGACGCGGCGCGCACGGACACAGACGAGGCGCCCCCGCCGGAGAGGCCCACGACGAGCGCGACCGCGACCGACCGCCAGGGCGGCGGCACCGCCCGAGCGCCCAGCGCCGCGCGAGGGCACGCGGCCGGTCGAGCGACGCTGGCGCGCGCGCCGGCGGCGGGCCCGCCGCCGCGCGCGTGCTCGGCTCGCGAGCTGCCTCGACGCTGACGCGTGCAGCGCGGCGGGCGCCGGCACGTCGATCGACCGCACGAAGTCGATCGAGCTCGGATTCGTTCTTGGACATAGCTCGTTCATGGTTCTGTCCCACTTTGCAAGCCTCCACGACTTCCTTCCCCTTACCCCCGTCCGATCGCCGCGGTCGCTCCTCGGGCCGTGCGGAGGGCTGCACACCGGCTCCGTCGCCGTGCGGCGCGGCGGCGGCGCAGTTCGCGCTCTCCAGCTCTTCCTCGCGCACCTCCCGGCTCGAGCACCAGCCGGTCGCCGAGCTGCTTTACGGCCCGGTACAGCCGCGTCGTGATCGTCGCCTCGCGCACCCGCAGGGCGCGCGCCGCCTCGCGGTAGGAGAGCCCGACCACGTCCACCGCAACGAGCGCCAGCCGGAAGTCCTCGGGCAGCTCGGCGATCGTCGCGTACACCTCGCGGACCTCCAGCGCCCGCTCGGGCTGGCCCATGGCTTGGGGTCGGCGGCGGCGACCTGTCATCGAGCGTCGGCGACCGTGACCGGCCGACGGGAGGCCGTGCGGCGGACGTCAGGAACGTGTTGCGGAGCACGCGCATCAGGTAGTAGAGCTCCTCGTCGCCGCGGAGCACGCGCGGGCGCGAGAGCACCGCGTGCGAACGTCTCCTGCACGAGGTCCTCGGCGTCCTCGCGCGAGCCGCACAGCGCCCACGCGGCGCGGTAGAGGCGGTCCACGTGTTGGGGTAGGGACTGCGGATCCAGGGTGCGCATGTGCGGACAGCGGCTGTCGTGCTCGCTCGCCTCCTGCGAGGGTAGCGCCCGGACAAACGCAGGGGCGCCGCCCGGACAAACGCAGGGCGCCGCCCGGACAAACGCAAGGCGCCGGGGAAGGATCCGTGTGCGCGCGCGTCTTCTGGGTGAGGCCGCAAGGGAGTCGCGGGCCCGACCGGCGAGAGGACTTCGAGAAAGGCGGGTGGGATTGTGAGATCGCCCAGGCAACTGCTGTTCCCCGCGCTCGCCCTGCTCGCAGCGGGCGTCGTCGTGCTGCCCGCCGTGGCGGGCTCGGAAACGAGTCCCACGATCAGCGCAGAAAACTACGAAAGCTCGAGGCACCGCTGGGCGCCGCCCACGGCCACCGTGGGCGAAGACGGGGTCGTGACGTTCAGCAACCCGACCGAAGTCCCCCACGGCGTGGAATGGCGTAGCGGCCCAACCACGCCGACCTGCAGCGCCGGCGTTCCCGTCGGCACGACCGCGGCCGCGTCCGGCAGGAAATGGAGCGGCACATGCTCGTTCTCCAAACCAGGACCTACGTCTTCTACTGCACCGTCCACGGCCCCGAAATGACCGGCACCGTCACCGTCAACGCGAACGGGACGACCACGACGACGATGACGACGGGCTCGACCACGGAAGCATCGCCGAGCGGCTCCACCCCCCAGAGCACGCCCTCCTCCGGGCCCGCACCGCAGACGCCGACGGGATCGAGCGGCCTCAGCTCGCCGGGCTCGCTGCTCGCAGGGAGCCCGGCGACGGCGATCAAGCTCGCGGCCGGCCAGCGCGGCCAGGCGGTGCACGGGTCGATCGAGGTCTCCCCGCTCGGTGCCGGAGGACGGCTGGAATTGCAGCTGCTGGCGACGCGCGCCTCGCTGGCGAGCGCCCGGCAACCGGCGCGGCTGCAGGTGGGCCGAACGGTGCGCTCCTCACTGCCGGCCGGCACTGTCACCTTCGCGGTGGCGCTATCGGCCAAGGCCAGGCACGCGCTGCGCGTCCACCGCCGCCTCTCGCTGACCGTGAAGATCATGCTCAGCTCGGCACATGGCCCCTCGGCGACGATCACGCGAAGCGTGGTCGTGCACGCCTAGCGGCGGGCCGCGCCGCGGGGCGTGGTCGTGCACGCCTAGCGGCGCCGCGCCGCGGCCACGCCGCCGGCCGGGCCTCGCCCAGCTACCCGATCCAGGCGGGGGGCAGCACGCCGGCGGGCACTTCTCCGACCATCGCCGGGAAGTAGCCGGTGAGTCGGGCGGCCGGGTGGCCTTCGATCAGCGGACGCAGGTCGGCCATGCTCATCAGCAGGCGGATCGAGCTGCCGATCTGCAGGTCGGCGGCGTTGGGGGGCTCGCCTCCCAGCAGGCCCTCTGCGATCCAGCCGTCGATTCGCTCGAGCTGTGCGGGGAGCGCCGCGAGGTCGGCCCGGACGGCCTCCTCGCTGGCCTTGTTCTTGAGCGCCATCATGCGCGCCGTCAGGGGCATCGCGGGACGCAGCAGCCCAGGTGGAAGCGGCAGTCTGGCCTCGGCGGCGTAGCTCTCCATCGCCCGCGGGCGGCGCATGAACGCCACGTCGAGGATGCGCCGCGGAACGCTCTGCAGGACCTCATCGCCCCAGCGCTCGATCTCGAGAACGCGAGCATAGGCGGGTTCTCCGGGTGCGGGCAGCAGCGGCGGCTCGCGCACGAGCTCGTCGAGCCGGCGCATGATCGCCCGTGAGCCGACGAGGCGCTCGCCGTCGAGGCGCAGGCCCGGCACCGTCGTGCCGCCATAGCGCAGCGGACCGATGAGCATCTGGCTCATCGGCAGCAGCTCCACCCGCTGGAAGTCGATCGACTTGAGTCTCAGCGCGGCTTCGACCGCGGCGCACGGGTGCGAGCCGGGCAGCGCGTAGAGCTTGGGTGCAGTCGCCGTCATCCTCGCGCCGAGCATAATGCTCGCCGATGCTGCTCGTCGTCGACGTCGGGAACACTCAGACCCATTTCGGGACCTTCCGGGACGGGGAGCTGCTCGAGCACTGGCGCTTTGCCACCGTGCGGCAGTCCACAGCCGACGAGCTCGGCGCCGCGCTGCGCAACCTGCTGGAGCTGCGCGGCTACGGATTTCAGGATCTCGAGGGATCGATCGTCTCCTCCACCGTTCCCCAGCTCGAGCCCGAGTGGACGGCCATGGCGGGGCGCTATCTCGGCCACGAGATGCTTGCGGTCGGACCGGGAACGAAGACCGGGATGGCGATCCGCTATGACAACCCGCGCGAGATCGGCGCGGATCGGCTCGTCAACGCGATCGCCATCCGCGAGCGCTTCGGTGGTCCGGCGGTGTGCGTCGACTTCGGCACGGCGACCACCTTCGATGTCGTCTCGCGCGACGGCGAGTACCTGGGTGGTGCGCTGATGACGGGCATCGAGATATCGTTGGAAGCCCTCTCAGAGCGTGGTGCGCGGCTGCCCAAGGTCGACCTCGCGCCGCCGCGCAGCGTGATCGGCAAGAACACCATCGATGCGATTCGCTCGGGCGTCGTCTTCGGCTACGCCGGCGCGATCGACGCGATCCTGCGCCGGCTGTACGACGAGCTGGGCGAGCGCACCGACGTGGTCGCCACCGGCGGCCTGTCCTCGCTGGTGGTGCCCTACACGGAGGAGATCGACGAGGTCGACGAGCTGCTCACCCTTACCGGGCTGCGCCTGTTCTACGAACGCAACACCTGAAGATCGCCACAATGGGAGCGATGGCCGCGACGTCGCTGACCGACTCCTGGATGCTGGGGCGCCTGCGCGTACCGAACCGGGTGCTGCTCGCCCCGCTGGCGGGGATCGGGAACTGGTTCGTGCGCCTGCAGGCCAAGCGCTACGGAGCGGGGATGGCGATCTCCGAGATGGTCTCCTCGCATGCCGTCCACTACCGCAACGAGCGCACCTGCAGGGAGATGCTGCGCATCGATCCGCGCGAGCGCGAACCGGGCCCGCCCGCGCCGGGTGGGCCGGTATCGATCCAGCTGTTCGGCGAAGACCCCGCGACGATGCGCTCGGCGGCCGCCCACGTCGCCGCCGCCGGAGCGGATGCGATCGACATCAACATGGGCTGCCCGGTGCCCAAGGTGCGAAAGACGGGGGCGGGGGCGGCCCTGCTGGAGGACCCCGAGCGGGCGATCGCGGTGGCCCGCGCGACCGTCGAGGGAGCGGGCGGAAAGGACGGGCTTCCGGTCACGGTCAAGCTGCGCTCCGGCCTGCGGCCCGGCGACAGCAGCGGCTTTGACCTCGCCCACCGCCTCGTGGCCGAGGCGGGGGTCGCGGCGATCGGCTTTCACCCGCGCTCGGCCGCCGTTCATCACAAGGGCGCGCCCGACTACGCGCTCGCCGCCAGCCTCGTGCAGTCCCTGCCCGCGCCGGTGATCCTCACGGGCGGCATGGACGACGCCGACGCGGCGCGGGAGGCGATCGCGAGCACCGGGGCGGCGGCGCTGATGCTCGCCCGCGGAGCTCTCGGCAACCCGTGGCTGTTCACCGAGCTGCTCGAAGGCCGCGAGCAGCGACCGACCGGCGATCAGGTCCTGGCCGAGCTCTACTGGATCATCGACCGCGCCGTGGAGCACCTTGGCGAGGAGCGCGCCTCGCGCTACCTGCGCAAGTTCTACCCCTGGTATGTAGCTCGCCTGTCGCTCGAGCCCGGGGCCGCCAGGCGCCTGCAGGAATCGCTGCAGACCACGCCGACCCTGGGGCAGGCGCGCGAGCTGCTCGAGCGTTCGCGCGCGCCGCTGCCAACGGTCGTCTAGGGCCCCGCTGAACGCTGCTTCGGCCCCGCTATACTGCTGCGCTCGCCGCAGCTCTCCGGCGGTGAGATCCCCGCTCGCAGCGGGGTTTTGTGTGCCGCCGACGGAGTCACCAACCCGCGGAGTCGATCCCCGCCCACCCCACATGCCGAAGGACGTCATCCTCACCCCAGAAGGACTGAAGAAGCTCAAAGACGAGCTCGAGCTGCTGTCCACCGCGAAGCGCCGGGAGGTTGCAGAGCGCATCAAGGAGGCGCGCGAGTTCGGGGACATCTCGGAGAACTCCGAGTACGACGACGCCAAGAACGAGCAGGCCATGCTCGAGAGCCGTATCGCGCAGCTGCAGGAGAAGCTGCGCATGGCGACCGTGATCCAGGCCAAGGACCTCTCCACCGACGTGGTCCAGGTCGGCTCTGTGGTGCACGTCAAAGACGAGAAGACCGGCAAGTCGGTCAAGTACACGATCGTGGGCTCGGCAGAGGCCAAGCCGGACGAGCACAAGCTCTCCAACGAGTCGCCCGTGGGCCGCGCGCTGATCGGGCGCAAGCGCAACGAGATCGTGGCGGTCAAGGTGCCGCGCGGCCCCGCCCGCAAGCTCAAGATCACCAAGATCGACGTCGGCCTCGAGTAGGCTCGCCGCGATGAGCGGAAGCGAGGAGCGGCCCCCGGCGCAGCAGCCGAGCGGGAAGTCGGACCCACCCACCCGGCACGGCCTGGCCGAGCTGATCGCCGAGCGCCGCGAGAAGCGGCGGCGACTGCAGGAGGCCGACGCCGCCGCCTTCCCGTACGCGTTCCCCGACGCCGAGCCGATCGAGGGCATCCTCGCGGCCTACTCGGGCCTCGCCGCGGGCGAGGAGACCGAGGACGCGCATCGCGTGGCCGGGCGCATCGCAGCCCGCCGCGAGTCCGGCAAGGCAGCCTTTCTGGACCTCGTCGACCGGAGCGGCAAGATCCAGCTGCACGCCCGCCTCGACGTGCTGGGAGCGGATGCCTTCGGGCGGATCGTCTCGCTCGACATCGGCGATCTGATCGGCGTCGACGGCGCCGTGCTGCGCAGCCGCAGGGGGGAGCTGTCCTTGAGGGTGGACCGCTTCCAGGTGCTCGGCAAGGCGCTGCGCCCGCCTCCCGACATGCACCACGGGCTCAGCGACGTCGAGACCCGCTATCGCCGGCGCGAGCTCGACCTGATCGCCAGCGGGGAGGCACGCCAGCTGTTCGTCGACCGCGCGCGCATCGTCTCGGCGGTCCGCTCTTATCTCGATGAGAACGGCTTCATCGAGGTCGAGACGCCGGTGCTGCAGCCGCTCTACGGCGGCGCCCTGGCGCGCCCGTTCACGACCCACCACAACGAGCTCGACCGCGATCTGTATCTGCGGATCGCGACCGAGCTCTATCTCAAGCGCCTGATCGTCGGCGGCCTCGAGCGCGTGTATGAGCTCGGCAAGGACTTCCGCAACGAGGGCGTCTCCACCAAGCACAACCCGGAGTTCACGATGGTCGAGTGGTATGAGGCCTACGCCGACTACGAGGACGAGGCGCTCCGGCTGGAAGGGCTCACACGGCGAGCTGCCGCGGCGATCGACTACGCCGGCGAGCTCGACTTCTCCTCGCCGTGGCGGCGGGTCTGCTTCGCGGAGGCGATCGAGGGTGCGACCGGAATCGAAGTGCTGGCGCATCCCGACGCCGAGGAGCTCGCGGCGGCGATCGCCGGGCGCGGCTTGGAGGTGCCCACCAACGACCTCATCTGGCCGCAGCTGGCGGATGATCTCTTCTCCAAGTACGTCGAGCCGACGCTGCGCGAGCCGACCTTCGTGCTCGACTACCCGCTCGAGATCTCGCCGCTCGCGCGCGAGCACCGCAGCAAGGCGGGCCTGGTCGAGCGCTGGGAGGCGTTCGCGGGCGGCATGGAGATCGCCAACGCCTTCAGCGAGCTCGTCGACCCCGACGTGCAGCGCGAGCGCTTCGCGAAACAGGATCGGCTGCAGGACCTCGGCGCCGCCGAGACGATGCCCTACGACGCCCCGTTCATCGAGGCCCTCGAGCAGGGGATGCCCCCCGCCGGAGGGGTCGGCGTGGGCATCGATCGGCTGGTGATGCTGCTGACCGGACGCGACTCGATCCGCGAGGTCGTGCTGTTTCCGGCGATGCGCGACTGAGCCCTTCGCCCCTGCGCGACCGAGCCCTCCGCCCCTGCGCGAGGGCCGGACGAGATGCTGCCAGACTGCAGGAAGGTCGACGATGCGCCCGAAGATCAAGCAGGACACCCCCCCTGCCGATTACCCCCGATAGGGCAGGCTGACCGATTGGTAGACTGCTCCCAAGGCGTCATCCAGACCACACAGCTCCTTGAGGCACCGTCCAGCAGGAAGGAATCCCACCATGTTCGAGCGATTCACAGAACGGGCCCGGCAGGTGGTCGTTCTCGCGCAGGAGGAGGCGCGAACGCTCAAGCACAACTACATCGGCACCGAGCACATCCTCCTCGGGCTGCTGCGTGAGGAGGAGGGTCTCGCGGCGCGCGTGCTGGAGAGCCTCGACATCACCGTCGAGCGCGTGCGCGCGCAGGTGGTGCGCATCGTGGGCTCCGGCGAGGAGGTGACCTCGGGACAGATTCCGTTCACGCCGCGCGCGAAGAAGGTACTCGAGCTCGCGCTGCGCGAGGCGCTGAGCCTGGGGCACAACTACATCGGCACCGAGCACATCCTGCTCGGGCTCGTGCGCGAGAACGAGGGCGTGGCCGCGCGCATCCTGCTCGATTTCGACGCCGACTCGGAGAAGATCCGCAACGAGGTGATCCGCATGCTCTCCGGTCCCGGCGGCCGCCGTCAGGGCCAGTCCGGCGGCTCGGGCTCGGGTGCGAGCGCGGCGCCCGGCGAGGGCAAGAAGTCCTCCAAGCTGCTCGACCAGTTCGGCCGCAACCTCACCAAGCTGGCCGCCGATGGCAAGCTCGACCCGTGCGTCGGGCGCGAGACCGAGATCGAGCGCATCATGCAGATCCTCTCGCGCCGCACCAAGAACAACCCCGTGCTGGTCGGCGAGCCCGGCGTGGGCAAGACCGCCGTGGTCGAGGGCCTGGCCCAGCGGATCACCAGCTCCGACGTGCCCGAGCTGCTCAAGAACAAGCAGATCTACACGCTCGACCTGGCCGCGCTGGTGGCCGGCTCGAAGTACCGCGGCGAGTTCGAGGAGCGGCTGAAGAAGGTGATGAAGGAGATCACCCAGCGCGGGGACATCATCCTGTTCATCGACGAGCTTCACAACCTGGTGGGCGCCGGTGCGGCCGAGGGCGCGATCGACGCCGCCTCGATCCTCAAGCCGGCGCTGGCCAGAGGAGAGCTGCAGACGATCGGCGCGACCACGCTGGACGAGTACCGCAAGTACCTGGAGCGCGACTCCGCGCTCGAGCGGCGCTTCCAGCAGATCCGCGTGGAGGAGCCCACGATCGACCAGACGGTGGAGATCCTCCGGGGCCTGCGCGACCGCTATGAGCAGCACCACAAGGTCCAGATCACCGACGAGGCGCTGCGCGCGGCGGGCGAACTCGCCAGCCGCTACATCTCCGACCGCTTCCTGCCCGACAAGGCAATCGACCTGATCGACGAGGCCGCCTCGCGGATGCGGATCAAGTCGATGACCTCACCGCCGGCCAACCGCGAGCTCGAGAGCGAAGTCGAGAGCACGCGTCGTGAGAAGGAGGCCGCGATCGAGGCTCAGGAGTTCGAGAAGGCCGCGGCGCTGCGCGACAAGGAGCGCAAGCTGACCAACAAGAAACGCGAGCTCGAGCAGGCGTGGGAATCCGGCGAGTCGGGCGAGCGCCCGTCGATCGGCGAAGAGGAGATCGCCGACATCGTCTCGATGTGGACGGGCATCCCGGTGTTCAAGCTGACCGAGGCCGAGACGCAGAAGCTGATGCGCATGGAGGACGAACTGCACAAGCGCGTGATCGGCCAGCACCCGGCGATCGAGGTCATCTCGAAGGCGATCCGGCGCTCGCGCGCGGGCCTGAAGGACCCCAAGCGCCCGACAGGGTCGTTCATCTTCCTCGGCCCCTCGGGTGTGGGCAAGACGGAGCTGGCGCGCACGCTCGCCGAGTTCCTGTTCGGCGACGACGACGCGCTGATCAGGATCGACATGTCCGAGTACATGGAGAAGCACGCGGTGTCGCGGCTCGTCGGCTCGCCCCCGGGCTACATCGGCTACGACGAGGGCGGCCAGCTGACCGAGGCCGTGCGGCGCAAGCCCTACAGCGTGCTGCTGCTCGACGAGATCGAGAAGGCCCACCCCGACGTGTTCAACATCCTGCTGCAGATCCTCGAGGACGGCCGGCTGACCGACGCCCAGGGACGGACCGTCGACTTCAGGCACGCGATCGTGATCATGACCTCGAACATCGGCGCCGCGGAGATCGCGCGCAACACGCCGCTGGGCTTCGCGGTCTCCGACGACGAGACGGGCATCACATACGAGGACATGAAGAACCGGATCATGGGCGAGCTGAAGAAGGTGTTCCGCCCCGAGTTCCTCAACCGGATCGACGACGTGATCGTCTTTCACAAGCTGCAGAAGGAGGAGATCAAGCAGATCGTCGAGCTCCTGCTGCTGCGCATCCGCGAGTCGATGGCCGAGCGCGAGCTGCAGCTGGAGCTCACCGAGCCGGCCAAGGACCTGCTCGTCG